>CAWUWE010000025.1:0-60860 GCA_963926175.1 uncultured Alphaproteobacteria bacterium | reverse complement strand
TTCAGCTTCGTGTAGGTATGATGCAAATCCGCGTGACGTTGTGTCAGTACCACCACCAGCAGAAAATCCTACAACGATTTTCACAGGCTTGGACGGATAAGATCCGTGACTACCTGCGAGAGCAGCTCCAGAAGTAAGCGTCAAAGCTGCTGCAGCACTAAGCACAACCGATTTACTAATTCCCATTTTTTCCTCCAATAGGTTTTTTGAAATTTTTGATAAACTTATCGTGTTAAATTTGTGATCAGTTCGGCCTTTTATGTCAATGATATTCTAATATTTTCTGTCAAATATGTTGAATTTATAATAGGCAGTGGCAATAAATTGTGGTTTTTGTTTTTCATCTAGAATTTCTCTCTTCATAATTTGATTTTGGCAAATCATAACGCCGATCAATCCAAGGACAAATGCAATGCATCAGCACCCAAAAACAATGCGCACCGTTGGTGTTCACACCCCTGGTGGGCCGGACGCGCTAGAAATCATCAATGTTCCTGTGCCGGTCGCAACCGGGCATGACCTGTTGATCAAGGTGCATGCCGCCGGCGTCAATGGTGCCGATTTGCGCGAACGCGAGGGAAAATATCCAGTGCCACCCGGTGCGCCCAATATTATGGGGCTTGAGGTTTCGGGCGAAATTGTTGCTGTTGGCAAATCATGTGAACGCTTTCGGCCGGGCGATATGGTCTGCGCGCTATTGATTGGTGGCGGCTATGCTGAATATGCGATTGCGCCAGAAGGCCAATGTATGGCCATTCCGGACCGGGTGTCGGTGGTTGATGCGGCAGGCTTGCCCGAGGTTTTCTGCACGGTGTGGACGAATATGATGGATCGTTGCCAGCTTCAAGCCGGTGAAACCGTGTTGGTTCAGGGTGGCACAAGCGGTATTGGCTTTGCTGCGATCAAGGTTGCAAAGGCCTTTGGTGCCACAGTTTTTGCCACGGCACGAAACGAAACCAAATGTGCGGCAATTCGCAGATTTGGCGCTGACGCCGCGATCAATTATAAAAATGACGATTTTCTAGACGTGGCGCGTAACCTGACCAACGGTCGCGGCGTTGATATTATCATTGATATTATTGGCGGTGATTATTTGCCAAAGGAGGTCCAGCTTCTTGCCCATGGTGGGCGTTTGATGATCATCAATCTTCGCGGTGGGAAAATCGCCGAAATCGATTTTGGCCAGATCCATAGCAAACATCTTACCGTGACAGGCGCGCGCTTGCGGCCGCGGTCGATTGCTGAAAAATCTGCAATCTGTCGATCGTTAGAGATGCATGTTTGGCCAAAATTTAAAGACCAGACCATTGCACCAGAAACATATGCGACTTTTTCATTTGCCGAGGCAGCCGCAGCGCATCGTCTGATGGAATCAAGCGACCATATAGGCAAGATTCTTCTTGTGCCGTAATTGAAAATCTATTGTGCGTTTGGAAAAAACAGCTGTTTGCCATTTAATTTGAAACTGGCAATGGCGGATTGACCTTTTGCCGAAATCAGCCAATCAATAAATATCTGGCCTTGCTTTGATCTGACATTTGGGCATTTTTGCGAATCAACCAGCATAGCGCCATAGGGGTTGAAAAGGCGTTGATCTCCTTCAACCATGATTTTGAAATCTGCCTTGTTTGCATATGCGCCCCATGAAGCGCGATCACTCAAAGCATATGCGCCCATGCCAACAGCAGCATTCAAGGTCGCCCCCATGCCCGAGCCGGTTTCGCGGTACCAGTCACCTGAACTTGCCGCCTGATTAATCTTTGCCATTGCCCATAAAGATTTTTCCTTGCTATGCGTTCCCGAATCATCCCCGCGTGATGCGAATTCTGATTTCGCATTGGCGATCTTCACCAATGCGGCGGTTACATCCTTGCCGCCAGCAATGCCTGCCGGATCACCTGCCGGGCCAATGACCACAAAATCATTATACATGACATCATATCGTTGCTTGGCATAGCCAGCGGCAACGAACTGGTCTTCGCGTTTCCGGCTATGCACCAAAAGGACATCGCCATCACAATTCATTGCATTCTTGATTGCCGCACCGGTTCCAACCGCAACCACATTCACCGTGATGCCGGTATCGGCTTTGACCAATGGCAGAATATAGTCATAAAGACCGGCGTTTTTTGTCGATGTTGTTGATTGAACAAGAATCACAGTATCAGCCATTGCGGCGGTGGCAAGGCAGGCGGCGCCAGCAGCAAACAAAATCGCAAATTTCATAAAGGCTCCTTTGGCAGATGCCATCTATCTGGCGGTTATAAAACCAGCTTGCCAGCCAGATAGGCTTTGGCGGCGGCTGATTTTGGTTTTTGAAAGAAAGATTTGGCGGGGCTATGTTCGGACAATTTGCCGTGATGCAAAAACAGAACATCATCGGCAAGTCGCTTGGCTTGCCCAATGTCATGCGTCACAAGAATAATTTTCATGCCTTGCTTGCTAACCGATTGCAGATTGGTTTCAATCGTTTCAATCGATGCCGGATCTAGGTTAGAGGTTGCTTCGTCCAGAAACAGAATTGCCGGATTGACGATCAATGCTCGCGCCAGGGCAAGACGTTGCTTTTCACCGCCAGATAAAAGCCGCGCCGGATGCTGGGCGAGATGATCAAGCTGTAATTGAGCCAGATAATCCATTGATATTTTCGGATCATCAATGCCGCGTTGGTGCGCCACAAACAGCAGATTTGCTAAAACTGTCCGGCGCAAGATCGTTGGGGTTTGAAAGACCAATGATTGCTGTTGCCTAATCAAAGGATCAAGTGGTGTGTCGGCATAGAGAATCTGCCCCAAATCCGGCTTTTCCAGCCCGTGAAGACAGCGCATGAAAAGGCTTTTCCCAGCGCCATTCGGCCCCATAATGACGCTCATACCGTCCGATTTAATGATACAAGACAGATCATCAATCAACATGCGCTCATTCAGCGTCAGGGTGATGTTCTGAACGTTGATTGGCATCTGGCCGCGCCGTACCATTGAGGTTTGACTAGACATAGGCACGCCGCCTTGCCGATGCTTTTAGCCATTGCACCAGAAAATTCACCGCAAGTGAAATCGCCAATAAAATAAAGCCAAGCGCCAAGGCCAGTGCCAGCTCGCCTTTTGAGGTTTCAAGCGCAATCGCTGTTGTCATCACGCGGGTGAGATGATCAATATTGCCGCCAACGATAATCACCGCGCCAACTTCGGATATGGCGCGGCCAAATCCGGCCAGAATAACCGTCATAAGCGAATAGCGCGCATCAATGATATAGGCCAAAAGCGCGGTTCGTTTTGGCACCACAAGACTATCGAAAAAATCTTTGTAATCTTCGTGTAAATCCTCAAGAACCTGGCAGGATAGTGCGACGATTATCGGGGTGATCAAAATCATCTGTGCGATCACCATGGCCTGCGGCGTATATAGTAGCCCAAGCCAGCCAAATGGTCCTGATCTGGATAAATGCAAATAGACCAACAGCCCCACAACAACCGGCGGCAACCCCATCAGGGCATTGAAAACGCCAACCAGAAAATCGCGCATCGGGAAATGACGCATGGCTAGAAATGCGCCAATGGGAAGGCCGATCACGCAAGACAAAACCAATGACGCCAGGCTGACATTGATTGAAAGCGCCAGAATTTCCATCAGATCATGATCCGAGCTGGCCAGCAGGCCAAAGGCAGCGGCAAAAGATTCTGAATAGATTGGCATTTACGTTCCTAACGGTGTGATTTTTTACATCTACTATGAAAAAATCATCGGATCAACCGTTATGCTGAAATTATCACAACGAATAATCTGCCTGTCATGTGATAATTTTGGTCACAAGCTGAAATGGGTATGGAACGCCGATATGGCGTTGCTCGCATAAATTAAAATTTGCCGATTTATTGATCGCTAAATTTAGTGCCAAGCGCTTTTTCATAAATTTTGATAATGGCGCTTTTTGGCTCGCGGCCAAAACCGGCGGCCATGGCATTTTGATAGCTGCTTGTCATCGCATTCACCAACGGGGTCATGGCGCGTTTTTCAATGGCAATACGCTGGACATTCAAAATGTCTTTATAGGCGTCTTCCATTGGAAAATCATTGTCGAACTGGCGCGACAACATGCGTGGTACGAAATGATCACCAGCAAAGCTGCGGGCGCTTGCGGTTGTCACAACTTGGGTCAAGGCTTCGGTTGAAAGTCCGCCAGCAACAGCCAGCGGTAATACCTCGCATAGCGCGACAATATTGATATCATAGATGATGTTGTTGACCGCTTTCATCATCTGGCCAGCCCCGCTTTCGCCGCAATAGACGATAAATTCGCCCATGGCATTAAGCTGCGGCCTGGCGCGATCAAACAAGGGTTTGCTGCCGCCAAACATCAAGGTCAATGTGCCATCTGTGGCGCGAAAGGGAAGGCCGGAAATCGGGCAATCAGCATAGGTAATGCCGCGGCTTGTCAATTGATCATGGATGGCAATGGCCTCAAGACGATCAATTGTTGAGGTGTCGATAATAGCAAGATCGCCTTGTGCCAATTCAGCGATACCACCAGCGCCGAAAATAACCTCATTCACCTCTTTGGCAGACGGAAGGCATAGAAATATGAGATGACAATTCGCTACCAGATTACCGAGCGTGCTGGCAATGATGATATCATCGCCGTCCAGCCGGTCAGTGGCGGCTGGCAGCGCGTCATAAGCGTAAAATGGCGCGACGATTTTTGCCAGATTATTGGCCATGCCAAGCCCCATTTGGCCGAGGCCAATAAACCCAATACCGCTGTTACGCATCGCATTTTATCCCTTAGATAGATGACCGGTGGCGGTGCCGAGATGAATCCGCCATCGATCAGTCTATACAGAAATTTTACCTTGTATATATGGCGGCAGTTGTCAGCACGGAGATTCTGCATTAGCGTTCTCCTCAGCATAGTATTCTTGCTGGCCTAATCTTGCTTGGTATTGTTTCGTGACAGGATCGGCGGCCAGCATCCCACAAATATATTTGGTTAAGGATCCTTCAAATGGCTCAGTATGAAATTCCATTTCTGTTTATGCGTGGCGGCACGTCGCGCGGCCCTTATTTTAATGCAGCTGATTTGCCATCTGATCGTGATGCGATTGCCAAAATTCTGCTTCAGGCGGTTGGCGCGGGTCATCCATTGAACATTGATGGTATCGGCGGTGGCAATGCCGTGACCAACAAGGTTGCGATGCTGTCACGATCTGCCGATGATGCGGCTGATATTGATTATTTCTTTGCCCAGGTTTCGGTTTTGGAACAGCTTGTTGATTTCAAGCCAACCTGCGGCAATATTCTATCGGGTGTTGGCCCAGCAGCGATTGAAATGGGGCTTATGCCAGCCTCTGATCCGGTTACCGAAGTGCGGATCAAGCTTGTCAATACAGGCGCTCTGGTTGTGGCAAGGGTGCAGACGCCGGGCGGGATTGTGCGCTATGATGGCGATACGGCTATTGATGGCGTGCCTGGAACCGCCGCGCGCATTGACCTTCAATTCATGGATGTTGTTGGTGCGGCCACTGGTAAATTGCTGCCAACGGGTAATCTTCGCGATCAATTTGATGATGTTGAAGTGACCTGTATGGATGTTGCAATGCCAACTGTTTGCGCGCGAGCCGATGCATTTGGACTTTCAGGATATGAGTCTGTTGCGGAGCTCGAAGCCAATAAAGATTTCATGGCAAAGATGGAAAGAGTAAGACTTGCTGCCGGTAAGGCGATGGGTATGGGTGATGTGCGCAAATCTGTCACACCAAAATTTGCGGTGTTTGCTTCGCCAAAGGCTGGTGGCACCATTGCCGCACGTTATTTTATGCCTTGGCAGGCACATCCGACTATGGCGGTAACTGGCGCGCAATGTTTGGCGTCATGCGCAATGACACCTGGCAGCGTCGCTGATGGCCTGTTGACGCGGCCAACAAGTAGTCCAGCAACGTTAAAAATCGAACATCCTTCAGGTATGATTGAAGTTGTTGTTGACTATAATACGGATGGGAACAGCTTTGATCTGAATTCAGCCGGCCTTGTGCGAACAGCCCGAAAAATTGCGTCAGGAAATGTATTCATATCCTAATAAGAAGGTGAGGAAAATAGACGCCATATCTGTTGCGTTTATAAAGACAATAAATATTAGTTACGTTGCTACAAGGCCTGGGGATTTAGTGGGTTGGGTTGTCTATATTCGTCCTGCGCCATAGGATGACGCTACCAGCCGCAATTGCAGCCACAGCTAGGGATGTTCTTAAAATACCACCCATCATAAATAATGGCACGCTTAGTGATAGAAGCATCACAGGCGAGTAAAATTTTTCGACTAAAGAGCCTGTTCCACGATGTTTTTGGTAAATTGGAAACATAACTGAAAACAATGCAATTATTGTAAAAAACAATGACCACGGCCGAGTAATAAATAGCATTGGATCAGCATCAATTGCTAAGGCCCGCGCAAGGTTTAATTCAGCGATATCACCAAGCACGACACCTAAAATCATGGGTGCTAATGGAAAGCCATATTGCCGCATGAAAAATCCAAGAATTCCAAAAAAGAATAACGTCCAAATATCTTCAACAGAATTATGCAAAGCGAATACGCCGATAGTTGCAAAAGTCAAAATGCCGGCAGCCAACACATAGGTTTTCACTCGCGTAACCAGAACAAAGATACGAAGGGCGCCTGACTGCAGGCCAATCATGATGAAATTAGCAAGGAAAAAAGCAATATAAATTGAGGACGCAAGAACAGGTTCGTCGCTGATAAACGTAGGGCCCGGCACAATATCGTGCATTAAAAGCGCGCCTAACATAATTGCTGCGGTGATATCTCCAGGTATGCCTAGTGCCATTAATGGAGTGAGCGCTCCCCCTTCAACGGCATTGTTGGATGCCTCTGGCGCTATGATGCCGCGCGGATCACCCTTGCCAAAATTTGAGTTATCTTTGGCATTCTTTTTGGCCTGATCATAGGCGAGGATATTGGCTATCGATCCACCAGCACCAGGCAAAATGCCAGTAAACATGCCAATCAATGCAGACCTAACAACAACTCCCCAGTTCTTTATAAGAATTATAATTGCTCGCCGATGTTCAATTCTAACGCGGATTTGTTTTTGGTCGCTAAGTGCTTTGCGCGCCTTTTCTGGATTGCGAAGGTCGCTGAGCAATTGTGAAAAGGCAAACAATCCAATTAGAACTGCGATGAAATCAAATCCTGTTAAAAGATAATCTGAACCAAAATCAAAGCGTCCAACGCCAACGGCGTCATCTTCACCAACAGTTCTCACCAGAAGCCCAGCTGCCCCAGCAATCAAACCCTTAATCAGACTTGCACCAGCTAATGATGCTGTGACGGTCAGTGCAAACATTACCAACATAAAAAAGTCCCACGGCTGAAACTCTAAGCCGACGGCAGCTAGCTGGGGTGCAAAGAGCACAAGAAGCACAGCTGATATAATTCCACCGCAAAATGAGGACCACACACCAATGCCAAGCGCCAGACCTGGATCACCGTTGCGCGCCATAGGAAAACCGTCAAAGGTGGTGGCAACAGATGAGGGGGTTCCGGGAATGCCGGTTAGGATGCCTGACATCAATCCGCCAGATAAACCACCAACAAGAACAGAAATCATTGTTGCTAGTCCCTGTGCAGGGGGCATAGAAAAAGTAAAAGGTAGGGTAAGCACAATCGCCATTGCGATAGTAAATCCTGGGATTGCTCCGGCAAGCAACCCAGCGCCCACACCGATTGTCATAAATATTAGAGTTGTCGGATCAACAATATTCAAAAACGCAGGTAAAAAAACATCCATAAATATTAAAGTCCTGTAAGCGAGCCGCGGGGTAAAAACACTTCAAGAGCATAGGTGAAAAGTAGCCACATACCCCCTGAAGTACCCACTGCGATCAGTGCATGTGTTATTGTTGCGCGCCAGCCTCCGAGCACTGACAACAATACAAAGCTAAAAGCAATATTTCCTAACAGCATCCCAAGGTATGGGAGGGCTACAAGGTAAACAGCAAATACAATAAAAACTGAAAACACATTGCGCCAGTAGCTCAAAAATTCATAAATATTTCTATTTGCTGTCGTTGTTTGCTTTCTTTTAGGCGAGCGTAAAGACTGTATTAAATAAATTAAGCTTAAAAATGCTATCATAACAACGATCAATCGTGGCCATGCAGCGGGTGATAGAACGCCATAATCAGGTTCTCTGATTTCAAAAGTTGCCAGCATTAATCCACAACTTGCCATCAGAAGGCATAAAGCAATGATGCTGTCTCGATTAAATGACATCTGAAAGAAAAGCCTGTTAGTTAATGAGAAAATTATTTTGGTCGGCAATGACATATTGCCGACCAAAATGTGATGGATGCTGCGCTTAATAAAGCACTTGTTTGTGGGCTCTTACTTTTTGTACATGCCAATTTCAATGGCTACAGCTTCATAGGAACTGTAGAGTTTCTGCGAGTATGCTGTGAACTCTTCAGGCCCCTGATAGCGAAGGCCTGTGCCTTTTGCTGCCATGGCTTTTTGTAAGCTGGGATTGTCAACGGCTTGTTTGATTATGCCGGCCCACATGTCGATGATTTCTTTTGGTGTGCCTTTTGGTGCCATGACACCACGCTCAAGTGCGAAACTCATATCAATGCCACGCTCTTTTAGGGTTGGCGTATTAGGAAGCTGAGGGTCACGATCATCATTCGCAATTGCTAATGCTTTAATTGTGCCTGCCTCTAGATGTTTTAAGCCTGACGCAACGTTTACAGCTCCCAATGTGATGGCGCCTGACAGCAGTGCGTTCATGCGCTCACTAGTACCATCATATGGCACAAGTTTTAAGTCTGCACCGGTTGCTTTTTGAAGTAGCAGCCAGATGAAGTGTGATGTGGATCCAAATGTGGCACCTGCCGTTACCTGGCCAGGGTTTGCCTTTGCGTAGGAGACCATCTCTTCGATTGAATTAAAAGGAGCATCAGCGCCAGCGCCAATGATATCAGGGGTTATGGTAACGTTCGCTACAGCATCAAAGCCGTTATAGTGGAAATCAATTCGGCCATTCAAAAAGCTGGTGATCGCTGACTGGTGAATGGCGAATAGGGTACAGCCATCGGGTGCGGCTTTGGCTGCCTGTTTGGCGCCTTTGTTGCCGCCCTGACCTGGAACTGTTACCACCTTCAAATTATAAGGTGTGTCCATTTCGCTAATGGTTTTTTCAACCAGCGCATACAGAACCTGTGTGCCGCCACCAGGCTTCCAAGGCACAATCAATTGAGCTGTTTCACAAGGAAGCTTTGGAACGGAATGGGATCCAGCCTGTGCAACGGATGACGCCATCATGACGCTGGCAGCCACGGTTCCGAGAATTGAAAGTCTTGAATTCAGCATAGTAAGATTACTCCTTCTTGCTTGGTTTAGGCGACAACATGTCAGTAAAAATAGGCGCCGCGTTAAGTGTGTTTTTGTCATTTAAGGTTGCAAAAGTTTGCGGCACCGAGTCAATATGAATCTTTCGAATAATCCTTGTTTTTGATTATTAATAACGGCACCGAAGGCTTTAGGGGAAAATATGCTATCTGTGGGAATTATTGGCCTTGGAACCATTGGTAATGTTGTTGCAAAGGCACTTGATGGGGGCATTAACGGCATGTCGTTGGTGGCAATTGCGTCAGGCCGACGTGACAAGGCGCTTGCCAGCATTGCTGGCCTATCATCATCGGTTGAGTTGATATCAATTGACGAGGTGGCGGCTTGCTGTGATGTGATTGTTGATTGTGCGCCAAAATCGGTGTTTCGCGATATTGCTATTGCGGCTTTTTCGCGGGGGCGCATTTTGGTGACGGTGAGCGGTGCCGGCATTCTTGCAAATGAAGATATCGAAGATATGGCACGCGAACATGGTGGTCAGCTTGTTCTTGCGACCGGCGCATTGCTGGGGCTTGATGCGGTTCGTGCCGCAGCCGAAGGTAAAATCCACTCGGTGCGCATGATCACCCGCAAACCGCCAAATGCGCTAAAAGATGCGCCGCATATCATCGACAATAACATCAGCCTCGATCGGCTGAATGGCGCCATTCAGGTTTTCAAGGGCAGCGCCCGCGAAGGGGCCAAGGCGTTCCCAGCCAATGTCAATGTAGCGGCGGCTTTGGGGCTTGCCGGCATTGGCGCTGATGCAACCGAGCTTGAAGTCTGGGCCGACCCGCATCTTGACCGCAACACACATTCGATTGAAGTCGATGCCGATAGCGCAAAATTCACGTTGCAGATTCAAAATGTCCAATCTGAGGGCAATCCGGGAACCGGTAAGATTACCGCTCTAAGCGTGATTGCCTGTTTGCGAGGCATGACAGCACCGATGAAAATTGGCAGCTAAGCGGTTTGGATAACCGTTAGATAACAATCTCAATTCAACAAATGATTTTTTAAAAGGGACAATGAAATGCGGCTAGTTGCATTTGAACAGGGGGATGGACCACATATTGGCGTTATCACTGATCGGGGCGTTATTGATTTGTCGCGCCTTGACCCTACTGCACCGCGCGATCTTGGCGCGGTGATAAAGGCAGGCCAGCTCGACCAGATTGCCGCGCTTATGGCCAAGGTTGGTGATGCGATTCATCATCAGATCGAGGATATCACCATCGGGCTGCCAGTCGCAAAGCCGGGCAAAATCTTATGTCTTGGGTTGAATTACATGGATCATGTTGCCGAAGGGCCATTTGACAAACAGCCCTTTCCGTCGATTTTTATGCGCAGCGCCACATCGCTTGTCGCGGCCAATCAGCCAATCATTGCCCCGGCTGTTTCCGAAACGCTTGATTATGAAGCCGAATTGGCAGTGATCATTGGCAAGGAATGCAAAAATTTGACCAAAGATAACGCGCTTGATGTCATTGCTGGCTATAGCTGTTTCAATGATGGGTCGGTTCGTGAATTTCAGCGGCATACGACTCAATGGACTATGGGCAAGAATTTTGACAAGACCGGCCCGTTTGGCCCCATCTTGGTCACGCCAGACGAATTGCCAAAAGCGGCAACAGGTCTGAAAATCGAATGCCGGTTAAATGGTCAAACTGTTCAATCAAGCACAACGGATATGATGATTTTTCCGGTCATTGAAACCCTTGTCTATATTACCAAGGCCTTCACGCTTGAGCCGGGGGATCTTGTTATCATGGGAACCCCGTCAGGTGTTGGTCATGCCCGCAAGCCACCTCTTTGGATGAAAGATGGTGATCTTGTCGAAATCGAGATTGAAGGCATTGGCATTCTTGCCAATCCGATCAAGGCTGAGTGATATCAGCTCCATTTTCGGTTTCCATCAAAAATATTTTCAGATTTTTTGCCAGTGGCCGCATATTAGAAAACCAAAAAAAATGCGCTGAATTCAGGTTTGATAGAATATAAGTCTGTAAAACCGACATTTTTGCTGCATTTTGCCTTTGACTGGAATCTACGCGCCTGAAAATGTTGGTGCGCAACGGCAGGCGACCGGCAAAGCGGCTCTGTTTGAGTTGAAATTATTGGCCTATTACGTTAAGACAAGGAACGAACTTTTTTTTGGAGACTCCCCAATATGCTCCCCCTAAATGTACTGATTCTTGGCGCATCATATGGATCGTTGCTGGCTACCAAAATTGTTTTGGCTGGTCATAACGCAAATATGATCTGCATGCCTGCTGAGGCCAATATTTTTAATGCCGAAGGTGCGATTATCCGCACACCAGTAAAAGGCCGCGATGGTCTTGTTGAAATCCGCACAAGCGGACTGGCCGGCCAATTATCGGCTGGCGGCCCCACCGATTGCGATCCAGCAGATTTTGATCTTGTTGTTCTTGCCATGCAAGAGCCACAATATTCGTCACTTGGTGTTCGTGATTTGCTGCAAGCAGTGGCGAAATCTGGCGTGCCATGCATGTCGATCATGAATATGCCGCCACTTAGCTTTATGAAGCGTCTTCCCAATATGGATGTTGAGTCCTTGCGTGTCTGTTACGCCGAATCAACTGTCTGGGATGCTTTTGATCCGGAAAAATTTACCTTATGCAGCCCCGACCCGCAGGCGTTCCGCCCACCTGAGGAAAATCTCAATGTCTTGCAGGTTCGCCTGCCAACCAATTTCAAGGCAGCAACGTTTCACCATGAGCAGGATGATGCCATGCTTCGCCGCCTTCAGGCCGATATTGAAGCAGTTCGCTTTACCACTGATGATGGCGCTGAAATCGAATTGCCAGTAAAGCTAAAGGTACATGAGTCAGTGTTTGTGCCATTGGCAAAATGGGCAATGCTTGTCGCGGGAAATTACCGCTGTGTTCAAAAAGAAGAAATGCGCCCAATTCAGGACGCGGTTCATCACGACATTGAGCAATCGCGCAAAATCTATAATTGGGTTGTTGAATTATGCATCAGCCTTGGCGGGACACCTGCCGATTTTGTGCCGTTTGAAAAATATGCCAATGCGGCACAATCGCTTGGCAGCCCATCATCGGCTGCGCGTGCCTTGGCCGCTGGTGCCAAGAATATCGAACGTGTTGACAAGCTGGTGCAAACCGTCGCCGCGCAAAAAGACTTGCACTTGCCAAGCCTTGATGAAACCGTCGCGCTTGTTGATGGCTGGCTTGAAAAGAACCGCGCTGCCAGCTAGGGGCTAAACCTTTACTGGTTATCAGTTTAACGTAAATCAGGGCCATGGGTGAAAGCTGGAAACGGCAATCATTCATGGCCTTTTTGCTGATGTGACGCGCCAAGGTATTTCAGTTTTGGCCAGTCGGTATCAGCGGGTGCAAATCTCAAGATGTGACGCCACTGGTCGCCAGTATTACTGAGATATCTTAATAATATTAGCTTTGGCGAATGTTGCAAAACCGGCATGGTCAATTTTGGAGACTCTGGCGGCGTTTTGCTGTTGGTTTTTGGTGATTCTGCCAAGAATTATTCGGGCTGATGCTGGGGCTTGGCCAAAGGCGATATCTCGTTAAATATGGCGTTTATTTTGGCATCACCATTACCACTATTGCCGCATTGATTCTATATTTTGGCAAACCATACAAGCTGTTGGCACTGGATCTGGCCGTTTGGGTCATTGCGCTTGGCTATGCATTCGGGTTTTGGGGCTTTGCTGTTGTTGCTAAATTGCTTGCCGAAAAGATCAAATGACAGGCTTTAAAGCCTGTTTTGGCATTTTCTGCTTTTAACGCAGCTATAGATCAAGCGGCATATGCCGGTTTACATCCTTATAGAGCAAATAGCGGAATGGGTCGGGGCCCCCAGCATAGCAGGCTTGCGGGCAAAAAGCGCGAAGCCACATATAATCACCCGCTTCGACCTCAACCCAATCTTGATTCAAATGATAAACCGCCTTGCCACTTAGAACGAAAAGCCCATGTTCCATCACATGCGTTTCGGCAAAAGGGATCGTGCCGCCCGGTTGAAAGGTCACGATATTCACATGCATGTCATGGCGTAAATCGGTCGGATCAACAAACCTTGTGGTTGCCCAACGCCCTTCAGTATCGGGCATGGCGATCGGGTCAATAGCGCCATCGCTTGTGACAAAAGCATTAGGCCGGTCAATGCCGCTAACCGCGTTGTAACGTTTGCGAATCCAGTGAAAGCTGGCTGTTTGGTTGCCATCATTGATGATCGTCCAATCACATCCTGCTGGCAGATAGGCATAGCTTCCAATTGTCAAAGGGTGCGCAGTGCCGTCAATGGTTATTGTCATTGACCCGCTTGTCACAAAAAGCACCGATTGCGCGTCGGCATTATCATCTGGCCGGTCGCTGCCGCCACCTGATTCAATTTCCATCAGATAATGTGAAAAGGTCTCAGAAAAGCCGGTCATGGGGCGCGCCAAAACCCATAATCTGGTCTTGCTCCAGAATGGCAGATAGCTTGTCACGATATCCGATAAAACACTTTTTGGGATCACCGCATATCCGGTGGTGAAAACCGCGCGATCTGACAATAATTGAGATTGCGGCGGCAGGCCGCCTGATGGTTTCCAATAAGGGGCGCTCAAATCATCATCTCCTTTGTCATGCTGTTGTGACGTTTTGCGGCAATGCCGAATGCCAACTTATCTATGTCAATTAGGGCAGTTCTCATAAACTTGTCAAATCCTGACCGATGGTGAAGGGGATTGTCCAGAGTTATTGCCCAAAGCTACTGCCAAAGCTGTTGATTGTTTCAAATGCCGGTTATGGCCTATTTCAAAAATTGACCAGCATCGTCATCATAGCCGTTTTCACGCGTTAATTGCCGCAAAATAGCTGAATTGATCACTGGTGGCGCATTATCAGGATTTGTCTGTCCAAGCACTTGCTGGATTGCGCTGTAGGTTGCGGCAAGTGATGCCAGATAGGGTTGATGCCCTCGAAGACATATGCGCGCGCCCATTTTTGCCAGATCATCGGCTTTTGGCGCAAGTGATCCAATGCCGCCAAGCATGATGGGAAGATTGGTTGCGGCGCAAAGCGCGGTCAAATCCTCAAGGGATCGGGCACCGATCAGCGTAATGCCGTCAACGCCGGTTTTTTCATAGGCCTTGATCCGGGCGATGCAATCGTCACGGTCGGTAATGGTGGCAGCGCTGGTACGCGCTAAAATAACCAAGTCGGCATCAACACGCCCCGATACAGCCGCCCGCATTTTGCCAACAGCCTCATCAATATTCAAAAGCTGTGTTGCCTCCGATCCAAAAGGCTGTGGCAGATCAGTATCTTCAATGGTGATTGCGGCAAGGCCAGAATGGTCAAGTTCGCGGACTGTGCGCTGTACATTCATTGCATTGCCATAGCCATGATCAGCATCGGCAATAACCGCCAGATCACCCGCCCGGCAAATCCGCAAGGCCATATCGGCAAATTCTGACGCGGTGATCAGCATTTTATCAGGTGCGCCAAGGATTGACATTGCCGCCACCGATCCGGCAAGCATGCCAACCTGGCCACCAAGGTCTTCGATCATGCGCGCCGATAAAGGGTCAAAAACCGTTGCCGGTGTGATGCAGTCATTGCCTGCCAAAATCCGCCGAAACCGTTGACGCCGTGCTGTCCAATTCATGATGCCTTGTCCTTTGGTAAAATCCAATTTGGGGTTGTTTGGCCGGTGCAAAACAGGGTGTTTGCTTAGGCAATTTTATCTTGTGTCTTATTGTCAAAATCGCTGGCGTCATGGCGTTCATGAAGCTGGATTTCCGGCGCGCCAGATATACGATTGACCATGCGACCACGTTTCACCGCTGGGCGCGAATCAATCGCTTTGGCCCAGCGCATGACATGGCTATAGGTTTGAACATCCAGAAATTCAGCTGCATTATAGAGACGGCCAAGAACCAATTGCCCATACCAAGACCAAATCGCAATATCGGCAATGCTGTATTCGTCGCCACTGACATAGCTATGTTCGGCAAGTTGGCGATCAAGAACATCAAGCTGGCGTTTGGTTTCCATCGTAAAACGGTCAATCGGATAGGGCAGTTTTTCTGGTGCATAGGCATAGAAATGGCCAAAGCCGCCACCAAGATAAGGCGCGCTTCCCATCTGCCAGAAAAGCCATGATAAACATTCGGTTCGGCCGGCAGGGTCTTGGGGAATCAATGTTGCGAATTTATCTGCCAGATAGAGCAAAATATTACCCGATTCAAACACACGCAATGGTGGTGATATCGAATGATCCATCAAGGCCGGAATTTTTGAATTTGGATTAATTTCTACAAAACCGCTGCCGAATTGGTCGCCATCGCGAATCTGGATCAGCCACGCATCATATTCGGCGCCAGTGATGTTTTGCGCCACTAATTCTTCAAGCATCACGGTTACTTTTACGCCATTCGGTGTGGCTAGCGAATAAAGCTGAAGCGGATGTTTGCCAACAGCAAGCGGCTTGTCATGAGTTGCGCCTGCAATTGGCCGGTTGATATTGGCAAATGTGCCACCATTCTCGGCTTGCCATGTCCAGACCACCGGTGGGGTATAAGGATTATTGTTGGTCATTTTTATCTCCTTTGATTTTGGGTTCGTCTGGGGGGCATAGGTCGGCTAGTCGATCGAGATGGCGTAGTTTTGGAAAAACATACCAGCCGCCAATCGCCACGCCCAACGCCGCCAGCCCACCAATAAAAACAGTTGTAACAGGGCCAAGAAGTGCGGCCGCGCTACCAGCCCGAACATCACCCATTTCATTTGATGATGAAATGAAAATGGCGTTCACCGCGCTGACTCTGCCGCGAAGATGATCGGGTGTGGCCAATTGAATAAGGGTCATGCGGATATTGACGCTTACCATATCGGCTGCGCCATAGACAAACAAGGCCACAAGGCTAACCCAGAAAATGGTCGAAACCGCAAAAACCAGAATTGACGCTGCAAACACCAGCAGCGCGGCGAAAAGGCAAAGCCCCGACCGCCGCATTGGCTGCAAGGCAGCAAGCCCAAGCCCAACAACAACCCCGCCAAGCGCAGGCATGCCGCGCAACACACCAAGCGATTCTGGCCCGACATTCAAAATATCAGCTGCATAGACCGGCAGTAAGGTCACAACCGACCCCATAAGAACAATAAACAGATCAAGCGCGATCGCCCCGAGAACAATCGAATTTGACCGAACATAGGCAACGCCGCCAAGAACCATATCAAGGCTTCGGCCATCAGGCTTTAGCCGAGTTAGTTTTGGCAAAAATAGATAGGCAATTGTGCTGATCCCCATCAGGCCAGCGGCAACAAGATAGGTGTAAACATCAATCACCGTAATCAGAATGCCTGCCAGCAACGGCCCCGCCGTGGCAAAAATCTTGCCAATGGTGGAATTGAACGCAATCGCACGCGCCAGCATGGCAGGCGGAACGATATTGGGAATGATGGCTTGCTGGGCTGGCGTATAGAATGCTTTGACCCCACCATGCGCAAATAGCAGCGCAAAAATGACTGTTAAATTCAAATCATCGGCAAGCATGGCCATGGTGATGCCAATCAAAATCACCGCTTCGGTAATGGTGCAGACGATTAGCAGGGCTTTTCGTGGCAAGCTGTCGGTTGCCCAACCAGTCACAAAGAAAAACAGAAAAATCGGCATGATCTGCATCAGCCCGACAAGCGCCAGATCAAATGGGTCGCCACTATTTTGATACAGATGCCAGCCAATCGCAATCGACAGCATTGCGGTGACAAGGCTGACAGCGGCGCGTGCGGTTAAGAATGCAAAAAAATCAATAGGCATGATGATCAATACATAGTTGATGGGCAGTAAATAGTTGGTGGCCAGTAGATAAGTGATGGCAATGGAAATAGGGTGACGTGATTTGCCATGATGCAGGCTTGGCCAAACCCAAATTTACGCCAGCTCTTGCCGCTTGTCGCCTGAAATATCACCTTGTGATTTCGCTTTGCCGGTGGCCTTAGGGCTGGCTAATCACATTTTGTGCAAGCAATTGGTCGATTTCATCATCTTGAAATCCGGCCTTAGCCAATTCGGCGCGGCTATGCTGGCCAAGTTTTGGCGCTGGCATGCGCAGGCGGTCAAGATTGTTTTCCATAATTGGAAGAGGCTGATGCATCGGCACCTCGCCCATTGCCGCATCAATTGTCAGATTAGTTGCCGGATTAGTTGCGGTTATATAGATTCCGCGTTCGATAAAATGCGGGTCATCGGCATTATCGGCAATAGTATTGACTGGCGCGGCGGTAATCCCCTCAGCGTCAAAAATGGCTAAAACCTCTTTTCGGCTTCGCGCGGCGATCCAGCTGCCAACCACCCTGTCTATCTCGGCCTGATGTTTCACCCGCGCCGCATTGGTGGCAAATCTTGGATCATCAATCATGGCTGCCGAACCAACAGCGGCAAAAAGCCGTTTGGCTGTTGATTGGATTGATGCCGAAATGGCGATGAAATGATCATCTGATGTTTGGTAGATATTGCGTGGGCTTGCCGTGTTTGATCCATTGCCAACCCGCTGTTTCACCTCTCCGGTAACGGCATAATCAAAAGCATCAGGTCCAATCGCCGAAACCATTGAATCAAGAAGTGCAAGATCGATAATTTGGCCGCGGCCGGTTTGTTCGCGGCCACGCAATGCCATCATGATGCCGTTTGATCCGTAAAGGCCGGAAATCATATCTGCCAGCGCCACCGGCGGCAGCAATGGGCCACCACCCACCTCGCCAGTGCGGCTGGCAAATCCTGACATCGCCTCGACAAGAGTGCCAAAACCGGGCCGGTGGCTATAGGGACCAGATTGACCAAATCCGGAAACCCGCAAAATGATCAAACCCGGATTGCGCTGATGCAAACTCGCCGGTGCCAGCCCCATTGATTCTAATGTTCCCGGGCGAAAGCTTTCGATCAAAATATCCGCCTGATCAATTAAACGGGTTAGAATATTGATTGATTTTTCATGCCGGAAATCAAGAGCGATGCTTGTTTTGTTACGGCTATAGACCGACCAGAATGTCTGAATGCCAGCCTGTTGCCATGCGCGAAGCGGGTCGCCCGCTGGTAATGGCTCTATTTTGGTGACATCTGCGCCTGAATCAGCCAGCTGGAGCGAGGCCATATTGCCAGCAACAAGACGTGACAGATCAACAACCTTTATGCCAGCAAGAGGTCCAGAATTTGACGCGGCATAATTGACATTTTTCCATGGTTGCCCTGACGCGCCCGGTGCCTCTTTTTTCATTTTTATAATCCGTAATACCAAGGAATAAAGGCTGAATATACAAGCCAGATGATAATGACCAAGGGCGATCCTACTTTGAGGAAATCTTTGAAATGATAACTTCCCGGCCCCATCACCAGCAGACTTGTCTGATAGGCAAAGGGCGTTGCAAAGGCGCAATTGGCGGCAAACACAATGGTGATGGCAAAAATACGCGGATCAATCCCGATCTCGGCACCGATATGAAGGCCAATCGGTGCAAAAAGAACGGCGCAGGTTTTGGTGCTGATGATATTCGACATCAAGGCAACCATCAGGAAAAACGTGCTTAAAACAACCCTTGGGCTTGCGGTTCCGGTGAAGGAAAGAATGAGATTGGCAAGATAGGTGGCAGCGCCAGTGGCCTCCATCGCCACCCCAAGCGCAAGCGCCGCCGCGATCGTTGTGATGACTTTAAGGTCTAGGGCGCGAGCCGCCTGTTGCAAGGTAATGACATTGGAAATCACCATTGCCATGGCGCCGAAGAAAGATGAAATGACGATTGGCACCAAACCAAATGCCGCTGATAAAACCACCGAAAGAAAAATGAAAATAGAGACATTAGCCGATTTCAGATTGGGCAGTTCCTCAACCGAAAATTCCACCAGAACAACGTCTAAATCTTGGCGTAAACCGCGAAGCGTTTCCGTATCACATTTGACCAAAAGTAAATCACCGGCCGCCAATTTGGCCTGTCCCATGCGGCTTCGGATCATGTGAGCATGATGCTGGATTCCCAGAACCTGACAATTATGCCGATATTCAAAACCGGTTCGGCCAATAGTATTATCGACCAAAGATGATGATGGCGTGACCATCATCTCAACGACAATCTGGTCAGATTTTTTATGGCTGTTCGGATTTGTTCGATAGCCCTCGGCTGGGGTTAATCCATAGCCGGAATCCATCAATTTGGTCAAATCCTCGCGCGCTGCCGAAAGCGCAATGACATCGCCTTCCCGTAACTTCAAACCGGTAAAAGGCGGCAAGATTGTTTTGCCAAGCCGGTTAATCATCCGCACATTTATGTCAGGCAATTCGTGAAACATGCGCACACCCAGCGACTGTCCAATCAGCCTTGATTCGGCATTGATTGAAATTTCCGCCATGAAATGCTGATCAAGACGTTCGCGCATACGATGGCTAAGGCTGGTCCGGTGCGGCAGAAATTTCGGCGCAATAATTGTCACATAGGCAAGGCCGGTACCAGCAAGAAGCAATCCGGGAAGGGTGAATTCAAAAAAGGTGAATCCTTCAAAACCGGCTTCGATTAGCGCGTTCGACACCAATAGATTTGTGCCAGATCCGACAAGGGTGGTCATGCCACCAACAACGGCAACAAAGCTCAGCGGCATGAGTAATTTAGAGGCGGGTATATGAAATCTTTGAGCAATGCCCTGCATAATAGGGATGAAAATGATCACAACAGGGATATTGTTCAAAAAGGCACTAATCAGCAGTACGGTGATTAGGGATATCAAGGTGGCAATCCATAATTTTCCCATGCTCAAAGCCAGCACATGGCGTGAGAAAATTTCCAAAATCCCCGTTTTTACAACGCCCTGACCGACAACCAAAAGCGCTAAAACGGTCAGCATCGCCGGATTAGCAAATCCTGATAATATTTTGCTTGATGGCAAAATATTACTACCATTTTGGTCAATGATTGGGAAAAAGTGAAAGAAAAATAGCAAAATCAGAACAACGCCAAGGGCGGTGATTTCCATTGGTATTTTCTCATTTGCATAGCAAAAAAGTGCACCGACAATGAGGCTGAATAGGAACATCATCTCAAAGGTTATGCCGACATTTTCAATAATCGTTGTCATATTGGTTCGTTTTTTCTTTCAAATGATAAGCGCAATTTGGCTTGCGATGATGGAAAGCGGTGACCTAACGGTATTGAAGCAGGCTGCAATATTTTGAGGTTTGATACGCTGAAAAACCATCTTAGCGGAGCGAGTCTCAAAATACAGTATTTTTCGGATTGAATTGGGGAAAAGCTGATTTCAAAATATTTTGGCGGGCGACCGATTATCGCGCTTATGGGCTGGCAGCACCATGATTTTGGCAAGCTATCACCATTATAGATGAAAAAGTCGAAAAATTTTCTTTTCATTGCGGTTATTTTGCTCTTTTATATCGGGCAATTCATTTGCTTCATATCCCCATATTCAACCGATTGCCCTCGGCAAAATTTGTAAATTTGTTTGCCAAAACAAAGAAAGACCCTGACATGCCCTATAATGATTACCGTCAAGACTTGATGGGTGAAGCCACATTAACGCCGTCGGGCCAATTTGAAATTGATACATATCAGAGCTTTAAATTGACTTACACCGCTGGCAAATTTGGCATTGATGATCAAGGCGGGCTTAGGATTGGATTTCGGGGGCATTTTGATGGCTCGGCAATCCAGTTTAGTGACTCGACAGCGCCCGGATATACAACGGTTGAGGCATCCAATGGTGCCGTTCTTGAAGTGTCATGGGAGGCGCGCCGAAACATCCGCCCTTGGAATAAAAGCCTTTATATTCGCTGTTTACGCTTTTTGCGTGAAGGCGACCAGATCGTGATTAATTTTGGCGATCAATCCAAAGGGGCGCCTGGCTGGTTATTGCAAACATTTTGTGAGTCGGCCTTTACCTTTCAGATCACCGTTGATCCGTTCGCGACCCAAGATTTTATTGCGCTGCCAAGCGCGGCAAACCCGACCATTTCAATGGTGCCAGGTGATCCGGTGAACTGGAAGGCGGTTTTGCCAACATTGCGGCGGCCGGGTGAGGGGTTTCGATTGTCGATAAAAGGTGATGACCGCTGGGGCAATCCATCAAACCGTTTAATCGGAAAGATCAAACTGAAAACCAATTTGCCTGTCACTGGCCTTGCTGAAATTGTTGATCTAAAGGCGGGTGATTTCGGCGTTGTGATTGAAGGGCTTTCGGTCGAAAGCCCAGGCGTGCTTCATCTTACCGTTCTGGATGAAAATGACCAGCTGATTGCAACGGCAAACCCACTTGTGATCCGCCAAGCAGATGCGGCGCATTTCTGGAGCGATATGCATGCGCAAAGTGGTGAGACAATCGGCGTTGGAACGGCGCGTGAATATTTTGACTTTGCCCGTAACAAAGCCTTTCTTGATATTGCTGGCCATCAGGGGAATGATTTCCAGATTACCGATGCATTTTGGCAGCATTTGAACGAACTGACAGCCGAATATAATGAAGATAACCGCTTCATGACATTGCCAGGTTATGAATGGTCGGGAAATACCGGCCTTGGCGGTGATCACAATGTGTGGTTTCGAAAGGAAGGCCGCCCTATTTACCGGTCAAGCCGCGCCTTGATCAGCGACCGCACATTCCTTGAAAATGATGTTTTATCGACACCCGATTTAATCGAAAAATTGCAAAGCGAAGATGCGATTGTCGTTGCGCATGTTGGCGGGCGTTATGCCGATATTAAATATGCGCATGATGCAAAATTGGAACCATCGGTCGAGGTGCATTCATCATGGGGTACCTTTGAATGGATTTTGCGCGATGCGTTCGAGTCCGGCTATCGGGTTGGTATTGTCGGGTCAAGCGACGGGCATAAGGGAAGGCCCGGGGCGGAATATCCGGGGGATAGTCAATTTGGCTCTTATGGCGGTCTGACCTGCCATCTTTTGCCGCAATTAGACCGAGACACATTTTTTGATGCGTTCCGTAACCGGCGGCATTATGCAACAACCGGTGCACGGATCTATATGGACGTGACCGCAAGCTTGGGCGATCAAACCTTGCAAATTGGCGATATAGTTAGCACTGACCTTGACCATCTTGATCTTGCATTTGACATTATCGGCACGGCACCAATTGAACGTGTTGATATTTTCAATGGGTTGGATCTGGTGCGAACCATCCGCCCTTGGGATGATCAAGCCGCGCTAAGTCGGTTACGCGTTACTTGTGCTGGCCAGCATTATCGTGGGCGTGGCCGCTTGGTAAAATGGGATGTTTCGGCAAATCTTACCGGCGGCAAAATTGATCGCATTAACGCGGTTAATTTTTGGAATCCAAATCGTCAGCCCAAGCAGATTTCTGCAACTGAAGCTGCGTGGAAAACAGTCACAACTGGCGGCGCATCATCAGTTGATTTCTGGCTGGATGACGCTGCGCTAACAGGCCAGATCTATGTCCAGACGAATTTTGAATCGGTATCAGCATCAGTTGCTGATATTGATGAAAATGGCATCACTGTTGATTGTGGCGGTATGGATATCCGGCTTCATATTGAACGGCTTCCCAAAATATTGGACTCCGCATCGCTGTCAGGTGAGCAATCTTTTGCGCTTGCCGCCGGAACCGAACAGCGGCTTTATGTTCGGGTGACACAAGAAGATGGTCATCAGGCATGGAGCAGCCCAATCTATGTCACAAAAGCATAGATAACAGCAGACCTGATGTTGATAAGTCGGTTTTAAAGGGAAGATAAAATGCAGTCTGTTCGCATAGAAACTGTTGAAACGTTCGTTGTGGCAATGCCATTGGTTGCGGTTTTTTCCAGTGGCGGAAAGTCAAAAAATGTCACCAAAGGTGTTGTTGTTAAAATTACCGCATCCGATGGGTCATATGGTATTAGCAGTGTTGATCCGTCGACGCGGGCGGTATTTCCCGATCGAGCTGAAGATATTGCCGCAACGGTACGCGAAAAAATCACCCCTGCGGTTCTTGGCATGTCGCCAACAAATATCAATCGGCTATCGGACATTATGGGCAGCTTGCAGGAAGTTCAAATTGGCGCCCGAGCCGCTGTTGAAATGGCAGCCATTGAATTGACGTGCCGCCGGTTGGGGGTTTCGCTTTGTGACTTTCTTGGCGGCGCTGTGTCAGACCATGTTGCTTTTAATGGCTGGATTGGCGAGCTGCCAGCCGATGAAGCTGCGCTTGATGCGGAGCGGTGGGCCAAGGCTGGATTTCAATCGCTGAAAATCAAAATCGGCGGTGATGTTGATGCTGATATTCAGCGCGTTCAAGCGGTTCGTGCCGCCGTTGGCAAGGCGGTGAATCTGCGCATGGATGCGAATGAACAATATAGCGTCCAAGATGCGATCCGGCTGTGTGATGCGATCAAAGATTGCGATATGCAGCTGTTTGAACAGCCGGTGCCGCGCGATGATCTTGTTGGTTTGGCCGAAATCCGGCGCCTTGGCGGGATCAGTGTTATGGCCGATGAATCGATTAGCGATCATGCTAGCCTGTTAAAGGTGATAGAGGCCGATTGTGCAGATCTGGTGAAATTCGGCATTGCGCAGGCAGGCGGTATCATGCCGGCGGTGCGAATGATGGCAACAGCCGAAGCCGCGGGCTTGAAAGTTGTCATGGGGCATGGTTTTGGTCTGGATATGAGCACGATGGCTGAAATCATGGTTGGCGCATCATCAAGCAATATTCTAACTGGCCTTGAATGTGTTGGCCCGCTAAAGGTAAAAGATACGGTTTCGCAAACCCGCCTTGATATCAGGTCGGGCAGTCTGAAAGTGCCTGGTGGTGCAGGTCTTGCGATGGATCTTGATATGGAAAAACTGGCTGAATATACGGTTCAGTAATCGGCCTGATTCGGTTTTATCTTATCACCGTCGATAAAATTTAGCCTGCCAATAACACCCGCAAAGCCCTTGATTGTCGCTGTCAAAACGGCAACGCAATCAAGGCTGTGTGATGCGTCAGTTATTTTTTCATGGGAAGGCCCGTATCGGGATCCAGCTTTGATTCAGGCTTGAGGTTTTCTTGGGTTTGTTCTTTCGAAATGCGGCCATTTTCTAGATAGTCACCAGAGGCGGCGCGCCGTCCAGCATCATCCCAGATCTGATGCCAAGCACCAAGCGAATAGCCATGCCATGGCATTTGAACATTTAGTTGTGGCAAACCAAGTTCATCCCAAATATCCTTGGCTCGTTCCATATATTCCTTGCCGGGCAGGGCCAATGGCGGCATTGGTGATTTCATTGTGGCGTCAATCAGAACGCTTGAATCTTCTTCGCCATCATGTTCGCGTTTTGGGCCATGACCTTGACCGCGGTGAAGCAGGGTTTGCATATCTTCGGATGGATTGGTTCGATAAGACATTGCCCATAAAAGGGCATCGGCATTATCAACGTCAATGTCTTCATTCACGGCCATACAGATTTTGCTGCAATCGCCCTTGAAAAAAGCCGCACTGTAGAGCGCGCGCCATATTTCGGTTCGGGGCATATTAGCATCACAAGTGATAACGGTAACGCGAAGTAATCCGGTCAGTGGTTCGTGAAGGGACACTTTCTTGACGCCCTTGATATTATTCTCATCACGAAGATGGCGCAGGAATAACGGCTCATAGGCGACGCGTTTGATAACGCTGGACTCGCTTGGTGCTACCTGACTGATATAAGATGGGACAATCGCTTTTTTACGGCGGGTAATCGCGGTAATGCGCATTGGCATATTATATTCTTCAAGCGCGATATGGCCATGTGACTCGCCAAAGGGGCCTTCGGGTTCAACGCGCGTTGTGTCGATAAAGCCTTCAATCACAATTTCGGCCTCGGCGGGTACCACTAGATCAATGCTTTTGGTTTTTGTCACATTGATGGGTGCTCCGGCAAGGCCGCCAGCAACGGTAAATTCATCAACGCCAAGCGGCAATTTCTGCGGCCCCATAAAGGCAACATAGGGCGGGCAACCAAGAACAATCGCAATCGGCATTTCGGTGATGCCCATTTGCTGGCATTTTTGATAATGCTGATAACCGCCAGCACCGCCAACGCGCGTTGCCATGCGAACCACCAGCCGGTCGGGTGCTTTCAAGGCGCAGCGGTAAGTGCCCATATTCTGCACGCCGGTTTCCGGGTCTTTGGTGATGACATTGCCTGCGCTTAATGTTGGGGCGCTGTCAAATCCGGGGGTTGAAACCGGAATCGGAAGCGCATCAAGCCCATGTCCGGGCTGGCTGAGGCTGGCGCCATCTTCAATGATTTCATGGCAAGGCGCATCGTCTACAAATTGCGGATCAATCGGGTTAGAAATGGCATTATCCCATTTGGCCTGAATGCCTTCGACCGAGCTGCCCATGCCAACGCTATAGATGCTGCGATTGGCCGCAAGCCCGCCAACCAGAACCGGCGTATCAAATTTGCGGCCTTTGCCATCAACGATATTGGTGAATAAAAAGGCCTTGCGGTCTTCTTCTTTCATCCCGCCAATAAACTGCCAGCGGACAAGCGCATGCATTTCGCTGTCTTTGTCGATCTGGCGGTCAACTTCAATCAATAGATTTTGCTTTTTCAAGGCGGCAATATGTTGATGAAGATCGTTATAGGGTGGTGTCTTTGTCATGTTGCTCTCCAAAGCAAATTAATTTGGCAGATTTTTACCGGCCGTGCGAACATCCTTCAGCACCGCAAAGCCAAGCGCGGTGGCAAGGCTGATTTCATCAAGCTGCCATAGGTTTTGTAAAAGGCTGTTTGTCAGTTCACTGCCAAGAACAGGGCTCGTCAGCTCGATAAATTTCGCGTCCAACTCGTCGTTTGACAGGGGCAGATCGGGGTCGCCTTTTCGCGTTGGCTGATAATGTGTCAATCGGCGACCATCTTTTGTGGTGACGCTGACATGCGCCGCGCGCCGCGCTGGAAATTCGGCATCAACCGCCGGATCAATGCCAAGATCAATTTGGCCAAGCATTGCCCGGATCGCCGGATCGGCCATGCGTTCAGCTTCAAAGGCCTCGATACGAACGCTGCCGTAATGCGCAGCATGGGCAAGGACATATTGCATCGAAAATTTGCATTCTTGCGGTGTTTTGGGATCAACCCTGTCGGTAATTGAAACCGCAGGGCCATAGGTGGCGATGGCAATATTGGCAATGTCATTTGCGGTGATTTGCGTGTCCTGCATGATGAACAGCAATCCGTCAATGGCCGCAAAAGTATGCCCGCAACAGCCATGATTTTTAAAGGTGATGGCCTCGATATTATAAATCTCGCCAAGGCTGGAAGTGGCTTTGCGCCAATCAGCATTGCCACTCATCGCCGCGCCCATACCAGCAGGCCCTTCAAGAACATCAAGCGCACCAGTGACGCCTTTGCTGGCGGCGATGGCGGCCATGACGCCAGTTTCGGCAGCATGCGCGGCGTGAAGTGGTTTGCTCATTCCATCCGACCGGAATGCCTGTTGCAGCCCAGCGGCAAGCGTTGCCGAGGTTGCCAGCGCATGCGCTGTTTGGGTGCGGTTTAACCCCAAAAGCAGGCAGGCAGCCGCCGCCGCGCCAAAGGTGGCGATGGTGGCAGTTGTGTGCCAAAAACGATAATGCTCACGGCCCATCGCGGCGCTGATGCGGCTACTAACCTCATATCCGGCGATCACCGCACGCAGGAATGTTTCCCCCGACAAATCGTGTTTTTGCGCAACGGCAAGCGCGGCGGCAATGGTTGCACAGCCCGGATGAAGACCGCCATCACGGAAAATATCGTCAAATTCAGATGTATGGGCGCTGGCACCATTCAAAAAGGCCGCAGTTTTGATCGTCGAATAATCACCTGTTGGGAACACGATTGATTGTTGCGGGTCGCCAGCCTCAATAAAGGCGGCGCGCAACATCGGGTTTGGCTCTTGAACCGATCCCGGATACATGGCGGCAAACCAGTCGATTACCGCGCGTTTGGCGTGATGAATCGTGCTTGGCGCGAATTGGCGTGTTTGCTCTTGAACAATATAATCGGCAATTTTTTCAATAAGAATCATATCAGCACCAAAGGGATCTGGCCGCGGGAGGGAAATCAGTGTTTCAGTAGAATGGCTCTGCGGCAAGGCCAAAATGGGTTTCATTTAAATAAATCTGATCAATGACAAAGGCATTTTTTTATCTTAACCTAATTTCGAATAGAGTTTTAAACTTAACTATGCCGACCCCCGATATGGCGCCCGTAACGGCACTAGACTCACTAAATCACCAAGGTAGCTCGCTGATGACAAATCCAGATACGCTTATTCATATAACCCATCTTGATCAGGTGGCAATTGTGATCCTGAACCGCGCTGAAAAGCGCAATGCCATCAATGATGCCATGCGCAATGCGCTAATTGATGCGCTGCAAGCGGTCAATGCCAATGATGCAGTTGGCGCTGTTGTTTTAACCGGTGCTGGAAGTGGTTTTTGCGCTGGCGGTGATATTGGCGGGATGCGCGAACGGTTAGAGGCGCCACGCGGCAAGGTAGGGTTCAATGGCTGGAAGCGGCAAAAACAGACGCATCGGCTGATTTCAACAATCTATCATATGGACAAGCCGGTTATTGCGGCGGTCAATGGCGCAGCGTCTGGTCTTGGTTGTGATTTGGCGCTTGCTTGTGATTTCATCATGGCGGGGCCAGCGGCAAGCTTTTCAATGACCTATCTTCGGCGTGGTTTGATCCCTGATGGTGGCGGGTTGTATTTTCTGCCGCGCCGTGTTGGCACCACCCGCGCCAAAGAGTTGATCTTTAGTGCCCGCACGATTGCCGCCGATGAGGCCAAACAGATTGGTCTTGCTGACCGTCTTGCCGATGCAGACGCGTTGCTTGACGATGCCTGCCGTTGGGCCAAAAGCCTTTGTTTTGGTCCGGCAAGTGCGGTTGCCCTGTCAAAATCAATCTTAAACCGTTCGGTGGATTTGTCGCTTGAGACGGTGTTTGCGCTTGGTTCAGAAGCGCAATCAATATGCTATGCCAGTGATGAGCATCATGACGCAGTGACCGCCTTTCTTGATAAATCAAGCCGCTAGCATGAGCAATCTTATAGATGATGCGTTTAAAGGCCTGCTTGTTGTTGAATTTGCTCAAGGTGTTGCCGCTCCCTATTGCGGGCTGTTGCTAAGCCGCAATGGCGCTGATGTCATCAAGGTTGAACCGCAGGGCAATGGGGATTGGTGTCGCAGCCTTGGCCTTCGCAAAGGTGATTTTTCGGCTGAGTCGATTGTGTTGAATCGTGGCAAGAAAAGCCTTGCGCTTGATATGAAAAGTCCAGATGGCCGCGCGGCGGCGTTTAAATTGGCAGCAAAGGCCGATGTAATTATTGAAAATTACCGGCCAAATGTTACCAAACGTCTTGGCATTGATTATGCGGCTGTGGCTGTGGTGAATCCAAATGTGGTTTATGCGTCGGTAACTGGATTTGGCGCAACCGGTCCCAAAAGTCATATGCCAGCAACCGATACGGTGATGCAGGGCTATACTGGTTTGATGAATATCAACCGCGATGACAATGGTTTGCCGCGTCGGATCAATATGCTTGCCATTGATTATTCAACTGGGCTTTATCTTAGTCAGGCGGTTTTTGCTGCGCTTTACCGGCGTGCAACAACTGGCCGTGGCAGCCATGTTCAGACAAGCCTTCTTGAGAGCGCGATGGCTTTTCAAGAGGCACGGCTTGTGGCTGAAAAATTTGAAGGTTCGGCAGTACAGCCGGTTGGCGCCCCGGTTGGCACCTTTGCCACTGCCGATGGCTATTTAAGCCTGAATGCACGCCGTGATGCCCATTTTGCCGCTTTATGCTCGCATCTTGGCACAACCCAATGGTTGGATGATGATCGGTTCAATTCAGCCGAAAATCGCCTTATCAATGCAGGTGAGATGAACCGGCTTGTTGCGCCCCATATTCAGCAAAAGCCAACAGCGCATTGGGTCAAAATCCTGTCTGAATCCGATATCCTAAATGCGCCGGTTCATGATTATAATGATTTGTTTGACGATGCGCAGATTGCTGAAACCGAGGCGATTGGATGGGTCGAAATTGATGAATTTGGTCAATTGCCCGCAGCACGGATTGCCGGATTGGCGCCCGCTTCGGCAAGCGATCAATCAGCAATGGTGCCGCCGCGGCTTGGCGAAGGGGGGCGCGATGGCCTTATCAAAGCTGGTTTTAGCCGTGATGAGATCGACCAGCTCGCCACCAGTGGCGCAGCAGTTTTTAACGATGCAGAGGATCGCTAGATGGATTTTGAACTGACGCAGGATCAACAAATTTTTTATGATTCAGTGAAACGATTTGCGGTCAATGAACTTGCCGATGGTGCGGTTGATCGGGCCAATAGTGATGGCTATTTATGGGATATTGCGGCGCGGTTCGCCGAAATGGGATTGCTTGGGATCACCATTCCTGAATCCAAGGGCGGTATTGGCGGAAGCCTAACCGATGCGGTGCTGGCAATTCAGGCCATTGCCGAGGTCTGTCCGCGAAGTGCAGATGTTGTGCAGGCCGGAAACTTTGGCGCAATCCGCACCTTTGCCGAATATGCAAACGCCGATCAGCTGGCGCGGTTTCTGCCTGATCTTCTGGCTGGCAAAGGGGTTATGTCGGTTGGCATGTCCGAACCTGATGCTGGCTCGTCAGTGACTGAATTGAAAACATCGGCAACGCCTGATGGTGATGATTTTCTAGTCAATGGAAGCAAGGTTTTCGGCACAAATAGTGGTGATGCCGAAGTGTTTTTGATCTATCTCCGCTTTGGCCCCGGAACCGAAGGCATTGGATCGGCGCTTATCGAAAAAGGCACTGCCGGTTTCGAGATTGGCCCGGGCTATCGCTATATGAATGGTGAATCATGGTCGCCGCTTTATTTCGATAATTGCCGCATTCCCAAAGCCAGTATTCTGCTGGGTTCAGGTGGATTCAAAAAACAGATTTCGGGGTTCAATATTGAACGGCTTGGCAATGCAGCGCGCGCGGTGGCGGTGGGGCGTAAAGCCTTTAACGAGGCGCGTGACCATGCCAAAACGCGCCGCCAGTTCGGGCGGGATATTTGTGAATTTCAGGGGCTTCAATGGAAATTTGCTGAAATGAAAATGCGGCTTGAGGCAGCACAGCTATTGCTGATGCGGGCGGTTACACGCGCCGATAATGACCTGCCGTCGGCGCAGGATTCGGCGCTGGCAAAACTGGCTTGTAATGATGCTGGTTTCTATGCGGCAAATGAGGCCTTGCAAATCATGGGTGCGCTTGGGTTTAGTGATGATAATATTGTTCAATATTGTATGCGCCGCACGCGCGGCTGGATGATTGCCGGTGGGTCAACTGAAATTTTGAAAAACCGGATTGCCGAAGGTATTTTTGAACGCCGCTTTTCACAGCGCCCGCCCAAACCGGCAAAAGATGGCGCATGATCATGAACGATTTTGCACAGCCACTTATTGCGCCGCGATCGGTTGCATTGATCGGGGTGTCGGGGGATGCCAAAAAACTATCGGCTCGGCCGTTGCAATTTTGCCAGCAACATGGCTTTGCCGGTAACATCTATATTGTAAATCCGCGCCGTGATGAGGTGCTTGGTCAAAAAGCCTATCGGTCGGTAACGGCCATTCCGGATAAGGTGGATCACGCCTATATCCTTGTTGGCACAGATTTGGTCGAAGCGGCGCTTGATGATTGCATTGCGGCGGGGGTAAGGGTTGTTTCCATTCTTGCCGATGGATTTGCCGAGGCTGGCGATGCGGGCATGACACGCCAGGCGCGGCTTGTTGCCAAGGCCAAGGCTGCCAATATGATTCTTATCGGGCCAAATTCGATGGGTGTGGTGAATACGAATAACGGTTTTGTTTGCACCACCAATGCGGCCTTTAAAACCGAAAAGTTACCGCGCGGGCGGCTTGCTGTTTTATCGCATAGCGGCAGTTTGATTGGCACGCTGATTTCACGCGGACAGGAACGCAATATCGGGTTTGCGGCGCTGATCTCGCTTGGCAATGAGGCGCAATCTTGTGTTGGCTCGCTTGGCCTTGAATTGGTTGAAGATGATCATATTGATGGCTTTGTGCTGTTTCTTGAAACCATGCGCAATCCGGAAATTTTCGCCACTTTTGCCGCAGCGGCCAAACGACTTGGCAAGCCAGTGGTGGCTTATATGCTGGGGAAATCCAGCGATGGTCAGGCTTTGTCAGTTTCGCATACCGGCGCAATGACTGGCGAAGCCGAGGCCGTCCGTGCCTTTCTAGCGCATCATGATATTGCCGAGGTCAGCCAGTTTGATGCGTTGTTTGAAGCACCAGCATTGCTATTGAAAAAGCCGCAATTGAAATCCCGCCCACGTCGAGCAACCGTTGTCACCACAACCGGTGGCGGCGGTGCCATGCTTGTTGATCAGCTTAGTATCCGCGGGGTTGATCTTGCCGGATTAAGCCCCGCCTCAAAGATGTTTTTCAATGACCAGCAGATTCCGTGCGGCAGTGGCAAGCTTGTCGATGTAACGCTTGCCGGTGCGCAGTATGACATCATGAAAAAGGCGATAACGCAGCTAATCAATGATCCGGAAACAGGCATTGTGGTTGTGGCGATTGGGTCGTCAGCACAATTCAATCCGGAACTGGCGGTAAAGCCAATAATTGATGCGGTTCAGGAAAGTCCAGCCGCCGCGCCGGTCATTGCCTTTCCGCTTCCAATTGCAAAACAATCAATGGTGATGCTTGAGGCGAATGGCATTCCTTGTTTTGGCAGTGTGGAAAGCTGCGCTGACAGCGTTGCGCTATTGTTTGCCGCCGAGTCCAGCGCATTTGATGACCGGCGTGATGATGCTATTGATTTGAAAAATGTTCAGCAGCAGCTTGATGCGGTGATAAAGGCGGCGGTGATTGAAACCGATGGCGGCGTGCTGAATGAAGTTGATGGCAACCAGATTTTTACCAGCCTTGGTTTGAAGGGGCCGCGCCAGCTATTTCTGCCATTGCCGGAAATCAACGCGCAAATGGCATCTGCATCTGTTGCAAAAGCGGGGCTTGCCTATCCGCTTGTCGCCAAGCTTGTGTCACAGGATCTGCCGCATAAATCTGATTATGGGGCAGTTGTTTTATCAATCGAAACCGGTGATGCGCTTGATGCGGCGGTGGCGCAAATGCGGCAAGCCGTAACAAGTCATATCCCCGCCGCCAGCATTGAAGGCCTGTTGCTTCAAGAGATGGCATTCGGGCTTGGCGAGGCGCTTGTCGGTTTGCGGCATGATAATCTTGTTGGGCCGATAATCACCGTAGGCGCAGGCGGTATTTTTGCCGAAATTTACAAAGATGTCAGCATTCGCCCAGCACCGGTTAGCCTTGCAACGGCGCGCAAAATGATTGACGAAATCAAAGGGTTTGCCGCGCTTCGCGGTTATCGTGGCACGGCAAAGGGGGATCTGGAGGCGCTTGCCAATCTGGTTGCCAATTTGTCACAGCTTGCCAATCTTCGCCGTATTGCAGAAGCGGAAATCAATCCGGTGCTGGTGCAGGCTGATGGGGTTTTGATGCTTGATGCACTGATCCGAATTCAACCGCAGTCGATGCTTAATAGCGCCGCATCATGAATGCGGGCACCTTGCCATTATCAGGTGTTCGGGTGCTTGATTTTGGCCATACGGTCATGGGGCCAACTGCGGGTTTGATCCTTGCCGATCTTGGCGCTGAGGTAACACGGATCGAACCTGTTACTGGTGATCCTACACGGCGGTTAAAAGGGTTTGGAACCGGATATTTCCCGTTTTTCAACCGCAATAAACAAAGCGTTGCGCTGAATTTAAAAGACCCGCGCGGCATTGCGATTGCCAAACGGCTTTTGGCTGAAAGCGATGTTCTGATTGAAAATTTTGGCCCGGGAACCATGGCACGACTTGGGCTTGATTATGCGCAGATTAGTGATGAATTTCCGCGCTTGATCTATCTGTCTTTAAAAGGGTTTTTACCAGGTCATTATGAAAACCGCATTGCGCTTGATGAGGTTGTGCAGATGATGAGCGGCCTTGCCTATATGACCGGCCCGCCTGGCATGCCATTGCGGGCAGGCGCGTCAATTGTCGATATTATGGGTGGTACTTTTGGTGTTGTTGGGGTGCAGGCCGCACTTCTTGAGCGGCAAGCAACCGGCAAGGGACAGCTTGTCAGATCAGCTTTGTTTGAAAGCGCGATGTTCCTGATGGGGCAGCATCTTGCCTATGCTGCGCAATCTGATGACCCCGTTCCGCCAATGCCAGCACGGGTATCGGCTTGGGCGATTTACGACCAATTTGCCACAGTCGATGGGGCAAAGGTTTTTCTTGGTATCACCTCGGATAGGCATTGGCAAAGATTTTGTGATGCCTTTGACCGTGATGATCTTGCTGCTGATGAAACGCTGGCAAATAATAACCAGCGCATTGATGCGCGAACGCGGCTTTTACCAATCTTGAGCGATCTTATCGCTGGTCTGGATTTGGCGGAAATATCAAAAAAAGCCATTGCGGCTGAATTGCCGTTTGCACATATCGCCCATCCAGAAGCCTTGTTTGATGATCCGCATTTAAATGATGGCGGCTATCTTCTTGAAACGACAATGCCCGATGGCGTCAAGGGCCGCTTGCCAAGCTTGCCAATCAGCCTTGATGGTCGCATTTCCAAGCTTCGCAGTGATCCACCAGATATTGGGGCAGATACACGATCTTGTCTTGCCAGTCTTGGCTTTTCACCAGCCGAAATTGACCAGCTTTTCGCTGATGGCATCATTGGTCTTTTTGATGAAAAGGCTGGCAGCATCGAACTGATTGACTCACCGCAGAAAGGATCATCATCATGACGGATGTGGCAGATTGGTGGCAAACCGATATTATCGATATGGCACCCGGGCAAATTCGGCTTCGCGGCTTTGCGATTGAGGATTTGATTGGCAATATTGGTTTTGCCGAAATGGTTTGGTTGATGACGCGTGGCACAAGACCCGATGCGGCGCAGGCGGCCTTGTTTGAGGCGGCGCTTGTCTCGGCGGTTGATCATGGCCCGCAGGCACCATCAATTGCGGCGGCGCGCATGGCGGTTAGTTGCGGTTTGCCATTGAATAACGCAATGGCAACGGCAATCAATATGCTTGGCGATGTTCATGGTGGGGCTGGCGAACAGGCGATGCAGTTTTTCCATGCTGTCAAAAGCCATGCTGGCACAATGTCACGCGAAGCGGCCATTGACCTTGTGTTTCAGGAAAACAACCAGCTTGTCCCCGGTTTTGGCCACCGGTTCCATAAAAATGTCGATCCGCGATCGGTGCGGCTGATGAGCTTGCTTGAGACAGCGGTTGCCGAAAAAATCTGTACTGGCAGCTTTGCCGAAATCGCAATGGCGATTGAGGCCTATCTTCATAAGCAAAAAGGCAAAGCCATTCCGATGAATGTTGATGGCGTTACGGCCGTTATTTATGCCGAGCTGGGTTTTGAGCCAGCCCTGGCGCGCGGCCTGTTCTGCCTGTCACGTTCGGTTGGGGTGCTTGCGCATGCGCATGAACAAGCGGGTCGCAAAGAGCGCAATAAAGGCCCGACGCCACCGCATTATCTTTGGACCTATGGTGGTGACAATCCAATCAAATAGACGCCGCAGATAAATAATCAGGATGACGCGCTGTCATCCAGAAAATAGCGAAGACTTTTGGCAATAAGATCTTGATCTTGATTGATATCCATTGTCTTTTGCGCTTCGCGAAGACGAAGGCGATGCGCATATCCTGTTGGCAGATAGGAAAATGGGTCATCAACGCCAAGTGCCTCAGCCGCATGGGCTGGCCAATCGGCATTCCATAATAATTCGCGTGCCATGGCGATAATATCCGCATCCCCTGCCTGCAAGATATCTTCGGCCTGCTTGGCGGTTGTGATGCCGCCAACGGCAACGGTTTTGATATTGGCTTCATGCCGGATACGGCCAGAAAAGCTGGCCTGATATGCCGGAATCCTTGGCACCATCGGCATGTCACTTGATCCAGTCACGCCGCCAGATGATACATCGACAACATCAATATCAACCGCACGAAGTGCCTTTGCCAGGGCAATTGAATCGGACAATCGCCAACTGCCGCCCTTGCCATCAACGGCCGAAAGCCGAAAAAAAACCGGTTTGTCTTGCGGCCATTCTGCGCGAACTGCTGCGCCAACTTCGACGGCAAAGCGCATACGGTTTTCCAGCGATCCACCATAGGCATCGTCACGCTGATTGGCCGATGAGGACAGGAATTGATGAATAAGATAGCCATGTGCCCCATGGATTTCGACAATGTCATAACCGGCGTCAATGCTGCGCTTTGTTGCCGTGCGAAAGGCCTCGATAACCCGCTTGATATCATCATGATCCATTTCTTTTGGCGGAATGGGGCGGGGCGGGCTTATGGTCGCAGAGGGTGTCATAATTTGCCATGGTGGTAAGCCATTTTTGGCATCTTCGGCGTTAAGCGGGCGCCAATCTTCAATCGCGCCATGGCATGATCCCTTGCGACCCGAATGACCAAGCTGGATTGCCGGCACCGCGCCATGCTGTTTGATCATATCAGTCAAGCGGCGATAGGCAGCAATATGGCTTTGATTATAAAGGCCAGCACAAGAGTGGGTTTTGCGGCCATCGGGTTCGACTGCGGTTTCTTCGCCAAACACGATACCGCAGCCACCGATGGCAAGCCTGCCAAGATGCATTATATGCCAATCATTTGGGCCACCATCATCCGAGTGATATTGGCACATTGGCGATGCCATGATGCGGTTGCGGATTTCAAGCCCGCGCAATTTTGTTGGAGTGAAAAGCAAAGGGGTATTTGGTGAAGATTGCGCTGTCACGTTGATAGCCTCGGTGAAAATGAATAAAGACATTGAAATGCGCAATGGACAAACCTTACAAGCGCTGAATCTATCATTGCTGGTCAAATGGCCTAAAGCAACAGGATTATCAAAAACCCCCACCGCCCATCATGGCCGGATGATTTGGCACTGACGATCTTGGTCAAACCTGTCTATGATTATTGGTAACGTAATCGCGCCCAAATGGAGACAGTTTCATGACATCATCTTCCAAATTAGCGAATTGTCAGGCCGCATTGATCGAGGTTCGTGATTCAAAGCTTCATGGGCTTGGTGTCTTTGCTTGTGTTGATCTGCCAAAAGGCAGTGTTATCGAACGCTGTTTTTATCTTGTGATTGATGATGATGATTTGCAGGAAATCAACCGGCTGAATGATTATCTGTTCACCAGCCCCGATGTAAAAAGCGACTATCTTTGCGTTTTAGGTTGCGGGATGATTTATAATCATGGCGCGCCGCCAAATGCCGAATGGCAAATTGCCGATGGTGATAATCGCTTTATCGAATTTACCGCGCTTGCCGATATTAAAGCGGGTGATGAAATCCTGCATGATTATGGCAGCGACTATTGGGATAGCCGCACCTAACCATTACGGTTTTGGCATCTCATCAAGGCGAACCATCAAACCTTGTTTGCCAGCAACAGCAGGATAGCGCTCCATCACCTTTGGATCATGACCTGGAATGATATGATCGGGGCTTGGTGCGACCTTTTTCAGCCGGTCAAAGCTTTCCATCATCTCGCCAACATGAAAGGCAATGGTGAAGGGGCGATAACCCTGCATATGTTCGTAATAATGGCTGGCATCCGATGCCAGAACAACCCAGCCGCGTTTGGTGTGAACCGAAACAAATTGCAACCCTGCCGAATGGCCGCCTGTGCGATGCAGCCGCATCCCTGATGATAAATCACCATCACCATCATAAAAGGTGACCTTTTGCGCGTAATTAAGCTGAACAATGCCGCAAACATCATCCAGTTCAAACGCATGTTGCAATTGCGGATATCGCATATAGCGGCCAGTGGCAAATTGCAGCTCTAGTTCTTGAAGATGGAATTGTGCATTCGGAAACCGGTCAAAATTGCCCGAATGATCATAGTGAAGATGCGTCAGAACAACATCATCCACCGCATCGGCGGCGATGCCGAAATCGGCCAAAGTCTGGATCGGGCATTGAATGAAATCGCGCTTGCGCTTGATCGCCATTTCGGCGGTAAAGCCTGTATCAATCACCACAATATGATCATCTGACTTGGCCAGCCAAACAAAGTAATCCATTGGCATGGGGCCATCATGCGGGTCACCGCCAATAAAATGTTCGCTTCGCACAGCATCGCGGGCGGCATAGCGAATGGCATAAAGCTCATAAATGGGAAGATCGGGTGAAGTTGGGTTTGACATAAAGGCCATCCGGTTGCCGTAATGAAAAAACGAAGATAAATGCGTTATCTATTAATGTGGTTTTCCTGCCAGCGATGGCAACAAAAAAATTCAGATCAAGCCAAGGCAAATACAAATGCCAGCAAAGTCATTTTTGCGCTTGGTTGATTTTGGATAGATTTTTACCGGCAGTGGCGTATTGTTTTTAGCATATCGATGAATAAACCATGCTGGCGTGCCGCAATAATGCCAGCCCGTAATGATGGCAGCCCAGAGTAATGGCAGCCTAGAGTAATGGTAGCAAGGAATGCGATAAGATGAGCCTTACTAGCGCACATTGGGGAACCTATCACGCCCATGTTAAGGATGGCCGTTTGACCGGTCTTAGCCATTTTGCCGAGGATTCTGACCCAAGCGAAATTGGCAAAGGCATTGTTGATGTGATTGACAATGAATCGCGTATTATGGGGCCGATGATCCGGAAAAGCTGGCTTGAATCAGGGCCGGGAAGCCATCCCGAACGGCGCGGGATTGATCCATTTGTGCGGGTTGGCTGGTATCAGGCAAATCAGATTGTCGCTGCCGAACTCGAGCGTGTGATCGCTGCGCATGGGAATGAGGCGATTTATGCTGGATCATATGGCTGGGCAAGTGCTGGCCGGTTTCACCATGCGCCCGGGCAATTGCACCGGTTTTTAAATGCGCTTGGTGGCTATACCAAATCGGTCAATACCTACAGCTTTGCCGCTGCTGAGGTGATTGTGCCGCATGTGATCGGCCATTTCCGCAATTATATCTATAATCAAACAAGTTGGACATCGGTTCGTGATCATTGCCAACTATTTGTTGCCTTTGGCGGAGTGGCGCTGAAAAACGGGCAGATTGGGCAAGGCGGTCTTGGCCGTCATATTCAAAAGGAATCGATTCTAGAAGCGCATAAAAATGGGGTTGAATTTATCTCAGTCTCGCCACTTCGTTCAGACATGATTGATGATGTTGATGCCGCGTGGCTGTCGATCCGCCCGAATAGTGATGCCGCCCTGATGATTGGGCTTTGCCATGTGCTGCTTGACGAAGGCTTGCATGACCGCGCCTTTCTTGATCGCTATTGTGTTGGTTTTGACCAATTTGCCGAATATCTAACTGGTGCCTGTGACGGAATTGTTAAAGATGCTTCATGGGCTGGTGCCATTTGCACGATGGATGCCGAGGCAATTAAGACGTTTGCCCGCCGCATGGCAAAATCGCGGACGATGCTGTCATTTAGCTGGTCATTGACGCGGCAGGCGCATGGGGAACAGCCCTTCTGGGCGGGGATTACGCTTGCGGCAATGCTTGGCCAGATCGGTTTGCCTGGTGGTGGATTTGGGCTTGGCTATTCGGCGGTGAATACGGTTGGTAATCATATCCAGCGTTTGCCGGTTGCCGCGATGCCGCAGGGCAAAAATGATGTTGAAACCTTTATCCCTGTTGCCCGCATTGCCGATATGCTTCTTCATCCGGGTGATGAATTTGACTATGATGGTGGGCGCTATCGCTATCCCGATATCAAGATGATCTATTGGGCTGGCGGTAATCCGTTTCACCATCACCAAGATTTGACGCGGCTTTTGGCTGGCTGGCGCAAGCCGGACACAATCATTGCGCATGAATGGTGCTGGAACGCGCTTGCCAAACATGCCGATATTATTCTGCCTTGCACTACCTCGCTCGAACGAACCGATATAGCCATGTCGCCAATGGATAATTATTTCGTGTCGATGCAAGCGGCGATTGCGCCCGTTGGTGATGCGCGCGATGATTTTGAAATTTTCCGCGGTATTGCCGCCAAAATGGGTGCCGAAAATGTCTTTACCGAAGGCCGATCCGCCGAAGATTGGCAACGCTGGCTTTATGATGTTACCAAACAGGCATCAGCCGAGCAAGGCCATGAATTGCCAAGCTATGATGCGTTTCGCAAAGATGGCTGGTTTAAATTACCACCGCCTGAAACAGCGCATGTCATGTTTGCCGATTTCCGCGCCGACCCGATAGCCAATCCATTGGCAACGCCAAGCGGCAAGATTGAGATATTTTCACAAGCCATTGCCGGTTTTGATTATGATGATTGTGCGCCGCATCCGTGCTGGTTTGAACCGCCTGAATGGCTTGGCAGCCCTGATCGTGGCACGCGGCTACATCTTCTTGGAAATCAGCCAACCGCGCGGCTTCACTCGCAGCTTGATCATGGCAGCATAAGCCGCGACGCAAAAATTGCCGGCCATGAGCCGGTCAAGATCAATCGCCAAGATGCCACCGAACGCACCATTGAAAATGGTGATATTGTAAGGCTTTATAACGATCGTGGATCCTGTCTTTGCGGGGCGATTGTCAGTGATGATGTGATGCAGGGCGTGCTGATCGTCAGCACTGGCGCATGGTTTGATCCCGATCCGTCAGGCGCGTCTGGCCTTAGCTGTCATCATGGTAATCCCAATGTATTGACACCGGATCTTGGCACGTCAAAATTGGCGCAGGGACCAGCCGCGCATTCTTGTCTTGTCGAGGTGGAAAAATGGACTGGCGGTGCGGTTGCGATGACAGCGCATAAGCCGCCCCTGATTGAAGATGGCCGCCGCCAAGATTCAAAGGCAACCTCATGAGCTGGCAGGTTTGGCGTGATCATGGCATGGAATCACAATTCAATCCGCGCGTTGCTGTTGGCGATGCGGCGGCGGTTTGTCTTGCGGCATGGGCTGATCAATCGGTAGCTCGCAAAGCTGAATTAACGGGTCGTTTTGATTTTGCCTATGGCCCGCATAATCTGATGCGTTATGATTTTCATCCGGGGTATAAAGACTGGCCAATCATCATCAATTTTCATGGTGGCTATTGGCGGGCACTTGATAAGGCCGATATGGATCATCATATGGCCGATCTGGCAAAAAGTGGATTTGGGCTGGTCAATATGAATTACCCGCTTTGCCCCGATGTTAGCATGACCCAGATGATGACGCATCTTGGCACTGGCATTGACGTGGTGATGAAAATGCTTGACGCAGGCGGCCATCATCAGCCGATCATCATGTTTGGTCATTCCGCTGGTGCGCATATTGCGCTTCATCTATCGCATCACCCAAAATTAGCGAACCGGCTTGCGGGGGTTGCCGCGCTATCGGGCATTTATGAAACCGAATTGGTGTTAGAACTGGCAGTGAATGAGGATGTGCGTCTTAGTAAGGACGAGGCGCATAAATGGAATTGTTTAACCCACATGCCTGCGGTTGGGCCTGCCTATTATATTACGGTTGGTGGTGCCGAGCCATCTGGCTGGATTGACCAATCATGGATCATGGCAGAGGCGCTTTGCCAACGTGGTGATCGGGCTCAGTTTCATGGTTGCGGCGGCCTGCATCATTTCAATCTTGTTGATTGTTTATGCGATGCCAATCACCATGATGGGGCGCGGCTTCATGATTGGATGAAATCCTTGTCGCGTGGTTTGTGATTAACCTTTTTTGGCGATATAATCTGACAGGATATCTTCACCAAGACCGGCCACTAATTTGGCCTGACCACCAACCATTGCGGCATTATCTGCCGACGCATTGCCATCAAGGTGACGTTTTAGAACGCCTTGTAAAATGGCGGCAAACCGGAAACATTGAAAGGCGATTAGCACATCCCAATTTGCCGGACGTTCAAGACCGGTTTTGGCGCAAAAGGCGGCAACCAGCGCGACTTCATCTGGAATGCCACGACTGGCCCGATCAATGCCGCCAAGCCCGCTAATTGGCCATTTAGCATCCATGCGCAGCATTGCACACCAATAGCTAAGATCAATAAAGGCTGGTCCGAGCGTGCTTAATTCCCAATCAATCAAGGCAGCAATTTTGACCTGATCACGGATCAGCAGATTATCCAGCCGGAAATCACCATGGATGACGCAAAAGCCGAAAACATCTCCATCAATGCAATTTGGCAGCTCGGCGAGCAGAAATTCCATCGCGGCAATCGGCTCGGTTTGACTGGCGCGATATTGGCGCGTCCATGTGCCAAGCTGGCGATCAATATAGCCTGATGGTTTGCCAAAGCCCTCAAGCCCAAGCGCAATCGGGTCAAGCTTTGCCAATGCGGCAAGAACGTCAATTTTGGCATGAAACAGGGCGTGCCGATTGGCGCCAGCATAGTCTGCCAAAGCAGGATCAAACAGGGTGTCACCTTCAATTTCGCGCATAACAAAAAATTTCATGCCAATAATATCTGGATCATCGCAAGCGGCAATCATCCCCGGAACCGGTACCGCCGTTTTCTCCAATGCTTTCATGACGCGAAATTCGCGATCAACCGCATGCGCTGATTTTAACAATAAGCCGGCTGGTTGGGTGCGAAGAACAAACCGGCCATCCTGTTCGCCAAGATCGGTTTGCAGTCGGTAAGTCGGGTTTGATTGGCCGCTGGAAAATTTGTCCAGATTGATCGGCGTGCCAATTTGCGGGGCGGCGGTTTGCAGCCATTCTGCCAGTGATGATAAAAGTGACGCATCACGCGCTTTGTCGGGGCCAGTCGTAAAGTTCGTCATCACATAGCTCTGATTTAACAATTATGGAGTGAAATTGCAATTTGCAAGGTCAACAAAGGGACGGATCGCAAGATTGTTTTGACCATCTTGGCTCACCTAGCGTAAGTTTACTAGGCTGTTTCAAGCGATGAAGCGAAAAAGACACTAACTTGCTTGATTACTATGATTGCCGGTCACTTTAACTTAACTTCAGGTCAATTCATGATAAATTTTGGTTTTGGAGAGAGTGCATGACCGGAAAACTTCATGGAAAGACGATTGTGGTCACTGGCGCCGCGCGCGGCCTTGGTGCCCTGTTTTGTCACGCCATTGCCGATGCTGGCGGAACCATTCTTGCGCTTGGCCGTGATGAGGTGGCATTGGTGGCGATGATTGCCGATTTGTCGGGCACGGGGCATGATCTGATTCTGGCCGATGTGGCCAAGGCTGATGCGGTTGCAAATGGGCTTGCCAGCCGCCAGTTTGACGGGCTTGTGAATAATGCAGGCATCGCTGTGACCGCTGCATTACATGCCAGTGCTGAAGATGATGTAAGACGCGTCATTGATACGAATTTTCTTGGCAGTTTATGGACATTGCAGGCGGCGGTTCCGGTGCTAAAGGCCGCTGGTGGCGGTGTTGTTGTGAATATCGCATCAGTGCTAGGTCATCGCCCATTGCCGCATACTGGAATTTATGCGGCCAGCAAGGCGGCAATCATTCAGATGACACGTTCGGCGGCGATTGAGCTTGCGCGCGACCATATTCGCGTGAATGCGCTAGCACCTGGTTATGTGATGACCGATCTAAACCGTGATTTTCTAGCAAGCGATGCTGGCATAAAGCTGCAAAAACGTACCGCGCTTCACCGTTTTGCCAGCCCTGCCGAGTTGATGCCAGCTTTGTTGTTTCTGCTGGACCCAGCCAATAGCTATATGACGGGTGAAACCCTGACCATTGATGGTGGCATGAGTGCCAGCCTTTAAAAGAGACAGGCCCCGAAAAGAGATAAAGCCCCAAAATATAAAGCTTAAATAAATTAACGCTTTGGAAAGAACAGGATTGCCAAGATATGGATTTTTCAATTGATGCCGCATTACAGGCCGATCATGATCGGATGCGCGCCTTTGTCCGCGATGAAATTGTGCCGCTTGAAGCTGATCGGAAAAATTACGATTCATATGGCAATATTGATATGGCGGTATTGCAAACGCTTCGTGCCAAGGTCAAGGCGGCTGGTTTATGGGCACCGCAAATTCCGCGTGAGCAGGGTGGGCTTGGTTATGGGCCAACTGGTATGGCGGTGTTGTATGAGGCCATGAATTATTCGATCTTTGGGCCGGTTGCGTTCAATTGTGCGGCACCTGATGACGGCAATATGTATATTCTGAATAAAGTTGCCACCCAAGCGCAAAAAGATTGCTGGCTGACACCAATTATCAATGGCGATGTGCGGTCATCTTTTGCCATGACTGAGCCTGCACCCGGTGGCGGTTCAGACCCAAGCATGATCCAAACAACGGCAAAGTGGGTGAATGGAAAATGGGTCATCAATGGCCGCAAATGGTATATTACCGGTGCTGGCGAGGCGGCGCATTTTATTTTGATGGCCAAAACAGGTGATGGCGCGCGTGACGGGTTAACCGCCTTTTTGTTTCACCGTGATGATCCAGGCTGGCGCATCGAAAGACGGATCGGCATCATGGGGCCAGAAGAACATGGTGGCCATTGTGAATTGGTTTTTGATGGCATGGAACTTGATGATGACCGTGTGCTGATGGGCGAGGGCAAAGGGCTAAAGGTGACGCAAATCCGGCTTGGCCTTGCGCGGTTAACGCATTGCATGCGGTGGCTTGGGCTGGCCAAACGTGCGGTTGATATTGCGGCTGATTATGCGGCGCACCGAACTGGTTTTGGCATCAAGCTGATTGACCGTGAGTCGATTCAAATGAAGCTTGGTCAGGCAGCGATGGATATCGAGATTGGCCGTGTCATGGTGATGCGAGCGGCATGGCGGATTGAACAGGGCTCAAAAGCACGCCAAGATATTTCAATTGCGAAAATCCATGTTTCGCAATTATTGAATCGGGTCACAAGCGACGCTATTCAAATTTGTGGCGCGCGCGGCTATTCAACCGATACGGTTTTGGAATGGATCTATCGCTATGGGCGTCAGGCATTGCTTGTTGATGGCGCAACCGAAGTGCATCAGATGGTTATCAGCCGGTTTTTACAACAAACAGATCATGATTTCTGGGGCTGGGGTGTTGGCCATGATTAATCTGAATCAAGAGGGGATTTAAGCTATGTCTGATATGTCATGTGGATCACCATTCGCCGTATTGGATATGCAAGGGGCTGATATGCAGCCTCTATCACCGGTACATTTCATTGACCGTGTTGCCTATGTTTTTGCGACAAAAACGGCGATTGCCTATGGTGCGCGGCGGATAAGCTATGCCGAATTTGGCAAGCGTTGTAAACAGCTTGCCGCGGCAATTATCGGTTCTGGCATTGCGCCACAAACCACGGTTTCAGTCTTATGTCCGAATGTGCCGGAAATGCTAGAATTGCATTTTGCCGTGCCGATGACAGGCGCGGTTCTGAACACAATCAATACACGCCTAGATGCCAAGACAATTGCAACCATTCTTGATCATGGCGAAAGCCAGATGCTGTTTGTTGATCGCGAATATGCTGATGTTGCCAAGGCGGCGATGGCAATCTGTAACCGCAAAATCAGGGTGATTTGCATTGATGATCCGGCTGTCGATTTTGGCCAAATGATTGGTGATGTTGATTATGAAAGTTTTCTTGCTGGCGGGCTGGCAGAAACGCCCCTATTTGATTTGCAAGATGAAACTATGCCAATTTCACTTAGCTATACGTCGGGAACAACAGGCAATCCAAAAGGTGTTGTCTATTCGCATCGCGGGGCAGCATTGAATGCGCTTGGCAATGTTTTGGCGATGGGGCTTAGCAACAGCAGTACCTATCTTTGGACTTTGCCATTATTTCATTGCAATGGCTGGACGCATCCATGGGCTGTAACGGCGGTTGGTGGAACGCATGTTTGTTTGCGGGCGATTGATCCAGCCGAAGTGTTTCGGTTAATCGATGCGGAAAATGTAACCCATATGGCGGCCGCACCAATTGTGCTGTCAATGTTGATCCATGCGCCTGATGAGGCCAAGCCAAAGTCCGTCAAAGCAGTTCCGGTTCAAATTGCCACTGGCGGCGCAGCGCCACCAAGTAAGGTCATTGATGATATGGAAACGATGGGTTTCAAAATCACCCATCTTTATGGCTTAACCGAATCCTATGGCCCGTCTTTGATTTGTGAAATGCAGGCAGAATGGGAAGAATTGCCACTTGCCGCACGGGCGCAGAAAATGGCGCGTCAAGGTGTGCCGCATGTTCTGGCTGGCGACTATCGGGTGGTTGATCCGCAAACAATGGCACCAGTTCCCGCTGATGGCAAAACCATTGGCGAGATCATGCTGCGCGGCAATACGGTTATGAAGGGCTATCTCAAAAACCCCGAAGATACCGCAAAAGCATCGTTGGGCGGTTGGTTTCATAGCGGAGATCTTGCGGTGATGCATCCCGATGGCTATGCCGAGGTCAAAGATCGATCAAAGGACATTATCATTTCGGGTGGTGAAAATATTTCCAGCCTTGAGGTAGAAGAAGTGCTGTACCAGCATCCCGATATTATGGAAGCTGCGGTGGTTGCCCGCCCTGATGATAAATGGGGCGAGACGCCATGCGCTTTCATCACCTTAAAGCCGAACGTGGATCAACCTGATATTGATGATTTGCGGTCTTTTTGCCGCGAGCATTTGGCAAGGTATAAATTACCAAGCCATTTTGTGTTTTCTGCCTTGCCAAAAACTCAGACAGGCAAGATTCAGAAAACTGTGCTTCGCGAACAAGCGAAAACGGTCACATAAACCATCTTGGCGGAACATGGTGGGCCACAAAATCATGTGGTGTCACGCTGGTGATATGGGCTTGGTTTTGGCTTGCTCCTATTTTGGAATATAGCGTTCGCCAATTGCGGGTTTATTCACGCCAAGGCCGGGGATTTCCCAAACACCTGCACCGGGCGGGTTTAAATCGCCGCTGATATTGGCATCGATCAAATAGGGACGATTGCTTTTGATTCCTGCCAAAATGGCGTCGCCAAGATCGCCAGCACGGTCGATGCTAACCCCTTCAACACCGGCTGATCTGGCCATTGCGGCAAAATCGGGATTATAGGGAAGACCGGTATCAGGATGATGAAAATCGGTTGCGAGTTCGCGGTTGCCAAGATAGCCCCGCTGCAAGCCACGGATCGAGCCATAGGCGTAGTTGTTCCAAACCACCCAGACAACTGGAATATTATATTCAACCGCTGTTCCCAGAACATTGGCATGCATAAAGAACGCCCCATCACCGCAAACCGAAACACAAGGCCGGTCAGGCGCGGCTAGCTTGGCACCCATAACCCCAGCAACACCAAATCCCATCGGGCCAAACCCCATTGATCCGATCAATGAATCAGGTCGGGTCGGGTTGCAGAATTGCAGTAACCAATTGTGATGTACGCCGATATCGCTAACTAGAATAGCATCTTCGGGAAGCGCTTTGTCAATTTCAACTGCCGCCCGCTGTGGGTTTATAGGGCTGCTGTCATCACTATAGCCGGGTGCGGTAAAGGCGTTCCATTCAGCGCGATAGCCATCAATTGCTGCTAGCCATTTGCGGCTTGCGGCTGTTGGCTCGCCGCTATGGCCACGGCGGTCAAGCTCGGCCAGTACTTGCCGAAGAAAGGTACGCACATCGGCCATCAGGCCAAGCGCAACCGGATAATTCCGACCAATTTCTTCAGGATCAATATCAACATGGATCAATCTTGTTGGCGGGATGGTAAAGGAATAGCCGGGAATCCAAGAGCTGGAGGTTCGGTCATCAAATCTGACCCCAAGCGCCAGCAAAACATCGGCCTGCCGACAAGCATGGTTTGATTGATAAGTGCCACCACGCTGCACCAGCCCAAGTGATAAGGGATGCTGAACCGGTATGGCACCAAGCCCACTTGCCGATGATGCAACCGGAATTTGTAGCCGTTCGGCCAGCGCCAGCAATTCATTTGCCGCGCCGCCATAGCGAACACCCTGCCCAACAACAATCACCGGCTTTTCGGCAGATAGCAGCATATCGACGGCCTTGACCACGCCATCAGGATCGGCACCGCAACGCGATGAAATATTGGCTGACCATGCCGCCGGATCAGGGGTTTCACTCGCTGCGGCTTCTTTGAAAATATCAAAAGGAACATCAAGAACAACCGGGCCCGGGCGTCCAGTTGTCATGGTTTTCCATGCCTGACGCATCATGAGCGGAACCTGTTCACCACGAGTGGGCTGGTAAACGCGTTTGCAATAAGCTTGTACTGTTGATGGGAAATCAGCCTGATAATGGCGATAGGTTTCTTGAAATGCGCCGCGATTAAACTGGCTTGTTGGCACATTGCCGGTAATCGCCAGAAACGGAACCGAATCAAAAAAGGCATTGCCAAGGCTGATAGGCAGATTGGCCGATCCCGGGCCGCAGGATGTGAAGGTCGCGGTTGGCTGGCCCGACACCCGATAATAGACATCGGCCATAAAACCAGCGACGCTTTCATGGCGAACCGAGATTGTGCCAATATCATCCTGGCGTTCATGCATCGCATCAATCAGACCAATATTGCCATGGCCGCATAGGCCAAAGACATAAGGCACTTTTTCCTTGATCAGATAATCAATAATCACTTGTCCGCCATTTAACTTATTTGTATCTGACAAATGCTTGGCTCCCTTTTGGTTATCACCTTTGCGCAGATGATTACTCATCACCCATGATTCGGTTAAAGCTTGAAACAAGGTCATTAAACCGGACACCAACAATGGTGATGTGTTTTTTCATGGTTTCCATAGCGCGGTCGGCATCGCCATCACGAAGTGCCGCCAGAATGATATCATGTTCGGCCATTGATTCCTCCATCCGACCGCGTACCCGTAATTGCAGGCGGCGGAATGGGCGAAGCCGATCATGAAGGCGGCGCGCCTCACTGGCCAGAAAGCTATTTCCAGACATTTTATAAATGTGGCCATGAAGGCGGGCATTGACCTCGTAATATTTCTTGGTGTCATTGGCAGCAACCGCCGCGCGGCAGGTTTCATTGTCTTTTTCCAGCGCGTCAATATCATTGGCGGTGGCGCAGCGTGTGGCAAGCCGGATGGCCATACATTCCAACTCGGCCATCACTTCAAACATTTCAACTAGCTGGCTAAGGCTTGGCGAGCGAACAAAGGTGCCACGGCGCGGCAGATGTTCGGCAAGGCCAGATTCGGCTAGCCGTTGCAGCGCTTCACGAATCGGAGTTCGCGATACACCATAAAATCTGGATAATTCAGTCTCATCAAGGCGTTTGCCATTGCCAAGTTCGCCTTCGACAATACGCTGTTCAAGCGAATCTCTGATTTTTGCTGATGGTAATCTGTCCATCTATTCTGAACCCTGAAGCTTGGTTATATCTTATTGTTATTATCAGTCGCTTTCATCCATTCGTCTAGGATAATCGCGACATGTTTTGCTTCGCGTGCGGTGCCATCTTTGATTTGACAGCGGCATGATGTGCCATCGGCAATAATGACTGTATCAGATGCGGATTCGAGAATTTTGGGAAGAAGCGCAGCATTTGCCATTTTCATTGATACATCAAATGTATCGGCGCCATAGCCAAAAGCCCCAGCCATGCCGCAACAGCTTGTTTCGATTTTTTCAACAGCCATGCCGTCAATCCATGACAATACCTCTTCGATTGGGCGCACAGCGTCAAATGCCTTTTGGTGACAATGGCCATGAAGAAGGGCTTTGACATTTCCGCTTTTCAACGGCAGTTCTGGCTTATCGCGCGCCAGCAATTCTTCAAAAGTTAATGTTGCATTGGCAACGGCAAAAGCATCTTTGCTGTTCAACAAGGCTGGAATTTCATCACGAAGCGCCAAAGTGCATGATGGCTCCAATCCGACAATGGGGATATCAAGCTTGGCAAAGGGGGCCATTGCGGTAACCAGCCGGTTGGCTTCATGACGGGCGCGGTCAATCATGCCGGTGGATAAAAAGGTACGGCCACAACAAAGCGGCTGTTTGGATCCATCTGGCATGGGGGTAAAGACATCATATCCAGCCGCCTGCAAAACCCTAACCGCCGCGCGGATATTTTCTGGCTCGAAATAGCGGTTAAAGCTATCAATGAAAAGCAACACTGGCAGTTTGACTGTCGCTAATGATGATTTATGGGCAGGGCTGTTTGGCAATTCATGATTGCGGAACCAGCGCCTTTGCCAGCGTGGTAACGGGCGGCGGGCGCTAAAGCCGGTTAGTTTTTCACTAAGCCAAGCCAGCCCTGGGACAATGTCACGCAATCTTATCAAAGGCGCAATCGCTGCCGCATAAGGGGCATAATCGGGAAGATGGGCAACAAGCCGGTCATGAAGTGAAAGGCCTTTGGCTTCGGTGCGAAGCGCGGTCACTTCAACCTTCATCCGCGCCATATCGACACCTGTTGGGCATTCGCGTTTACAGGCTTTGCAAGAAACGCAAAGCTTCATTGTGTCTGCCATATCGTCACTGGCTAATGCCGCTGGGCCAAGCTGGCCCGATAGGGCAAGGCGAAGACTATTTGCACGTCCTCTTGTTGAATCGCGCTCATCGCGTGTTGCGCGGAAAGACGGGCACATGACCCCGCCATCCAATTTGCGGCACGCCCCGTTGTTATTGCACATTTCAACCGCGCCTTGCAGGCCGCCAGCCTTGCCAGGCCATGCATCCCAGTTCAATCGGGTTGGAAAATCATCAATTTTATATCCGGGTGAAAACCGAAAAAGCGAGCGATCATCCATCTTTGGTGCACTGGTGATTTTCCCTGGATTGAAAATATCCTGCGGGTCAAACATCTTTTTTACCTGCTGGAATAGGGTGGCCATTTTGGTGCCAAACATCACTTCGTTAAATTCGGAGCGGGCAATGCCATCGCCATGTTCGCCTGAATGCGAGCCGCCATATTCCTTGACCAGTTTGAAGGCATCTTCGGCAATGCCCCGCATGGCGGCGACATCATCGGCATTTTTCATATCCAATACAGGGCGAACATGAAGACAGCCAACCGATGCATGTGCATACCATGTGCCGGTTGTGTTATATTTGTTAAAGATACGCGTTAGCTTGTCAGTATATTCGGCAAGATCAGGAAGCGCGACAGCGCAATCTTCGACAAAAGAAACAGGCTTGGCCGCGGTTTTCATCGACATCATGATATTCAGGCCGGATTTGCGCATTTCGCTGATGCGAGCCTGATCGTCATCTTCGGTCAGAACAACAGTGCCGCCGGTCAAGGCAGCAGGTTTGTCCCAGCCAAAGCCAAGATCAGCCATCATTGTTTTTAGCGCGGCAAGACGGCGAGTGTTTTCGGCTGGGTCTTCCTCGGCAAATTCAACAACTAAAATGGCGGCGGGCTTACCTTTGATATAGGTCTCGACAGTTGGTCGGAAAATGGAAATCGACCGCGCCAAATCAAGCATGGTGCTGTCAATCAATTCCACTGCAACCGGATCAAGCGTCACAAGATGCTGGGCGGTATCCATGGCTTTGTAGAAAGTCGGAAAATGGCACAGCGCCATCACCTTGCGGGCAGGAAGGAGTGATAATTTCAACGTGATCGCGGTTGAATAGGCAAGCGTGCCTTCCGAACCAACCAAAAGGTGCGCAAGATTGATACCGTCGCCGGATTTGCCATCGGGACGAAGTGCCATTGCGTCGGGAATAAGCGAATCGATATTATAGCCGCCAACACGGCGAAGCACCTTTGGAAAGCTGGATAGAATTTCATCGCCATGCGTTTTACCGAGCGCCAAAAGGTCAGACAGTATTTCACCAAGTCGTCCGGCAGGCTTTGCCGCGGCTGGATCATAGGCGCCAAATGACGCGTGGGAGCCATCGGCAAGAATGGCGTCAATCGACAAAACATTATCCCGCATGATTCCATAACGGATGGATCGGCCGCCACAGCTGTTATTGGCGGTCATGCCGCCAATGGTTGCCCGACTAGAGGTGGAAACATCTACCGGGAACCAAAGCCCATGCGGTTTTAACTGACGGTTTAATTCGTCAAGAACGATCCCCGGCTCGACAATGCAGCGCCGGTTTTCAACATCCAGTTCCAGAATCGAATTAAGGTATTTTGTGTTATCGAGAACCAGAGCATGGTTAACCGTTTGGCCACATTGCGAAGTGCCGCCACCACGCGGCAAAAGCGCCATGCCCTGTTCACGGCAAAAGGCAATGGTTGCTTCGATATCGGCAATTGTTTTTGGAACAACAACACCATGCGGCATCATTTGATAAATCGACGCATCGGTTGCATAACGACCGCGCGTGAAACCATCATCAAACAATTCACCAGAAATAGATCGCCGTAAGCGTTCGAATCTGGTGAAACCACTACCGTCAGCCATATTTTACCCCAGTTTTTTAGTATACAATATGGCTGTATTGTTATACAAAGAAAAGGTAATATTCAACCTTATTGATAGTCATTTGGACGCTATCAATTAAAAGTAGATACCGCGCATCTGATCGGAGACCAATTCAATGCCTATACCCTATGCCGCTGGCCGTCATTTCCTTCAAATTCCTGGCCCTACAAATGTGCCTGATAGGGTGCTTCGTGCGATGGACTATCCGACCATTGACCATCGCGGCCCACAATTTGCCGAAATTGGGGTAAAATGTCTGGCGGGTATGAAAACGATTTTCAAGACCGATAGCCATGCGGTGATCTATCCTGCATCAGGCACGGGCGCATGGGAATCAGCCTTGGTGAATACCTTGCAAGAAGGTGATCTGGTGCTGATGATTGAAACGGGGCATTTTGCCTCGCTTTGGAATAAAATGGCGTCCCGCTTAGGACTTGAAACCGAATTTCTGGCAACCGATTGGCGCCGCGGTGTTGACCCGCAACAGGTTGAAGACCGGCTTCGCGCTGATACGGAAAATAAGATCAAGGCGGTTTGTATCGTCCATAACGAAACTTCAACTGGATCAACATCACGCGTTAATGAAGTGCGCTTGGCGATGAATAATGCGGGTCATGATGCGCTTTTGCTTGCTGACACAATTTCGTCGCTTGGCTCGATTGATTTTCGGCATGATGAATGGGGCGTTGATGTAACCGTTGCTGGCTCACAAAAAGGCCTGATGCTGCCACCTGGACTTTCGTTTAATGCAGTGTCGGAAAAAGCGCTAGCCGTTGCCAGCAAAGGTGGAATGCGCCGCAGCTATTGGGATTGGGAAGAACAGATTGCGGCAAATAAGGATGGCGCCTTCCCGTTCACCCCGGCAACCAACCTTCTTTACGGCTTGGCCGAAGCGATTGACATGCTTCATGAAGAAGGGCTGGATAATGTATTTAAACGGCATGACCGGCACGCCGCCGCAACGCGTAAGGCCGTGCAGGCTTGGGGTCTTGATGTTCTGTGTCAGGAGCCAAAGGATTATTCGAGTACCTTGACCGCGGTTTTATTGCCAGATGGGCATAATGCCGATGCATTCCGCGCTGGCGTGTTGCAGAATTTCAACATGTCACTTGGCAATGGCTTGGCCAAGCTCGCTGGCAAGGTGTTCCGGATTGGACATTTGGGTGACTTTAATGACCTTATGCTTCTTGGCACATTAAGTGGTGTCGAGATGGGATTGTCACTTGCCAATATTCCACATCAAAAAGGTGGTGTTGACGCTGCCATGAATATGCTGAAAGGCGATTAGAAGCCTTACACTAGCTTTGTCATCCCCAAAGCTGGCCCTACATTTCTACTGCCAATCATCATTCTTGGCGGTATATTTGGTGGATTTGTAAGCGCCACCGAAGCGGCAGGTCTTGCTGTTCTGGCCGCGATCGGTGTTGGCATTTGGTACCGTGAAGTTGATTTTAGACAGCTTCATCGGGCGATGTTTGAAGGCGGAATGCAAACAGCTGCGGTGATGGTACTTGATGCAGCAGCGGTTCTGATTACCGCCTGTTCGACTGCGCGCGCAAATATCTGGGAAGTGACACGGGTCAATTTACCCTTTATTGCTGTCTTGGTTGGGGTGCTTCTTATCTGTACCTATGTTCCGGCCATTCCAATGTTCTCGGTCGAGCTGTTCTATTGCTAGAAGGAATTTGAAATGACTGCCACTGATGGCGAATTACTTGTCCGCATTGTTGATGGCATTGCGCGTGTAACCTTGAACCGGCCGCTGGCACGCAATGCGCTGACCTTTGGCATGTATGAAGAATTAGCCAAGCTTTGCGCCCTTGCAGGCACTGCCAATGATGCTGATCATATCAAAGCCATCGTCATTGCTGGGGCAGGTGATAAAGCCTTTGCCGCTGGCACCGATATTGGCCAATTCACCGCTTTTGACTCGGCTGAAGACGGGGTGCGTTATGAAGCAAAGGTCGAAGCCGTTATCAGCCAGATCGAATCCTGCCAAGTTCCGGTTATTGCCGCGCTTCATGGCGCGGTTACGGGTGGCGGCCTTGTGATTGCGGCAGCAGCGCATGTTCGCATTGCCAGCGCGGCGGCGGTTGCTGGCATGCCGATTGCCCGAACATTGGGCAATTGCCTGGCCGTATCGAATCTTCGGCGTTTGACAGCATTATTCGGTGAGTCACGCGTTGCGCATATGATTTTAACCGCTGAATTGCTGGATGCTGAGGCGCTTTTGACAAGCGGATTTGTACATGAGGTTTTACCCGATCAGGATGGTTTGATGGCACGCGCCAACCAGCTTGCCGAACGGATGAAACAAATGGCACCGCTGACCATTCAGGCCAGTCTTGAAGGGCTGCGGCGTTTACGCCAAGCCACCCCATTGCCGGATGACAATGATTTGATTGAGAAAAGCTATGTAAGCGCCGATTTTGCCGAAGGGGTTCGCGCCTTTCTTGAAAAGCGCAAACCGCAATGGCAAGGCCGATAGCCTCACCAAACGCTGACAGCCTCGCTCAATAATGTCCAGCATTCGGATTTAGGCGCTCGCCAGTTTGTTAATGGCGCTGACAACTGCGCGGATCGGTGCAAGCGTAATTGATGTATCAATGCCAACACCATAGACTGATTGATCATCGCCAACGACAAGTTCAACATAGGCAGCAGCTTCGGCTTTTGATGTTGCCGAACGGGTGTTCTGCCCAAAATCGGCAAGCCGGAACGCAAGGTTGAATTCGTCCCGCATCGCATCAACAAAAGCCGAAATCGGGCCATTGCCAGTGGCGGTAATGGTCACTTCCTTGCCGTTATGAAGCACAGTCGCGGTAATCCGTTCGGCATCGCTTGCGCGGCTGGCTCGCCCTGACTCAAAGCTGACAAGGTTGAACGGGCCTTGCGGTTTGATGTAATGCTCTTCTGCCAGTTCCCAGATGCGCTGGCTGGTGATTTCTTTGCCGGTGGTATCGGCCTCGTTCTGCACAATGCCAGAGAATTCAACCTCGGCACCGCGTGGCAGGCGAATATGGTGATCGGCCTCAAGAAGATAGGCTGAACCAGCCTTGCCAGATTGGGAATTTACCCGAATGATGGCTTCGAATGTACGCCCGATATCAGCTGGATCAATTGGCAGATAAGGTACTTCCCATACATCGTCATTGGATTCGGCAAGCGCATCCATGCCTTTGCGAATAGCGTCCTGATGGCTTCCCGAAAAGGCGGTATGGACAAGCTTGCCAGCATAGGGATGGCGCTCATGAACCAAAAGTTGGTTACAAAATTCGGCGGTTTCAATCAGTCCGTTGATATCAGAAAAATCCAGATGCGGGTCAACGCCTTGAGTAAACATGTTCAGCCCGAGGGTGATCAGGTCAACATTGCCGGTACGCTCGCCATTGCCAAACAAAGTGCCTTCAACACGGTCGGCACCTGCCATCAGGCCAAGTTCGGTTGCGGCGACAGCACAGCCGCGGTCATTGTGTGGGTGAAGCGACAAAATCACCGAATCCCGTTTGGAAAAATGACGGCCCATCCATTCAATTTGATCCGCATAGATATTTGGCGTCGACATCTCTACCGTTGCTGGCAGATTGATGATGGTTGGGTTTTCTGGGCTTGATTGCCAGACCTCCATCACTAATTCACAAACATCAAGCGCATAATCAAGCTCGGTTCCGGTAAAGCTTTCCGGGCTATATTGAAGGCGTAGATTTCCAGCGCCAAAATTGGCAAGACGGTCGGCAACAATTTTTGCGCCATCAACGGCAATTTGCTTTACCCCATCGCGATCCGATTTAAACACGACCCGGCGCTGCAATGTGCTTGTTGAATTATAGAGATGCAAAATGGCATTTGGCGCGCCGCGAAGTGACTCGATTGTGCGATCAATCAAATGTTCTCGCGCTTGTGTCAAAACCTGAATCGTAACATCAGACGGAACATGACCGCCTTCAATCAATTCGCGCAGAAAGTTAAAGTCAGTATCTGACGCAGCCGGAAACCCAACTTCAATTTCTTTGAATCCCATTGAGACAAGCATTTTGAACATGGCCATTTTGCGGGCGCTGTCCATTGGCTCGATCAAGGCCTGATTACCATCGCGCAAATCAACAGAACACCAGATTGGCGCTGTTTTAATTTGTTGACCCGGCCATGTACGGTCACCTAAGTCAGGGCCGATAAATGGGCGGTATTTTTCATGACGCAGGCTTGGCATCAGCTTCTCTTTGTCTAAAGAATTTGAAATATCTATCCTATTCCGACAGAACGACATAAAGAATATACGCACAAGCGGCAGGTTGAAACAGGAAAAAGATCGCGAATCTTTAACCCGTACCATGATTAAATGCGGTATTTCACCAGAAATTGTTGTATAGCATGGGCTAAGTAACGCCATTTCAGCCCGTTTCAGATTGCAAAGTAAATCATGATCGACATCAACAAAATCCGCAATTTTTCCATCATTGCCCATATTGATCATGGTAAATCAACGATTGCCGATCGGTTAATTCAGGTCTGCGGTGGGCTAAGTGACCGCGAAATGAAAGAACAAGTGCTTGATAGTATGGATATCGAGCGCGAACGAGGGATTACCATCAAGGCGCAAACCGTCCGGCTGGATTACAAAGCAAAAGACGGACAATCCTATGTCTTGAATCTGATGGACACGCCAGGCCATGTGGATTTTGGCTATGAGGTGTCGCGATCATTGGCAGCTTGTGAAGGCTCATTGCTTATCGTTGATGCCAGTCAGGGCGTCGAGGCGCAAACGCTTGCTAATGTCTATCAGGCAATCAATGCTGATCATGAAATTGTTTCGGTTCTGAATAAGATTGATCTTCCTGCGGCCGAGCCTGAACGCGTTAAAGCCCAAATTGAAGAAGTGATTGGTTTGCCTGCTGATGATGCCATTGCGGCATCGGCAAAAACCGGCGCAGGTATTGAAGATATTCTTGAAGCGCTGGTCACCAAATTGCCGCCACCTGTTGGCGACAAGGATGCCCCCTTGCAGGCGCTTTTGGTGGATAGCTGGTATGATGCCTATCTTGGCGTTATGACCTTGGTGCGAGTGCGCCATGGCATGCTGAAAAAGGGCATGAAAATCCGTATGATGGCGACAGGCGCAACCCATGTTGTGGAACGTGTTGGTATTTTTGCACCAAAACCGATTGCGCTTGATCAGCTTGGTCCAGGTGAAATTGGCTTTATCAATGCTGGTGTAAAACGCGTTGCTGATGCAAAAGTAGGTGATACGATTACCGAAGAACGCCGCCCAACCGACACCACCTTGCCCGGATTTGCGCCATCAATTCCGGTCGTGTTCTGCGGCTTGTTTCCGGTAGATACAAATGATTTCAGCGGCCTTCGTGAGGCGCTTGAAAAACTATCGCTTAATGATGCCTCTTTTTCATTTGAGGCCGAAACTTCAGCTGCGCTTGGCTTTGGCTTTCGCTGCGGATTTTTAGGCCTTCTCCATATGGAAGTGATCCGCGAGCGATTGAGCCGCGAATTCAATCTTGAGCTGATTTCAACAGCGCCTTCGGTTGTCTATCAAATGACCCTTACCGATGGAAAGCATCTGTATTTGCACAATCCGGCCGATATGCCGGAAGTTAGCCGTCTTGCCTCGATCGAAGAGCCTTGGATCAAAGCTACCATCATGACGCCTGATGAATTTTTAGGGCCGGTTCTGACCTTGTGTACCGAGCGGCGCGGAGAACAGATCGACCTTACCTATGCTGGCAATCGGGCAATGGCTGTTTACCGTCTACCGTTGAATGAAGTTGTTTTTGATTTTTATGACCGGTTAAAATCAATCACCCGCGGCTATGCCAGCTTTGATTATGCGCTTGATAGCTATCGCGAGGGTGACCTTGTTAAAGTGTCAATCCTTGTGAATGGCGATCTTGTCGATGCCTTGTCGATGATTTTACATCGTGATCAGGCCGAAGGCAAAGGCCGTGCAATTTGCATAAGGCTAAAAGATCTTGTGCCGCGTCAAATGTTCAAAGTGGCGCTGCAAGCTGCGATTGGCGGCAAGGTCATTGCGCGTGAAACGATTGCGGCACTGCGCAAAGACGTAACGGCAAAATGTTATGGCGGCGATATTAGCCGTAAGAAAAAGCTTCTCGATAAGCAAAAAGAGGGCAAAAAGAAAATGCGCCAATTTGGCAAGGTCGAAATTCCGCAAAACGCCTTTTTCGAAGCCTTGAAAATGGGCGATAATTAACGCTGGGCGCTGGCCTATCTTTGGCGCGGCCTATGGGGTTGGAATTGCTGTTTTTTGCTGATTTACAACCATTTGGTTGGAATTGGCATGTTAACGGCTATTTTGCACCTTGTCGTTTGAGCGCGCGAGCCGCCTTTTTTGGACGAGTTACATTTCTGCCAAACGAGCCGCCAACCCACCAGAATATGATGCTGAATCCGATCATGACCAAAGCGGCTGGCCATCCTAAAATGGTGGCTATAACCGGGTGCCATAAAAAGGGTGAGCAATCTAATGCCGTAATCAGCCCGCACGGGTCAATATAGCGGCTGATAATGGATTCGCTGGCCTGCAATGTCGTTGGGCTGTAGAGATACCACAGCCGGCCAAGCGGTGCGCTTGCGCTATAGCTGCTTGTCAAATCTTGCCAAATAGCATAGGCAGCGACCAGCCCCGAGAGGGTAGCAATAATGCGGAAAGGGTATCTCATAATACGGTCATCATGTTCACAACTTTGACGCGACACAAGGAAATTATTTAGTGACCAGTATTTTTTGACCAGCGGATTTTTGCATTCTAGCGATGGCAAATGTTGGACTCGGTTCGAGTTGGTGGCTCCCTCACAAGCGGATGCGATGTTGAGATTTAACATTTTGGGATTGACGCGTGGAAACGCTTGTTCGAGGCCGTTCCGGCTGGTTTACATGAAGAGCCAAGCCTGTTAACGTGCCTGCCGATGTTACGATTGCGGGCGAATGATAGTAGCGCACTGGGAGGGATGGCCGAGTGGTTTAAGGCGCACGCCTGGAAAGCGTGTTGGGGTTAACGCCCTTCCGGGGTTCGAATCCCCGTCCCTCCGCCATATTTTTATTCGACACACTGTTCTTGTTTATTAATGAATAATAAATATTTCCCATCTACAACGACATCCACAAAAAACCACCAGATCAAATTAGTCATTAATGCATATTTAAACCTTATAGGTTTTTAAAATGGATTTGAGTATTCCTCAAGCTGTCCTGATCTCAGGTCACAAAGACGTAAAGATGCTGATGCGGCATACCCACCTCAGAGCCGAGAATTTAGTTCAAAAGTTTGATCAGCAAATTACTCGAGCAAAAAGTGATTTTTCCTTCACGGCGACCCCACCCTTGGGGCACCCCGGGTTTTGTATTTAGGAGTCCCAGGCCTACTAGTAATACGATTGTGGGCAGGGGGGAGTGGGCTTCAGAATAATGATCTTTGAACCGTAGTCTAAATTTACTAATCGAGAAACTAATCCCAATTTAGTGGGTACATAGCTTCGTTGCGGCGAAAGAATGGTAAAGTAAATGGCGAGTTGTACGTTGCTTTAATTGGAGGCCCACTCACAGTAATTTCACTTTCATCGAGCTCGTTTTTTAATTTCCTATGGTGTTTTTGAAAGTTTCCCTCAGATGCAAATCCTGAATAGGAAATAACTGCATAATAAGCGGCTGGAAGGTCAATAATATTGACCCTGCTATCTTTTGGCCTGGGTGCTGTTTCTTTGGTGTATTTCTTTGGTAGGAAAAACTGCATCACCATTTTTCCACGAGTGTTAGTCTGAGTGACTGGGACGGTCATATTGATTTCTGTAGATTGAGCGACGGGTATCGTCATTGCGACATCGGTTGTGCTCTCATTTTTCCCAGATATATAGTCAAATAAAATTCTGAAGCCACTATCCTCCTTATCATATTTTGCCTGAGCCACAGTTCGCTGTCCGTACCGCCGCACCTCATAGATGTTAGTCTTCTTGATGACTTTGTATTGAGGCTCCTCGTATGACATCGCGGGCATACTCGTAGCTATAAAAACTATTGATATTAAAAACAAACAAACTTTGTTTTGCATGGCACCCCAGAGCTTAAGTTTTTGTTCGGACAAACTTAAATGAGCAGTAAAAAGGTTCAACCAATATTTTGAAGCTTTGAGTTTTCAGAAGGGGAACCGAGCCCCTTGTTGTTCGGGAAAAATAAGCTTCAATTCCTTGTTACCTGCAACCTAAAAGGCTTAATCAAACTGGCCATATTCTTTTGCCAGATTGATGGCGAACGGATGCTTTTTCGATACCGTCAGTTAAGATTTGCGCTCCCAAATCGAAATTGATGACATCATCTGTAAATCCGGATCGGTTTGTTTCATGAAGCAGGATATGCGCTGGTGGTCCAGTGACGCTAACAAATTTATGCGTAATGCCGGCATTTTTAGCGGCATCTGGGTTGTCACTTTGCAGCTTTGGTAGCAAATTCTGTACTACCCATGCGCCAATTGCTTCGCCCTGTTCAACGGCATTAATCATCAGAAAATCAAGCCGGTCAGAATTGATGGGCTCCACTGCCCTCGCATCATCATTGCTTGTGCTTGGCGTGCTTCTATCGCTCCATTCATGCACCAGAATTGTGGCAAAGGGATTGCGCCGCTGCGCCATCATTTCACGGGTTAAATCATCTTGTTTTGTCTTCAGCTGCGCCGGACTAGGGTCAAGGAATATGCGGGTTGAAATGCCGCCAAATAAAGCAATATAGCTATGGGTGTCAGGCGTGGTGGCGCTGCCTTCAAAATGGGCGGCCCAACGATATCCGGGTCGCGTCAGCTTTTCCGGAATATGAATCCGGTGAAACCAGTTAAGATAGGTTTCGCGATCTTCATTTGAAATCTCATAGGCCAATGCCCAAATTGCACCTGTCATTTGCCTGTCTTATATCCTATTATTAGCCAGTCTAATTGATAAGATAATCACCGGCGGGTCAAGGCGCAAACGCCAAATTGGCCAGTTAAGTCGGGCCAGTTTTATTTGCCCAGTTTTATTTGACGCGTTATGGGGTAAATACGGTCTGGTCGATTGCGTGACGTCAAAGTTG
>CAWUWE010000024.1:0-71233 GCA_963926175.1 uncultured Alphaproteobacteria bacterium | reverse complement strand
GGCGGTAAAGCTTGGCAAGCAGATCGAAGACACACCATGGATGGGGCGGCGGCCAACCCTTGTTGATTCGCTGCCGATGATTGGTGCCGCGCCGCGCCATGACGGGCTGTGGTTCAATTTCGGACATCATCATATAGGCCTGTCAATGGCGCCTGGATCGGCATTGCTATTGGCAGCGTTGATCAAAAAGACTACGCCACCGATTGATCCATCACCATTTCGAGCATCTCGATTTTCGATTTAAATGTGTGATTGATTACCTGTAGTTCCTGTTTTCCAGACTTTAAGCAGCAGGTTGATTTTTTGACTGAATAATTCTTATCGCAATCTGGTTAAATCACAGAATGGATGCGGTTAGATTAAAAATTGGCGTGATTTTTTTGGCCCATTAAACCTTCAGTGAGCATATACTTGCAGAAAGTCAGGCAACAATAGAATTTATTTCTATGACGCGGCTTATTTTAGCCTTGTAACAACGGCCTCAATAGTCAACGCTCAAATGATGCAATATCATAAAAAAAAAGAAGCTTTAGTCTAATTTAGTCTAGGTGAACTGCGGCGATCAAAGCCGAATTTGATAACTAGGAGGAAGTTATGGATAGAAGATCTTTTGTAACCGGATTAGCGGTTGGTGGTGCTGTCGGCGCAGGAGCAGCCTCACTACTTATTAAGCCAAAAGAAGTAGTAAAAGAAGTTGCTGCGCCAGCTATTGCTAGTGCGGCACCTGTGACTTTGAAAATGCAAGCAGCCTGGGGCGGCGGTATTTTCCTTGAAAATGCAAAAGCATATGTTGATCGCGTACATGCAATGGCTGGTAAAGACCTGAAAATCGATCTTCTTTCAGTTAACGCTGTTGTGAAAACAAGCCAGATGCAGGACGCTGTGCATCGTGGTGTTCTTGACGCTGCGCATTATGTTCCCGCTTACTGGTACTCAAAGTCAAAGTCAGCTTCATTATTTGGAACTGGTCCATGTTTTGGCTGGTCTTCACAAGAAGTTCTTGGCTGGTGCCATTATGGCGGCGGCATGGAGCTGTTCAATGAGCTGATGGGCAAGCTTGGCCTGAATGTTGTTTCATTCTTCAACAGCCCAATGCCGGCGCAGCCACTTGGTTGGTTTAAAGAAGAAATCAAAGATGCTTCACAGATGAAGGGCCTTAAATACAGGACTGTTGGTCTGGCCGCAGATGTTTTGATGGAAATGGGTATGTCTGTTGTTCAGTTGCCGGGTGGAGAAATCCAGCCAGCGATGAAATCTGGCCTGATTGACGCGGCCGAGTTCAACAACCCAACATCTGACCGTGACTTTGGTATGCAAGATGTATCGAAAGATTACCATCTTGCCTCATTCCATCAGTCACAAGAGTTCTTTGAGGTTACCTTCAATAAGAAAAGATATGAAGGCCTCCCAGGCGAACTGCAGGCAATTCTGAAATATGCTTCAGAGGCTGAGAACTCAAACTTCTACTGGCACAACACAAAGCGTTATTCTGAAGACCTTATCAAGCTACAGAGCGAGAGTGGTGTTCGGGTTCATCGTACGCCTGACTCAGTCATGGCAGAACAGTTGAAAGCTTGGGACGTTGTTGTGGATCGTTTGTCAGCAGAAGATCCGTTCTTTGCCAAGGTTATCGCCTCACAAAAAGCTTACGCTAAAGATGTGATGAATTACCTTAATTTGAACCAACCAGATTATCGTTTAGCTTATAAACATTACTTTGGCTAAGCCTATAATGCCTGAAATGTTATATCCAGAGGGCTTCACGGGGCCTTCTGGATTTATTGTTCTCATGATCTGGAGACATGTATGACACAATTTGTTTATGCCATTGAAAGTCTGAGTATCTGGTTTGGCCGTGCCTTTGGCTGGTGCATTCTTGTGCTGACTTTTTCAGTGTCGTATGAAGTTTTTGTTCGTTATGTGTTGAATTCTCCCACTGTTTGGGCGTTTGACATGATGATTCAAATGTATGGGGCGCTGTTCTTGATGGCAGGGCCATATGCGTTAGCGCAGGACACGCATGTCCGCGGCGATGTTCTTTACCGACTATTTCCGGTGAAATGGCAGGCCCGTGTTGATTTTATTCTCTATTTGATTTTCTTCTTCCCTGGCATGCTGGCGCTTTTCTGGTTTGGCTGGGAAATCGCTTCGGATAGCTGGCGCTACAAAGAAGTCAGCTGGAATTCACCGGCGCGTATTCAAATCTATTTCTTCAAAACCTTGATCCCGCTTGCCGGTGTGTTGCTGATCTTGCAAGGCATGGCTGAATTGGTGCGCTGTTGGAAGGCCATGAAAACCGGTGTCTGGATGGACCGGCTTGATGACGTCAAGGAAACTGAAGACCGATTGATTGACCAGGCTGAGCGGAATTAACCGCTCGCCCCTTTGCCAGCCTTTTGGTTGAAAAGAGTGATAAGAGATGACCAATCCTGAAATTGCCATTGTGATGCTATGCCTGTTTATTGTGCTGGTACTGCTTGGATTTCCGATTGCCTTCACCCTTCTTGCGATGGGAATCGGATTTGGCTATTACGCCTATTATACCGAGGGCGCGACTAGCTTTGCTGATTTGCTCAATAACAATATTTTCTATCTGCTGAATCAAAACACCTATTCAGTGATGGAAAATGACACGCTGGTTGCGATCCCGCTGTTCCTGTTCATGGGCTATGTTGTTGAACGTGCCAATATTGTGAATCGGCTTTTCTATTCCTTGCAAATGGCAGCGCGTAACCTGCCTGGATCAATGGCCATTGCAGCTCTTGTGACCTGTGCGGTGTTTTCGACAGCATCAGGTATTGTTGGCGCGGTTGTGACATTGATGGGATTGCTGGCGTTTCCAGCGATGGCGTCGGCTGGTTATAACAAGCAATTTGCCGCAGGCGTGATTTGCGCTGGTGGTACGCTAGGTATTTTGATCCCGCCTTCGATCATGCTGATCGTGTATGCGGCGATTGCTGAATTATCGCCTTTACGGCTTTATGCAGCAGCGATGTTCCCCGGTTTGATTTTGGCCGGTCTTTACATCGTCTATGTGATTGTGCGGGTGTTTTTCAATCCGGCATTGGCACCAAAGCCACGCGCTGAAGATGTGCCGCCTGTTGCCAAAATCTATCTTGATCTTCTGGTCTCTTTCGTACCCTTGACCTTGTTGATCGGTACGGTTCTTGGGTCGATTCTTGGCGGTTTGGCAACGCCTGCCGAAGCGGCGGCGATGGGCGCGCTTGGCGGAATGTTTCTGGCCTTGGTGTATCGGTCATTGACCTGGACAAAGGTCAAGGAATCGGTGTTTTTGACAGCCAAAGCAACAGCGATGGTTTGCTGGCTTTTTGTTGGTTCATGGACGTTCGCCTCGGTCTTTTCCTATCTCGGCGGGCATGATGTGATCGAACATATGGTGCTGGCCATGAATCTTGAGCCGTGGCAGTTTCTTGTGATGGTTCAGCTGATTATTTTTGTTCTTGGCTGGCCGCTTGAATGGTCGGAAATTCTGATCATCTTTGTGCCGATCTTCTTACCGATGCTCGATAATTTCGGCGTGAATCCGTATTTCTTTGCCATGCTTGTTGCGCTGAATTTGCAAACATCCTTCTTGACCCCGCCAATGGCGATGTCGGCCTATTATCTGAAGGGCGTGTTGAAAAACCAGATCGAGCTGATGGAGATTTTCAAAGGTCTTTTGCCATATCTCGGGATTGTGCTTTTCGCGATGTTCTTGCTGTATCAGTTCCCTGGTATTGCGCTGTGGTTGCCGGATTATCTGTTCGGACCAGACATGTCGCGCTAGTAATCGCGATCAAATGAACATAACGGGTTAGGAAACGCTTCATGACATCAGCTTTACAGATGGTACAAATGGTCCGCGATGGCGAGACCACTTCAGTTGCGCTTGTCACTGCGGCGCTTGACCGGATTGCCGAAACCGATGATGCGTTAAAAGCATGGATATGGCTTGATCGTGATGGGGCGCTGGCACAGGCGCAGGCAATGGATCAATTGCGACAATCGGGTCGGGCGCTTGGTGCCCTTCATGGCGTGCCGATTGGTCTGAAGGACATTATCGACACTGCTGATATGCCAACCGAATGTGGCAGCGTTGCGCTTGCCGGTCGCCAGCCTGAATTTGATGCTGTGCTGGTGTCGCGCCTAAAGGCGGCAGGGGCGGTTATCCTTGGCAAAACCGCAACAACGCCTTTTGCCTTTATGGATCCGGCGGCAACCCGTAACCCACATCATTTGGAATATAGCCCGGGTGGGTCATCGGCAGGATCGGCAGCAGCCGTGGCAGCAGGCCATATACCGGTTGCCATTGGCACGCAAACCAACGGTTCGGTTATCCGGCCAGCCTCGTTTTGTGGTGTTTATGGCTTTAAGCCATCGGCAGGCATGATTCCGCGTACCGGTGTTTTACGCACCTCTGAAACGCTTGATCAGGTGGGTGTCTTTGCCCGCTATTACGAAGATGTTGCGCTTGTTGGTGATGCGATTTCTGAATTTGATCCAGCTGATCCAAGTTCTTTTTGTCGCCCGCGTCCAAGATTACTGAACGGCGTTTCTAGCGAGCCGCCAGTCGCACCGAATTTTGTTTGGTTTGAAATGCCCTATTTTGACAAATTGTCAAATGATAGCCGCGAAGGAATGATGGCGGTTCTTGATGCGCTTGGCGGTCAGGTTGAACGGCTTGACGCTGGTGGGTCATTTACTGGCCTTGTCGAGTCGCAGAATGTTATCCAATATTATGAGATCGCCCAGAATCTTGCCGAGATTCGTGAGAATCACAATGACACGCTAAGCCCGCAAGTTGCCAAGCTGTTGGCACATGGGGCAACAATCAGTGATCAAGCCTATCAAGAAGCGATCGAGCTTCGCAATGGGGCAATTTCCTATTTTGGCTCATTCTTCAATGATTTTGACGCGATTATCACGCCATCTGCCCCGGGTGAAGCACCGCTATTTAGTGCGGGCAGCACGGGCAATCCGATTTTCTCTACAGTCTGGACATTATGTGGGTTACCCTGTTTGAGCATGCCGGTTCTCATGTCAAAAAATGACATGCCGATCGGCGTGCAGCTTGTTGGTGGTCCGGAAGAAGACGACAGGCTATTGCGGACGGGAAGCTGGATGCTTGCGACATTGAACGCAGTCGAAGCCGACGCGGCAGAGGCCGATAAAACCCAGGGAACAAAGCTATGATTAGTAAACGTACCAAAATGATCACCGCCGCCATTGGCACATTCTTTTTGCTGATTTTCGTGCTTGGACTGGCGGAAAGCATCACGGCTGGCTTTGCCGGTTTCAAGGGCGGGCTACCATTCTGGATAATTGCTCTGACCGTTATGGCAATGGCGCTTTATGATTTTTATGATGAGACCGTTCGAAAGTCAAAAGACTAGCTTTTTAGCCTATTCTGTTTTTGATTATCTAAGGGAATTTTACCGATGGCTCGTCCTGTAATCTGGATTGCTCGCCGCTTGTCTGATGCCACTTTGGCTCGTGCTGAACGCGACTATGACATCATCGTCAATCATGACGACATTCCCTATAACAGTGATGACATCATTGCGATGAGTGGTCAGGTTGACGGTATCATTGCCTGTCATTCTGAGCATTTTTCGAAGGTGATTGTTGATGCGCTTGATTCACGGCTCAAAATTGTTGCCAATTATTCGGTTGGAACCGATCATTGCGATCTATCAGCTTTTGCCGCGCGCGGCATTTCCGTTACCAATACGCCTGATGTGTTGTCCGATGCCACGGCTGAAATTTCGCTTTTGCTGATGCTTGGTGCCGCCCGGCGTGCGGTTGAAGGCGACCGTATGGTTCGCACTGGCGCATGGGATTTCTGGTCACCCTCTTTCATGGTTGGCAAACAGGTGACTGGCCAGCGGCTTGGGATTGTTGGAATGGGCCGTGTTGGTCAGGCGATGGCGCGTAATGCCCGTGGTCTTGGCATGGATGTGTATTATTATAATCGCAACCCGTTGCCTGATGATTTGGCGCAGGGCGCAACCTATCAAGACAGTCTGGAATCGCTTTTGCCATTATCGGATTTTCTGTCGCTTCACTGTCCGGCAACACCGCAAACGCGCGGCATGATGACGGCTGAAAAATTTGCCATGCTTCCTGATGGCGCGGTTTTTGTGAATGTGGCGCGTGGGGCGTTGGTCGATGAAACAGCCTTGATTGCCGCGCTTGATAGCGGCAAATTATCAGCGGCGGGCCTTGATTGTTTTGTCACTGAACCTGGCGGTAATCCGGCATTGGCCGGTTATGACAATGTGTTCATGCTGCCGCATATTGGCAGTTCAACGGGCGCCACACGCGATGCGATGGGATTTCGGGCGCTTGATAATCTTGATGCGTTTTTCGCCGGAAAACAGCCGCGCGACCTGTTATAGGCTGCCGCCTGTGGCTGGTTAAAAAGCCCTATCCATCTTCATCATCTTTTGCCTAACCATGATTTGCCTTTGCTGGTGATAAATTCGGCTGGCATTTCGGTTATTTTCGTTTTAGAATTTTTAATCTTTGCCGATTTAGACGTTTCCTTTGGTTATCGCGCGGCATGCAAATGCCATTTTTCTTTTTTGGTCTCTCGATGCAGAGCCAGCTTATCATCCAGTTTGAGGAGTCATTCCAATGCAGTTGCGTTCAAGCCCTTCATCGCCGTTCGGCCGTAAAGTCAAAATGGCAACCTATATTCTTGGCTTTGATGATCAGGTGACACCGGTTCTGACCGATACGCTTGACCCCAATGACAGCATTTGTGAGGTCAACCCGCTTGGCAAAATCCCTGCGCTTGAAGATGGTGGCACCACCTATTACGACAGCCGCGTGATCATGGAATATCTTGATGCCAAGGCTGGTGGTGGCAAAATCATTCCGGCAAGCGGTCCGGCGCGTTATGAGGCGCTGACCCGTGCCGCATTGATGGATGGTATTTTGGATGCTGCCATTCTTGTGATCTATGAGCGCCGTATGCGCCCTGAAGATAAATATGTTGAATCAGTGGTGGAACGCCAGCGCGGCAAAATCATTCGTGGTCTTAAAGCAATCGCTGCGAAAAACCCAAACTATAGCAATGGCGCGATGCCTGATATTGGCGAAATTGGCCTTGCTTGTGTTTTGGACTACCTTGATTTCCGCAAACAGGTCAATTGGCGTGACCATGCGCCGAATCTTGAGTCATGGCTTGCCGATTTTGCTGCGGTGGTTCCGGGCTATAAAGACAGCATGCCGCCAATGGATTAGACCGGCTAGGTTTGGTTGGCACTGAAAAGGATACAATATGCTATTGCAGATCAGCCTTTCCCATGATGCCGCTGTGAAGATGGTATCGGTTGCCATTGATGCAGCGCGCGCCGAAAACATGCTTCCGCTGACGGTTGTTGTGCTTGATGCGGCGGGCAAGGTCGTCGCCAGCCAATCCGAAGATGGGTCAGGACTGATGCGGTTTGACATTGCGCGTGGCAAGGCATGGGGTGCGCTTGGCATGGGCATGTCTAGCCGTTTGATCCGTGACCGGTTGGTAAGCCGCCCAAGCTTTCAGGCGGCGCTTGCAACGGTTGCTGATGGCAAATTTGTGCCAGTGCCCGGGGGCGTGCTAGTCATGGCCGAGGATGGAACCGTCATTGGCGCGGTTGGTGTGAGTGGTGATACATCCGAAAAAGACGAATATTGCGCGATTACCGCCATCATTGCTGCTGGCTTTCAAAGCGAGCCGGAAACGCCTGATGATGATTGGCGTGACTCGTCACTTTCAGGCGCGCCGGTAAAAGCGTGATTAGCCGATAAATTCCTAGGAATTTGTAAACCATTGGGTGCGAAGGATATGAAGACCGAGCACCAGAGCAACAAAGCCCGCCCCTGCCATCATGATGATTGTTGGCTGTTCGCCAACACCAAGCCATACCCAGAATGGACCAATCACCATTTCCAGAAGCATTAACAGGCTGACAATCGCCGCGCTGGTATAGCGTGGTGCCAAATTCAAGCAGGTAAAAGACACTGGAAGGATAATCAAACCCATCGTTAATACCGACCATAATGGCACATCGGTAATGCTGTTTAGGTCGCTTAAGAACAGCCCAACAAACCCGCTGATCATCGCGCCAAGGGCGGCGGCTGGCAAAATGCCAAGATCATTATATTTGCGCGCCATGGTAAAGGTCAGGGCAAGGCCAGCGGCGGTCAACACGCCAAAGATGCCACCAAGAAGAACCGATCCTTCAGGGCTGCCAATCGCATTGCCGCTATCCAGCACAACGACAACCACCCCACCCATTGCCGCGGTGATGGCCAGCCAGCCAAGCCAGCCCTGACGCTCGCCAAGCATGAAATAGGATAAAATCGCGGCAAAGATGGGCATTGTTGCCACCGCCGTCAGAACCACGGTTGCCGATGTTTCAACAATGCCAAGGGTGAAAGTTGCCGAATTCATGCTAAAGGCGGTGATCACAAGCATCCCCTGCCAGCTGGCAAGGCTGCGCCATTCGCGGCTGGCATTGCGCGTTAGCAGCAATCGCCACAAAAGCAAAGACATCGCCCCCATTAAAATGCCGCGCCAGCCCATCAAGGCCCAGCGTTCAAGCCCCGAAAGGCGGATCACCAAAGTATCAGGGGTCAGCACCAAAACCCCGATAAGAGCCAGTAAAGCGCCAAAACGCTGTGGGCTGCGGGCAAGTAATTCCAGAAAATAGCGCGGCACTAGGGTAATCCTTAAAGCATATATTTCTTTTCAAGAGAAAATTATCAGAATCCGGTCACAGTGCCTTTCATGTTGGGTGGTGTCAATCGGAACAGGGGACATGGGCCAAACCACTTAGATTTGACAAATATTGTTTGATATTTCTGTGAATAATGTTTGTTCATTATTGAATAGATCGCCCATGCAAAACTTAAACTGGTTTTGCTATGACCAGTTCGCTCTTAACTTAATATAAATTAAGGAAAGCTAAAATTTGTACGTTGATTAAACCGATTGAACTGGTTGCGCTATGGCCAGATTAAGTAAATATAAGCATTATTGAGACTTATGAAGTCAAAAAGACAATAGAGCAAAAAAAGAAACTATTTTTGATAAAAATTGTGTACCGTTAATACTGGATTTTTGGTCGCATCGTGAAACTGCATCTTGTTGCCAGAATCACAGTCACAAAAAAACTTGAAACACAAAAGGGGTTAGGTGAGATGAGCAATAAAATGGTTATGGCTGCTATAGCTTTGGTTGTTGGCGCTGGCGCTGGATTTATGATCGGCAAGGGCGAAAAAGAAATTGTTGAAGTTGAGAAGGTGGTTGAAGCCACGTCAGCTTCGACGCTTGATGCTGTAAAAGCAAAGGGGTTTGTTCAGTGTGGGGTGTCACAGGGTCTTCCAGGCTTCTCAAATGCTGACGATAGCGGTAAATGGACTGGTATTGACGTTGATCTATGTCGAGCAGTTGCTGCGGCTGTCTTTGGTGATGCAGAAAAAGTGAAGTTCTCTGCTCTTTCAGCAAAGCAGCGCTTTACTGCGCTTGGTTCGGGTGAAATTGATATTCTTTCACGCAATACCACATGGACAATGACGCGCGATACGCAGCTTGGTCTCAACTTTGCCGGTGTGAATTATTATGACGGCCAAGGTATGATGGTGCCGATATCACTTGGTGTTAACTCTGCCACAGAGCTGGATGGTGCAAATATTTGTACTAACACCGGCACGACAACTGAGTTGAACATTACGGACTTTTTCCGTGCAAATAACATGAAGTTTAATCTTGTAGCATTCGAAAAAGCTGATGAAGTTGTAGCTGCTTATGATGCAGGGCGATGCGATGTTTATACTACTGACAGGTCAGGTCTTGCCGCTCAGCGTACTAAGCTAACAAACCCGGACGCACACAAAGTCCTGCCTGAAATCATTTCTAAAGAGCCGCTTGGTCCAGTTGTTCGTCAGGGTGATGACCAATGGTTCAACATCGTACGTTGGACGTTGAATGCATTAATCAATGCTGAAGAAATGAATATTACAAGTGCAAACGCATCAAGTGAAGCTTCTGGTTCAAAGAACCCAGCAGTGAAAAGATTGCTTGGAACTGAGGGTAAATTTGGTGAGGAGCTTGGCTTGTCAAACGACTGGGCATTGAATGCCATTAAAGCTGTCGGCAATTATGGCGAAAGCTATGAAGCCAATGTAGGCCCTAACACACCATTGAAGCTTGATCGTGGCGTGAATGCCTTGTGGAGCAAGGATGGCATTCTTTATGCCGCACCAGTCCGCTAAACGTTTCGGATAAATTGGCCGCCTATCTCATGTTATTTTAAACGATGAGCTGGGCGGCTTTGCCATATTATACTTATTAGCAATGTGGATATATAACGTTAAGCTGATTGCTGGTACGAGAATGACGGGGCTGGATTGATGGCAGGTAAAGACCGATCGCTGACAAGCCTTTTGAATGACACTCATATTCGTGGAATTTTCTTTCAAATTCTTCTGGCCCTTGGGCTGGTATTTCTAGGTAGTTGGCTTGTTGACAATACGCTGACTAACCTGTCCAAACAGGGCAAGACGCTTGGGTTTGACTTTCTGACACGCACGGCGGGTTTTCAGATTAGCCCAACGCTTGGCACCTGGATGTTTGATTATGAAGTTGGCAAATCAAACTATATTGATGTGTATCTTATTGGCATTGTGAATACATTTGTTGTCGCTTTTCTGGGTATTTTTGCGGCGACGATTATTGGTTTTACCATTGGCATTATGCGCCTTTCGGAAAATCTGGTCTTTAAAGGATTCGCCACTGCCTATATTGAAGTTGTCCGTAATATTCCTCTGCTTTTGCAGCTGTTTTTTTGGTATTTTGCCGTGTTGCGCGCGATGCCAGGCAAGCGCGAAAAATTGGAATTAATCCCCGGTATTGCTGGGGTCAATATCACTGGTTTATATCTACCCGCCCCAGTCGCCGGTGACGGATTTATCTTCAGCTTTATTGCGCTGATCGTTGCGATTGGACTGACATTGGCAGTGCGCCGCTATGCGGTGAAACGACAGGCCAAAACCGGCCAGATTTTGCCAATGTTCTGGATCGGGCTTAGCATTATTACCGTTCTTCCGCTTCTGGTGCATTATCTGAATGGTGCGCCTTTGGATTGGATCCTGCCTGAATTTAAAGATACCGGCCCAAAATTGCGACAGGGCTATCAATCGGGTGTTGGCATGTTACTGGTGCCTGAAATGCTGGCGGTATGGCTGTCGTTATCACTTTATACCGCTGCATTTATCGCCGAGATTGTGCGCGCTGGTATTTTGGCGGTTAATCGTGGGCAAACCGAAGCGGCTTTTGCGCTCGGTGTTCGCCCGAATATTACCCTGCGGCTTGTGATCATTCCACAAGCGATGCGGGTGATCATCCCGCCGCTGACATCGCAATATCTGAATTTGACAAAAAACTCGTCTCTTGCGGTTGCGATTGCCTATCCTGAACTTGTTTCAGTCTTTGCCGGCACCGCGCTTAATCAGGTTGGTAAAGAGATCGAAATGATCTTTATGATGATGATGGTCTATCTGACTTTCTCGTTATTGACCGCGGCGTTTATGAATTGGTTTAACAGCCGCGTAAAATTGGTGGAGCGCTAGAATGGCCAAGAAAACAATCAAAACCGCGCCACAAAAAATCAGGGCAAAAAAATCCGCGCCTTCAGTTGTTGATGCGCAGGCAGGATATGTGCGAACCGAAGCTGCACCATTATTGCCGCCACCGCCATCTGAGGTTGGAATTACCGGCTGGCTATATAAGAATATTTTTGCCAGCATGTCCGATTTTAGGTCGATTGGCGGCGCAATCAAATCAATCCTGATTGCGTTTCTGACGGTTGTTTTGCTGTATTTCTTGATCACGCAAACGATCGGGCTTTTGGATTTTGCTATTTTCTCGGCCGTATGGTCTGACCCGCAAGGGCTGAAACGCGAAGTGTGCTGGACCGTTGAACAAGGCGGTGCCTTGCCACTTGGCTGGCATGCTGCCTGTTGGCCTTATATTCAGGCCAAGGCCAAATTCATTTTTTACGGTGCCTATCCGAGCGAAGAGTTATGGCGTGTCAATCTAACCTATGCTGTTGGCGCTTTAATGCTGGCTTGGGTGATGATTGACCGGCTTCCCTATCGCAAAACTGTTGGCGCTTTGCTTTTGACCGCCTATCCGGTTCTGGCAACAATCATGCTAACAGGCGGTAGCTTTACTATTTCAGCTGGTGCCATTGGCACTTACACGATTTTGGGCTTGGTACTGATTACGGTTGGGCGGTTTGGCAATCGCGGCTATTTCTCCGGTGCCTTTGGCGATCTGGCAGAGGTTGCTGGTGTTTTTGGCTGGATACTCGTTCTCTTTGCCGCGGTTCTGGCGCTGTTTTCTGTCGATTTCAGCCTTGAGGCCATCGATACGAGCGATTGGGGCGGTTTGCTGATTACGCTTGTTGTGGCGATTACCGGCATTGTGGCGTCATTGCCTTTGGGTATTTTGCTGGCGCTTGGACGGCGCTCAGAAATGCCGGTGGCAAGATTCTTATCGACAGTGTTTATCGAATTCTGGCGCGGTGTGCCTTTGATCACAGTGTTGTTTATGGCGTCGGTTATGCTGCCGCTATTTATGCCCGAAGGGGTGAATTTCGATATGCTGTTGCGGGCGCTGATCGGGGTTACGCTATTTTCCGCTGCTTATATGGCCGAAGTTGTGCGCGGCGGTTTGCAAGCGATTGATAAAGGTCAATATGAAGGGGCTGACGCGGTTGGCCTTTCTTACTGGCAATCAATGCGCTTAATCATTCTGCCACAGGCCTTGACGCATGTGATTCCTGGCATCGTCAATACATTCATTGGCCTGTTTAAAGACACCGCTCTTGTCAGCATCGTTGGTATTTTCGACCTTCTTGGTGCGGCGCAATCAACCCTTGCCGATCCAGCGTGGTCAACGCCGGTTCAAGGCCTTACAGCTTACCTTGTCGTGGCAGCCGTCTTCTTTATCTTCTGTTTTGGCATGTCACGTTATTCAATGCATATGGAACAAAAACTCAGCCGGAACCGTAATCGCTAGGCCAATTTAGTTGAAAGGGAGTCAGACATGATACAACCACAAAACGCAGCCGCGCAGGCCACCGATCAAAATACGGTTGTTTCAATGCTCAATGTGAATAAATGGTTTGGGCAGTTTCATGTTCTTCGCGATATCAATCTAAGCGTTGAAAAAGGCGAGCGCATCGTTGTTTGTGGGCCATCAGGCTCGGGCAAATCAACCTTGATCCGTTGTTTAAACCGGCTTGAAAAGCACCAGGATGGTGATATTTTGGTTCATGGCATTGAACTGAATAATGATGTTAAGAATATTGATGAAATTCGCCGTGAAGTTGGTATGGTATTTCAGCATTTTAATTTGTTTCCACATCTGTCGATTTTGGAAAACTGCATGTTGGCGCCAATCTGGGTGCGCAAAACTCCGCGTGCCGAAGCCGAAGAAATTGCCATGCATTTCCTGACAAGGGTGAAAATTCCAGAACAGGCTAGTAAATATCCTGGTCAGCTCTCAGGTGGCCAGCAGCAACGTGTGGCGATTGCCCGCGCGCTTTGTATGCAGCCGCAATTGATGTTGTTTGATGAGCCGACCTCAGCCCTTGATCCAGAAATGATCAAGGAAGTTTTGGATACAATGGTTGAACTGGCTGATGATGGCATGACGATGGTTTGTGTAACTCATGAAATGGGCTTTGCCCGTCGGGTGGCTGACCGTGTTATTTTCATGGATGAAGGCCAAATCGTTGAACAGAACGAGCCCAAAGCGTTTTTTAATAACCCGCAATCTGATCGGACCAAATTGTTTTTAAGTCAGATTCTCGGCCATTAAACCGATGACAGGTTACCTGTAATTTAAAAAATGAGATTGGGCATGGTTCCGGTCTGGTTTTTACGCCTAGCCTGCTGGCGGTTTTGGAATGCCTTCAGCGATGACGCGGCGACGCCCCAATTGCGCAATGAATAATCCGGTCAGGATGACGGCCAAAGCCATCAGGAAATGACCTGGCAAGGCCTCATCAAGAACAAGTGCGCCAATGATCACCGCCCAGACCGGCACCTGATAATTGACCAATGATAAAAATGGTGGCCCCGCGCGCCGAACCAGAATGGTTAGCAAAATAGTTGCAATCGCCGTTGGAAATATTGCCAGATAGGCAAGACCGGCCAAGGCAGTGCCAAAGGAGGCATTTGGCACCCCTTCGATCAAAAGCGCGACAGGGATCAGAATAATGCCGCCAAGCGTCAATCCAGCCGCAGCAAAAGATAGCGCGCTAACCGGTGGGCAAAGCCGTGTGATGATGCTGCCAATGGCGTAACAGCTACTGGCGATGATACAGGCAAGCTGGGCGGTAAACATCAAGGGTGATGGCGCGGCACTGGCTAAAATCTTATTACCACCAATAAGCAGCACAACACCCACAAAGCCAAACAGAAATCCAATGATTTTGATCCGGCTCATCAATTCGCCCGGAACCAGAAAATGACTTAGCGGCAAAACAAACAGCGGCACTACCGCCATGCTGATACCGGCAAAGCCAGAGGTTACAACCTGCTGCCCCCATGATAGTAGGCAAAAGGGAATGGCATTTGTGAATAGCGCCATGCCAAGGCAATGAAGCCAGATGCGCCGGTCGGTTGCTGTTTGAAACCGCGGCAAGCCATCGCCATAGACAAGCGCGATCACAAGCAGAATCAATGCCGCCGCTGACACGCGCCCCGCGGCAAGCGTTATCGGGCCAAATCCGGTAAGGGCAAGTTCAACACCAAGAAAGCTCGCCCCCCAAATAACGCCGAGCGTGATCAGGATTAGCCAATTTATAACCAGGCCAGAAGAAGGGGTGTTTGGTGTCATGCCTGCCAAGCTAGTCCTGCCGAAGGTGAAAATCAAAGGGAATTAATGGGCTGATCCGGCGCGGTAAATGCCCAAGCCATCGGGGCTTGATGATTGGTGTGATAGGCACCCAAATCCCCATACCGAAATCAGCCCTTACGCGGCCGCCAAGGCGCGTCAAAGATTGACAGTCTGGCGCGATCACTGACACTGTTAAATGCTAGGCGCACAACTGTTGGTTGGTTTTTCAAGCGGCTAGCAAAAGGGAAAATGGCACTCACCGCAGATGAGTTTTTTAAAAATAAGGGTGAAAAAATGCGGCGTGTGATCATTTCTATTACGGGCGCATCCGGGGTTATTTACGGAATTCGGGCGTTGGAATTGCTGCGCGCGGTTGATGATGTTGAAACCCATGCTATCATTACCCCATCGGCATTTCGTACCGCGCTTTCCGAAGTCGATTATGAGCCTGATCAGATCAAGGCACTTGCTGATCATCTCTATAATCACAAGGATATTGGCGCGGCCATCTCATCAGGATCGTTTCACACGAATGGCATGCTTGTCGCACCCTGTTCGATTAAAACGCTAAGCGCCATTGCCAATTGTTTTAATGAAGAGCTGACCGCGCGGGCAGCCGATGTGTGCCTGAAAGAGCGCCGCCGGGTTGTTCTGATGCTTCGCGAAACGCCGTTTCATGCAGGCCATATCAGGCTGATGGATCAAGCCACCCAAAGTGGTGCCATCATCATGCCACCGGTTCCCGGATTTTATGCCCGGCCGCAAACGTTGGATGATGTGGTGAACCAAAGTGTTGGTCGCGCGCTTGATCTTCTTGACATCCAATTGCCAACGGTCAAACGCTGGACCGGATCAGGCGTTGACTAAGGCTGAATGATTTCGGCTTTGTGATCTTTGATCTGGCATGCGGCGGCGGCAATAACGCGAATATGATCATGCTGAATCTGGGTGATCTTGGCCTTGCTGCTGGTAGCCGCGATGCGGGTTATTATGTCAATGATTACTGGTAATGCTGGCAAGCCATCAACCCTATCAATGACGGCAAGCCGACTGACCCATGCCTGCATCATTTCAAGCTGGATTTTTTCGGCGGCCAACTCCGCTGCTTTGACCTTGTTACGAAGATCTTCAGTCACCACATTTGGTGCTGGGCTTGGGCCGGTTTTCAATTGGGTGCGAATGCGGCGAAGCGATTGCACAATATCGCTTTGCCACGGGCTGGCAAGATTGTGAAGCTGCGTCAAATCTTCATCCGATATGGCTTTGCCCTGAAGGCAGGCAAAAACCGCGCATAGCATCAAGGGAACATCAATCTGGCATTGCTCTTGAAGATCAAGGCAAGCAGGTGCAACAGCACCACGCTGGTAGATTGTCAGTGCAAATGACCATAGTTTGTTTTCTGTCATCACTTGCCTATCTGGTTTTGCTATTGCTTTGAATGCTGTTCTGCATGCTAGCGGTACAGCGTGATGATCGCCCAGATAAGATATAGGGCGGCTAGCACGCTAATGATGATTTGGATTTTGCTAATGCGAACATCATCGCCAAGCCAGCTTTTTTTCCCGCGCTTAATAATTTGTTGTGGCGCTGGTGGCGGCGCGCCGGTTATGCCTGTTTTCAGCCTAATGAAAAGTGAATAAAGTGAAACGCCAAGAATGGCGAAAATAATCAGCTTGCCAAACATTGGCACCATCCTCAATTTGATCTCTGGCAGGCTTCATGCCACGCATCGGGTGGCCACTCCATCCCTTAAGTCTCAATTTATAGCATGGGCTGGCGGCAATCCCTATAATGATATTGAGGCAGTAGCCATCAGGCAGTGAAGCCGCTTTTCAAGGTGCGCCAAAACATCGCGGTTAAACCCTCTTCACATTTGCCAGTTTCGAGCCTAATACGATGTTGCTGAGTTGGTACCAGCCAGACTCATTTTAAAAACATTCAACAATAACTGGTTTTTGGAAGCATTGATGTTCGTCGAGAGGGTTTGTCCTTTTCGGGGCGAGTCATGTGCGCGTCAAAGGCCTTTGGAGAGAGTAATGTCAGTAACCACTGTCTATCAAACAACCTGCCGTTTTTGCGAATCAATCGAAGCCGGTATCATGCTTAGCCTTGCCTTTATTGCCGATTTCTTTGCTGTTGCGCGCGTTGCAACCAAAGCCTCGAATGTTGCCATGTCAGGTGATTATGAAGAAGCAAAGCGGATCATCAAAACCCTGTAAATCTATTGCTGATTTGCAGGCAAGAGACCAAGCATTATTTTATATGATTGTAGAAATCTTGATCGAGGCGTAACGCGCTTTTGAAAAAAACCGCACCCGCCAGATCTGGCTGGTACGGTTTTTTTATGTCGAGCCATCTTTTAAAAACAATTTTGAAAATCACGGGTTATGATATCTCTGGCTATGATTATGGGTCAGTTTGTGAAAAAGGGAAAAATGATGGATATCAATGTCACTGCAGATGATCTTGCGCTTTTAACCAAGTGGGATACTCCCACCATTTGTAATGCGCTTGAAGAAATCATTTCCGAACGGCGCGGATATGGCTTTACCACCACGCATCTTTTCAGTCTTGATCCGGCGCTGCCACCGATTTGCGGTTTTGCCCGCACGGCAACCATTCGCGCCGCCGCGCCATCGCCCGAAACCAGCGAACAGATGGTGGCAAAACGCGCTGCCTATTATGAATATGTTGCGGCTGCGCCAGCGCCAACCATTGTCGTTATTCAAGATATTGATCCCCAGCCCGGGGTTGGTGCCTTTTGGGGTGAGGTGCAAACCAATATCCATAAAGGGCTTGGTGTTTTGGGGGCTGTTACCAACGGGTCATTTCGTGATGTACCGGACAGCGCCCGCGGTTTTAATCTGATTGGTGGCAAGGTTGGGCCAAGCCACGCTTTTGTTCATCTTGTCGATATTGATTGTCAGGTCACGGTTTTTGGATTAACCGCCACGACAAATGATATCATCCATGCCGATCAGCATGGCGCTGTCCTCATTCCGCCAGCCGCGGTCAAGCAGATACCCGCAGTGGTGGATTTGATTAGCCGGCGCGAGAAATTCATCCTTGAGGCAGCAAGATCCGCCGATTTCACCGTTGCCAAATTGAAAACCGCAATGGGGCAAATGAAAGACATTCATTGAGGCGCATCGGGCTGGCTAGCCAAGTTCTGCCCGCACGATTGCTGCCCCATCGACCATTGCCTTCAATTTGCCAAAAGCCACATCACGCGGCAGATATTTCATGCCGCAATCAGGCGCGGCAACAAGCCGGTCAGGTGCAACATATTTTAACGCCCCGCGAAGCCGTTCGGCCACCAATTCAGGTGTTTCAACATCATTGGTTCCCAGATTCAAAACACCAAACAGAAATTTCTTTGATGGCAGTTCGGCCAGAATGGCCGGATCAAGATTAGGCTGGGCAGCCTCGACCGAAATATAATCGGCGCGGCAGGCATCAAGCTGTGGTAGGAATGTATAGCCAACGGGCTTTTCCTTGACGACATAGGCATAGCCAAAGCAAAGATGAACAACAGTTGGCCCATCAATACCGTCAAGCACCTGATTAATGGCACCAACACCATATTTATTGGCTTCTTCAGGATTGGCCTGCATATATGGCTCATCAATTTGAATAACGTCGGCGCCAGCTGCTTTCAGGTCGCGAATTTCGGCATTGACCGCCTTGGCATAGGCGCTGATCAGGGCTTCGGTGTCATGATAAAATTCATCTTGTGCCAGCTTGGCCATAGTAAAGGCACCGGGGATGGTGATTTTGATTGGCCTGTTGGTATGCGCCCGAAGATAGGCAACATCATGCACCTGAACTGGATGTTTGCGTTTGATTTCGCCAACAACGCGCGGTACCGGAATCATGACATTGCGCCGGTTTGGCACCAGCGCTGGATTATCAAGATCAATTCCAGCAAGCGCGTTGGCAAAACGGTTGAAATAGCTTTCCCGGCGGATTTCACCATCGGACAGGATATCAATACCCGCAATTTCCTGATCATGGATGGCGGTTAGGGTGGCGTCATCCTGCGCCTCGTCCAAATTATCGGCGGCAATTTTCCAGACTTCGCGCATCCTGACCCGCGGCGGTCCTTCGCCAAGCAGTTTTTCCTTATCAACAAGCCATGATGGTTGTGGATAGCTACCGACAAGGGTGGTTGGAATCAACTTATCAAACATCATAGTTTTCCTCAAACATCATTAGTTTTCGCAAACATTATGGTTTCTCTTGGATATTGCATTTGGATATCGCAACGCAAATAGGCAGTTGGGGTGGGCAGACCTTCATTTTGGCAAAATGGTGACCATCATCAATCCAGCCTCAGGTCAAAATTATTCACCCGTCCGGTCCAGATTGCAACTGATGATCTTAGTTTGAAATTGTGTCTTTGGCGCGGGGCCTATTTACCGCGTTCGGCAATACATTGACGGCAACCCGTACTGCCACGAAGGTGAAGGCGAGGCTGCTGTTCGAATGGCCCGTGGCGGCGACAAATGATGATGATTTTGGTTGTATGGTTATAATAATCAACCTTCGAATAATCAAAGGTGCCACCGTGAATTTTTTGAAATTTACGGATGATGGATTGGGTATCATCGGGTTTTGATTTTGCCACCTGATTTTCCTTTTTGACAATGCCCCTATCACGGTGGCGTTTCGGTTCGGCGTTGCGGCCTGTGCCAAGTAATTTTGCCGCACAATCCGCATTCCGGGCTTTTGGCTGATCAGGTGAAAGCCGACAATGCGTTTTGAGTGATGCAAGGCTCACTATTGCCTAATTTTGCTCATTTCTCAATATCCAGGCTGAAAGATCGGTAAAACCGTTTCGTCAAATTGCGGTGCTTGCTTGCCATGGTTTAATTTATATAGTTAAATCCATATATCAAATTTATGTTTTAAAGGGTGTTGTTGATGGAGCAAGCCAATTTGCGAGCGCATATTACGGGGCTGGTCAAGCGTCGGGTGTTGGTGATTGCCGCGTTCGTTGGTGTCTTGTTTGGTGCCATTCCAAATGCTTCGGCACAAGCTGATCTTGCCGATCAAATTGCCAAAGCCGATATTGGCTATGGTGAATATCTGGCAGGTGAATGTGTGTCCTGTCACCGAAAATCAGGCACGGGAATTCCGCAGGTTAATGGAATCGAAGCCGAAACATTTGTGACCATCATGAAGGCCTATCGCAGTAAAGAGCTGGATAATAAGGTCATGCAGATGATGGCTGGCAGGCTTGATGATGAACAAATTATATCGCTTGCGGCCTATTTTTCATCGCTGCCCGAATAATACTCATCCTGATGCAGATATGTCGTCAAATATCAAGTACATAAGTTTTTAGTTGTATTTTGGTGATTGAAATCATTTTTTCTATATGAAGAAAAAGAGTGGGGTTGCTTTTTAGCTGCGCCTTCATGCAGAATCATAAATGATAAATCAACAGGGGAGGATTTCATGACTTCAATTTCACGGCGCGGCTTCGGCGGCCTGTTTGGGGCATCGGCTCTTGGCCTTGCAATACCGTCATTGGCTTTTGGCGCGGTTCCGAAAGTTGTTGTAATTGGTGGTGGCGCTGGTGGCGCAACTGCAGCACGCTATCTTGCAAAGGACTCCAAAGGTGCCCTTGATGTCACTTTGGTTGAAGCATCAAAGCGCTATTACACTTGCTTTTTCTCAAACCTTTATATAGGCGGCTTCCGCAAATATGGGTCAATTGGCCATAATTATTATGGGTTGGCGGTAAATAACCGTATCAATGTTGTACACGAGTGGGCCGCATCAGTGGACGGTGCTGCGAAAACAGTCAACTTGGCGTCAGGGGGGAAATTATCATATGACAAGCTTGTCCTGTCACCCGGGATCGCGTTGAAATATGATAGCATTGCGGGTTATTCGCCTCAGGCTCAAGGGCGTATGCCACATGGCTGGACATCTGGAACGCAAGCTCAACAAATTCGCAATCAGGTTCTCACCATGAAAAAAGGTGGTACTTTTGTTATGGTGCCTCCGCCAAACCCGTATCGGTGTCCACCAGGACCATATGAGCGCGTTTCGATGATTGCTCATCTATTGAAAGAACGCAATCCAACTGCCAAGATAGTTGTTCTGGACCCTAAAGAAAAATTCTCAAAAATGGGACTTTTCATGGCTGGTTGGGAAAAGCATTATCCTGGAATGATTGAGTGGCTGGGCCCAGATTCTCATGGGGGTATCAAGTCGGTCAACCATGAAACCATGGAAATTGTTACTGATCTTGATACGTTTAAAGCTGATGCTGCGTGTGTAGTACCAGCACAGCGCGCAGGGTCAATCGCGATGGCGGCAGGTGTTACTGACGGTGATTGGGCGCCAATCATTCCAGCAACAATGGCGTCAAAGGCCGATCCAAACATCCACGTGCTCGGTGATGCATCAGTCGCATCATCAATGCCAAAATCGGGATTTTCGGCAAATAGTCAGGCCAAGGTAGCCGCCAATGCAATTCGTGGTGAATTGACCGGAAGCCGTGTTTACGACCCACGTTTTGCCAATACCTGTTGGAGCCTGATTGCAACAAATGACGGGGTTAAGGTTGGCGCGAATTACAAAGCCGGATCAGAAAAGATTGATGTGGTTGATAAATTCGTATCGCAGGGCGGTGAAAGTGCCGATCTTCGCAAAACCACTTATGAAGAATCGATCGGTTGGTACAATGGTATCACCAGCGATATGTTTTCATAAATCGTGCCTATCACCAATGCAAGAAAGCCGGTCACTTGACCGGCTTTTTCATTTGAAACGGTATGATGGCGCGCCTCTTATGCATGATCTTGAAGAAGTTTGGGTGAATATCTAAATCAGGGGTGAGATGATTTTTTTGGAGAATGTTTTATGCATAGGCTTTTAATAGCGGTTTTGTTCAGTCTCTGCGCGAGCGCAGCGGCAGCATCCTACCAGTCAACAAGATTGGTTTATACTGTGAGCTGGGGCAATATTCTGCTTGCCAAAAGTCACCTGGATTACCAGTTTGGCGAAGATGATGCCCGCCTTTTGGCAAGGGTCGATAGCGATGGTTTTATTGCCTTTTTTAGTGGTTTTCAAAGCCGTGCCAAAGCTGATCTGGTGTTAAAAGATGCTGGATGGACGCCTAAAACGCTGTTTATGGAACGGATTTCTGGGCGTAAAACGGTACAAACCCGTGTGGCGTGGGATGATGATTCAAATGTCAGCACTGAATCGCGGATGCCCGAACTGGACCTTGGCGAAGTCTATCCGTTGACGGCGCAGATGCGGGTGAATGTCCTAGATCCCTATAGTGCCGTTCTTCGCCTTATTAGCCATATCAAAACCACGGGTAATTGCAACAAAAGCTATGAAATTTATGATGGGCGGAGGCGAAACCGGCTGCATTTCAAAACGCTTGGTACCACCGATTTAACCGAAACACGGCCGGGTGAATTTGTTGGAGACGCGCTGATTTGTAGTTTGGAATTTGAACCTATTGGCGGCCATCAAATCGATTCAAAATGGCGCTCAGGCGAAAAAGATGATGATGACGACCGGATAAAAATGTTTTTCGGCCGCCCACTGCAGGGCCAGATAGTGCCTGTTCGTGTTGAGGTGGATAGCTGGATCGGAGCGATTGTTGGCAGGCTTGATCTACGCAAAATGATGGTTCAATAGTGGCTATTCAGTTTAGCCAGTTTGTCAGTCGCCATACAAACACAAGTTTATCAAAATTGGATTTATTAGACCGGCCCGCCAGATAATAACGGGCCGGTTGTTATATGACTAGTTGGCAAGCGCCTTTTGCATAATGTCGGACAGGCGTTTGGCAAAGTCGCGTGGATCAATGATGGCCTCGCCTTCGGCGACAAGCGCGCTGTCTAAAATCAATTTGGCAAAATCATCCGATCCTTCAAATTCTCCTGCTTCCAACTTGGCATTCAATGACTTGATCAATGGATGCTTGGCATTTACTTCCAGCACTTTTGGCATGCCTTTGAAATCGGGATTATGCATTCGCATCATGCGTTCCATTTGCTGATCCATGCCATTGTCATCGGCAACAAGGCGGGCAAGGCTGGTTTCCATATTTGCCGAGCTGCGTACATTAGCGACATTGCCGTCAAGAACATGTTTGATCTTGGCAACAAATTGATCTGACAAAATCTCTTCTGGCTGATCATCTTTTGATGTGGCTTCGCCAACTTTGGAAATATCAACTTCGCCGCGGGTGATTGACTGGAAATTCTTGCCTGCAAATTGCTGGATATTGGACAGCCAGAAATCATCAATCGGATCGGTAAGCAGTAAAACGTCAATATTCTTGGCCTGAAAGGATTCAAGGTGCGGGCTTAGCCGCGCCCGATCGGCATCATCGGAAGACAGGTAATAGATAACGTCCTGATTTTCGGCGAAATCATCGATATAATCCTGAAGCGTGATCAGCTTGTCCATCTTGGTTGATCGGAACAGACAGATTTCAAGAAGTTTTTCGCTATTGGCCTGATCCTCATAAAGCCCTTCTTTCAGAACCTTGCCAAGCCCTTCCCAGAAGGTGGCATATTCGTCACGCCGCTTGTCCAATGCTTTTTTCAGCTCGGATAGAACCCGTTTGACAACGGCCTTGCTGATTTTGGTGACAGCCGGATTTTGCTGCAACATTTCGCGGCTGACATTCAAATCAACATCGGGCGTGTCGATAATGCCGCGTAAGAACCGCATCCATTTTGGCACAAGCCCTTCATAATCATCGGTGATAAAAACGCGGTTAACATAAAGATGCAGCTTTGACTTGCGTTCTGGATCATACAGGTCGAACGGTGCTGAGGACGGAATGAAAAGCAGGTTGGTAAATTCTACCGCGCCTTCGGTTTTATTGTGAAGTGTGATGAAGGGCTTGTCATAAGATGACGCCACCGCATTGTAAAATGACGCATATTCGTCTTCGGAAATATCTTTTGCTGCGCGCGTCCACAGAGCGGCTGATGAATTTAGCTGTTCGGCGGCATCATCCTTGCCGATCCAGAAGATAGGCTGGGCAATATGATCTGAATATTTTTTAACAAGATGCGTGATGCGTTCTTGTTCCAGATATTCTTTGGCTTCTTTGCGAAGGTGAAGAATAACGCTTGTTCCGGTTTCATCGCGGCTGCCATCGGTGATGGTAAAGCCGCCCTGACCATCGCTTGCCCATAGGCTGGCGGTTTTGGCGCCATGCTTTTTTGACAAGACTTCAACTTGCTCTGCAACCATAAAGGCGGAATAGAATCCAACGCCGAATTGTCCGATAAGCTGGTCACTCACATCATCGGAATCTTTAGTGCTTTTGGCCGCATCAATAAAGGCCTTGGTTCCCGAACTGGCAATGGTGCCAAGCGTTTCAACCATTTCATCTGAAGACAGGCCAATACCATTATCTGACAAGGTGATGGTTTTGTCCTTTTTATTGACGGCAATGGTGATTTTGCCATCAAAGGTGTCGGCGGCATTGCCAGCCGTCATAATGTCAAATTTGCGTTTATTGATCGCGTCTGAAGCATTCGAGATCAGCTCGCGAAGGAAGATTTCTTTTTGTGAATAAAGTGAATTGATCACGATGCTCAGAATTTTTCCAGTATCGGCTTCAAAATTGAATGTTTGAACAGTCATTCGTTGCTCCTTTGGTAACACGATGAGCTTTGAATTTAAGTGTTTAGCGGCTGATTTTCAAGGTAAAGCAAACAAAGAAATCAGTATTTTAGATGATGGCCAATCGCTTTGCCCCCATTTGCTGTTATGGCGTTGGGGCATTTCCATCGCGGAAATCTATGCTAGGGTTTAGGTCAAAGCCAAAAGCCGCATCTGGCGGTTTAGGCATCCGTGCATATTTAGGGAAAAATGATGAAACCTGCCTTGATCACCCATGAAATTTCAGCCCGCCATGACGTGCCGGCTGGCCATCCCGAACGGCCGGAGAGATATGCGGCCATTCTTGATCATATTGGCGATAATTATCAATCATGGCAGCGTGCCGCAGCACCGCTTGCCGAGCGATCCCAGCTTGAGCTGGTGCATAGTGAATCCTATCTTGATATGGTGTTTGACGTAACCGGTGATGCCGATGAACCAGCGCCGCTTGATGCCGATACATGGGCCAGCAAGCGAGGTTATGAATGTGCATCGCGTGCGGTTGGTGGGGCGTGTCTTGCCGTTGATATGGTGATGGAAAACAAGGCCAGCACCGCCTTTAGCCTGATGCGCCCACCAGGTCATCATGCCGAACCTGAACAGGCCATGGGATTCTGTTTGTTTTCTAGCGCGGCAATCGCGGCGCGCCATGCCCAACAAAAATGGGGATTGAACCGGATTGCCGTTATTGATTTTGATGTTCATCACGGCAATGGCACGCAAGCCTGTTTCTGGAATGATGGAAGTCTGTTTTATGCATCATCGCATCAAATGCCGCTTTTCCCGGGTACCGGAGCCTATGATGAAACCGGCGCCTATCAGAATGTTTTCAATCTGCCATTGGCTTATGGCACTGGCGGCAGCAGCATCCGGTCGGGCTGGCGTGATGATTTATTGCCATCGGTTGTTGCGGCCAAACCTGATCTGATAATCATTTCGGCTGGTTTCGACGCGCATGAGGCAGACCCGCTTGGTGGGTTGCAGATGACAAGCGGTGATTTTGGCATTCTGACAAATGATATTATTGATGCCGCAAACGAAGTGGCTGAGCATAGCGGCGCAGTGCGGGTGGTTAGCTTGCTTGAGGGTGGCTATGATCTCAATGCGCTTGGGCAAAGTGTGTGTCAGCATATGACGGCGCTCGAAGGTATTTAGCACAACTAGCCTTCGGGCAGTCTTTCAGGAATAGGCAGATGAAGAAGCTTTTTTGTGACTTCCCTGCCGATTTTGGAGGATGTTTTAAGGAGCAGGTTTGATCAAAGCATTGCCGGTATAGGGGATATTATTATCGACAAGGTCCCATATGTCGCGTCCAGCTGGGTTTTGCTGTTCTTCCATGACATGAGCCACCAATCCGGCGGCGCGTGAAATCACCGCAAAGCCGCGCATGATCCGCACTGGAACCGCTGCGCCCATCAACACCGCTGCGGTGGCGCCGGTCGCATTGATCGTCAGATGTTTGCCATAGATCTGGTCAACATGTTGCCCAAGCATTTGCATCATCGCAATTGGGCGTTTGTCAATTTCGTCATGTGCCATGGCGATTTCAAATAATTTCGGCGTTCGCGGATCATCAGGGCGATGAAGGTGATGCCCAAAGCCGGGCATGTGATTGCCGCTGTCTAGATGTTGCTGGACAATGCGCTGGCAAGCCGCATCTTGGCCTTTGGGATCATTGGCAATATCTTCCAAAACTTTTGCCGCATTTTCCATGGTGCCAATAAATTGGCTGGCGACGCTCAACAATCCCGCCGCCACCGCTGACTGCATGGCCTCTGGAGCAGAAAGGTATGTCATGCGGGCGGCGATAGCACTAGGTGTAAAGCCATGTTCCATTAAAGTGACAAGCACCGCATCCAAAATCGCGCGCTGTCCAGCCGATGGTGCAACCCCCATAATGTGATAAAACATCGCATCAGTGAAACTCATTTTCCCCATCACATCTTCGACAAGATTTTTATCGCGAAGAAACAAAGCTTCATTTGTATGGGTGGATAGTTTTGTCTCGGCCATAGATCGCTCCTTATACAGCGGGGAAGGGGTTAGAAATTTTGGTCAATACCCATTAGCAAACCGGCCATCATCCTACCGCGCATTGCCAGACTATCAATTTCAATATGTTCTTCGAGTGTATGATATTTGTCGCCAGCAACCCCAAGACCGTCAAGCGTCGGAACACCCATTGCACCAGTAAAATTACCGTCGCTACCACCGCCTGAACTTTCATGACGAAATGGCTGGCCTAGCTGCGTGGCAAGATCATTGGCCAACTCAACAAGTTTCAGGCCAGCCGTCGACGGTGTCCAGACAGGCCTCGTTAGGCCAAGTTTGATCTTGGTAGTAACTTCGCTATCTGGATCATTATGGTCAAGCATTCTGGCAATGCCATCATCTAGGTCTTCTTGGCGTTTTGACATTGATAGAACCTCAGCGTTGGCTTTTGATGAAACGCAGTTCACCCATTTTCCGGCATTCATAACACCGACTGAAAAGCTGCAATCCTCACTTGTCATGGCTTCGATATCGATAATTTTTTCGGCCATTTTACGGATTGCTGAACGCCCTTCAGACAGCCGCAATCCGGCATGGCTTGGCCTGCCATAGGTGGTGACATCATAGCGAGCAACAGCATAGCGGCCAGACGTGACGCCATTACCTTTTCGTGCTGGTTCAGGTATCAAGACTGCCTTTGCCCGCGTGGCTTCGGCTTCGATAAGGGCGCGGGTGTGCGGTGATCCGATTTCCTCGTCTGAGGTAAAGAGGACGGTGATGGGGAGTGGCGTTTCAAGTCCGGCTTTATTCAGCTGGCGGATCGCCTCTAGTGCCAGATAATTGCCACCTTTCATGTCGCAAATGCCGGGGCCATAGCAGCGGTTGCCATCACGTTTAAACGGCAATTGTGCCAGCGTGCCAATCGGGTGAACGGTATCCATATGACCAACAATCAACAGACCAGGCTGGTCAGATTGTGGGTGGGCAAAACGTGCGCGAATACAATCACCAATTGAGGTATGCGGTGAAATGCGCTCAATTGATGCGCCCATAACGGCAAGTTCATGTGCGGCAATATCTTGCATCCGGTTTACCGCCGCCGGATCATAGCTGGGGCTCTCGCATAAAACCCAGGGCTTTAATCCGGCAAGCATATCTTCATCATTAAAACCTAGCTGCGTCATATCCATGATTGCCCTCCGTTTTTTCATTTACCTGCTTTATCTTGCAGTTCCATCATAACGTTAGCGTGCCGATCATCACAAAAACAAGTCATTAGCTGGCAATGGTTTGTCATTGATAGCTTAAAAGAGTTCACTGGCAAGAATTTCAAAAACCTGTTTAAGTCGGTATTGGGGTAGACAAATAATTCGTGAAGGAAAGTATGATGACGCGTTGCATGATTTCGGCACCACAGCCAGAAGCGGTCGAGGCTGGTCTAGATATTTTTAAATCTGGCGGCAATGTGATGGATGCGGCTATCGCAGCCGCATTTGTACAAACAGTCGTTGATCCACAAATGTGCGGTATCGCCGGATTTGGCTCAATGCAAATCTTCATGCCAGAAAAAGATATTCACAGCTTTATTGATTTTCACGGCAAGGCGCCCAGAGCAACCAAGCCAGACATGTGGGAACATCTGATCGAACGCGAATGCGACGATGGCTTCGGCTTTGTGCTCAAGGGCCAGGTCAACGAATTTGGTTATCAATCGATGACATCGCCAATGACACTGCAGGCGTTTAACACCGCGTTGCAAAGCCATGGTACAATGTCGCTGGATCAGGTTTTGCAACCGGCGATTGACTATTGCATGAGTGGATTTGCGATACGACCAAGGGTTCTGGGATTTTGGCTTCAGCCGGCACAGGCAGGTCGCATTGAACGGGCCGCCGTAGTGAATAAATTGGATGCGGCGCGCAAGATCTATCTAAGTGAGAATGGCGCGCTCTTGAATGTTGGCGATATTCTGAAAAATCCGGATATGGGCCGGCTTTACCAACGAATTGGGAATGAAGGCATTGGTATTTTTTACGATGGTGACGTTGCTGATTTGATCGCCGCCGATATGAAAGCCAATGGTGGGCTATTGACGAGGGATGATCTGGCCGATTGTGCGCCAACCAATATTGCCCCACTTATCGGCAGCTACCGGGGGTTTGAGGTGGCGACCAATCAATTGCCGGGTGGTGGTTTGATGATCCTGGAAATGCTGAATGTCCTAGAGCAGTTTGATTTGGCCGCCATGGGGCATAATTCGGCGCAATATATCGCAACGGTCGCCGAGGCGATGAAATATGCCACGATCGATAAAGACCAGTTTATGGGTGATCCAAATTTTATTGATGTGCCGCAAGATCTGCTGGCAAGCAAGACCAGGGCAGCCGAGATCGCGGCAAAGATTCGCGTTGGTGAAAAGGCCAATATCGTGCGGCTAAATTCAGGCGCGCCGGAAAGTAAGGACACAACGCATCTAGTTGTTGCTGATGCTGCTGGTAACGTTGTCAATGTTACGCATTCGCTTGGATCAAGCTCGGGAGTGATCACAGACGGGCTTGGCTTTATGTATAATAATTGCATGATGGTGTTTGACCCGCGGCCCGGCCATGTCGGCAGTCTTGCCCCGGGCAAAGCTCGTTTTACGGCGATGTGCCCAACGATATTGTCAAAGGGCGGAAAGCCGTTTTTGGCGTTGGGTGCGCCGGGCGGTACCACCATAACAATGGGGGTTTTGCAGACTATTTTAAACGCGGTTGATTTTGGTATGAGCGCTCAAGACGCGGTGTCTGCACCGCGCTTTTGTGCGACGTCCAATGTGATTGAATTGACCAACCGGATTTTGCGCGGTGTCGAGCGTGATCTTAACCAAGACGGATATGTAACACGGCGCTATGCCGCCAGCTACATCACCCCGATCTTACATGCGATCAGACTGCAAGATGGCAAGCTTGATGGCGGCGCTGATCCAGCTGGCGATGGTATGGCGGCCTCATGCTAAAGCGGCTATTTGCTGGCGGGAGTGCTAAAGGCCGGTTTTGGTTGGTGTCACGGCCAGCGCCAGAATTGTTTCGGCAATAAATTTTGCGCGCACTGACAGGCTGTCAATCTGCATCCACTCATCTGGCCGGTGATAGTTTCCACCAATTGGGCCAACACCGCAAATTACCGGCGTTCCAACACTAGCGATAAACCCGCTATCCGCGCATCCACCTGAATGTTCTCCTGTCACAATAAAACCATTATCTGCTGCTGTTTTTACATAAATATCAAACAGTTCAACTGATTGCGGCGAGGGGTTTAGTGGGTGAAACTCGCCTTTGATAACCATGTCTGAGCTGGTGCCATCAACACTTGTCGTCGTACAAATTTCCCGCACTTTTTCAAAAATATTAGCGCGGTCGTCACTATCGCGATAGCGGATGTCGATGCCGCAACTCGCTTCGGCGGCAACCGTGTTAACCGACTGGCCGCCGGCTATCAGCCCGACATTGATTGTGATGCCGCGGTCAAGGTCGGTCAGTGCGTGCAATGCCTGTACTTTTTTTGCCAGCTCTTCGATTGCGCTGCGTCCATCTTCAAAAAACCCGCCTGAGTGCGCTGCAACGCCGCTAATTTCGCAGTGGCAGAATATACCGCCTTTGCGCTTTGTAACAATATTTCCATTCGGTCGTCCGGGTTCACTGTTAAACGCAAGGCGCGCTTTTTTTGCTTCGGCGATAATTACATCTTGAGATGTAGGCGAGCCGATTTCTTCATCGCCGGTAAATAGCCCGACAAGAGGATTTGGGTGCCCACCAAATTTTTGAAAGGCCGCCAGAATAAACGCGTTGATTACAAGACCGGGTTTCATATCAGCAACGCCCGGACCGTAGGCTCTGCCATTTTCAATTCGGAAAGGGCGTTTTTCAACCTCACCCGTTGGAAAAACAGTATCGCGATGGCCGCATAACAGGATCGGCCGATTTCCGTTGCCGCCAGCAACAACCGCGCGCATCGCATCACCATGGGTAGTGATTGGAATGGTTTCGTGCGGAATGGAGTGGGCATCAAAAAACTCTGCAAGTCGATTAGCCACACGGTCAACGCCGGCCTTGTCGAAACTGTTGCTGTCGATATTTACCAGTTCGCCCAGTAAATCTAGCATATTGTCCTGTTGTGACTCCAGCCAGTCTATCAATTGGTTTGACATCGCTCTCTCCTTGCTCAATTCGATCACATTAATTACGCTTTTTCAATTAATAGGGCCTGTTTTTTTAGCGCATCTTTCTTTTCACGCATCTCTCGTCGGATCACATAGAATGATGAGGCAAAAATAATACTGGCACCGACCCATGTCCATAAATCTGACAACTCGTTAAACAGCAACCAGCCAAATAATACTGCAAAGGGTAATCGGGCATAATCAACACCTGCAACAAACGATGCATCGGCAAGTGAATATGCTTTTGTCAAAGCAAAATGTCCGATAACTGCGAAGGGGCCTGTTGCCATCAGGATCAGCCAAACCTCCTGATTGGGCCATTCCCAAACGATGATTGCCGGAATGAGAGCCATCGGCATCATGATTAGATGCGAGATGAATACAATGATCAGCGGGTTATCCTGTCGGGTTAGATGCTTGATGATGAGGGCCGAACAGCCCATTGCTAGCGCTGATAGAATAGCGACCCAATGGCCAAGGCTAATATCAACAATGCCTGGGCGAATAATAATCAGTGCGCCAACAAAACCGGCAAAGATCGCTGCCCATCGCCGCATCCGTACCGTTTCACGAAGCACAAAGGCGGCTCCGATCGTGGTGAAAAGTGGTGCAAGAAAGCTAAGCGCAGTTTGCTCACCAATTGGGATGAGGGTCACCGCATAAAACCAAGTCCACATCGCTATCATGCCGGAAATTGATCGGAAAATATAGGTTTTTAGTTGCCCCGTTGTGACCGTTTTAAACCCAAGATGCATAACCATTGGTAGCATGACCAGAAAGGCGAATAGCAGGCGACAAAATACTGTTTGAAACGCGTTCACCTCATATTGTCCCAAAAGTCTTCCCAACGCGGCAAGAATTGATAATGCACAGCAGGAAATCAGCATCCAGACGACTGATTGTAGCGCCTTATCTTTGCTCAACAGTCGTGTGAAAAGTGGAGGCATTTTCGGTTTGGGGTCAAAGGTCAAAATTAAATCCAATAGCGGGGTCTATGCCACAAATTTTGACACTTGGGGCACTGCAGGTCACCGAACTATGTTGTGTGCTGGGCAATGACGCAACTAAAAATGAACTCGCAAGGTCATCGAGTGTTTTGTCACGTAATCACTCACTAATTATTATAAGCCTGTTGAGCACATCGTTTTCTGCACCCTCAAATCTGGACAACCCTCTCGACAGTTAGCCATAGACATGAGTAGACTTGAAAACAAGAAAAACAGTAACCACGAAAACAAGGGAGAGAAGCATGATTGTAAAAAAGTATTTTTCAACGTTTCTTGCTGGCGCCTTGCTTGCAACGGGATTTGTATCTGTTGCACAGGCAGGCAAGTCTGATGATACGCTGAATGTAGCTATCGACAGAGAACTGGAATCCATTGATAATTATTACAATACAGCACGTGAAGGAATCGTGATTTCAAGAATGATTTGGGATGGCCTGCTGTATCGGGATCCTAAGACTAATGAGTATATACCCAATCTTGCCACTTCCTACAAATGGGTTGATAGTAAGACGATTGAATTTGATCTGCGTAAGGGTGTGAAATTTCATAATGGTGAAAAATTTGATGCTGATGACGTCGTTTTTACGCTGAACTACCTTGCTGATCCGGCGAATGGCGCCAAGCCTGCTCGCAATGTCAATTGGTGGGTCAATGCCGAAAAGTTAGGCGAATATAAAGTCCAGTTGAATTTGAAAAAAGAATTCCCGGCTGCGCTAGAATTTCTGTCTGGCCCTGTAGTTATGTATCCAAATGACTATTACAGCAAGGCTGGCCCAGAGGGGATGGCGCTCAAGCCAGTGGGGACAGGCCCCTATCAAGTCACAAGTGTTGAGCCGGGTAAGCGCTATAAATTCAAAAAATACGATGGTTATCACGCAAGCAGCCCGAAAGGATCCGCCAGCATTGGTAATATCGTCATTCGGACAATCGCTGAGAGCAACACTCAGCTTGCAGAATTATTTTCTGGCGGCATTGATTGGATTTGGAAAGTAAAGCCTGATCAAGCAACACGGATTGCTGCACAGGGCGCATTTACGACGAAAAACTCATCAACAATGCGCATTGGATATTTGAACTTTGATTCCATGGGTAGACATAGCAAAAACCCAATGAACGATGTTCGTGTGCGACGCGCTATTGCACATGCAATTGACCGTAAAGGCATTGTAAAGGCGCTTGTGCAAGGCGAGTCAATGGTTGTTAATTCGCTGTGCTTTCCGTCCCAGTTTGGATGTGCACAGGACATAAAGTCATACGATTACAACCCGGAAAAAGCAAAAAAGCTATTGGCAGAGGCCGGTTATCCAAATGGATTTGAAACCCCGTTCTTGGCGTATAGAAACCGCGATTTTGCCGAGGCTATGATCAACAACTTAAATGCTGTGGGCATCACTACAAAGTTTGAGTATTTGAAATATGCGGCATTCAGGGACAAGGTTCAAGATGGTGGTGCACCATTTAATTTTGGAACTTGGGGATCATATTCAGTCAATGACGTGTCGGCGATCACCAGCCATTTCCAGTCAGGTGGCAAGGATGATTACTCAAAAGACCCAGAAGTGATCAAACAGCTAGGGATTGGTGACTCATCTGTTGATCCTGCGGTCCGCAAGGCAGCATACAAAGCGGCGTTGTCGCGGATCTCTGAAGAAGTATTTATGTTCCCACTCTGGTCTTACAACACCTGGTATGCCTTCTCAAAAGATGTTGATTTCAACCCAACACCGGACGAGATTCCGAGGTTTTTCACTGCAAAGTGGCTTTAAAATCAAGTGTCACCTGCGTGTTAATCTGATGCGCAGGTGACCATTCGGTTTCTTTTGAGAGTTTTTAAAATGCTGTATTACACGTTAAAACGCCTTGGTCTTGCTGGTCTAGTAGCCCTCACTGTTTCATTTATCAGCTTTGGTTTGCTCTACATATCAAGCGACCCTGCTATTGCAATGGCAGGTGAAACAGCGTCAGACGCTGACATTGAGGCAATACGCCAGCTATATGGATTTGACCGGCCTCTATTAGTTCAGTATTTTGATTGGCTCCAGCGCGCCATGAGTGGTGATCTCGGGAAAAGTTATTATTTCAGAACTGACGTCAGTGCGTTAATCGCTGAACGGCTTTCAACGACAATGACTTTGGGTTTGTCTGCAATTACATTTGCAATTGTGTTGTCAGTCCCGCTTGGTGTCGCAGCAGCAATTCGGCCAAATAGTCTAATCGACCGTATTGCACTTTTCCTTTCAGTAATGGGGCAGGCGCTGCCAAGCTTTTGGTTTGCATTGATGCTGATCGTCTTTTTATCCGTCTCGCTTCGCTTATTGCCCACCTCTGGCTCGGATACATGGCGGCATTTTATCATGCCAACAATTGTCCTTGGTTATTATGCGGCGCCAGCAATTATGCGGCTAACCCGAACCGGTATGCTTGAGGTCTTGAGCACTGACTATATCCGAACGGCTCGCGCCAAAGGTCTAAGGCCTAGGGTTGTGCTGTTCAAGCATGCGCTTCGCAATGCGGTCATCCCCGTTGTCAGCCTCACCGCTGTTCAATTCGGCTTTATGCTTGGTGGTTCAATCGTTGTTGAAACGATTTTTGCCCTTCATGGTGCTGGTTTTCTTGCCTGGGAGTCAATCACCCGGAATGATTTGCCAACAGTTCAGGGTCTTATTCTTGTTTTTTCACTTTTTTATATCGTGTTGAACTTTTTTGCTGATTTGTTGAATGCATGGCTTGACCCGCGGATTAGGATTAACTGATGTCTAAGATAGATAGTGAAATTCTGGAAAACCAAACGAAGAGGTCAATTTTCAGGCGTCGGATTGTAGGGCATCAGGGCGTTATGATTGGCGCGGCGATTGTATTAGCCGCTGTTCTAATCGCGCTCAGCGCTCCCTTGATTGCGCCCCATGATCCATATTACCAGGATTTGTTAAACCGCCTTGTTCCGCCCGTTTGGGATTCGAGGGGAAGCTGGGAACATATTCTGGGCACCGATCACCTTGGCCGTGATTATCTCTCGCGCCTGATTTATGGAGCGAGAATATCACTGTTAATAGGTGTTGGCGCTGCTTTGATTTCAGGACTTATTGGCACTGTTCTTGGCGTTTCTGCTGGATATTTTGGCGGCCGCGTTGATATGGTTGTGACCTTCATGATTACAGTGCGGTTATCAATGCCTGTTGTGCTTGTGGCACTTGCTGTTGTGGCAATTGTCGGCAGCTCGCTGCAGGTCGTAATCATGGTTCTTGGATTTTTGTTATGGGACAGGTTTGCCGTTGTCATGCGGTCGTCAACCTTACAGATCAGATCGATGGATTACGTAGCGGCGGCGCAGGCAGTGGGCTGTTCAACAACGCGTATTTTGACAACCGAGATCATGCCTAATGTAGTGAATAATCTGATTGTCATCGCAACATTGGAGATTGCTCATGCGATAATTTTGGAAGCAGCGCTGTCTTTTCTTGGTCTTGGCGTTCAGCCGCCATTGCCATCTTGGGGCCTAATGGTATCTGAAGGAAAAGACATGATGTTGTTTGAGCCGTGGCTAATTACAATCCCAGGCTTGGCACTGTTCTTACTGGTGCTTGCGATAAACCTGCTTGGGGACGGTGCTCGAGATATAACGGCGCCTGAAAATAGAAATTAGAAGTTATTGGAATTAGGAGTTTGCCAGTGTCAGACCGAGTCCTAGATGTTAAAAATCTAACTGTTAATATTCCTTTGGCAACTGGAATTTTGCATGCGGTTGATGGCGTTAATCTTCATGTTGATCGTGGCGAAACGCTTTGCATCGTCGGTGAGTCTGGTTGTGGAAAGTCACTAACGTCATTGGCTTTAATGGATCTTTTGCCGACAAAAGCAGTCCGTAAAATCGAAAAATTGGAACTCAGTGGGGCTAGTATTCTTGGCTACACAGAACGTGAAATGTCTGACGTGCGTGGCAACAAAATGGGGATGATTTTTCAAGAGCCCATGACAAGCCTCAACCCTGCTTTTACCATTGGCAACCAGATGATCGAAACGTTGCGGCGTCATCGCAACCTGTCGAATGATGCTGCGCGTGATCTGGCCAAGCGGATGCTGGAAAAGGTTGGTATTACCGCAGCCGACCAGCGGCTTAGGCAATACCCACATCAATTATCGGGCGGTCTGCGACAGAGGGTGATGATCGCAATGACGTTGTTATGTGGGCCAGAGTTGATCATTGCCGATGAACCAACGACTGCGCTTGATGTGACAATTCAGGCGCAAATTCTACTTTTGTTAAAAGAGTTGCAAAGCGAATTTGAAATGGGGCTGGTGCTGATCACCCATGACCTTGGCGTGGTTGCGCGGATCGCGACGCGTGTTGCCGTAATGTATGCGGGACAGATCGTCGAGGAGGGGACAGCGAAGCAGATTTTTGAAAATCCACTTCATCCTTACACGCGTGGTCTGATGCGCTGTATTCCGGTTCCGGGTAAAACCAAACGCGGCACACCACTTGGCTCAATTCCGGGCATGGTGCCATCATTGATTGGCGATTTTACCGGCTGCCGGTTTGCTGACCGCTGCGAATTGGCAAGTGATGCTTGCCGTCAAAGTGACGTTTCGCTTCGTGATCCAAATGGTAAGACGCAGGCTTATCGCTGTATTCATAGCATCGAGATGCTTGCAAAAGATAAGGTGGCGTGATGGCTGAATTGATGATCGATGCAAAGGATGTCACCCGTGATTTTACTATCTCGCGGGGCATGTTTCGTGGCAAGCAACAGCTAAAGGCTGTGAATGGGGTGAATTTGACGGTTGAGCGCGGTGAAGTGCTGGCGCTTGTTGGCGAGTCCGGCTGTGGGAAAACAACCCTCGCGAAAATGCTGCTCGGCTTGTTGCCGCAAACATCAGGAACTGTAGAGCTATGCGGCCGGCCAATCAATGACGTACCGCGCTTGGAGTTGGCGCGAACCATCCAGCCTATTTTTCAAGATCCTTATTCATCGCTCAATCCGCGCAAAACCATTGGGTCGATCATCGCCTTGCCAATGAAGGTGCAGGGCATTGCCGATCAGGACAGCATGCGCCGCCGCGTCGAAGAAACAATGGATATGGTTGGGCTGCCGCCGCGTCTTTATAGTGCTTTTCCAAATCAGCTGTCCGGCGGCCAGCGCCAGCGTGTTGCGATTGCCCGTGCGTTGGTAAACCGGCCACAAGTTGTCGTGTGCGACGAACCAACATCGGCGCTTGATGTTTCGGTGCAGTCGCAAATTCTTAACCTGCTGAATGACCTTCGTGATGAATTGAATTTGACCTATATCATCATCAGTCATAATCTGGCGGTGGTTGAACATATCGCAACACGGGTGGCGGTAATGTATCTTGGCCGAATTGTCGAGATCGCCGATACTGACACCTTATTCAAAGACCCGCAGCATCCCTATACGCGTGCCTTGTTGGACTCGGTGCTAACCCCGGATCCAAATATGGGCATTCCAAATAATCAACTTGGCGCCAGCTATCCAAATCCGATTGATCCGCCAACGGGCTGTTCATTTCATCCGCGTTGTGTCAATGCGATGCCGCATTGCGCCACTGTTGCCCCAAATGGCAAAGCCGATGGAGGGCATTATGTCGAATGCCATCTTTATGATGATGATGCCAGCTAAAGACTAGCCGGCTAGCGGTTAGTCAGTTAATTTTGTCAGGTCAGGAATTGGGCGCATGGTTGCCGGATGCGAGGCAAGCACATCTTCAAGCGCTTTTGCCACTTCGATGACGAGCCGGTCACGACCTGGTGCGCTAAGAATCTGAATGCCAAATGGCATTTGCTCGTCGTCAAGCCCACATGGCAGAACAACACCACTGGCAAGCGCCATCGTTGGAAGATAGGTGATGGCAAGCCAGCGCATATAGGTGGCCATTTTTTCATCATCAATTTCAGAAACTGACCATTGATCATGGGCAAATGGTGTTGTTGATGCCGCTGGGCAAATTAGGACATCTACTTCGTCAAAAAGATCCAGCCAGCTGCGGGCAATCTGGCTTTGCTGCAAATGGGCCTTAGCCACATCTTCCAAATTATAGGCAAGGCCACGATCAACATTATCAACAACATTCGGGCTTAATTTATCGCGGTGCTGACGTACACGCTCGCCATGAGCGGCAACAAAATTAACTCCTCGCAAAACCTCAAAACAATTATCGCCATCGGTAAAGTCAGGACTATCATAATTGGTACTGGCGAAATAGCGGCCAAAGATACCAACCCGTTCGGCAAAAATGGAACGATAGCTTTTTGACATAGGGGCGGTGCCAAGATCAGGCGTGATCATCGCTTTGATGCTGCCAAGATCAGCCGCTTCTAAGGGCGTGAATAAATCCATATTAGGCGCGGTTGAGAAAGGGTCATGCGGATCAACACCCATTTGCGCTTGGAGCAATAGATAGGCGTCATCAACAGTACGGCCCATCGGCCCTAGAACCGAAAAGGGAAGAAGACTAACTGGCCGCCCTTCTGCCGCAACAATTCCCGGTGATGGTCGGATACCAACAACGCCGCAAAAGCCTGCCGGAGTGCGAAGGCTGCCGCCGTAATCAGAGCCGCTAGCAAGTGGTATCATACCAGCGGCAAGCGCAACTGCAGAGCCGCCAGATGAGCCACCACAGGTTTTTTCGGGCGCAAAGGGATTGCCGGTGGCGCCAAAGACAAGATTGCGTGTGTTAGCGCCTGCGCCAAATTCTGGTGTGTTGGTCTTGCCAATAATGATGCCACCCTCGGCGCGGATATTAGCAACCGATCCTTGATCCTTGTTTGGAATATGATCGGCATAGAGCTTTGAGCCAAGAGTGGTGCGAATTCCATCTGTCGCCTCAAGATCCTTGATGCCAACAGGTAGCCCGTGGAGAAGGCCTAATTCTTCGCCATCAAGAACCGTTTTTTCGGCATGTAAAGCCTCTTTCCGAGCACGGTCAAATGCACGGGTTACAACCGCATTTACAGCCCCATCAGTGGCTTCGATCCGCGTGATGCAACTCTCCAGCAGTTCGACTGGTGAGATGTCTTTGCGCCCAATTAACCGGCGGAGTTCAATAGCGGTTTTATCACATAGATCTGACATTTTATGGTCTCTTTCACATTCAAAAAGGTCATGGCCAAGTTGGCCAATTAGGCACGGTTGCTTGGTGTTTTGCCAGCGCCAAGGTCCCACCATAGGCCGGTCATCAGCCGAAGTGCCGATTGGCTGATGGACTCCAGAATATGCTCATTTGGTGCATGTTGTGAACAGCCAGCATAGCTATGCGGCACCCAGATAGTTGGTAGGCCAAGCAAATCGGCAAAGACGTCATTCGGCAATGATCCACCAAGATTTGGTACGACCGAAATCTCCTCGCCAGCGGTTTGTCCAAGCGATTCAATCGCCCATTTTGCCCATGGATGATCAGGGTCCAGTCGGGTGGCATACATAGGGTCGCGCTCACTGGTAATGGTGATATCGCCAAAGCCATGCTTGTCGAGATGCGTCCGCAGCAACGGCATAAGCTGGCTGACCTCGGTGCCAACAACATAGCGTAGATGGCCAAACACAACCGCGCTAGGTGGGATGGCATTGGCGGGTGATTTTGGATTGCCGGCTTCGAAGGCGCGCACTTCAAACGTGTTGCTGGCAAAAACCCGCTCGGCGAGGGTCATGTCAGGCTCACCCCAATGTGGGTTAATCTCGGGCGCATTATCGCCGCCACCGACCTCAAGCTTGGCAATTGCCGCGCGAACCGAGTTGGGGATATGGGTGTTGCGCCAGCCCTCGACAAGAATCTTACCATTGCGGTCAATCATGCTGGCAAGCGCATGCGCCATCACCACGCCCGGATTGGTTAGCAATCCACCCCAGTTACCCGAATGGTGCCCGCCAGCATGCGATTCAAGCCGCATGGTGAAATTAAACACCCCGCGTGATCCCATGAAAATGGTTGGTTTGTCAGGGTGGATTCGAGGGCCGTCCGATGCGATAAACACATCAGCTTTGAATAAATCCTTATTCGCAGCGCAAAAATCTTTCAACCCGGGTGAACCGCGCTCCTCGCCCATTTCGATCAGGATTGTAACGTTAAAGCCAAGTTTGCCACGCGTTTCCAAAACGGTCTTCAAGGCGGCGATATTGATTGTGTGTTGGCCCTTATTATCGGCGGTGCCGCGTCCGTACCAGCGCTTGCCATCTTTGGTGATGTGCCATGGTGACATTTGATTGTCCCATTGCGTGTCATATCCGGCAACGACATCACCATGACCATAGGTCATAACCGTTGGCAGATCATCGCCTTCAATACGCCGCGCAACCAGAAACGGGCCTGCATCAGTGCGCGGATTTGGAAAGATTTCACAATCAAAGCCCAGATCTGACAGGTGGGGAACAAGCTCATCATCAAGATAGGCCTGAAGCGCGGCTTCGCAACCGGCAAGATTGCTTTCGGTCTTAAAGGCGATGCGGCGGGCGAGTTCGGCTTCAAAATCACCATTGTTGAAATAATCATCAATTCTGCTTAATGCCTGATCACGGCTCATTGTCATGCGCTCCTCTCTACACGGTCACATAAAGCTATTTTCGTGAATCTAGAATAAGGCTATCGCAACCAAAAAGTGAAGTTTATTCTGATGATACTGTTTGAAGCAATCAAGGCTGGTTGACCCCGCCTGAAATGAGGAGACAGGGCATGTTATTGCGTCTTTTATGTTTGACTATATCGCTGATATTTATGACTTCGGCGCGCGCCGATACGGTATTGGGAATTGATCAAACTGAAGTGACAATTGGCGCCTTTGCCGAATTTGTAGCCGCGACCGGGTTTCGTACCAAGGCCGAGGATGTGGGCGGTATGGTCTATGAGGCGGGGTGGGTGGTCAAACCTGATTGGAACTGGCGTTACCCATACGGGATTGCAAGCCCGCCAGAAGAACCGGCGGTTCATATTACCTTTGATGAGGCAATGGCCTATTGCGACTGGCACGGCCAAAGATTACCAAGTCGTGATGAGTGGATCAGGGCTGGTCATACCGAGTTAAGATCCGATCCACCAGCATCTTTTCAGCGTGGCATGACTTATGAATTTCCAATCGGCAACAGCCCTGAAGGCGCAAATTGTCTTGCCGAATGCGGTACCGATCTGCGGCCAATTTCTGGTAAGCGTGATTATAGCCCCTATCTTGATCGTGGTTTTGGCCATGCACCGGCAGGGCAAATAAAATCGGGGGTCAATGGTCTGTTTGACATGGGGGCGAATGTCTGGGAATGGGCGGTGATGGGCAACGGATCATCACAGGCAACAATGGGAGGATCATGGTGGTATGGTGCTGATCAGATGCGATCAGATTATGGCGCCACCAAGCCGCGTGATATGGCGGTTGTCTATATTGGGTTCCGCTGCATCGCCAAATGACAAAAGACCAATGACCCACCAGCAAAATACCGCTTTGGCGCCTGGCCATCATGTTAAAATAGTCGAATGCTGCCACTGTTGCGCAGGAATTGAACAAAATTAGACGCTAGGTGCGTAGTTTGCGTCAAAAATTTGGATAAGTTGTGGCGGTTATTCATTTTTGCCCTTACCAAAATGGCCTGTTCGCCTTGGGAGAATTTGCATATGTCTGATCTTGTTGATTTTGGATTTGGAACACAAATTCGCAAATCCCCTTATTTTGACGCCACGGTAAAATGGGGTGCAAAGGCGTTTTCGGTCTATAACCATATGTATATTCCGCGCGATTTTGGTGACCCAGAACAAAATTTTTGGAATCTGGTCAATCAAGCGATTTTATGTGATGTCGCAGTTGAACGTCAGGTACAGGTCACTGGCCCCGATGCTGCGAAATTTGTTCAATATCTAACCCCGCGCGATCTCAGCAAAATGTTGGTTGGCCAATGTAAATATGTACTCATCACCAATGCCGATGGCGGTATTTTGAACGACCCTATCATTTTGCGGCTGGAAGAAAATAAATTTTGGATCTCGCTTGCCGATAGCGATGTTCTTTTCTGGGCGCAGGGTGTTGCGGTTCATGCTGGGTTTGACGTTCAAATTTGTGAGCCTGACGCCTCGCCGGTCCAGCTTCAAGGGCCACGATCTATGGATATCATGAAGGCGTTGTTCGGCGAAGATATTGCTGATCTGAAATATTACTGGCTTCGCCATTTGACGCTTGACGGTATGGAACTTGTGGTGTCCCGAACCGGATGGTCAAGTGAGCTTGGTTATGAAATCTATCTTCAAGATGGCATGCGCGGTACTGAATTATGGGATCGGATCATGGCTGCTGGACAAAAATTTGGATTAAAGCCTGGCCATACATCGAGCATTCGCCGGATCGAAGGTGGCATGTTGTCCTATCATGCTGATATGGATATCAATACCAATCCGTTCGAGCTGGGGCTTGACCGGCTGGTTGCACTTGATGAAGCGCATGATTTTGTTGGTAAATCGGCGTTACTGGCTATTCGTGAAAAGGGCGTGTCACGCAAGCAGGCTGGATTGATCTTGCATGGAGCGCCGCTAACTGCGCCCAATACCACATTCTGGCCAGTGATGAAAAATGGCAAGGTGATTGGCCAAGTGACTTCAGCTGTCTATTCGCCGCGGCTTGAGCAGAATATCGCGCTTGCCATGATCGATTGTCAGGATTACGCATTGGGCGCGCAATTTGATGTCGAGGCCGCGCAGGGTCTGTGCAAAGTTGATCTGGCTGAAATGCCATTCTATGACCCAAAGAAAAATATCGCCAAAAGCTAGTACTAGCCTATATGATTGTTTGCGATGGGTAAGGTTATGCTTTGCCGGTCGTAACCTGACTCAAGCATGTTAGATATTTGCTGCAAGGCATAGAGGGCAAAATATGGGTAGAAAAATCAGGCGTGTTGTCACCGGCCATAATGAAAATGGTGTGGCAAAAGTGATAATGGATGGCGATGCTGAATGTATTTTACAGCGTCCCAATCGCCCCGGCGTGACCTTGACGAATTTATGGCAGAACACCAAAACGCCAGCGGTGATGGAACGGCATGATGATCCGGTTACTGGCCCGTTGATTCTGCATCCGCCGAAACATGGTTCGGTTTTTCGCATTGTTCAGTTTGATCCGGAAAACCCCGACGAGCTGGCCAAGCTTGATGGCAAATCGGCATTTTCGGAAATGGGGGCTGGCGCCAATATTGTTGAAGGCGCGCGCCACCCTTTTATGCACCGCACCGACAGTCTGGATTATGCGGTGGTTTTGACCGGTGAAATTTACATGATGATGGACGAAGACGAATATCTGGTCAAAGCCGGTGATGTGATTGTTCAGCAAGGCACCAACCATGCTTGGTCGAACCGTGGTACCGAACCTTGCCAGATTGCCTTTATCCTGATTGATGCCGAAAAGGGCTAGTCAGCGATAGGGCCAGTCACTTGATTTTCCTGTCTAGCTTGGGCTGGTGATATTTTTCATAACGCCAAGGAACTGTGCCACTTCAGCGGCGCTGTTATAGTGGCACATTGATACCCGAATACAGCTATCAAGGCCAAGTGGATCCAGAACATTTCCGGAGTAATGGTCGGCTTTGCGAAGATGGGTTCTGACCCCTTCGCTGTTCAGGCGGGCGACAACATCTTTTGAGTCGATGCCATCAACATGAATTGAAACCAGCCCCTCACGCGCCGGATTATCAACCCCGCCAATGATATGAACATGTGCCATTTCAGCAAGGCCAGGCAAATTGCCTGTGCCGTGGATCATGGCATCGGTTAGTACCTGTTCGTGATCATGGATGGCATTGCCTGCGGCCTCGAAACGGGAGCGTTGATCATCGCTGTCACAAACCTGACTGCCAAGCCATTCAATATAGTCAACAACATCTGACATGGTGGCATAGGCGCCGGTATCGCGCGTGCCAAGTTCCCAATTTTCGGCGGGCCCACCAACAAGGCTGTCATGCGGCAGCGCAGCCATACGGTCTGAAATCCACGCAAGGCCATAGCCATGCCGCGAAAACATTTTATAAGGCGAGATGACATAGCCATCGACATCATAGGCGCTGATATCAATCTGCCCATGGGCGGCATGCTGGATGCCATCCACAATGATAAAACAATCAGGGCTAACCGCACGAATTGATGTGGCAATGGCGGCCACATTCATGCCCATACCCGTAACTGGTGATGTGTGTAAAATCGTGGCAACGCGTGTGTCTTTTGAAATATGGCTTGCATAGGCATCAGCCGTGACAAGCCCTTTGGCATCATCATGCGTGATCAGAACATGTTCTTTGCCGCTAATTGGCGCCCAGCGTGCGCATGCGCTTCTGGTTGCGGGATGTTCGATTGTCGAGCCAAGCACAACACCGTGTTTTTCCGAGCCAAGACAGGCATTCATCACCAAACGGAAAATCAACTCAGTGCCGCTTTCGCCAACAAAAAATTGCCCCTTTGGCGCATTCATAAAAGCTCGTAAATCTTGTTTGGCCTTATCGATGACACGAACCAGCTCATGCGAGCCCGGATTGTCACGGCCCTGATTATCAGGGATCGCCGCATATTTTGCCGATGTGTCAACGATCTTGTTAAGTGTCAAGGCGCCGCCCGCATTTTCAAAGAAAACGCGTGGCCCTTGGACTGGACAGCTATCAATCTGAGCAAATTGGCCGCGAATATTTTTAAGAAGATCAGCAGAAATTTTGGTCATAACAGGGTGCTTTCAAAACGGAGGCTAAGAAAGATTTAACCACAGAAAACCAGAAGGTAAAGGTGAATTTGATCGGGTGATCTGCCAAGCTGACAAAATCTTTGTGATGGCAATGCCAGATCAATTGAAAGTTTTTATGCGTTAGTGCTAATATCTGGCCATGCAGTCCAAAGTGATCATTGTTTGGTTCAAACGTGACCTTCGTGTGTTTGACCATGCGCCGCTGGTCAATGCAGTGAATGACGCCGATTTCGTTTTGCCACTTTTTGTTGTCGAGCCAGATTATTGGCAATTACCAACATCGTCGAGGCGACATTGGTGTTTTGTGAATGACTGCCTTCACGAGCTGGATGCCAGCCTTACATCGCTTGGCCAGCGGTTGATTCTTCGCATTGGCGAGATGACTAAAGTGTTGGATGAGTTGTCGCGCCATTTACAAATTCAGGCGATTTATGCGCATGAAGAAACCGGCGATGCATGGACCTATGCGCGTGATCAAAAAGTGCATGCCTATTGCCAGAAAGCGAAAATATCATTTCGGGAGTCACCGGCGAATGGTGTTGTTCGCCGGTTGAAAAACCGCAATGACTGGGCGGCGATGCGCCATCAACGCATGCAGGCAAACCGGATCCCACGCCCTGCGAGCTTGCCAGCTTTAACCATGCTGCAAAGCGAGGCGATCCCGCAAAAAGATGACCCGCTTTTTGGTGCGGCTCTTGACCAATTGTTAGGTTGGCACTCAGGCGAAAATTGTGACCCATTGCTAGCAAGTGGAAAAGCCACCATCCAGCCCAATGTGCAAACCGGTGGGCGTAAAGCGGCAATTGCCTTGCTTACGTCATTTTTGCAAGATCGAAGTCAATTCTACATCAAGAATCTTGCCTCGCCATCACAAGGGTCGGATACATCGATGCGATTATCGCCGCATCTGGCATGGGGAACGATGTCATCGCGTGAGGTTGAGGCCAGCATCCGCAATTATCTTGGCAATTCGAAAAATGATATAACGCCAGCCAAGCGTCGCGGTTGCCGTGCGGTGATGTCGCGGCTGGCCTGGCGCTGCCATTTCATGCAAAAGCTTGAAGATCAGCCAGATATTGAATGGGCGGCAATGCACCCGCTTTATGAATCGGTTCGTGACGATACGGATCAAGATGCCGGACGTAAAGCGGCCTATCTGGCCGCATGGAAAGCGGGGCAAACAGGCTATCCGATGATTGATGCCTGCATGCGGTCGTTGACACATCAAGGCTGGATCACTTTTCGGATGCGGGCGATGCTGGTCAGTTTCGCCAGCTATCATCTATGGCTAGATTGGCGGCTAACCGCGCCCTATCTGGCGCAATTATTTACTGATTATGAAGCTGGCATTCATTATAGCCAGTTCCAGATGCAATCAGGGGTGACCGGCATCAACACAATCCGCATTTATAATCCGGTCAAACAATCAATTGATCATGATCCTGATGGGCAATTCATCCGCCGCTGGGTGCCTGAGCTGGCGCATTTGCAATCACAATGGGTTCACCAACCGCAGGCCATACCGCCGGTTGAGGCCGCAGCGATTGGCTGGGTCATTGGACGTGATTATCCGTTGCCCATTGTCGAGAATGCAGCGGCTATGCGCGAAGCACGAGACCGCATTTATGCCATTCGGAAAAGCGATCAATTCAAGGCAATGGCGCGTGTGGTTTATCAAAAATTAGGAAGCCGCAAACCGGCCCCAAAAAGGCCGCGCCGCAAAATAAATGACGCGCAACCCCGCCTGATCTGACGCCGCATTGATCATATCATTATCGCCGGATAGGGGCGTCATCAATATAGCTTTGCGCTTCGTCAAGCATCTGAATAACAGCTGCTTCAAGTGCGCGTGCAAAGGCCCCTTTGAGCGCCTGGGCAATATGATGTTCGGGCAAAAAGCTGGCGCAGGGAAGGCCTGCCAGATCTGCTGGCTCGACCATCGATTTTGCCAAAAGCGGGTCCCCCCTTTGGTAAGGCGCAAACGCAATCGATGTCAAAGCCTTGACAGTGAATTAAATCACTTTCTTTGCCGCGTTCGGCAATGCCAACATCGAATCGCTGTTTTTTCATGCTGGAAATGACTTCTGGCGATCCTTGAACCGCAACTTGAAAATTGGCCTTTGGGTGTTTTTTCGAAAATTCGGCAATGATGCGCGGCAAGAAATGATCACCAAAGACGGACATCGAACTGACATTTATTTTCGTCGGTGTTGCCTCGTCACCTGATTTTATTAATTTTTTTCAGATCGTCAACCTGCTCCAGAATTTCATTGGCCCTGTCGAGTAGAAAAAAAAGCTTCAGGAACGGGAATTAAACGGCCCTTTTGACGCTCAAATAACGGGCAATTCATGTTTCTTTCAAGCTCTTTGACGGTTGCGCTTTAAGGCCGGTTGGGCAAGCCCTAATTGCCGCGCCGCAGCAGAAATTGAACCGGTCTTCATAATTTCGCGAATGACGGTCATCTGCCATAGACTAATCATTTGGTGCCGTTTTTTTGCTTAATATCATATCCTAATCCATAAGAATTATTTATGGAATTAGAATGATTTATAACTTGTCTTAATGGAAGGTCGCGCTCTAGGGTTGTATAAGTCGGTGTCATACTGAACGATGCCGAAAATTTGGCAAATTGGGGAAGGCCTGATCTAGATATGGATCATTTGGGTTAAGGCCCTTTCCTTTATTTGTTTGGCGAAGCGTTGGGCCAAGACAAAGCCGTAAAGGCAATTGGCCGTAACTGCTTCACTAATTGACGTAATCATAGTGGAGGAACCCATGAAATATTTAAGCAAGCTATTTGCAACAGCTTTGGTTTCATTGCTTGCAATGGGCAGTGTAGCTCAGGCGCAGGACATGAAATTTTTTAGAATTGGTACTGGCGGGGCTGGTGGAACTTACTTTCCAATTGGTGGTTTGATTGCCAATGCGATTTCAAGCCCTCCAGGCGCACGCTCGTGCGAAAAAGGTGGAACCTGTGGTGTGCCGGGATTGATTGCAATTGCAGTTTCAACAAACGCATCGGTATTCAATATGAACGCTGTCCAGGCAGGCAATCTTGAAGCTGGTCTTGCTGGTGGACAAAGCGTGGCCCAAGGTTATGAGGGAACAGGTAAATTTAAAGGCGACAGGAAAGACAAAGTCCGGATCATCGCCAATCTTTATCCTGAAGATATGCACCTGGTCCTTCCAAAAGGGACAAAGATGAACAGCCTCAAGGATCTTGAAGGCAAGAGCGTTGGAGTTGCATCAGCTGGTTCTGGAACTCAAGTTTCTGTCAAAATGATTTTGAAGCATTATGGCATTTCAGTAAAAGAAAACGAATTGGGACTTAATCAAAGCGCCCAGAGACTTGCTGATGGGCAGATTGATGCATTTTTCTATGCTGGAGGCACACCATTTGCTGCGTTAATCCAGCTTGGATCACAAAAAGGATTTGAGCTTTATAATTTCTCAGCTTCGGAGCGAAAAGAAATCAACAAAATTATTCCTTATTATGTTGAGTCAAAAATCCCTGCCGGAACCTATGAGACAATCGGTTACGACGTTGCAACAATTGCAGTCAATGGCCAACTTGTAACCTCGATCGATCAGCCAACTGATTTGATCTATGGCATCACAAAAGCATTGTGGAGTAAAAAAACACGTAGTTTGCTTGATAAAGGTCATTCTAAAGGTAAGGCAATCCAGTTAGAGACCGCGCTGAAAGGCGTTCTCATTCCAGTTCATCCTGGCGCTGAGAAGTTTTACAAAGAACAAGGTATGATGAAGTAAAAACCGCGTTTATAAAGTTGCAGAGGCCCCTAGAAAGGGTTTTTCTGCAACTTTTTTTTAATTTAATTTTTTTATAAAAAACCTTTGAGGGAACCTTAATGGCTGAATTGGACATTAAAAAAGCAGAAGAGCTGGAGGAAAAATACGACTCCGGCCTCCAAACACGTGTCATTGGGCCATATTTGGTAAAGTTTACTTATTATTTTTCAATATTGTTTGCAGCATATCATTATGTCACCGCTGGGATTGGAGTGCCCATTGATTACTGGCATATGGGCTCGCACATGGCTGGAGTCATGGTTTTGGTTTTTATTGGATTTCCTGCCTTTCGCGGTAAACAAGCAGGTCAATTGCGCCCCAATAGTTGGTGGATATACGGCAATGTGCCCATTTGGGACTGGCTCTTGATTATTGCTGGTGTCGCAGCAGCTTACTATGTGGGAATAACATGGTATGAGATTGATTTTGAATTTTTGGGTGGCAGATTTCAACTTTCTGATCAAGTGATGCGTCAAGGCAATCCGGCTACAATTGACGTTGTTTTTGGCACAATTCTGATTGTGGTTTTGCTTGAGGCTGTGCGAAGGACACTCGGTATCATTGTGCCAATTATTATTGGTATGTTCATAATCTATGCAGTATTCGGCATGTACATGCCGTTTCAAATCCTAAAACACCCTGGTGTTAACTGGGAACTTTTCATCAACAACATGTACTTCCCTGAGGAGGGTATCTTTGGAGTGACGCTGTGGATTGTCTCGACAGTTGTGTTTCATTTTGTGCTTTTTGGAATTCTTGCGCAAAGGATGGGGCTGGGACAGTTCTTTGTTGACGTTGCAACAGTTGCTGCAGGTCGCTACACAGGCGGCTTGGCAAAGGTCAGTGTGGTTTCTTCGGCTTTTTTTGGAACAATTTCTGGATCGTCGATCGCAAATACTGTTTCTACAGGCTCTTTAACAATTCCAAACATGAAGCGGATGGGCTATCCGGGGCATCTTGCGGGTGGCGTTGAAGCTGCTTCTAGTGCTGGTGGCCAGATTACACCGCCAATAATGGGCGCTGCTGCTTTTGTGATGGCAGAATTCCTTGCGGTTCCATACACGACTATTATTTTGGCGGCGCTGGTTCCGGCTTCGATGCATTATGTTGGCGTAATGTCGATTGTTCACTTCAAGGCTAAACGTCTCGGTCTGAAAGGTATGCCTGCGTCTGAAATTCCAAAATTGTGGGATGTGATTAAGCGGGGGTGGCCAACTGCCATACCTTTGGCTGTACTGATCTACGTTTTATTCAGTGGCTACTCACCTCACATGGCGGCGTTTTGGGGCATCACGACTGCCTTGGTGGTTGGTTTTATCAACCCAATGCACCGTATCGGTTTGAAGGACGTAATGGATGGCTGTGTAACTGGGGTGAAATATGCCCTTGCTGTTGGCGCTGTATGTTCAGCGATTGGTATCGTTGTTGGTGTTGTGAACACAACAGGCCTTGGTTTTAGGCTTGGCTTCATGGTTGCAGAAGTGGCAGTGAACTTCGGGGAGTCAGCCTTGCCGTTAATCGCCTGGGTTCCGCTGGCGGATTTCAATCTGCAGGATCTTACGCTATTTATCTCTTTGGTTATGATCGCAGTCACTTGTATTTTCATGGGAGCTGGCCTACCAACAACTGCCCTGTACATAATGCTTGCAACTGTTGCCCAGCCAGCACTTGGTAATCTTGGTGTGCCACCACTAGCGGCACATCTATTTGTTTTGTACTACGGCGTTATTTCCGAGATCACACCGCCGGTTTGCGCGTCTGCCTATGCGGCGGCTGGTATTGCCGGGGCAAACCCATTTAAGACCGGTTTATCAGCGTTTTCACTTGGCATTGGCAAGCTTTTGGTGCCAATGGTATTTGTCTACTCGCCAGCCATGCTAATCGTCCTTGATGATTATTTCACTTGGGCCGAGTTTATTCAAACAACAACAACATGTGCCATTGGCGTGTTCATGCTCTCCGCATCAGTTGCGGGCTATTTTTTGGTGTCCATGAATGGTCCTAGCCGAGTAATGTTTGCGCTGGCGGGATTGCTTCTGGTGTCTCCTAGCACAACAGCACTTCTATACGCAGTGCTGCTGGCATCGCCGGTCTTAGCGCATCAGTTCTATGAGCGCTATTTGAAAAAAGATCAGCAAACGAGGGGGACTTGACGCATCCGGTCTCACGCGATACGCAGACGGCTTATCAATGGGGTGATGGTGGTGTTGGCTGGCCACTTGTCGAGACCGAAGGCTTGCTTGTGATTGAAGAAACGCTGGCACCTGGCTGCAGCGAAAAAAATCATTATCACAATCAAGCTGAACAATGTTTCTACATGCTGGTGGGATGCGCTGTGATGCAGTTTGCTGATGGCTGGTATGTCGAGATTGACGCAGGCATGGCCTTGCAAATTCCACCTAAAACTCGCCATGCAATCGTTAATCAGACGAGTGAAGAAATCCGCTTTCTGGTAATATCGGCGCCATCATCACGCGGTGATCGGTATGAAGTGGAACGGGGCAAATGACACTGCCGGAAAGCAGGATTGATGTTGCTGTTATTGGGGCGGGCATTATCGGCGTCTGTACCGCGCTTGAACTTGCTGAACGTGGCATGAAGGTTACGATTTTTGACCCTGCGCCCGTATGTAGCAAAACCAGCTATGGCAATGCCGGCGTCATCTCGCCTTGGACATGTGTTCCGCAATCAATGCCGGGCTTGTGGAAACAGGTTCCGCGCTGGCTGATCGACCCTGAAGGGCCGGTTTCGATCCGCCTAGGGCATTTGCCAAAATTTATGCCATGGGTTTTACGGTTTTTGGCGGCAGGGCGGTCCGAACGGCTTGATCCAGTTGCCGATGGTCTGTTCCGCTTGAGCAGGGGCAGTGTCGCCGCCTATAAACAGCGGCTTGCTGGAACTGGACAAGAACAGCTTGTTTGCGATTCCATGTATGTTCATGTCTATCGAAATCCAAAAGCGGCGTCGCTTGACCATCTTGGTTGGCAATTGCGCCAAGCGCGTCAGGTGCCGATCGAACTGATTGACAAGCACGCCTTACAGGAAATCGAACCGCATATTGCCGATGATTTTGAGGCTGCCATTCTGATCAAACAGCAGGGGCGTGCAAGGGATCCTGCGGGGATTGGCATTGCATTGGCGGAAAAGGCATTGGCAAAAGGCGCCAATCACATTCAAACAAAGGTTCACGAAATCCATCCCGATCAGGGTAGCGGTTGCCAGCTTGTCACTGATCAAGGTGTTTTCACGGCCAAAAAAATCGTGCTGGCAGCAGGCGTTTGGTCATGTCAGTTGCTGGCACGATTTGGCATTAAACTGCCGCTAGAGGCCGAGCGTGGTTATCATCTGATGTTACGCAATCCGGGCATTACGATCAATCATTCGGTTATGGATGCCGACCAAAAATATGTTGCCAGCTTGATGCAGGCCGGTGTCAGAGTTGCAGGCACGGCTGAATTTGCTGGTCTTGAGGCCGCGCCAAATTATGCGCGCGCGCGGCGATTTGCCGATCAGGCCAAGAAGCTTTTCCCGCAGTTAAACTGCGCTGATCTGGATGAATGGATGGGGTCACGCCCTAGCTTTCCCGACAGCCTTCCCTGTCTTGGCGCGATTCCGGGTGTCAAGAATATCATCGCTGCTTTTGGGCATTCGCATTATGGATTAGGCATGGCACCTGCTACCAGCGAGATAATCGCCGATTGCATCACCAAAAATATAGATCATGAAACGCTGTTACCCTACAGCATCACGCGGTTCCAATGACCGAAATCATAAAATCCAATTTTGATGCCATTATTGCTGGTGGTGGTTTGATCGGTCTTTCGATCGGTTATGGGTTGTCGCGCCGTGGCTTGTCAGTGCTGTTGCTTGACGCTGAAGACACCGCCCTTCGGGCGGCGCGTGGTAATTTTGGGCTGGTTTGGGTGCAGGGAAAGGGTGCTTATTTTCCGCCCTATGCGGATTGGACAATGCGATCATCTGAACTATGGCCAAAGCTGGCTGAGGAATTGCAAGAAACTGGCAGCCCAGCATTAGGTCTTCATCAAGAAGGTGGTCTTAGCATATGCCTTAGCGAGGCCGAGATGCAGCAAAGGTATGAAAAGCTGGATCATCTTCGCGCACATCAAAATGGCCGGTTCCAGTTTGAGATGCTTGATCGTGCTGCGCTGAAAGTGATCATGCCCGGCATTGGCCCCAAAGTTGTTGGGGCGGCCTATTGTCCGCATGATGGGCATGTAAATCCGCTTTATCTGATGCGGGCATTGCAAACCGGTCTGACCAGAAATGGTTGTGTTTGTCTTACCAATGCCGCGGTTCGCAGAATTGATAAAATAGGAAATAGCATCCGCGTTGGCACAGCAAAAGGTGAGTTTGAATGTCAAAGGCTTGTTCTGGCGGCGGGGCTTGCAAATGCCGAGCTTGCCCCGATGGTTGGTTTGCAGCAATCGCTGAAGCCGCAAAAGGGGCAGATTATTGTGACTGAAAAGCTTGATCAGCAAATAGCATTGCCTAGTTTGCTTTTGCGGCAAACCGATGAAGGCGGGTTGATGATTGGCGACAGCCATGAGGATGCCGGATTTGAAACCAGTGTTTGCCCCAATATTGTTAGCGGAATTGCCGATCGTGCGTTGGCGACCTTGCCAGCCTTGGCTGATGTTGGGGTTGTACGAAGTTGGGCCGCGCTTCGGGTGATGTCAAAAGACGGCTATCCGATTTATGATCAATCTGAAGCGATGCCCGGTGCTTTTGCCATATCTTGTCATAGCGGTGTAACATTATCGGCAGCACATGCGTTTGATCTTGCGGGCTATATTGCCGAGGCCAGTTTAGGCCAAGAGCTTGACGGGTTTTCCCAGAGGCGGTTCAATGTTTAAATCGACAATGCCGGAAAATGGTAGGATTGTTCATCTTCAGTTTGACGGTGAAGCGATAACCGCTTTTGATGGTGATAATCTTGCTGCAGCGTTATTGCGTGCTGGCAAGGTTGTATTCCGCACTGCCGCAAAAAATGATCCGCGTGGCCCTTATTGCATGATGGGTGTTTGTTTTGAATGTCTTGTCGAAGTTGACGGCAGGCCTAATCAGCAGGCATGCCAGGTTACCGTTCACCATGGCATGATTGTTCAGCGTCAAAATGCGCCCGTTAGCGCTGGCAAGGCATCAGGATAGAAGATGGTAAATCAGCATTTTCAAATTGTTATCATTGGCGCTGGCCCTGCCGGTATGGCGGCCGCTTTGACAACAACCAAGGCCGGTCTCGAGACGATTGTCATTGATGATCAGAAAGATAGTGGCGGTCAGGTTTACCGGAATTTGCTGGTTAATCAGGAAACATCACCTGCCTATCTTGGTCAAAGCTATTATGCTGGCACCAAGCTTGCCCAAAGCTTTGCCAATTGTGGTGCCGTTTACCGACCCGATTGCACGGTTTGGCAAATTACCGATACGCATGAAATTGCGCTTGTCTCGCGGGGCAAAGCCGAATTGATTACCGCCGATTACATCATCATTGCCACTGGCGCAATTGAGCGCCCAATGCCGGTTAAGGGCTGGACATTGCCTGGTGTGATGAGCGTCGGTGGGGCGCAAACTTTGTTAAAACAAGCAGCGCTTGGGGCTGATGATGCCGTATTTGTTGGGTCTGGTCCGCTTCTATATCAAACCGCATGGCAATATATCAAAGCGGGGCTTGCGGTTCGGGCTGTTATTGACATTAGCGGCGCCAAACAATGGCGATCGGCCATTCCATTTGCCCCTTTGGCATTACTGCAACCCGATATGCTGGCGATGGGGCGGAAATGGCTTGGTGATATCCGCCGTAGCGCCGAGGTAATCAGCAATGTAAGCGCGATTGAAATTATCGGCCAGTCGCAGGCTCAAGGCGTGTCTTGTACCCTGTCATCAGGCAAAAAAATTGATATCGACGCCGAGCATATATTTCTGCATCAGGGCGTTGTCCCGAATGTTAATCTGACCATGGCAACCGGGCTTGCGCATCAATGGGTTCATCAGGCGCATTGCTGGCGGCCGGTCATTGATGTCACGGGAAAATCGTCTGATGAGCAGATTTACATTGCTGGTGATGGCGGCGGTATTGGCGGTGCCAAGGCGGCTGCAATTGCTGGACGATTGGCGGCAAGCGCGATCGTTGCCCGCTGTGGCAAGCCGCGTTTTCTAGCACAGCTATATTATAAATTGCGGCATCTTCATTATCTGAGTATCCGTCCGTTTCTTGACCGGCTCTATTTGCCACCTGCACATTTCCGGTTGGCGCAGACTGACGAGACAATCATCTGTCGTTGCGAGGCTGTGAGCAAAGCCGATGTCAATGCGGCGCTTACTAGCGGTGCTAGCGGCCCAAACCAGCTAAAAGCCTTTTGCCGCGCGGGGATGGGGCGGTGTCAGGGGCGCAGTTGCGGCTTAGTTGTTCAGGAAATGATTGCGTCCCATACTGGTCAATCAATGGCTGAAACCGGTTATTACCGGCTTCGTCCACCGGTAAAGCCGATCACCCTTGCCGAGCTTGCCAGCCTCGAGGGACCATGGCCAGACTAACTGGAACGGCTGCGACGCGGCCTGTCGTCATTATTGGCGCGGGCATCCAAGGCTGTGCAACAGCGTTTTTTTTGAGCCAGCGCGGCCAGTCTGTCATCATTTTGGAAAAAGATCATGTCGGACGTCATGCGTCAGGGGTCAATGCTGGCGGGGTTCGCCGTCTTGGGCGTGATATTGCGGAAATTCCCCTATCACTTGCGTCAATGGATTGGTGGAACCAGATTGATCAATTGCTTGATATCGATAAGGGATTCCACAGGCAATTTTATGTCAAGGTCGCGCTTGATGATGCCGGAGCTGATCTTGCGTCTCGGCGAATACAGCAATTACATCGCGCCGGATTCCAACATGAAACATGGGTTGATCGTGATCAACTGCTTTGCTTTATTCCGCATCTGACAAAATCGGTTCTTGGCGGCGTTCTGGTTGAAGGCGATGGATGGGCCTTGCCGTGGAAAATCACTCGAGCCTTTCATGATAAGGCGGCGGCACTTGGTGCCGAATTCCGAACCCCGGTGACGGTTACATCAATCGATAAATTGGGCGAACATTGGCAGGTGACAACCGATGCTGGCATGATCGAAACTGATATTGTGGTCAATTGTGCTGGTGCTTGGGGGGCGCAAATTGCCGAAATGACCGGTGATGTTTTGCCAATTGAGGCGCATGCACCAATGCTTGTGATTACGGATCGCCAGCCGATGTTTTTGCAATCTGTTGTTGGGGTCATGGGTGGCACTTTGTCATTTAAACAGCTTGATAACGGGTCGATGGTTATTGGCGGTGGCAAGCGCGGTGTTGCAGATGCGGCGCGTAATTTGACGCAAATCATTCCGGCCGGATTAAGCAGTTTTGTGATGACTGCTGGGCGCGTCTTTCCGCATTTGCGCGATGTTGCCATTTTACGCGCATGGGCTGGAATCGAGGGTTATACAAAAGATAATTTGCCGATTATCGGCAATGGCAGCCAAGCAGGCATAATTCACGGTTTTGGGTTTTCGGCGCATGGGTTTCAGCTTGGCCCAGCAGTTGGCGAAGCTTTGGCAGATCTGGCGATGGCGCGGCAAACGCGGGTGAACCTGACGCCGTTTTCACCACACCGTTTCGCTGTATCGCCGGATCAAGCCGCCGGCCATCAGGCGTAAAAGCGGCGTTATAAAGCTTGCGGATAAGGCTGGGTGATAGGGTTGTGCGATAGGGCTAGGTTATTTTGACGTTGTTTTGAATTTATCCTGAATTGCATAAAGCCCCATTGCCAGTGGCAGAAACCACGGATCGCCCGAATAAAACGGCATTGTGCGAAAGGGAACACCCTGAAATACGCTGCCATCAAGATCACCAAGCACCATATGTGCTGCTTTCTGGCCCAGCCACCGCGCCCAAACCGTTCCTGAACCGCAATAGCCAGATGGGTAAATAACCCCATCATGGACCGCCAATTTTGGCAGCTGGTCAAATGGAAAGGCAACAAAACCGAACCAATGATTTGAGATGGCAATATCAGCAAGCTGGGGAAAGATTGACGTCAATCCGCCGACCAGACGTTTACGCGCCTTGACTGGATCCGAACTCATACGGCGCCCACCTAGCAAGATGCGTTTTCCATCGGGCGATGGTCGGTAATAATGTCCAAGCTGCAAGGCTTCGCCATACATATTTAACCCGGGCATTAGGCTTCGAACCATATTTTCGCCAAGCTCTTCGGTGGCGATCATCTCGGAAATCACCGGAACGAGACGGCGGTGCAGCCATGGCTGGCCTGCATCTGTATAGGCATTTGTGGCACTGATAACATGACCGGCATGGATTACGCCGCGGCTGGTCTCAACACGAAATTCGGTGGTTGGTGATGATGTGCTTTGCTGGCTTACCTTAACGACCTTTGTCTTGGTTGCGATTTTGACCGAAGCCGAACGCGCAATCTTGCACATGCCAGCCAATAATTTTGCTGGGTGAATGCCGCCAATATCGTCGCGCATCATACCGCCAAAATAGCGCGACGTATCAATATAATCAGGAAGGCTGGCCCGATCATAAACTGTCGCATCAATATCAAACAATTTGGTCAGCCTTTCAGCATCACGTTTCATGCTATCAAGCGATTCTTGACGCAAAGCACCAACCAGACGCCCGCATTGTTGCAAGTCGCAATCAATCTTTTCGCTGATGATGAACTGCGCCAGATCAGCCCGTGCCGCTTTGGCTTCTTGGTAAAAAGCTGTGGCTTTATTGGCACTAAATCTTTTGGCCAGATCGTTGAAAGATAGGCGCAGATTGCCGCTGGTGATGCCGCCATTGCGCGTTGAAGCCCCTGATCCAATTTGATCGCGTTCAAGAATCACAACATCAAGACCCGCGCGTGCAAGCGGGATGGCCGCGCCAAATCCGGTGTAGCCGCCGCCAATGATCACCACGTCGGCACGTTCCGGCCAACTATCAATGTTAAAGCTTTGCGGCGGTGCCGCTTGCCACCAATAAGGATCAGCAGAAATGCCAGTCATGATTTCTATCCTTTATAAAGACATATTATGCGGCGCGTTTCGGGAAGGCATGTGTCAAAATTATGCTAGACCGAAATGTGGAAATGAAAAGCCTGCTTTTTTTCTGAGTGTTATTCTTTGTGATTTTTTATCAGACTATGGTTAGCTAATCTTCTAAAAATCTGTGGCCGGTGGTGCTGTAACGCATCGCCACATATGTTTTGCCATTGCCAAACCGCCCTCTAGGACAAAGCATCACATCATCATGACGATCGAAACTCCCAAAACCAACCCCCCCGCCGCAAACAGCTTTGTGAATCTTCCTGTCGTTACCGATTGGCAAGATTTGCAAGCCGAGGCGGTTATCTTTGGCGTTCCGCATGGCAAGCCCTATCTTGCCGATCAATTTCCGAATAACCAATCGACCGCCCCCGCCGCCTTGCGTGCGGCAAGCCCGCGGATTCTGCTTGATGGGCAATCGCTTGATGCCGATTTTCAGTGCGCTGTCTGTTTGGATGATTTCACGATTGTCGATGGTGGCGATATTCCGCTTCAAGGGGGGAACGTTCAGCAGCATTACGACGATGCCGAAAATGCCGTTCGCTTTGCGGTTCATCGCGGCATTATGCCGTTAAGCATTGGTGGGGATGATGGTGTTACGAACCCGGTGATTAGGGGGCTTGATGGCCTGTCAGACGTTACCTTGATTCAGATTGATGCGCATTTGGATTGGCGCGATGAACGCTTTGGCATCCATGATGGCTATTCCAGCCCGATGCGCCGCGCCGCCGAACAGGACCATATCACCGCCATTCACCAGATTGGCATCCGGTCATTTGGCAGCGCAAAACAGCCGGAAATAGATATGGCGCGAAGATGGGGTGCCAAGATACATCTGGCACAAGATATTCACGGTCATGGCATGGCGCCAGTGATTGCGGCGCTGCCATCATCGGGAAGGTTTTTTGTGACATTGGATGTTGACGGGCTTGATCCATCGGTGATGCCAGGAACGGTTGCACTCGCGCCAGGTGGGCTGATGTGGTGGCATATTATCGAATTGTTCGAGGCGCTGGCGGCGAAGGGGCAGATTCTGGGGTTGAATCTGGTCGAGCTGGCGCCAAAAAATGACCTGAACCAGATTTCAATGATTGGCGCTGGCCGGTTGATGCTCAAGCTGATCATGCTTCAATTGATGAAATCACAAGGCAAAACCGGCTAGGGCGGCTTCGTACATGGTTACGCGGTCCCCTCATTACTCGCCGCTGTATAACGCAGGACCGCTGATTAGCCGTACCAGCAACTCCAAAGGTTGTGGTTTATCACAGAGCTTGCTCGTATTGCTTTCAGCCAGCCCAGAGTTGGCGCTTTACTCAGAAACTCACCAAAAGTCGATGTGATGTCGCAAACTGTTAAGGATGGGACTTGGGCGAGCGAACTTAATTTTTAACAAGTGTTTGAGCCTTCGCCCAAGAATTATCTGGCTTGTTAAAATCAGAACGAAACTGAACGCCTCGACTTTCAGTACGCTGAAAAGCTGCTTCTATCATAAGAGTTGCCAAACGTACCATTTGCTGTAACTCGAAGACACCCTTGTTTTGTTCATCAAGGTCTTTAATTTCAAGCCACAAGTCGGAGAGCTGTTTCCGGCCTTCAGTTAGGCTCAACGCACTTCGAATGATGCCTAAGTTATTGCCCACAATTTTTTTAACTTTGTCCATCAATGCTCTAATCTCAAAATTTGTATTTGAGGCCTGACTTTGCCCTTCAATAACATTTAACAACTTGTTCAGTTGTTTGAAGCTAAGACTTTGCTGAGCCGCAACATTTCGGCGCTTGCCCTGCGTATTATTGGCATACCCACTGGCGTTCAAGCCTGCAGTTCGGCCCATAACCGCACAGGCTGTTAGACCATTGCCACTCAGTCGGCCAGCTCCGTGGATACCAGTTGCATTCTCGCCAGCGGCAAAAATACCGGGTATTGTAGTTTGAGCGTTTGTGTCTATCTCAACGCCTGCTAAAACAGAGTGGGCGGCAGGTATAACCTCTATCTTCTCAGTTTTATAATCACAGCCAGCTTCAGTTAACTTATCTAGTGTTGTGGTGCCTTGACTGCTCTCAAACTCTTGCCAAGCAACCTCTGAGAAATGAGTGCAATCAAGGTAGATTGGTCCTTTGTTGTTGAAGATTTCTTGTTCAACCAATCGCAGAATTTCAGCCCGGCCGACTTGTTCAGATTTTTTATTTGGAAAATGAAGTCCAAAGAGGTCTTCGCCAATGCTGTTTATTAGCTTTCCACCCCTCGATAGAAATGGAGCCATACCTGCAATACGAAGTATTTTTGACTTAACGCGGTAGATAAGCGTAAATTCGACAAATTCTAAATTTTTAATTGCTGCCCCGATATCATAGCCAAGCATAATGCTGGTGCCGATATTGCCTTCGTCACCACTAACAGTTGGGAAAAGACCGGTTGCCCCCCCGGCAGCCAGAACAGCGGCGCCAGAAGTTATTGTAGTCGTTTGGCGACCTTGAAGCTTGACTACAAACTGATGACCGTCGATTGGTTTAATGTCCCTTACAATTGTCTCATCCAAAAACATCACTCCTTTAGCTTCAGCTTGGCGGAGCAAAGCTGACACAATCGCTTGGCCACCTCCAATTGCTGAAACGGCTCTTGGGCAGGAGTTTCCCGGCGCGTTTAACTGAATGTAGCCATTATCTTCTGCTCTGCTAAATACAACGCCTAAGTTTTCTAACCATTGGACTGCAGAGATTGCCTTCTTGGCAACAAAATGTACAAGTTCAGGGTCACCAATGTGATGACCAACTTCAAGTGTGTCACGGGCGTGCTTGTTGGGAGTGTCCGGCACAGGGCGGGTTTCTATGTCACCGTGGCCAAAAGCTGCAGCTAAAATCCCGGCAGCCTTGGCCGAGGAGCCAGAACTTCCGGTAATACCCTTGTTGACCAGAAGAACAGTGGCTCCATTATCTGCTGCACTGATTGCGGCAGAGAGTGCAGCAAGGCCGCCGCCAACCACTACCACATCACAATAAAAATCAGATTTATTAGAGTTCAATTACGTATCTCCCAGCAGTCGTTTCAAAGAAAAACTCTGCCACAAAATAAGGCCAGCGCAAAGGCTGGCCATTTAAGCTGTCTTCTAATTAACTGCTACCCACCCGGCGCGCGATAAGCTCCTGTAATCTTATTTGCCCGGCTGGCAATTTCGTTCATATCGATGCACTCCATCAACTGAACCTTCTGGGGCAATAAACCCAAAGCCCGTGCCGGCACTAAACCACACTACTTTGCCTTTTTGCATAAATTTGTCTTTCTTTTATTAATAAAAGTTTTGACGCACGGGGTTACACTTTGCTTAACAAAATAGGTCGGCGTTAACTTAATAAAACGAAGGGCTTTACACAGCTCAGGAAGTGGCTTCATTCCGCTTTTGTACACGTTGGTGGAGGGTAAAAACATCAAGAACCCACCAAAAGAACAGTACAACAAAGCCAGCCACCCCAAGATTGGCAAACAGCATTAGAACTGATAGTAAGAAAAGAGCCAGCATTAAAATACCAGAGGTTTTCTCATTGATGTAAAGCCTATGAACGCCTAACCAGCCAAATAGAAATAGTAAAAGATGGGCAGTAGTATTTCTTCTGGGTTCTGCCTTTGGATATTCTTTGACACTGTTTGCGCTAGGCATAATAGTCCCCCTTTGACGTATAAGGGGCGTTCCTAGCTTGCATAGGTTTAACAACTTACAAATCTTTGGCTACATAAATTGTATAGCCAGATTGAATGTGGCGCAGACTTGGACCAAAAATTTACAATTCATACAAACAGTCACAAGTATAAACGCTTTTAGCGTTTTTACGGAGTAACTCATTACAGCGTGATTAGAAAGAATTAAAATGGCGGGTGGCCATTTTAATCCCAGCCTTGACACGCGTTACCAATCTAAATGGATGATCAAAGGTCTTTTATGTTGACATGCTTGCGCCAATTTCCATTGGTGCTTTAGTAATAAAAAGTATTTATACACCCCTGAACCGAGACTTCTGGAGATTGAGCCAGCAGCCTGAAATGCTTTGGGTTCAGATTTAGTTCTGAGGCTCAAGCAAATGCGGTCAGACCGGTAATGGCTTCGAAGGTCGGCAGGAATACCGTGAATAAAATGATAAATGCCATAGCGATTCCGGATGTAACAAGGAATTTTTTTGTACGTCATTTTGAGCGTCACCAGAGCTGTTAGCACGATAACCGCCAATATTTCAATATTTTGAAAATATGGATGGTGCACTCGACAAGAAGCTCGATGCCTATCTGACGCGCCAATTCTTGACTAAACCTAGCTATAATAATACGTTAGCAGATCAGCGCATATGGTCAACTATCAAAACCTTACCTACAATCTTGCCTGAACCTAAGAGCCAAGATTCGCGCTGCAAGAGACGCCATCCAAACACAACGGTTCGACGACCTCGGGGCTTGGAGCGCTGACCGGGGTTACTGATGGCGTTTCTCTGTCAGCTTTGGAGTTGATTATGGGTGGGGGTTAGATTGGTCGGGGCTTGCGTCTTAGATTGCCGGTTTACTTGATTGGTTGGCGGATTTGATTGGGAGTTATATGGAGTGATAGCATTCTCAGTTTTGCAGAAGGCCCATGTGTCAGTTAATTACCTGCCGTGGTGTGCGACCAAACGAAATTAAAAATTTTTATCTTTATTGATTCACAGGCACATGATTGTGCAAGGTAAGCGAAACGTGTAAATTTGACACCATGGCTTAAACTGTTTAAAGTTAATACAAAGTTTGGCCAGTGCCACTTATTTAGATTATTTTTTCAGAAAAATATCTGCCGTTTTGGGCAATGTGTGAGCGCTTCTAAGGCCTCACCTCTTTCAGCGAATTTTAATTTTATAGCTTGTGCGCCTATTCAGGCTTTGATTTGCGACCTCCGCATTTTGCGGGGTGTACGTATTAGCGCATCGATATACGCGTTTGCAAAAATAGGAGGCATTACTGTGTCCGTCGTTAAATTTCCAAGTAAAGGATCAAATTTACGTCCTCATTATAACCCAAAGGAGCGCCAAACAGCGATTGTTTATTGTGAAAGCAACTTTGGTAAAATAGACGGTAAGACAGCTAATGGACTTGTCCGTTATTCGGAGAGTTATAAAATTCTCGCAGTTATTGACAGCACCAAAGCTGGACAAGATTGTGGCGTGGCGCTGGATAACATTCCTAATGGCATCCCTGTTTGCCGTGACCTTGATGAAGCCATAGTATTGCTTGATAGCGTGCCCAATAGTTTCATCTATGGTATGGCGCCTTTGAGCGGCATGCTTTCCAAGGGGGAGAGAACGCTTATGCTTGGTGCGATTAATCGTGGCATGAATATTGTGAATGGCCTACATCAGTTTTTAAATGATGATTCTGAGTTTGCGGCAGCGAGTGTTGCTAATAACGTTACTATTCACGATGTGCGCAAACCCCGCGATAAAAAAGATTTAAAAGTGTTTAGCGGCCGTATTCATGAAGTGACATGTCCACGTATTGCTGTGCTTGGTACTGATGGAGCAATTGGTAAGAGAACAACATCTACATTACTAGCGAAGGCGCTCAATGAGCGAGGTATTAGGGCCGTGATGGTTGGTACGGGGCAAACTAGCCTAATTCAAGGTGCAAAATACGGCATTGCGATTGATGCGATTGCGCCACAATTTTGTTCTGGAGAAATGGAGGCGGCTGTTGTGGATGCGTTTGAGGGAGAGAACCCTGACGTTATCATTGTTGAAGGGCAGGGGGCGCTTAGCCATCCTGCCTATCTGACTTCAGCTTATATTTTAAGGGGAAGTCGTCCCGATGGTGTTATTTTGCAACACGCACCCGCACGCATTCATCTTTCTGATTACCCTGATGTGGCTATGCCAAGTGTAGACAGTGAGATTAATTTGATTGAGACGTTTGCAAATACCAAAGTTATTGGCCTGACAATTAATCATGAAAATATGAGTGATGGTGAGATTGCGAAGTCAATTGCACATTACGAAGATGCGCTTGGCATTCCTGCCACCGATGCCCTGACGCGATCACTAGACCATCTGGTGGAGATGGTGTTATCTGCATTCCCTAAACTGAACAAAGGGATGCCTGCGGTTTCACAGTGAGCAACTGTGTGGGCGCCCCACGCTTAGATATTGATCTTCTTAAACTTCATTATAATGCTCAAACGCTGGTTGGACGCTTTGGGGTCAAGGGGGTTTCGGTCACGGGGATGACAAAAGCGGTTCTTGGGCTCCCTGATGTTGCAAAGGCTCTTTTGGATGGAGGTGTTTGCATGTTGGGAGATTCTCGCATAGAGAATGTTGAAACTATGCGCAAAGCAGGAATTAAAGATCCAATTATACTCACGCGTTCGCCAATGCTTAGTCAGATAGACCGTGCTGTTGCGAGCGCAGATATAAGTTTCAACACCGATATAGATGTTATTTGCGCACTTTCTGATGCAGCACAGAAGGTTGGGTGGATGCACGGCATTGTGTTGATGGTTGAACTTGGAGATTTACGTGAAGGTATCATGCCTGAGGATGTTGAGTGCTTGGTTCGCAAAACATTGGAGCTTCCCAATATAGAATTTAAAGGCATTGGCACAAACCTCGCTTGCAGAAGCGGTGTTTCTCCTGATGCTGAGAACATGTCCACACTGTCGGCATTGGCGGATTCAATCGATGCTATATTTGGCTTTGAAATGGAAATTGTCTCTGGTGGAAACTCTGCAAATATTGGATGGGCATTTAGTGATGCAGATATGGGGCGTGTTAATAACTTGCGTTTAGGGGAAGCAATTTTACTTGGCCGCGATCCGCTCACACGCGCACCAATAGAGGGGCTATACACAGATGCTTTCCAAGTTATAGCGGAGGTAATTGAGTCCAAGGTTAAGCCATCGCAGCCGTGGGGAGAGATTGCTCAATCCGCCTTTGGCGCACCACCAGAAAATATTAATCAAGGCGATATTCATCAGGTTCTGCTGGCAATCGGTGAGCAGGATATTGACCAAGATGGCTTAACATCTCCGCCTGAAGTAAAAATCATTGGTGTCAGCAGTGATCATCTCATTTTAAATGCTGGTAATTCAGAATTATCAGTTGGTGATGAAGTTACGTTCCAGCCTAATTACAGCGCCCTCGTTCGCGCGGCAACTTCACCATTTGTGGTTAAATCTATTATGAACAATTGTACATCGGGCACTTGATAAAATTACAGGCCTAAACCTGTCTTAGATACCTTCTTCTCCTCTAGCTAAAGGTGTCTTTAAGGGCCTATTCACTGCTCTAAGGCTAGGTAGAAGTAGTAGTCGTAAAGCTAGACCTAAAGACATCGAGACTAAGACAACTGCACTTTATCAGATAGTCTCTAGCCTCTTAATAGATCTAAAGATGACTGAAGGCAGATACTGTAGTCGTACAATTGAGGAGAGTACCCTTACAGGGGAAGACTTTGGAAGAGATGTCTTTGATGCTGTTATCCAAAGGCTAGAGGAACATAAATAGATCAAGTTTGAGAGAGGTAAGAAACAAGCTTACTCAGGTCACCTATCCAGAGTTTATCTAGAGAGACCTCTAGTAAGGTCGTTTAAGGAAGCTGGTGTTACCCCTGATAACATCCTTAGTCACTTCACCAAGAGAACAAGGCACAGTGTTGAACCTATACATATGGTAGAGGCTAAGACTGCTTCTAAATGGGTTAATGATGATAAGGTGTCAGGTGATGATGTTGACTTCTCCAAGCTCAAGAAACACCAAGAGTGCTTAAGGCAAGTAAGTATCATGCAGGAGCTAAATGCTTTCTTGTATAAACATGATCTACAAGGCCCCCATAACACATCCTTTAATGGTCTTAAGAGACAGTTCAACAACTACACTCTTAATGATTACCTCTTTGATCAAGGTGGTCGTTTTTACTGTCAACTTGCTCACAACAACTATCAGTCATTAAGTGGTCATGAGAGGTCATTGATCACAGTTAATGGAGAAGCTGTTGTTGAGATTGACATACATGCCTGTGAATTAAGCATCACACATGCTCTGTTTAATATACCACTACCTGATAGGTCTGATTTGTATCATTTAGAAGGTGTTGACAGGGATGTTGTTAAGAGTTGGATTAATCTCTCACTGACTATTGGGAAGCCTTTGGAGAGGTGGCCAGAGACTGTCATTGAGGACTTTAAGAGCAATAAGACTAAGCCCAAAGAAGCATCATACTACAGCCCCTCGTTGTTAGACCAATACCCTTTCGTATCCTGTTCATGACAGTATCATCGTTCCAGAGACCTCATCTGAGGATGCTATGTGTTGTCTAAAGGAGTGCTTTAAGGATAGGCTCGGTGGTGAAGTGATTGTGAAAGTGAGTGACTGAAAATGGGTGCATTCATACTAGTCATATTGATCACAATGGGGTCTGGTGAGGATTTAAAGTCTTTTGAAATAAGGATGAATAAAGACTCCCAATCAGAATGTTTCAAGGATGCAGAAACATATCAGTTCTCATTGCCTATTATTTCAATAGAGACAAGGTGTGAGCCTGTTATTGGGAACAAATCAGAGACGCAAGAGGCGGGGGTTTCTACTTAATATGAGTATCTTAAAAGAACTGTTGTCCAGGATGGACCAGTCTGACCAAATTAAGAGTTACCTTAATAAGGTGAATGACTCTCTAGTTTTGATTAAAATATGTGTTGTGATCTTAGTATTCTTGGCAGGTTTAACGGTGTTCCTGACCGAATGGTTGTGAAGACACCTCCACTAGCCTTCATAGAGTGTCCATCGCCAGTCCTGCACCCAGCCATCAGGTGCACCCTGGGCTGATTACAGTGTTGCCAACACTGCTGCAAAGATAACTATGTCAATAATGAGTTCAGTTATCTCCATATATTGCCCTTATTTTTGTTATTTCTATCTCATGACTTTCTTCAAACACTATTCATCATAATAGCTGTTGTATCTATAATCATTTATTTCGTTTATAATTACATTTCAGCATTGTTTTGAAACACTTCATATTTCATGAATAGGCATATTGGGTTTAGTTAAGCTGCTATGCGTGTAGCAATCCCTGTTCAGAGATGCCTAGCGTTTTGGCTGTCTTCAAAAAGTTTCTGCGAGGGCCAACCCTTTTTTGATGTCCTATTCTGACACCCTCAAGACTACTAGTTGCCTTTAGTGGTAACAGCACACAGGCCTTATCCATCAATTAAAGTTCATTCGGCAAATTAGTGTAACACTTAGAAAGAAAATAATGGAATTTGTATTTGAATATCTAATAACTACGCAAACACTTGTATTAATTTTAATTGTAATTGGACTTAGAAGCTCAATTAAGTTCGTTCCACAAAATCGTGCTTATGTGATCGAACGTTTCGGCAAGTATCAGTCTACAAAAGAAGCTGGATTAAATTTTATTTTCCCGTTTGTTGACCGCGTTTCTGCTAATCGTTCCCTTAAAGAAAAAGCCGTCGACGTGCCAGAGCAAAGCGCTATCACAAAAGATAATATTTCCTTATCTGTAGACGGCGTGCTTTATTTTCGTGTGCTTGACCCATATAAAGCGACTTATGGCATAGATGATTATGTGTTCGCTGTAACTCAGTTGGCCCAAACTACCATGCGTTCTGAGTTGGGTAAAATGGAGCTCGATAAAACGTTTGAAGAACGCGACATATTAAACACCAATATCGTAGCTGCAATTAATGAGGCTTCAGGTCCATGGGGCATACAAGTACTTCGTTATGAAATCAAAGATATTGTGCCACCTCAGTCAGTTATGGAAGCAATGGAAGCACAGATGAAAGCCGAGCGGGTGAAGCGTGCCCAGATCTTGGAGTCAGAGGGTGATAGACAATCAGCTATTAACCGAGCTGAGGGTTCGAAAGCATCAGTAGTACTAGCAGCCGAAGCAGAAAAAGAAGAGCAGGTTTTACGCGCAGAAGGTGAGGCCAAGGCGATTGTGGCTATTGCATCAGCCCAAGCGGAATCTCTAAGACAAGTGGGTCAAGCAGCAGCAACTGAAGAGGGTCAGAAAGCGGTGCAGCTTGATTTAGCGACCAAGGCAATTGAAGCTAAACTTGCTATAGCGAAAGAATCTTCAGTGGTCTTGTTGCCCGATGCCGGTACTGATGCGGCCAGTATGGTTACTCAAGCGATGACTATTATAAATAAGCTTAATAAGAACGTTTCGAGCTAGAAAATGAATTGGATTAGCAATAATTTGTCTGAAAGCTTGATTATGGCTGGCTTGGCATTGCTTGCTATAGAAGTTGTGGTTTTGGGTTTTTCAACCTTCGTCTTGTTTTTTGTTGGGCTTGCAGCATTGGCAGCAGGAGGCCTTATCGCTGTTGGCGTTATCCCCGCTTCAATGCTCAGTGCATTGTCCAGCGTGGGAGTGTTAACCGCCTTGTTTGCCATACTTTTGTGGCGTCCATTAAAGTCTATGCAAGGCAATGTTGAAAGTAAGAAAGTCACAAGTGATTTGGTTGGGCACAGTTTTATTCTAAATGAAGCCGTATCTATGACTAAAAACCCTGCTTACCGGTATTCAGGTATCGATTGGAAGCTTAGTAGCGAACAAGAATTGTCAGCAGGCACCTTAGTTGAAGTGACCGGTGTTGCCGTTGGTAAATTTACTGTTAAAGCAAAAGTGTCATAGGCCTTTATTCTTAATTTCAACACAATTAATATTGTCAGTCCGTTAGAGCTGGCGCTAGCCTCGTATGATTGGGGTTTGGGTTACCACACAGATGACGTTGTAAAGAAGCGGGAACAGGATGAAGCGGATGAGCAACAATGATGTTTGGAGACTTAAGCTTTCAGAAATCTGATTTAAGATGACCTCTGAACAAATAGAGCAATTAGAAAAATTACTTGAGCAGGTTTTTGGCTTTACAAGTTTTAGGCCCGGTCAGTTGGAAATTATAGAAACCATCCTTGCAAAACAGAACGTTTTAGCTGTTATGCCCACTGGCGCAGGAAAGTCATTATGCTATCAATTGCCTGCGATTTATTCTGAGCAAAAAACTATCATAGTATCACCGCTTGTTGCACTGATGGACGATCAGGTGTCATCACTTGCTCAATTAGGTGTTCAGGTAAGCAAAATCCACTCAGGAGTGTCTCGTCAAGAGAACGTTGAACACTGGAAACGCTTTGCTTCGAACGAATGCAATATACTTTATCTCAGCCCTGAACGGCTAATGCAAACCAGAATGGTTGACGCATTAAAACGTTTTCCAATTGGGTTATTCGTGGTGGATGAAGCTCATTGCATCTCAAAATGGGGTGCCGGCTTTAGACCCGATTACGAAAATTTGACGAACCTAAAAAGTTTTTTCCCAAATGCAAAGTTTGCTGCTTTCACCGCTACTGCAGATAAAGCGACGCGAAGTGACATTGCAAAGAACCTTACAAATGGAGACTGTTCAGTTTTTGTTTCAGGTTTTGATCGTCCAAATCTGTCGCTAAAAGTTCTCCCAAAACAAAACCTGAAAAGCGAGATATTACACTTTCTCTCCGGTAAGAAAAATGAAAGTGGAATTGTTTACTGCCTTTCGCGCAAAGACACCGATCAACTAAGCTCATTTTTACATTCAAAGGGCTTTAACGCCATTTCTTATCATGCCGGTAAAACACCTGAATACCGATTAGATGCCCAAAATCGTTTTATGACTGAAGAAGCAGCTGTGATGGTTGCTACCGTGGCTTTTGGAATGGGAATAGATAAGCCGGATATTAGATATGTTATTCACGCAAGCATGCCGGGCAGTGTTGAGGCGTTTTATCAAGAAATTGGCAGGGCCGGCAGAGATGGCGCCCCAGCAGAAACCATAATGTATTATGGCCTTCAGGATATGGTTAGCAGGCAGCGAATGATATTTGAGGGCAATGGAAGTGAACAGCACAAGATTCTCGAGTATAAGAGATTGGAAGCGTTGATTGGGTATTGTGAAACGCCGGCGTGCAGAAGGTTGGCATTGCTCTCATACTTTGATGAGACCGCTGTGAATTGTGGCAATTGTGACAATTGCATTCAGCCACCAACGGTTGAGGACTACTCGAATATAGCCAAGCAAATAATTTCAGCGATAAAACAAACAGGTCAATATTTTGGTATGGCACATATTATAGACGTGGTTCGAGGTGCAGAAACTGAAAAAATAAAAGCTAGATCGCATAACTCGTTAGAAATTTTTGGGATAGCAAGAGCACAGTCGAAGCAAGTTCTGCAATCGATCATTCGTCAATTAATTGCAGGCAACGCATTAAAGGTGAACCTTGAGAAATTCGGAGCACTGGAAATCGCCGATAGAGGAGTAAATATACTCCATAGCAATGAACAATTTATGGCCAAAGTCATTTCAAAAAAAATACCAATAGTTTCCGTAAACACTGAAACCCATAAACCATCTAAAGGTCAGAGTAATTCTTTAGTTCTTGTCGAACTCAAAAAATTGCGGCTGGCACTGGCAAAAGAGCATTCAGTGCCGGCCTTTGTTATTTTTTCTGACAAGACCCTCGAGCAAATGGCAGAGGAACTGCCGATAACAGAAAATCAATTTTTAGCGATTAATGGCGTTGGACGTAAAAAACTTGGAGAGTTTTATCATCGATTTTGCGAAGTAATTGAAAAATTCAAAGTTCCAAAGTTCTAGGATTAAATGCCAAGTATCTGAATTCATTAAATTCATATTTGAGGAACTCAAAGGACTTTCGACAATGGTGTATACAAGGTCGCCGGATTATCTATTTTGAATTTACTGCCGAGGGTGTCCAATGTGTTTCACACCAAATGTCTCAAGTGATTTATAGTGTGCTAAAAAATAAGCTTTATAATCAGGGCGTGTTCTAGAAGCGCCACTCCATAAGGCCATGCTATTCACCCCGAAACCACTTAAAGCAGCTATAGGGTTTTGTGTTTGAAGTTTCTCCTGAGGTGAACTGCTGCTGCAGCTATTCCAATTTCCAGCCCAAGCTGTCGCTGAAAGCATCAAAGCAAATACAAATGTAATAACTACCCTGACCATAACAATCCACTCCATCTCCTAAACGACAGCAACCTAATCAACGGCCACAACCTCTAAACAGGATTGCTCGTGCGAATGGGTTTTGCAATAGGCGTTGAATCTGAAAACGTAATGTTGGAAAGAAACGCATCGCAAAAACATTTTACTGGTAAAATCTTTTGACAACATTAATTTAAATTTATGTAACAGCGTTACAGAATTACTTGTCCATTTTGATTACCATCCGCCCCACAAGCATGAGTTATAAACAATGCAGGATAGAAGGCATCGCAGACACGCCGTCTATGGCTCCATGAATCCCGCTGATAGCCTTTGTTGCACGTCTGAATCACAGGTACACTGTGTTGCTATGAAGACTCTGTATGAGGCTTCTGTGAAGAATCATAGAAATCTTCGGGTGATGGAATGAAGGTGTATGTGATAAGATAGATATATTCCTAATTGATAAGAATATTGAATCCTTATGACAGACAGAGATTACCAACATTCAAGGCCTTTAGATGTTCACCGTTGGTCAGACCATCGTGAGGTTAATAATCTCGTAAATTTAGTATTTGAAAAGTTCATTAGCCTGAAAGCAAAAGAAAATAAAACTATTAGGAAGAAGCATCTGAAAGTTGTTCTTTTGGACCTCTATGTGGCTTGGCTAAATGACCCAGACCTGAACATTGCTGTTCACATGACAATAGGTGCTTACAGTGATGGAACTGTCTTTAATAAAGGCAAATCCAGATACAATGAATTGAACATAAAAGTGACCACGATAGATATCGTCCATCGCCTCCGTGATGCTCATTTAGTTGGGTATAAAGAAGGTTGGCAGGATGCCGGAGGACGGGGCTT
>CAWUWE010000023.1:0-6708 GCA_963926175.1 uncultured Alphaproteobacteria bacterium | reverse complement strand
TTGCGGGTGAATTTATAGGCGCCATGGCTTGTTCCCATGGCAATGGCAAGCGCATCAACTTTGGTATCTTTAACAAATTCAACCGCCTGATCAGGATCGGTTAGCAATTGGTCTTCGGATAATTTTCCGGTTGCGCCATGCCCATCTTCCTGCTCACCCTCGCCGGTTTCCAATGAACCAAGAACGCCAAGCTCGCCCTCAACCGACACACCAGCATGATGCGCCATTTCGGTTACGCGGCGGGTGATATCCAAATTATATTCATAAGACGCCGGTGTTGACGCATCAGCTTCAAGGGAGCCATCCATCATCACCGAGGTAAAACCATATTGAATGGCTGTCATGCAGGTGGCTTCGTTATTGCCATGATCTTGATGCATACAGACCGGAATATGCGGATACATTTCGGCCAAGGCCTTGACCATCGCCTGCAACATGACATCGCCAGCATAATTACGCGCCCCACGACTGACCTGAATAATCACCGGCGCATCGACACGGTCAGCCGCCTTCAAAATGGCCAAGCCCTGTTCCATGTTATTAATGTTAAAGGCCGGAACGCCATAGCTATGCTCGGCAGCGTCATCAAGAAGTTGGCGAAGGGAAATCAGCATGCAATCATCCTATGTCAGAGCAAAATTCGGGGTCTATTTATGACCTATAGCGGGTAAATGCGTCAACTTCATTAGCAGAGCCAAAAATAAATGGCACGCGGGCATGAAGCGTTTGCGGCACCAAATCAAGAATATGGCCATCACCGTCAATGGCCTTGCCACCAGCGGCTTCAACCAGAAACGCCATCGGATTGGCTTCATAAACCAGCCGAAGTCGTCCAGCCTCATAGCCCGAACGCGCATCAGCTGGGTAAAGAAAAATGCCGCCACGCCGGAAGATGCGCCATGCATCGGCAACAAGCGAACCAATCCAGCGCATGTTGAAATTGACTTTTCTTGGGCCAGCCTCACCGCCAAGGCAATCAGCGATATAACCTGCAACATCAGGCTGCCATTGCCGCATATTTGACGCATTGATTGCAAATTCACGCGTATCAGACGGGATTGTGACCGCCCATCCCATATCGTGAAACACGCCATCATCACCAAGCTGGAAAGCGGCAACCGCTTTGCCAAAACTAACAAGCAATGTTGTTTGCGGCCCATAAACAAAAAATCCCGCAGCAAGCTGATTGCGGCCGGGCTGCAAGGCACCGCCTGCGGCTGGTAAAATGGAAAAGATTGTTCCCACCGAAACATTCGTATCAATATTTGACGACCCGTCCAAAGGATCGCTTGCCACGATCACCGTTCCATGATCATGAAGCTGAACCGCGTCATCCTGTTCTTCGGAAAGATAGGCATTTACCGCTGGCACATCGGCCAATGCAGCTTCGATCATTTCATCTGCCAGAACATCAAGCGCCTTTTGGTCATCACCATCGGCATTGGCACTGCCGCGAATGGCACCAAGCGCCGCACCAGCATCGGGCTGGCGAATCACCGCCGCAATCGACACTGCTGCTGCTGCCAGTCCAGCAATTGCCTCACAGGCAGCCGCCTTGGCTGGCTCCTTGCTGGCAATCGATTCAAGTATGGCAGATAAATGAGACATGATGTGGCACTCGGCTGGATGTGAGGACTGAATGCAAGCCTGCAAATACTGGCTTTTGACAGATTTAGATATTAGCAAAAACAAAACGCCCGCACCATAGCGGTACGGGCGTTTCAATCATTTCCTAATGCGGCGACATTGCGGCTATTCGCGGTTTCCGAAAAGACGCAGGATGAACAGGAACATGTTGATGAAATCAAGATAAAGGGTTAACGCCCCAAAAATTGATTTCTTCGCTGCCACTTCACGGCTGTCACCAGCCATATACATGGATTTGATGCGCTGTGTATCCCAAGCGGTCAAACCGGCAAAAATCAACACACCACCAACCGAAATCACAAATTCCATCTGGGTTGATGCCATAAAGATATTCACAATTGACGCAATGATCAGACCGAACAGGCCAATCATCATAAACGATCCCATCGCCGACAGGCTGCGCTTGGTGGTATAGCCGTAAAGGCTAAGACCGGCAAAGGCGCCTGCAGTGATAAAGAAGGCCCGCGCGACACTGGCGCCGGTATAGACAAACAGGATTGACGCAAGCGACAAACCCATAATGGCACCATAGATATAGAACAGGTTCCGCGCCTTGGTGGCTGACATGCGGTTAATCCGCGCTGATAGCCATAACACCATGCCAAGCGGTGCAAGCATGATGACCCATTTCAATGGTGTGCCATATAAAAGCTGGCCAAGACCAGCAACATTCAGCACGGCCCATTTTGTTGCAAAGGCAAAAAAGCCTGTCAGCAAAAGAGCTGTGGTCATGTGATTATACACGCCAAGCATATAAGCCCGCAGCCCAACATCGGTCTGGGCAGCGGTCGCTGCGGCGGTATTCATAAAACGATTATCCTGCATTTTGTAACTCCCAAAATGACATTGCCAAAAATTGGCGATGATTATGATGTGAATGTAAGGATTAAAACCAAATTATTCAAGCGCAGACTTGGAATTTTCGCAATGAATATTCGGCTTTTGCCAAGCCGCGCACTCTAGCCAGCAATTCCAGTTTTCTGCCGCCGCGCCCGCTGTGATTCAGATTTTAACTGGCCACAGGCCGCCAGAATATCTCGACCACGCGGCGTGCGAACCGGTGATGCATAGCCGGCATTAAAAACGCGTTTGGCAAAAGATTCGATCCGTTCATCTGACGAGCAGATATAAGGGCTGCCGGGCCATGGGTTAAACGGAATCAAGTTCAGCTTTGACGGTATGCCCTTGATCAGCGCCAATAAAGCGCGGCAATCCTCATCACTGTCATTCACCCCGTCAAGCATCACATATTCCCATGTAATTCGCCGTGCATTGGATAGGCCGGGATAATTACGACACGCATCAATCAATTCAGCAAGCGGGTATTTCCGGTTGATTGGCACCAGCTCATTACGAAGCTCGTCACGCGTTGCGTGAAGCGAAATTGCCAGATTAACCCCTAATTCTTCGCCGCAACGTTTGATTTCGGGAACTACACCCGACGTTGACAAGGTAACGCGGCGTTTTGAAATTGCCACACCTTCGCCGCTCATGATGATGCGCATCGCCGTGGCAACATTTTCGTAATTGAACAAAGGCTCTCCCATGCCCATCAAAACGATATTGGTAAGGCGGCGTTCCGGCTTGCCCGATGGCCAGTCATTCAATTCATCCATCGCCAGCAAAACCTGACCGCAAATTTCGGCAATGGTTAGATTGCGAACCAGCTTTTGCGTTCCCGTATGGCAAAAACTACATGTCAGGGTACAGCCAACCTGTGATGAAATACATAAGGTGCCACGCGTCTTATCGGGGATATAGACACATTCAGCTTCATTACCATCGGCAAAACGAATAAGCCATTTGATCGTGCCATCAACCGACTGCAACCGCCGCGATACCGCTGGCCGGTCAGCCGAAAAATGCGCTGCCAGCAATTCACGAACCGGTTTTCCAAGATCGCTCATTTCGTCAAAGCTGCTGAGGCCGTGACGCCAAACCCATCGCCAAACCTGCCGCGCACGGAATTTTGGCAGACCAAGCGCCACCATCTTCGCCTCAAGATCGGCAAGCGCCAAACCAAGAAGATTAGTTTTTTGCAGCGGCGCATCCATGGCGATGGGCGCAGGCTGATCCGCCGCAGCTAGCTCAGGAACAACGATCATTTGCAGGTCTTGTCAATGACGGCTTTGGTCTTGGTAAATCCTGCCAATGAATAGGTGTCGGTGGTTTTAGTGCCGCGGCTAGAGGTGCCGATGACGGTCATTTTGTTACCACGTTTCATCTGCACGATAATCCGCCGGTCATCTTCTTCGCTTTCGGCATAGGCACGGTCTTCAAGGGTGAATAATTTAAAGCTTTTGCCGTCAATCGATAAGATTACATCCGACTGCGCCTTATAGCGATAGCCAGCAATCACCTGAACAACATCACGTTCAGCCTTGCCCGGGCCATGCGACACAAAAACCCTGATATCACCACGGTTTTCTGGATCATATTTGCCTTTGCTTGTGGTTGGCACGCTGCTGACAAAACAAATGCGGCTGCCATCATTATCATAGCGATAGGCGCCCCAGCCCTTTTCAATGAGCATCTGTACCGGTTCGGCAAAGGCAGGCGCTGCTGCAAAACTGGTCGCGATCACCATTGTGAAAACACCCATCATTCTGCTGAGTCTGAACATTTATTCACTCTTCCTTTATTCGCTTATCTGGTCTCACTGACACAATAATGGCCCCATCGGGGCGTGTCTTTCTAACGTGTCATCGGTTTATGGCATCAATGTGAAACCGATACCAAGCCCGCATACGGCGATACAGATTGTTTTAGGATACCTCGCGCCGTGATGCAAAGACTTTCCAAAATGCGCCAATCTAAAAACTACCCGCCGAAAACGTAACTGCCCAAACGCTATCGCCGCGCCATAACTATGATTTACCGGTTTTCGATAGCAAGGTTTTTACCAGCGGCAAAATCTTTGTCGCAATATACGCCACCCCTTGCTCGTTCGGGTGCATTCCATCAGGCTGATTCATCGCTGGCTGCAGGGCCACACCATCCAGAAAAAAAGGATAGAATAAAATCTTGTGACGCTTTGCCAACCGGTCATAGACCGCATCAAATTCATTTGCATAATCGGCACCCAGATTGCGCGGTGCCTGCATTCCAGCAAGAAGCACCTCAATTTGGTTCGCCGCAAGCTGTTCGATGATGCCCTCAAGATTGCGATAGCTTGCCGCAGGCTCAAGGCCGCGAAGCAAATCATTGCCCCCGAGAACAATGATCACAGCATCAGGTTTGGCGGCAAGCGACCAATCGAGACGCGCCAGCCCGCCAGCGGTGGTATCACCCGAAACCCCTGCATTGACGATCTCGACATCAACGCCGTCTTTTTTCAACAACCGGCCAAGAACATTGGGAAAGGCCTCATCCTGCGGCAAACCATGACCGGCAACAAGCGAGTCACCAAGAACCATCAAAACTGGCTGACCCGTGGCCATGATTGACAATACCGGCATCAGCGCCATCATGCCGGCCAATGCCATCAGTTTAACAAAATGGCGACAGCGGCCAAATAGCCCCAAAAGGCGGCAGAAAAATTCAGCTATCATCATTGCGTTTCCCTTGATCTCGGCACAAAGCCAACCCATATGCTTTACCGAGGATCGTAACCCCCTACGGCAAGGTTGCACCGCGATTTGGTAACAAGCCTTGCCTGCATGTAGTAGATACAAGCCGGTTTTTCCAGAGTGCACAGATTATCAATGACCCACCAGCCCATATTGCGGGCATCACGATCAAGGATTGGACTAGTTTCATGGCATCATCATCCAAAGCTGCAAATGAACCAGCCGTTATTGATCTCAACGCTGCGCATCTGACCCTTGGCACAGCGGCGGCAAAAGTCAAAATTCTAAAGGGCATCAATTTGCAAATTGGCGCTGGTGAAACCGTTGGCGTTTTGGGGCCAAGCGGCGCTGGCAAAACCAGCCTATTGATGGTGATGGCCGGACTTGAAACCTTGACCAAAGGGTGCATTGCATTGACCGGAACCGATATCACCAATATGCAAGAAGACCCGCTTGCCGCTTTGCGCCGCGACATGGTTGGCATTGTGTTTCAGGCATTTCGCCTGATCCCGTCACTAACCGCCTTGCAAAATGTGTCAATCCCGCTTGAGCTGGCGGGCCGCGCCGATGCCGAAACAAGTGCCGCAGCGGCGCTTCGGTCGGTTGGATTGGGACACCGCTTGACGCATCTTCCCGATCAAATGTCGGGCGGCGAACAACAGCGCGTTGCGATTGCCCGCGCCATTGCCCCCAAACCCCGCATTCTTTTGGCCGATGAGCCAACCGGAAATCTTGACAGTGCCACTGGCGAAAAAGTCGTCAATATCCTGTTCAAAAGCGCACAAGAAGCTGGTGCGGCGCTGGTGCTTGTCACACATGATGCATCGCTTGCCGCCCGCTGTTCGCGCGTTCTTGAAATCGAAGATGGCTTGATTGCCGGAGACACCAAACAGTGACCAAGACCGTTAAAAATTCCCGCCAAAATCACGGCGATGATCCAAATCACTGCGATGGCCCAGATCACTGCGAACAAATGAGTCTGATTACCGCAAGCCGTGACGGATGGGGCTTTGCTTGGCAGCTTGCCAAGCGCGAAATGCGCGGCAGCCTTGGCCGGTTTAGGGTCTTTTTAGGTGCTTTGCTTCTTGGCGTTGCCGCGATTGGTACCGTTGGTTCGGTTGCTGAATCAATGCGAAGTGGGATTAGTGATAATGCGCGTATTCTGCTTGGCGGCGATATTGAAATCAGCAGTCTTCATACCGCGCCAAATCCCGATATCATCGAGGCCGCCAGCAGTTTTGGTACAGTGTCAAAAGTGGTTCAGATGCGGGCCATGCTGCAAGCAAGTGACCGGCGAAAGCTGGTTGAACTAAAAGCCGTTGACAGTAAATGGCCACTTGTTGGCACTGCTGCGACAGCGCCTTCAATGCCGCTTGCTGATGCGCTTGATCAGGCGGGGATTGTCGCCGATGATGCTTTGCTTCGCAGTCTTGGCTTGAAACCGGGTGATCGCGCCCGTCTTGGCAATCTTGATGTTGAGGTACGCGCCGCG
>CAWUWE010000022.1:0-17845 GCA_963926175.1 uncultured Alphaproteobacteria bacterium | reverse complement strand
AACCAATCGGGAATATTGTTATGAAGCGGACAATTCACCTGACAGAACGGCACTCCGCATTGCGAGCAGCGCGATGATTGGGTTTCAGCCCCAACAGTATCGAAATCATCATATATTTCATCAAAATCAGCGACACGCTTTCCAGCCTTGCGTTTTTCCGGCATGGCTTTTTCAGTCGATACGAATTTCAACATCTTTGATGACATATCTGCTACTCCCTATCAATTCAGCAGTGGCGCCATAACCGCTCATGCTGGTGTTTCAAACCCCGCACTTCCTTTAGTTAAACTGGCAATGCGGTTTTATTCTCGGTCTTTTCTGGTGACTTATCGTCTGTGAAGCTGGCCTGTCCATCGCCGTCATAACACCCGACCCCGGCGCACCGAACGACATTTATCTTTCAAACTATGCTGGCATCACCTTGAAGTTTTGGTGCAATCACCGAACGCAATCGGCGAATATTTATACGTTTTAGCCGGACGCATTTTTAATTAGTCAATATTCATTACCTTTTTTTGATGATAATTGCAAGTACGATTCAGATGACGCAGGTAAATCTGTCATAATTGTTGGTATTATAGCCGAAATGGGACTAATTAGGCAAATTGGATTGATGCTGGTCAATAATCACCTTATGCGCCTATGATAACAGCGACCAATGCTACCCATTTGACCGGTTTGATCATGCGCCTTTAATACTTCGTCGTTAATAATGCGCCGTTGATAATAGAGTGCCTTTGCAAGGAGCCTTACTAATGCCGCTAAGCCTGCTGATTCTCGTTGCTGCAATTCAGGGTCTGACCGAATTTTTGCCAATATCATCATCGGGTCATTTGGTGCTAATCCCGATTGTCACCGATTTCGCCTACCAGGGCCGGGTAATTGATGTGGCAGCGCACATTGGCACTTTGGTTGCGGTTGCCTTTTATTTGCGTGCGGAAATCATTGCAATTGCAGCGGCAATGCTTCCCTTTGGGCGCAATGATCCAGATCATGCACGGCTTGGCATCATGCTTTTTCTGGCAACCATTCCGGTGATTATTGCCGGTTATATCGTCAATTATGCCAATTGGCACTGGCTTGACATGGTTTACAGCCTTGCCATTGCCAATCTTGTATTTGCGGTCATTTTATGGTTTGCCGACAAGGCGCCTGCCACGCGGCGCGACCTTAGGCAAATTGGTTTGCCGCATGCGCTGATCATCGGCATCGTGCAAATTTGCGCTTTGATCCCCGGTGCCTCGCGCTCAGGCGTGACAATGAGCGCGGCGCGGGTTCTTGGTTATGACCGGGTAACCGCAGCCCAATTTTCATTATTGCTTTCCCTGCCAACAATTGCTGGTGCTGGCTTGCTCAAAACGCTTGATCTTGTCAAAAGCGGCGATGCCACACTTGGCGCCGATGCAGTGATTGTTGCGGTTTTATCGGCTTGCCTTGCGTGGCTTGCAATCCGCTGTATGATGCGTTGGTTTGCCACCGCAGGCTATGGTATTTTTGTCTATTACCGTTTGGCGCTTGGTGGATTGCTATTGCTGGCATTGGCGCAAGGCTGGGTTGCACCAAGCATTAGCTAAGACCGGAACAGCCCACCTGGACGATAGCGCTCAAGATAGGTTGGCAAAACCGCATCAACACAAGTTGGCGTAATGCCAAGATCAGTGAGCGTCAGCGCCTGCTTGCCAACGATATTGTCGCGTTTTAGCAACCGCACCTGATCAAGCGTGATTGGCGCATTGGGCAACAATCCGGCAAAGGCAGCACCGCATGACAATGCGAAAAATGGCACAGGCAATAACAGGCGGCGACGCTGGATGTGAAGCAAAGTGATTTCCATCAACTGCCGAAAGCTAAACATATCCGGGCCGCCAAGTTCGAAAATCTTGCCCTCGGGTGATTTGGCAAGCTTGCCACCACCAAGGCCAAGACCGGCCATAATTGCCCCAACAACATCTTCAACATAAACTGGCTGCATGCGCATTTTGCCGCCACCAGGTAATGGTAATGCTGGCGCAATCATTGCCATTGCGGCAAAGCGGTTAAAGAAATCATCACGCGGGCCAAACACAATCGACGGTCGCAGGATCACCGCTGATGCATAGGCTTTGCGCAATCCGGCTTCGCCAGCAGCTTTGCTTTTTGCATAATGGCTTGGCGACTCAAGGTCAGCACCGATGGCCGATACATGAACAAGCGATTGAACATCATGCTTGGCGGCAAGCGCGCCGATACGCGTTGGCAATTGCGCCTGCAATTCGTCAAAACGCTGCCCGCCGCCTTCGGCAAGAATACCAACAAGATTGACCACCACATCAGCAGGCCGAATGACAGATTCCAAAACCACCTCATCAAGCGCATTGCCAGCCACAAGCGTGATCTGCCCAACATTGCCCATCGGCTTTAGATATTTTGCCCGCTCGCTATTGCGGCAAAGAACAATGACCTGTTTACCTGCACGCGCCAGCCGTTCCACAGTTGCCCGCCCAACAAACCCCGATCCACCAATTACTGCGACTGTGTTGATCATTGATTTACCCTTGCTTGACCGGCCAATGGGCGCGGCGCGATGATCCAATTTTCTGGCGGCACGGCCCTTATCCGGATAGCCACCACGCATTCATTGATTGCAAATTAGGTCATGCCTCCCCGCTTTACAATCCCACCAATGCCAATTTCCCATAAAATAGATTTATTCCGGCAATTGACAGCGCCAATGAAAGCCGCATTTTCTTGCCATTAGCCCATTGAAAAGGTTTGACACGCCAACGTTTGTAGCTATTCTCACGCCGTCAGACAGGAAACGGTTTTCCGCAAGGTCAATGGCAAGCCCAGGTGGCGGAATTGGTAGACGCGCTGGCTTCAGGTGCCAGTGACCATTAGGTCGTGGAAGTTCGAGTCTTCTCCTGGGCACCATTGCCATTTTGATTGCCCCACGGCCGTTCCTGGCTTTGCGCATCAAAGTGCGCGCCCTTGGCAAAACAGCCCAGCCTTTGCGGCGACAACAGATACGAGGCATATATGACAATTCATATCCATCAGGATGATCTTCCCGCCGATGTTGATCTTGGCGATGCGGTTGCCATTGATACCGAAACAATGGGGCTTAACCCGCATCGCGACCGGCTATGCCTTGTGCAGCTATCGGGCGGTGATGGCGATGCGCATCTTGTCAAAATCGCCAAGCCGCAAATGCCAAGCCCAAATCTGGCGTCGCTTCTTGCCAACCCTCAGATAACAAAGCTGTTTCACTTTGCACGTTTTGACATTGCCAGCCTTAGTCACGGCATTGGCCCGCTTGCTGGTCCTGTTTATTGCACCAAAATCGCATCCAAACTTATCCGCACCTATACCGACCGGCACGGGCTAAAAGATCTCTGCCGCGAATTATTGCAAATCGATATTTCAAAACAGCAGCAATCATCGGATTGGGGCGCAGCAACCTTGACGCCTGAGCAGGCCGAATATGCCGCGGGTGATGTTTTATATCTTCACCAGCTTCGTGAACGCCTTGATATTATGCTAGAACGCGAAGGCCGACGCGATATTGCCGCCCATTGTTTTACCTTTTTGTTAACCCGTGCCAAGCTTGATCTTGATGGCTTTGCCGAGATGGATATTTTTCATCACTAGGCGTTAGCCTGCTCGCTAAATTCAGCCAGGATCGGGGCGCATCCGGGCTGATGGCACTGCTGGCACTGATTTAGGAAATGACATCACAGATGGCCGACACAAATTCAGCAAGAAAAAGCCGTTTTACCCCGCGCACTAAAACCGCCCACACGACCAGCGAGCGGAGCTATCCATTATCGCTTTTGCTTGTTGGCGTTGGCTCTGTTCTGACACTTGCCGTTGCAAGTTGGCTTGGGCTTTTGGCCAATGGCAAGGACGTAGCGCTGGAAATCAATGAGGTGGAACGCGCCGAAAGTGGCGAAGTTCAATTGACCGGCGCCCGCTATCGCGGCTTGACACCAGCCGGAAAACCTTATGAAATCACGGCTGTTAAAGCCAATGAAGCCCCTGATGGGTCGGGACGTGTTAACATGGATCAGCCAACCGCCGTTTTGATTATGCGCAATGGCTCGCTTATAAAGCTGCAATCAAATTCAGGAATCTTCAACAAACAGACCGATATTGTTTCCATGTCAGGCGCGGTTGTAGTGACCCAACCTGATCGCAATCTTCGTCTTGATACCGAAGCGCTCGAAGCTCATCTCAAAGCTGGTAAAATGCATAGCGATGTTGCGGTTCAGGTTCAGGATATGGACAGGCGCATCAATGCCGATAGCATGCAAACCTATGAGAATGGTGCGCGGATTGTCTTTGGCGGGGCTGCAAAAATGATTATTAAAAACAGCAACGCTATCGCACCCACATCAAAAGCCGTGGTCAAACCGAAAACAAATAAGGCCAAAATCTAGTTATTTTTAGTAAGCTGGTTTCTTTTGGTATACCAGTATTTTTGCTATATATGTATTTTAGGTAAATTAAACGGCCGATTAGACAGAAAGCAGATCACATCATGCACCGATCTAATCGCTATTTCGTCAAAACATTGAGCAATATCGCACTTGGTATTAGCAGTTGGATAATCTTGACAGCCCCCGCACTTGCACAGACCGCCAGCGGCAACAGCGCTGCCGCGCCGCTTCCCATCACAATCGAGGCGAATGACTCGCTTGAATGGAACCAAACCGACGGCACCTATATAGCCAAGGGCGACGCCTATGTTGAACAGGGCCTATCAAATATTAGTGCAAGCCATATCATCGCCAATTACGCAACCGAAGGCGAAACGCGCGACATCACCCAAGTGACCGCAACTGGATCAGTGACCTACATTGATGGCGAGAATACCGCCAAAGGCGACAAGCTTGATTATGATCTGACCAGCAACCTCTATGTTCTGACCGGTAAAAACGCGTCTGTCATCGGCCCCAAAGGCACCATGACAGCAACCAAATCAATTACCTATGACTCAACCGATAACGATAATCGCAAAGTCACCGCAATTGGCAAAGCCCATTACAAAAACAGCGATGGACGCAATGTCTTTGGTGACAAGCTAATCGCCTATATCGGCGCCGATGGCACTTTGAAAACCATTGACGCTTATGACAACACCAAGGTCATCACAGCCCAAGGTACCGTCGCAACCGCCGACAAGCTAAATTATATTGCCAGCACATCAATGGCCAATCTCGATGGTAATGTCGAAATTACCGACAAGGAAAACATCATGCGCGGCGCCCGTGCAGAGGTTGATTTTGACAAGGAAATCAGCAAGATACTTTCAGGCTTCACTGGCAAACGCGTGACCGGTATTTTAACACCTTAAATCAGCTTACCGCATACGGCATTGCCGTGGGCAAAATATCAAACCAGTATTTTGCCTCTAACTCGTTGACATGCACTGCTTAATTGGCTGATAACGATGTTTTAGACAGTCCGCAAGGACTTCATTGCTTCAAAAAAGGGCATCATGGTGTCTAACAATACAGAATTAGATTTTGGCATGGCGCGGCCGGTATTGGTGTCAGGCAATCAAGGGTTGCAGGCCAAAGACGTTGGCAAAAGCTTTAACAAACGGCGCGTGGTTCGCAATGTATCGATTGACTTACAACGCGGCGAGGCCGTTGGTCTTCTTGGCCCAAATGGCGCTGGTAAAACAACGACCTTTTACATGCTTGCTGGATTATTGCCCGCCGATGAGGGGCAGATCTTTATTGATGGACGCGATGTTACTGGCATGCCCATTTTTCAACGTGCGCGTCTTGGCATGGGATATCTGCCACAGGAATCGAGCATTTTTCGCGGCTTAACGGTTGAACAAAATATCCGCGCCGTTCTCGAAACACTTGAAGACCATGATGACGAACGCGACGCCACACTTGATGATCTGATGGCCGAATTTGGCATCACCCATCTTCGCAACACACCATCGGTAAGTCTGTCCGGCGGTGAGCGTCGTCGTCTAGAAATTGCTCGGGCTCTTGCAGCGCGCCCAACATTTCTTTTGCTTGATGAACCTTTGGCTGGCATTGATCCAATTGCCCTTGGCGAAATTCGTGATTTAATTGCACATTTAAAAACACATGGTATTGGCGTTTTGATTACCGACCATAATGTTCGGGAAACGCTTGATATTGTTGACCGCGCCTACATTATTCATGACGGTACCCTGCTGATGGAAGGCACGCCAGATGAGGTGGTTCAACATAGCGGGGTTCGGCAAGTCTATCTTGGCGAACGTTTTAGCATCTAGACCAGTTGATTCACGGCTTGACAGCCCATCATGCACCCCCTATTAATGCGCCGCGTCGGCGAGGCTCGGTTTCAGAACTGGCCGCTGTTCAGGCTTTATTCATTATACGGGTCTTTTCATGTCCATAATTGATTATCTCGCCACCAACCAGATTATGGTTGGCGTCGCTTGCAGCAGTAAAAAGCAACTGATTGAACAGCTTGCTGAACGCGCTGCTGAACTGACTGGCCTTTGCCAGCGCGGCCTTTTTGAAATTGTGATGAGCCGCGAACGTCTTGGCAGCACCGCCATTGGCAGCGGTATTGCGATTCCACATGCCGTGCATCAGGATTTGACGCGCACTATGGGCATCATTGCCGTTTTGACAAGTCCGATCGATTTTGACGCACAAGATCGCAAACCTGTCGATATTGTTTGTCTTGTGATCGGGCCGCAAAATGCGGATAGCGATCATCTGAAATGCGTAACAAGCGTGGCAAGATCATTAGGCGCAGTGGCCATTTGCGACCAGCTTCGCACTGCCAAAACGCCACATGAACTTCTTGGATGCCTTGGAAACGCCCGCGACGTTGCTGCCTAACCGCATCAAGCTTGCCCATCATCCCTGCAAATGGCAACCGTGGCCATAACGGCACCGGCAACGCCATACCAGTATGGACGCGCCCTAACATTATGGATGCAAGGCTGCGCTGGAATAATGGTTTTTATCTGGAAATAGAGAAATTGGTGGAGCTAAGCGGGATCGAACCGCTGACCTCTACAATGCCATTGTAGCGCTCTCCCAGCTGAGCTATAGCCCCTTGTTACCGTGTCTGGCCTGCAATGCCCTAATTAGGAGGCATCGCCAAAAAGCCAATTCCGTTCCAATTCGTGCAGTACCGAAACTGCTGCGAGGGATGTGTATCGCAGGGGCTACACCCTGCGCAAGCAATTTTTTGTCTGGCGACAGGTTTTTTATGCCACCACCGCCAAACCAATCAGATTTGCCAACATCAAGCAGGCAAGGTGCTTATTGGTTATCCTTACCATCTAGGTTAGGCAATAATTCGTCGCCATCAGTGATATCGTCCTAAATGATTCCCCGGCCGTCCGCATCATCCACATCAGCATCATCTTCATCAAAATCAATATCAATATCATCGTCATCGTCATCGTCATCGTCATCGTCATCGCCTTTATTGACAGCAACAGTAACGTCTTCATCGTCAACTTCTGTTTCATCCAGATCATCAGCATCATCAGACACATCTGCCTTAACCGCGCTTTTTGGCACAGCCCGGCTTTTACGGCCTTTTATCAGATTTTCCGGATCAAATTCTGTGCCGCAGCCCGGGCAAATAATGGGACTACGTTTAAAATCATAAAAGCGCATGTCACATGATAGACAGCTGCGCTTCAAGCCAAGTTCAACCTTTACCATTCTTTCAAATTCCCTGTACTTAACCGTCAAAAATAAGGATCCTCCATCTTTAGTGGATGTGAAACAAATTTTTTAAGCTGTCAAAACAATTTTCTGCCGGTTTCCAACTTTTATGTTCACGCTGGCATGCAATCAAAAGGATTTAGCATTTTCATGGCGCTGATTGCCTAGAGCCCTAGAAAAATGTTACAAGCTGACTTCACCGAAAAGAACTGGACAAAATCACCTATCAGCAAATCATAAAAGGCTTTTTGATGTCACCTCATCCGCATGATCAACTTGTTTCGAAAAAAGCCGGTCCTCTTGTTGGCGCAATGCCTATTCCGGGCGATAAATCCATTTCGCATCGTTCACTAATTTTTGGCAGCCTTGCGATTGGCACAACCAAGGTTCGCGGCCTTCTTGAAGGCGCCGATGTTATGTCGACCAAAGACGCGCTTGTTGCGCTTGGTGCTGGCATCGAGCTTGACGCTGACGGGGTTTGGCATATTACCGGCGTTGGATTGCATGGCATGATATCGCCTGTAACACCGCTTGATCTGGGCAATTCGGGCACTGGTGCGCGCCTGTTGATGGGAGTGGTTGCCGGTCAGAACATCACAGCAACATTCTGCGGCGATGCCTCGCTTAGCTTGCGGCCAATGGCACGGATCACCGATCCGCTTGCCGAATTAGGCGCCGAGATCACCTGCCGTGATGGTGGCTTGCTGCCCGTCACCATTAAGGGGGCGGCAAATCCAATGGCGCTAAGCCATCGCTCAAAAGTGGCCTCGGCACAAATCAAATCAGCGATCTTGCTTGCCGGGTTAAACGCGCGTGGTACAACAAATATCATCGAACCGCACGCATCACGCGACCACAGTGAATCAATGCTTAGACATTTTGGCGCATCGGTTCAGCAGCATATCGATGCCGATGGGGCGCATCATGTTACGCTTGCTGGAGAGGCAACGCTTCGCGCTGCCGATATCATCGTTCCAAGCGATCCATCATCTGCCGCTTTTGCGATTGTTGCGGCGCTGATCACACCGCAAAGCGATATCACACTTATTGGCATTGGCATGAACCCACTTCGAACCGGTCTTTTGACAACCCTTATCGAAATGGGCGGCGATATTGTCAAAAGTAATGATCGGATTGAAGGCGGCGAAGCCATTGCTGATTTGCGCATCCGGCATAGTCAGTTGAAAGGTATTACCGTTCCAGCCGAACGTGCGGCCTCGATGATTGATGAATTTCCAATCTTGTCAGTCGCCGCGGCAACCGCAAGCGGCACAACCGAGATGCTTGGCATTGCCGAATTGCGGGTCAAGGAAACCGACCGCATCAAAGTGATGGCTGATGGCCTTGCCGCATGCGGCGTCACCGTTGATTATGATGATGATTCGATGCGTGTTTCCGCCAGCAGCATTACCGGCGGGGCAACCCTTTCAGCGCAACATGATCACCGAATCGCCATGTCATTTCTGACGCTTGGCCTTGTTGCCGAACAGCCAATCACCGTAACCGGCTGCGCCACCATCGAAACAAGCTTTCCAGGATTTTCCAGCGGCATGAACCAGCTTGGCGCCAGCATCATTGACGAAAAAACAGCATGATCATTGCCATTGATGGGTCGGCAGCCAGCGGCAAAGGCACGCTTGCCAAACGGGTGGCAGCCGAATTTGGCTATGATTATCTGGATACGGGGGCGCTGTATCGTGCGGTTGCCCTTAGCCTGTTAAACGCTGGCGTGAACAGCAATAATATTGATGAAAAACAGGCTGTTAATGCTGCATCGGCACTTGATCTTGCGCTAACGCCAACGGCTGAAATACGCACCGATAAAGTAGCCGCCCTTGCGTCAATCGTGGCGGCCATTAGCCCGGTTCGGTCGGAATTGCTGGCGCTTCAGCGCGCCTTTGCCGCGGCACCACCATCATGCAAAGGGGCGGTTCTTGATGGTCGTGATATTGGCACGATCGTGCTTCCCTACGCCAATATAAAATTCTTCATTGATGCCGATCTTGATATTCGCGCCGAGCGCCGCACCAAAGAGTTGCGTCAGGCAGGACAATCGGTTATCTTTCAGAATGTTCTGGCGGATATGAAGGCGCGTGATGATCGTGACCGGACTAGATCAGTGGCCCCGTTAAAGGCCGCAGATGACGCAATAACCATCGACACATCCAAAACGGATGCGGCGGCGGTGTTAGCACTAGCCCTGTCACATATTGATCGTATTTGCCCATCAGAATAATGAGCCCGAACCGGAGACCATACGAACATTTCCGGTTCATAATTTTTGATTAACTGACTGCCGGCGAAACAAACTGGTCGCCAAAAAACCCGCTTTGGACCAAGCTATTTTGCCAAAATAGGGCAGCTATAATTTGGTTATCGTTCGTTCAATGCGGCCCTCATGTCGGCTGAGGCACATAAATTTCGATCCTTATTTGGGCGGTATTGCACCCCCGGTCGAAATAGCGACAAAACGGAGATTTTTTTGACATCTACAACGAATTCGGCAGCCGACGCTGCCACTGAAAACTTTGCCGATCTTTTAGCTGAAAGTTTTGGTGAAGGCACAAATGTCGAGGGCAGTGTTGTCCGCGGCTTTGTTATCGGCATCGAGGGTGATGCTGTCATCATTGATGTTGGCTTGAAATCTGAAGGCCGCGTCCCGCTCAAGGAACTTGCCGCCCCCGGACAACAAGCCGATGTTTCAATCGGTGATGAGATTGAGGTTTATGTCGAACGTATGGAAGACCGTAATGGTCAGGCCGTATTAAGCCGTGACAAAGCCCGCCGCGAAGAAGCATGGGGCGTTCTCGAAGCATCATTTGAAAAGCAAGAGCGCGTTACTGGCGTTATATTTGGCAAGGTCAAAGGCGGTTTCACTGTCGATCTGTCAGGCGCAACAGCCTTTTTGCCGGGAAGTCAGGTCGATATTCGCCCTGTTCGCGATCTCGGCCCATTGATGGGAACACCACAGCCATTCCAAATTCTGAAAATCGACCGTCGTCGTGGCAACATTGTTGTTTCACGCCGCGCCGTTCTGGAAGAGTCACGCGCCGAAGCAAGATCAGAGCTTGTCTCTAATCTGCAAGAAGGTCAGGTTCTTCAGGGCGTGGTCAAGAACATCACCGATTACGGCGCCTTTGTTGATCTTGGCGGTGTTGACGGCCTATTGCATGTGACCGATATTGCATGGCAGCGCATCAGCCATCCATCTGAAGCCCTGCAAATTGGCGAAACTGTCGAAGTTCAGGTTATTCGCTTTAATGCGGAAACCCAGCGTATTTCACTTGGCATGAAGCAGCTTCTGTCGGATCCATGGGAAAATGTCGAAGGCAAATTCCCAATTGGGACGAAAATGGAAGGCCGCGTTACCAACATCACCGATTACGGCGCATTTGTTGAACTGGAAGCAGGTGTTGAAGGTCTTGTCCATGTATCTGAGATGAGCTGGACAAAGAAGAATGTTCATCCTGGCAAAATCGTTTCAACCAGCCAGCAAGTCGAAGTTATGGTTCTTGACGTTGATTTGTCAAAGCGCCGTATTTCACTTGGCCTCAAGCAGTGCACAAACAACCCTTGGGAAGACCTTAGCGCCACCTATCCAGTTGGCACCGAGATCGACGGCGAAATCCGGAACATCACCGAATTTGGTCTGTTTGTTGGCTTGAATGAGGATATTGACGGTCTTGTTCACCTGTCAGATATCAGCTGGGAAAACGCTGGCGAAGAAGCCCTTGAAGGCTTTACCAAAGGCGATATGATTAAGGCGAAAGTTCTTGATATCGACGTCAATAAAGAGCGTATCTCACTTGGCATCAAACAGCTAACTGACGATCCATTTGCTGGTCAGGCTGATGCCTATCGCAAAGGCGAAGTCGTAACCTGTACCGTTCGCGCGGTAACAGACAACGGCATCGACGTTACTATTGGTGAGAACATGACTGGCTTTATCCGCCGGACTGATCTTAGCCGTGATCGTGCTGAACAGCGCGCTGACCGGTTTGCCGTTGGTGAAAAAGTTGACGCCATCATCACCAGTGTTGACAAGAAAACCCGCAAATTGTCTCTGTCCATCAAGGCACGCGAATCTGCCGAAGAAAAGCAGGCCATGGCCGAATTTGGCTCATCAGACAGCGGCGCCAGCCTTGGTGATATCCTTGGTGCGGCTCTTGCCAAGAAAGAAACAACTGACGAAAAATAAGACTGGCACATTCGCCAATCTGTTTATCTTCGAGCCAGCCGATGCATCCATCGGCTGGCTTTTTCTATGGCTGGAATCGGCTATGTTAATGAATTTTACCATTCTTATTAACGTTAGGAATCAATTCTAAGTTGACCCGCCATTGGCAAACAGGCATCCTAATTCCATATTAAGAACGTTAGAAGTAAGGGAGTAAACTCTGTGACACGGTCAGAACTTATCGCAACATTAGCGGCTAAGAATCCAACACTTTACCACCGTGATATTGAGCGGCTGGTTGGAACAATTCTTGATGAAATCGGCAGTGCGCTTGAACGTGGTGACAGGGTTGAGCTTCGTGGGTTTGGCGCCTTTTCAGTGCGCGAGCGCAAAGCCCGCCTCGGACGCAATCCAAGAACCGGAACAAGTGTAGAAGTATCTGAAAAGAAAGTGCCTTTTTTCAAAATGGGCAAAGGCATGCGTGAGCGGTTAAACCGCCGCTAGACGGATCGAATTATGCGAACATTAGGCCGCCTTTTATGGCTGAGTATTACCTTGTTATTGGTTATGTTTGCCACCGTGTTTGCCACGTCGAATAAAACGTTTATCACGCTTTATCTTTGGCCATTTGACAGCGCGCTAACCGCGCCAGTTTGGCTGCTGATTCTATCCAGCTTTATCATTGGTGGATTGCTGAGTGCTATATTGCTATGGGGCCAGTGGCTGGCGATTTGGGCAAAGCTGTGGCGTCTTGAAGGGCGTTTCAATAAATTGCAGGCAAAAACTAATAAAATGACAGCCGAATCAACCGCCAAACAAGATGATCAAGATCATCATGAACACGGCCAGCAGGATTACGATCAGCAGGGTGAACCGGCCGCATCAAATCAATTGACCGCCGATCGCCGGTTAGGTTAAGTAATCGCCTGTTTCCGGTTTCAATCCCAAATAAAAGAACCATTACGCAAAAGGCTTATCCATGGCGCCCGAGGTTAAAATATGCGGCATATCTTCGGCAAATGATTATATCATCTGCCGCGATGCCGGTGCGCGCTGGACAGGCATGGTCTATTACCCCGGATCATCACGCCATCTTGATCTGGCTGGCCTAGCAGCATTGGCAGATTGCGCCCATTCTGTTGGATCTGATGCGCCTGAACGCGTTTTGCTAAGCGTTGATATCGTTGGGGAAAAGCTTATGCCCGTCGTCAAGGCGGCGCGGCCAGATATGCTGCAGCTTCATGGCAAAGAAACCTGTCAGGATGTTGCCAATATCAAAGCCCGCACCAGTTTACCGGTGATCAAAACGATTGCTGTTGAAACGGCGGCCGATCTTGATCAGTGCGCCAAATGGGATGATCTTGCCGATTGGTTGCTGTTTGACGCCAAAGTCAAGGCCGGATCGCAGCCCGGCGGTACCGGCCATCAGTTTGATTGGACGATCCTAGCCAATTATCGTGGACGGTTACCATGGATGCTGGCAGGCGGGCTTGACCGCCATAATGTGGCAAATGCGATCAAAATCAGCGCGGCCAAGGCAGTGGATGTGTCATCGGGTGTTGAATCATACCCCGGAAAAAAGGACGCAGAACAGATTCATGCCTTTATTCGGGCGGCCCAATTGGGCTAAAACAATGCTCGGGGCCGCGTCTATTTCGCCGACTTTACAGGATGAGAGCTTTTGATGAGCAAAACGAACCTTAACACATTCCGCAACCAGCCCGATGAGGCTGGCCGCTTTGGCATTCATGGTGGCCGCTTTGTCGCTGAAACGCTGATGCCGCTGATTTTGAGTGTTGAAAAAGCCTATAAAGAAGCTAGCGCCGATAAATCATTTCAGCGTGAAATGTACTATTACCAAAAGCATTATATCGGTCGCCCAAGCCCACTCTATTTTGGTGAACGCATGACCGCACATTTTGGTGGTGCCAAGCTATATCTAAAACGTGATGAGCTAAACCATACTGGCGCTCACAAGATCAACAATGTTTTGGGACAGGCGCTTCTTGCGAAACGCATGGGCAAAACCAAAATCATTGCCGAAACCGGCGCAGGCCAGCATGGTGTTGCCACAGCAACAGCCTGTGCGCTTTTCAATATGGAATGCGAAGTCTTTATGGGCGCTGAAGATGTCGAACGGCAAAAGCCGAATGTCGACCGGATGCGTCTTCTTGGTGCCAAAATCCATCCCGTTACCTCAGGCACTGGCACGCTTAAAGATGCGATGAATGAGGCGCTTCGCTATTGGGTCACCAATGCCGAAACGCATTTTTACATTATCGGCACCGCCGCAGGCCCCCACCCCTATCCGCAAATGGTGCGTGATTTCCAATCGGTTATCGGCACCGAGGCGCGCGAACAAATTATCGAAGCTGAAGGCCGCCTGCCAAATGCGCTTGTCGCCTGTATTGGTGGCGGGTCAAATGCGATTGGGCTTTTCTATCCGTTTCTTGATGATACAGATGTTGCCATCTATGGCGTCGAAGCCGCGGGTAAGGGGCTTGGCAGCGGCCTCCATGCAGCGTCACTTGCCGGCGGAACACCAGGCATCCTGCATGGCAACCGAACCTATCTTTTGCAAAATGATGATGGGCAAATCACCGATGCCCATTCGATTTCGGCTGGTCTGGATTATCCGGGCATTGGCCCTGAACATTCGTGGCTTCATGATATTGGCCGCGTCAATTATGTCAGTGCCACCGATGAGGAAGCGCTTGTCGCCTTTCAGCTTTGTGCGCGTCTTGAAGGCATTATTCCGGCGCTCGAACCATCACATGCGCTGGCCTACCTTAGCACCGTAATTGGCGATATGGATTCTGATGATATTGTCATTTTGAACATGTGTGGCCGCGGCGACAAGGATTTGGGCGCGGTTCTTCCGGTTCTTGAAAAACTTGGCCGGATGTAAGCCAAAGCCCATTTAGATTGGACAAGAGATAATTATGGCAGGTCGCATCAATACCGCATTCGCAAAGGCCAAAGCCGAAAATCGCGGCAGCTTGGGCGTCTTTATCACCGCTGGCGATCCTGACGCCGCCACCACCGAAGCCTTACTTGGCGGGTTGGTTGATGCTGGTGTCGATTTTATCGAGCTTGGCATGCCTTTTTCCGACCCGATGGCCGATGGCCCCGCCATCCAGGCAGCATCACTTCGGGCGTTGAAAGGCGGCATGACCTTAACCGCAACGCTTGAAATTGCGCGTAATTTTCGCCAACGGCATCCTGATATGCCGCTCATCCTTATGGGCTATTACAACCCGATCTATATCTATGGCAATGACAGGTTCATTGCCGATTCAGTGGCGGCTGGTGTTGACGGGTTGATCATCGTTGATTTGCCGCCAGAAGAAGATTCAGAACTTTGCATTCCCGCGCGCGATGCTGGCTTGAATGTTGTTCGGTTGATCACCCCGACAAGCCATGATCAGCGTTTGCCGGCCATTTTAGCGCAAGCCAGCGGATTTGTTTATTATGTCTCAGTTACCGGCATTACCGGCATGGCAAGCGCCGCGGCGACCAGCATTGCCGATGCCTATCAGCGCATCCGCAAACAGACCGATCTTCCAATTGTAACCGGGTTTGGCATCCGCACCCCCGAACAGGCCGCCGAATCTGCAAAATTGAGTGACGGCGCGGTTGTCGGCTCTGCCGTTGTCGATATCATTGCTGATGGCGTGGCAAATCCAACAAGTCCGGATGCTGCTGAAAACCGTGCGACGATTGTCCGTAAAGTTGCCGCATTTGTCAGCGAACTTAGTGCAGCAATACGCGCATAGGGAGATTGCAATGAATTGGATTACAAATTCCGTCCTTCCCAAAATCAAGGCATGGGTTCAGGCCGATGAAGTGCCGGATAATCTGTGGATCAAATGCAACGCCTGTAGCCAGATGATTTTTCATCGCGAACATGAACAGGCTTTTAACTGCTGCGCCACATGCGGTCATCATGCCCCACTTCCGCCCGAACGCCGTTTTGCCATGTTATTTGACGATGGCAAATATGATGTGATCTCGCTTTCGCCTATTGAAGATGATCCTTTGAAATTCCGCGATAGCAAGAAATATACTGACCGGCTTCGCAACGCGCGCAACAAAACCGGCCAGAATGACGCGATCGCCGTCGCAGCAGGGCAGATCAATGGGTATCCTTGCGTTATCGCCGCGTTTGATTTCCGCTTTATGGGCGGATCAATGGGACGCATGGTTGGCAATGGCATTGTTCGCGCTGCCAAGGAAGCGGTTGTCCGCAAGGGCGCGCTGATCACCGTGCCATCAACCGGCGGCGCACGCATGCAAGAAGGTATCTTATCACTTATGCAATTGCCACGCACCATCGCCGCTGTTGAGCTGGTTCGTGATGCAGGCCTTCCCTATTTTGTTTTATTGGCGCATCCAACAACCGGCGGCGTTACCGCATCGTTTGCCATGCTTGGCGATATTCAGATTGCCGAACCTGGTGCCATCATTGGCTTTGCCGGTCGCCGCGTGATCGAAGAAACGGTTCGTGAAAAACTGCCTGAAAATTTCCAGACAGCGGAATATCTGATGGATCATGGTATGGTCGATGCCGTTGTGCCACGCGCTGAACAGCCTGAATATATTGGCCGGCTTCTTGATTTCATGATGGGATCGAAAGACAGCAGAAAGCGCGCCTAATGCCATCGTCATCACCGGCCGACCGTGCCGCAGCGGCGCTTGACCGGCTGGCACGGCTACATCCAAAATTAATAGATCTTGGGCTTGATCGTAGCCTTGCCCTTTTGGAAAAGCTTGGCAATCCGCATCATCATTTGCCGCCAACAATCCATGTTGCTGGCACCAATGGCAAAGGCTCGACAATTGCGTTTCTAAGAGCGATGGCTGAAGAAGCCGGACTTAAGGTTCATGTCTATAGCTCGCCGCATCTATGCCGGTTTAATGAACGCATCCGGCTTGCCGGACGGCTGATTGACGATGGCAGGCTTGCCGATTTACTGGAAGAGGTCGAAACCGCCAATGGCGACATGGCAGTGACCTTTTTCGAAGTCACCACGGCGGCCGCAATGTTGGCATTCTCGCGGGTGCCAGCCGATTTATTGCTTTTGGAAACCGGGCTTGGTGGCGCGCTTGACTCGACCAATGTATTGAAAACACCGCTTGCCACAATCATCACCCCGATTGCCCAGGATCACGAACATTTTCTTGGCACTGACCTCGGCCAGATTGCCAGTCAAAAAGCGGGAATCATGCGGGCGCAAACAACCTGTTACAGCGCCGATCAACAGGCCGAGGCCATACATGTTCTAACCGCGCATGCCGAGAATATCGGCGCGACACTGCAGGTCGCAGGTCGTGATTTCCATCTGGCAGAAACCGATGATGGCAGCATTCACCTATCCTGTGCAGGCGAAGATTTCTTTCTTCCGGCACCGGGGCTACGCGGCCCGCATCAGCTTGATAATGCTGGGCTGGCGGCGGCTTGCCTTTTTGATCTTGCGGCAAAAAACCGATTGCCATCACGCGGCCAGACCCATGCGGCAAATGCATTTGCCAGCGGCATTAAATTGGCTGTTTGGCCCGGGCGGGTGCAGCCATTAAATGACGGCCTGTTGGCAGAATTATGGCCGCATCTTCCAATCTGGCTTGATGGCGCGCATAATGCCCATGGTGCGCGAGCTTTGGCCAAAACACTTGCTCAAATTGATGATGGTAAATGGAATATTATTTGCGGCGCGTTAAACACGCGCGACCCGGCTGAATTTCTGGCACCGCTTGCCGCCCTTGCCGGATCGGTTCGCTGTCTTGCCATCCCTGACCAGCCGGCCAGCCTGAGCGCCGCCGAAATGACCGCTGCCGCCTTGGCACAGGGGCTGGACGCCGAGGCCACAACCAGCATCAAAACGGCATTTGACCAGCTAGATCCGGCCTGTCCGGTTATTATTTGCGGCTCGCTTTATCTTGCCGGTCATGTTCTTGTACAAAATAAAACGCTGCCCGACTAGGACAG
>CAWUWE010000021.1:0-2510 GCA_963926175.1 uncultured Alphaproteobacteria bacterium | reverse complement strand
GGCAAAGGAATTACCGTTTTTGCTTCTTCTTGGTTTGACGGCTGTGGCAAGCATGCCTTTATCACGTCTTTTTGCCATTGGTGCAGGGCTTGGCTATGGCCGCTTTGCCAGCTGGGTTTTTCTTGTATTGCCGTTGATATATCGCCAGATCAGGCTTCCCGTTATTGCGGTTCTGGTCTTTAGCCTGTCGGTTGTCGATATGGCCTTGTTACTAGCACCAAGCCTGCCACCGCCATTGGCCATTCTGGTGCTGAACGGCTTTCATGATGCCGACCTTGCCGCCCGCCTGCCAGCCTCATTTGGCGCCATCTGGCAAATCGGTCTTGTTCTGGCTGCGCTTTTGCTTTGGCGGTTCGGTGAAAGGCTGGTTGGTGCGGCTGTCAGATTTTGCCGCTGGCGCGGTTGGCGCGGGCAATCGGCCGACCCTTGGTTAGGGTTTTTATCACTGTTTGCCACAGTACCAATGCTGATTGGCGTGATGGGGCTTGTTGCCGCGCTTTTATGGTCATTTGCAAAGGGCTGGTTCTTTCCGGCGGCGTTGCCAGCAAGCGTTAGCTGGCTTCACTGGCAAGATGTGACAAGCTATCTTCCGCTTGTTATAAATAGCGGGTTATTGGCCATCAGCGCGGCGTTTTTGGCGCTTGGGGTGGTGTTTTTATGGCTTTATCACGGCCACGATCTAATCCGGCGAAACCGGTTACTGCAAGCGGCCATTTATCTGCCCCTTCTTGTACCGCAAATCAGCTTTTTATTTGGTCTGCAAATCGGACTTAGCTGGGCTGGCATTGACGGTCGCTGGCCTGCGCTGATCTATATTCATATGATTTTCATCCTGCCCTATATATGGCTTGTTATGGCACCGGCCTTTGCGCAGATGGACTGGCGGCATGACCATGTGGCCAACAGCCTTGGTTTTGGCCCATTCAGGCGATTTTTGCGCGTTCATTTGCCGCTTTTGGCCATGCCGATTGGCGCGGCGCTATTCATCGGTTTTGCTGTTTCCATCGCGCTTTATCTACCGACTGTTTTTGTTGGTGGTGGTCGCATCGCTACGATCACAGTCGAGGCGGTCAGCCTTGCTGCGAATGGCAGTCGCGGGCCAGCAGGCGTTGCCGCCATGCTGCAGCTTTTGATCCCGCTCGTCTGTTATGGGGTGATCTGGCTGTTTTTGAAATACCGCTTTGGTCGGTTTGCCAATATGCAGGGTGGCGGCCTGACATAAAGCGACAGGCAATTATACGTTAGCATTTGCGCAAAGGCAGGGTTTTGCTCATATTAAATTCAGCAAAACCATTCATTTTGTGATTTAACTAATCCAACCTTGAAACCAAGCAGCTATCGGCCGCAGCTTTGCGGCGTTTATGCCTTTCGTGATGAACGGAACCAAACATCAATGGCACAATTTCTTTTACCCATTATTTTTGTTGTTCTGTGGTCATCAGCTTTTGTTGCTGGCAAGGCAGGCGTGCAGCATGCAACACCATTTGCCTTTCTGGCAGTCCGGTTTTCGATTGTTGCGCTGATTTTCATGGCCGTTGCTGTTGGGTTCTGGATCTGGCGAAGCAAAAGCACGGCAAAAGCCATTGGCGTAAAAGACCGGTCAAATGATCCGATTTTGCAAACCGCCCTTGTTGGTGTGCTGATCCATGGCACCTATCTTGGCAGCACCTTTTTTGCGATGGCCAATGGCCTTGGCGCGGCGCTGGCGGCCTTGATTGTATCAACCCAGCCATTGCTGACAACAGCATTGGCGATTTTCCTATTTGGTGAAAAACCGCGCCTTACTCAATGGATTGGCATTTTCATCGGCTTTGCGGGCGTCGTCGTCGTGATTTCGCCATCGCTTGGGATCAATGCGCCGGTGATTGCGATCACATCTTGTGTTTTTGGTTTGCTTGCGATTACCACCGGCACTTTGTTGCAAAAACATATTGGTGCCTCGATTGGGTTATTGAAAAGCAATATCATTCAGGCAAGCGCCGCTAGCCTGTTTTTCATGATGCTGATTGCAACTGTTGAAACGCCGCATATCACTTGGAATGAACCCTTTTTGATTGCGCTTGCATGGCAGGTATTGGCTGTTTCAACTGGTGCCTATGTGATTTTGATGATTTTGATCAAACGCGACAGCGTTGCCGCAACAACATCGTTGCTATTTCTGGTGCCGCCAGTAACTGCAATCATCGCTTTTTTCATCTTTGGCGAGCCACTAACCCCAGTCACCGTCACTGGCTTTTTCATGGCATCGGCCGGGGTTTATCTTGTCACCCGCCATGGCCGCGTGCCTGAAAAACAGGTCTAATCATACAAGTCTAAACACCAAGGTCTAATCACAAAGGCGGCGCGCCAAATATTGGGTAAATTCATGGTTTTCTCGCTCAAGCCAGCTAAGCGGCCCGGGCGTGCCAAGCGGCGATAAAGTGCCTTGATAAATGCCTTCAACAACCCCCCGATCTTCAACTTGCACAATATCAAGAAATGCCTTGGTTTTCGCGATGAAGGCTTGTTTG
>CAWUWE010000020.1:0-8567 GCA_963926175.1 uncultured Alphaproteobacteria bacterium | reverse complement strand
GGCTTTTATCTCAAGGCGAGAAGAGCGTTTTAGACCAGCTTATGGACGCGAGGAAATCGTATATCCGAGACGCTGTGTCTTCTGGGGGACAACCAACAGAACTGATTATATCAAGGATGACACAGGCAATCGGCGGTACTTGCCGATCAGGACGACTAAGATAGACTTTGAGGGGCTGAAGGCTAGCCGGGACATGCTTTGGGCGGAGGCTGTCTACTACTACAACCAAGGCGAGCAATACTGGTTGTCTGAAGAGCTTGCGGTCTATGCCAATGAGCAGACGAATGAGCGTTTTGAAGAAGACCCATGGGTTGAAGTGGTTCAGACGATGCTTAGGACCCGCAAAGAGATATCGCTAAAAGAAGCCTGCAAAGTGTGTTTTCAGGACCTCCAGGATCAGCACATTACGACCATGATGACGCGCCGTATGTCACATTGTCTTCAAATGGCGGGCTGGAGGAAAGACGGTAAGTTTAATTCAGGTCCCCAGCGCAATCAGACTAGGTTTGTTAAAGAGGCTGAGAAAGCTTTTCAAGGAGAAGGTGCGCATGAGCGTGATTGCTTCTGACAATTAAGATTGCGCATGATGCGCATGAGTTTTCTTAGGAGCCTTGAGGCTTATAGTTAAGTATATGTAATATATAGATTGTTTAGTATGAATTGTAGAGTGTTTATACTCATGCGCAATATTGCATATCACAGGAACTTCCATAGAAACTCATGCGCAACGTGCGCACATGCGCAAATCACATTGTTCGGATGGTCCCAATCTTTGTTTAAAAGAAACCATGGTCAACACAGATAAAAATCAGATCAGCCTTTGAGTATAGGCAGCACTTTTGGTCACTCTTTGGTCACTTTTAGGGTGACAAAATGCCAATCTGGCCCCTATTGTCATCATATACGACAACAACAGACACAGGCTGTGATCAAGGGTGTACATAGAAAAAGACGGACAAAATGGCGATTCCGGGAGGACTCGAACCCCCAACCTGCTGATTAGAAGTCAGCTGCTCTATCCAGTTGAGCTACGGAACCGTTTTGGTTTGTCCAAGTCTCTCGCGTTGAAATCATTATATATTTTTTAGACACTTTTTCCAAGCACTAATCAGCTGACCTTTGTTACCTACTCAGTTGACCTTTCGTCGTTTTTCGCCCTCACCCCGCTTACTACATCAAAGCTGATCCAATGAAAACAACTGTTGTCCTTTGTTTGCCCAAAATCGAGCCTTATGCATAGGCAACCCATAAGTTTTTGAGACTTCAGACGGAAAAAAAGGGCCAACCCAAAGGTTAGAGATGTGCTATGAATGTTAAATGAAAAATCCTGAAGACATCAAAGCATGGGCTGAACGCCAAAAGGACGACCAGTCCAGTACAGCAGATGACAAACGCCGTGAAAAGCTAAAGAGTTTGATGCGTGATTTTAGTAAAAAATTACCACAAGGCTTGGCTGTCAAAGAGGCAGCACGACATCCGCTTAACCTAGTGATGTTCAATATTTTTGATGAGTTGAAAGCACGATACATAGACATCGAAACGCTTGAAGGCAGCTTGGTTCAACCAGATTTGCTATATTTTGTCTCCAAGATTACCCAAGAGGCTAATGATACTAGTGAGCCATTTGGTAATTTCGATGCAAACGGTCACCTAGTTCAATAAAAAAGGGTCACCCAAAGGTGACCCTGTGCTGCTCCACCATATATAGCGGTAGATTAACTAAATAATAGCAAATTTTTCGACTTTCGCAACATTAAGCAAAAGCCATAGCAGCTTTGCCTATCGTCATCTGTGCAGCAAACTTGGCTTTTTGCTCTGGCTTGGAATGGACGTACTTCTGCGTTGTGTCCACGCTCTTGTGGCCCGGCTGTTCGGCAATCAGGAATGTATTAATTGACAGTTCATTAGCCATTCTTGAGGCGCAGGTGTGCCGTAGCGTGTGAAAGACGAACTCTTTGTCGTTTGGTGCTGTCTTAACCCTAGCATCAATCATACGGTCATAAAACTTCCGGTGGGTAAAATGCTGGCCTATAGACGTAGATAGTCGCACACAGGCTTCTCGCACGTCTTGGTTGATGGAAACATAACGTGCTACGTCATTCTTGGAGATCGAGGCGGGCACATACAAGCAATCGTCTTGGATTTTGGTTTCACCCCAATGACTGTTTTTGCCACAACGGACTATCCCAAGTGACAGAACCTCGTTCAATCTCATGCCTGTGTTCACACCAACATAGATTAAACCGACCATCCATTGCCCGTCACGGTCTTGGAAAAAGCTGATTAACTCGCATACCTCGTGATCCTTGAAATAGCGTGTGCAACCAAATTCTTTTGAATAACGCAGCTTTGGGCTGTCGTCCCAAATTTTGGCCTCTACAGCAAATGACAATATGACAGACATGGCAGTCGCATTACGATTGATGCTCGAATCTGCCATGTACTTTGGGTGGCCCTTGTCGCCTTCCTTAGAAAACGGCGTAGCCTTCTCGTAGTCGAGCTAATCGTAGATGCGCAACGCTGTTATGTCGGCAATCCTAAGACTGCTGTGGTTGCCGTAAGCATCGAAGCGTTTGATCCGGGCTACAGTGTTATCTCTGGTCTTTTCGTTGGCCCAAAGCCTGTGTTTATGCTTTTCGACAAAGCAAATTAGGTAGGAAGCCACACCTGGTTCACCCGACCATACGGATTTTTCGACAACTTCGGTCTTTTCCAATGAGGGCAACTGATCAGATAACTGATCAGAGAAAAGGGTCAACTGAGTGGAAATTTGGTTCTGCGTTTTAAGTCTCCTATATGATATTTCATATGAGAAACTTCAAACAACCAACTGATTTCAATTTATAAAAATGAACACCAAAACCACTGATTGGAAGTCAGCTGCTCTATCCAGTTGAACTAAGGAACCGTTTTGATAATGCGACAGGTTGTGCCGGTTTTTACCCGATTTGTCCAGATCCCTTTTACTAGCAACCTAATGCGACCGCAGTCAAAGCCACCCTCAAACATGCATCCCAGAGATGCCTATTTCGATTATGATTGCGAAAACGGCTTCGGGTTATGCGTTCGATCAATGGGTCCAGGCACCATTGCGGGTAAAGGCGAAATTATCAGCATAGGCGCGCGGCTTGACGCGCCGTGATTTAGGCTGTTGCACAACATAATCAATGTCATTTGCCTTGGCATAAGCAACAGCCGACTCCAGGTCAGGGAAATACATCTTTACCTGACGCGCCGTATCTGACGATGACTGCCACCCCATCAATTGATCAGGCTTGGCAGCGCTTTTGCGCATATAAGCCAAAACCCATTCACAACCACGGCTGATTTTGGTTTTACGCCCCGACTGCATCGCCGTTTTGCTGGGTTTGTAAATTTTTGCGGTCATTACAGCCTCAATCCTAAAAATACTGCCGATGCAACTCTATACCCTCAATTATAGGTATAAATAGCCGTCCCGAAAAGCCTAATTTTCACAATTGGCGGCTGGCCTCGCATAAGCCATAAACTATAATCGCCTTTCGGCTTAGGGTAATATGTATTATAGCTATTTTTGCTTATTTATTTTGAATTACTTTAGGTTTTTGTTTTCGTGATTTCCGGCTCAGTTCTTTTCAATAAATCCTATTCGTTTGGCCAAAAAATCAGATGGCTTGGCTTGCTTGCCAAAACCAAACGAAACCAACGCATGATGCGGCTAGCGGCTGCCATCATGGCAAAAAGTGACGCCGCCGAACCCGTCATCATTGATATCGGCGCAAATGTTGGGCTGTTTACCACTGCGTTCATGGCGGCGGCGAAGCCACCAAAGCTCGTTCTAGCACTCGAACCATCAAATTACGTCTTTACCATTCTAAAAATCGTCACCGCAAAACTGGACAGGGTGCGTTGCCGCAAGCTTGCGCTTAGCCATGAAAGCGGCGAGGTTCAATTGAAAACGCCGGTTAAAAAATCAGGTTCATTGCGCGTTGGGCTGTCGCATATTGGTGATGGTGATGAAATGACGGCCTTTGTGGAGAATGTTCAGGCCAAACGGCTTGACGATGTTTTAACCGCCGAATCAATTACCCATGTTGATATTGTCAAAATTGATGTTGAAGGCGCCGAACAGCATGTGATTAACGGTGCGCCAAATCTAATCAACAAAACAAAGCCAATCTGGTTTATCGAGCTTGTACAGGGCCGTACCGATAATTTTACTGGATCGGCAAGTGACATTTTCCAGCAATTTATTGATGTTGGCTATCAGGCTTTTATTTTGAATGATGATTATGGCTGGGATCAGGTAACGGCTATTAGCGATGCAACCGATTATCTTTTTGTTCCGGTCGCCACCGCTTAAGGGTTTTTGACCTTCAAAACCTGCGCCCTGAAGCTAGTCAGCTGTCTTTCTCTGAAGCCATATTCACCCGCATTTGGCAAGGCTAATCTTTGCGGTTCTGGGTTTTGATGCATCTAGCCGCCGACCGGTAACAGGTGCGGGATGAATGTCATACCGGCAATAAGACAAGCCAGTCCAACCGGAAAAACAGGTTGGGACATCCAAAACTAGCGTTTGAGGGCAAATGGTAGGAGTGGGTCAGGACAGAATTTAAGTAACTGTCTGAAACACAATATTAAACCACAATCGACAAGGTTTTTTTTGCGTTGTTTTTTGCGTTGTTGTTTTTACATTTTCGGCGTTGTCTTTTTTGTCTTTAGCCAAAATCTACAAAATCTCTTGTGTTGTAACCACGCCCCATTTGGGGCGTTGTTGCCATTTGGGGCGTTTTGGGGTGTTGATTTTGTAGATTGGTCGGGAATGAGATTGAGGAAAACCGCCTAAGTCACTGTCGATACTGTAGATTCTACAAAGTGAGGTTGGTCGGAGTGGAGAGATTCGAACTCCCGGCCCTCTGGTCCCAAACCAGATGCGCTACCAGGCTGCGCTACACTCCGACGATGCTTTCATATCCCCCCTGTTACGGAATTTCAAGCATTCATCTTATGCAAAATACGATTTATTTTACTTTTCTTGCGAACCTGCTGCATTTACCGCCGCTGCGACTGGCAGATGCAGCCGCGTCTGCGGCCCAAGCCCAAGGCGCGCCGCCTCTCCGCCACCAATTTCCAGAACATATTGCGTCGCTTTCTGAGATTTACGAGCTGTCAGGCTAAAAGGTTCAGTATTAGCAATTATGGTTACAAGCCGGCCATCACTGGCAAAAAAAAGCAGATCAAGGCTGATGGGGGTGTTTTTCATCCAGAATGAACGCGGCCCGTCTTTGGCAAATATGAATAGCATACCGGTTCTTACCGCCAAGGGCGGGCTGAACATCAAGCCATAGGCTTGCTGGGCCGGCGTTGTGGCAAGCCGGACTTCAAAGGTGATTAGCTGGCGGTCTGGTGCTGGCAAAAGCTGGATTTTGGTTGCCGCATAATCTGGCGACCGCATGGTATTCTCGGCAGCAACCAGCAATGATGCTAACAACATCATTGCCACCACCGCCAGCAGCCGCCACATATGATTTAGCCACTGTTGGTTAGCCTGCCGCGGCATAGGCAATCAAAAGCAGCAATGCCAGCAATCCAGCTTGAATTAGAACCGCACGGCCACTAACGGTTGGGCCTGCAAGCCGGCTATGCATGATCCGGTCAAGCGCATCCCAGATCGAGTTGACCAAGCCGCGCATTTGGTGCAAGACGCTTGCCCAGACAAGCATGACCATGCGTAGCAACGGCAAGCCAACCATCGGTGCCAAACGCCGATAGAACCAATCGGAATTCAGCACAACTGATGGGATTTCTGGCGGATATAGCTTTAACCGCACCAGCACAACAAATGCCAGCATCGCAAAGATCAGCAATTGCATCTGGCTTGTCACATGACCTGCATCATAGGGGTGGTAATCAACCGCATAGGGCAAAATGCTGTAAAGCAGTGACGGAAACACACCAATACCAACGCATAAGAAGGCAGCAATGCCCATGGCCACGCGCATACCGATTGGCGCCTCGCCGGTTTCAATTTTGCTGTCATGCGCAAAAAAGGCAAAATAAGGAATCTTGATACCTGAATGTTCAAGCACGCCAGCAGAGGCAAATAGCAGGACAAAATAAGCCCAAACAATACCGGCATCGCCAAGCGCCGACATGGTCAGTGATTTGGCGACAAAGCCGCTGAATAAAGGAAAGGCCGAAATCGACATGGCGCCAATGATACAGCAAACCATGGTAAAGGGCATTTTCTTGTAAAGCCCACCAAGTTCAGACGCCTTTATCGTGCCTACCTGATGCAATACCGCGCCCATGCTCATAAATAGCAATGCTTTATAGATGATATGAACAAAGGCATGGGCAACAGCACCATTCAGTGCCAATTCGGTGCCAATGCCAACAGCAACAACCATGAAACCAAGCTGGTTATTCAAGCTAAAAGCCAGAACCCGTCGTAAATCATTTTCGATAACGGCAAAAAACACTGGTAAGGCAGTCATTGCCGCGCCAATCCAGATCAGGATATCGGTTCCCGGAAAGCCGCGCGCAAGCGCATAGATAGCAAGCTTGGTGGTAAAGGCGGATAAAGCCACTGTTCCGGTTGGTGTGGCTTCGGGATAGGCATCCTGCAACCAGCCATTCAAGAACGGGAATGCAGCCTTAATGCCAAAAGCAATAAAGATCAGCCATGTTGCCGCATCGCCAAGATCCATCTTGGTAAAGCGGATATCGCCGCTGGTAGAGGCCAAAATCGCCGCACCGGCAAGAAGCAAAACGCCACTCGTCACTTGGAACAGCAAATAGCGCATTGCCGCTTTACGGGCGCGTTCGGTGCCGCTAGCAAGGATCAGGAATACCGATGTTACCGCGGTGGCTTCCCACCACACAAACAAACTGACCAGATCACCAGCATGAAGCGCCGCAATCGCAGCACCAGCATAGGATAAGGACGCGCAATGCTGTTGCCAGTCGCGGTCATGCCAACTGTAAATCACATTCAGCGCCGCGGCTAAATGAAAGATAATCGCAAAGGGAAGGCTTAGCGCATCAGCCTGATAGAGAATCAAATCAAGGCCCAATACCGACCAGACAAGATGCGTTCCAGCGCCTAGAACCAGCCCGTAAGCCGAAAGCGCAATCGCGGCAAGCATATAGATTTGGCGCCAGACATGTGGGATAAATGGCAGCAGAAACGCCGCCAGAATCATAATCAGGCCCGGAGGCATATGACTAATCATAATAGTCCTCCCTCCGCATGATCATAAGCCGCAACCATTTGCCGACCTGAACAATGAACAAAAATGCCAAAAACCCATATATGGCCGGAAACATAAAGCTTTCCTCGGCAGATACCACGCCATGCCGATGAATGAAAAATTCTAATCCGAACAGAACAATGGCAATGCCAAGCAGGGCTTTGGTGAAGATCCCACCAAGGCGCTGTAAGTCTGACGGCGATTTTGAAGATGGCGTACTCATGAAATCACCATTAATTTGGCCAAAGCGGCGAAGAAATCAACATAGAAGAACAAAAGAAGCGACAAAATGGCAGTCAAAACCGGCGGGATCACAACCAGCGGATGCGACGTCACCTCAACCGTTTTAATCTTGGGCCGGAAAAACCCGCGCGACACCGGCTCTAATAGATAATAAATATTCAACAAGGATGACAATCCAAGTACGCCAAGAATGATCAGATAGCCCGAATCAACAGCGCCAACCATCAACATGAATTTCGACCAACTGCCCCCCAATGGCGGAATACCGATAATTGACAGCGCACCAATGAAAAACGCCCCAAAGACCCAAGGCATTTCCCGCCCCTGCCCGTCAAGTTCGGAAATCTTGGTCAGATGCGCCTGAACATAGATCGCACCAGCACAGAAAAATAAAGTGATTTTACCAGCCGCATGCATAACTATATGCAAGGCTGCGCCCTGAACGGCAATTGATGACGCAATCGCCGCCCCCAAAACGATATAGGATAGCTGGCTGATCGTTGAATAGGCCAGGCGAGCCTTGATATCATCTTTGGTGATGGCAACCATGCTTGACGCCAGAATGGTGAATGCCGACAGCCAGACAAGCCAATCCGCCGCCCCAGTTTCAGCAAGAAAATCAATGCCAAACACATAAACAACGACGGTCAGGATCGTAAAGACTCCCGCTTTGACAACCGCAACCGCGTGAAGCAAGGCCGAAACAGGAGTTGGTGCCACCATCGCCGCAGGTAGCCAGCGATGGATCGGCATTAATGCCGCCTTGCCGACCCCAAAGGCAAATAGCGCAAGCAGGATCGGTGCCATTGCCGGATCAATCTGCCCAGCAAGATAGCCACCCGGCCGGAAATCCAACGTCCCCGTGCTAAGCCAAACCCACACAACAGCGGGCAATAGCAACACAACTGACGTTCCAACAAGGATGCTCATATAAAGCCGTCCTGCGTTACGCGCAAGGGCGCTTTCTTTATGTGTTACAAGTGGATAGGTGGAAAAGGTCAGAATTTCGTAAAACACGAAAAGAACTAGTAAATTGCCCGACCATGCAACCGCCATTGCCGCGTGAACCGCGACCGCATAAAAAGCGGCAAA
>CAWUWE010000019.1:0-30605 GCA_963926175.1 uncultured Alphaproteobacteria bacterium | reverse complement strand
TAGTTGTTGATCCAGCTTCAAACTGGCCTTTGTTCGCTGAGAAAGCGCGCGAACTTTTGACTGTTCACAAGGTTGATGTGATGTTTGGTAACTGGACATCTGTATCAAGAAAATCTGTCCTCCCAGTGGTTGAAGAGCTGAATGGCCTGCTGTTCTATCCAGTTCAATATGAGGGTGAAGAAAGCTCCAAGAATGTCTTTTACACCGGAGCTGCGCCAAACCAGCAGGCAATTCCTGCAACCGATTACTTCCTTGAAGAATTGGGTGTTGAGAAGTTTGCCCTGTTGGGGACAGACTATGTTTACCCGCGCACAACTAACAAAATTCTTGAGCAATATTTGAAGGACAAAGGCATTGCTGCTTCTGATATTTTTGTAAATTACACTCCATTTGGTCACGCCGACTGGTCAAAGATTGTTGCTGACGTAGTTGCGCTTGGCGCCGAAGGCAAAAAGGTTGGGGTGATCTCAACGATCAATGGCGACGCCAACGTTGGATTTTACAAAGAATTAGCCGCTGCTGGGGTTTCGGCAGACGACATCCCAGTTATAGCATTTTCAGTTGGTGAGGAAGAGCTATCAGGGCTTGATACGTCGAATCTTGTCGGTCATCTCGCTGCTTGGAATTATTTCCAGTCGGCCGAAACACCAGCAAACGCCGAGTTCATCAAAACTTGGAAGGCAAAAATGGGTAACAAGCGAGTAACAAATGATCCGATGGAGGCCCACTATATAGGTTTTAATATGTGGGTTGAAGCAGTGACGAAAGCCGGGACGACTGATGTCGATAAGGTTCGTGAAAATATGTATGGATTGACTTTCCCGAACCTAACTGGCGGTTTTGCTGAAATGCTTCCAAACCACCATCTTTCAAAGCCAGTTCTGATTGGCGAAATAATGGCCGATGGTCAGTTTGACATTATCAGTAAGACTGCCGAAGTCCCTGGAGATGCGTGGACAGACTTCCTTCCAGAATCAAAGGTTTTAGTTTCAGATTGGAAAAATCTGAAATGCGGCATGTACAACCAAACAACCGCATCTTGTGTTCAGTTAAAGTCGATCTACTAAGGTCGTAGGGTAACACCTTTCTTCTTGAAAACACTCGAAGACACTAATCACTTAGTGTTTTCGGGTTGCCTCATTTCTTAATGGATAAACTCAGATGGCAACCTTTCGCCTCCTTTCGATGTCTCTAGAATGCCTCAAGCCCAGTTTATTTGCTTGGTGTATGTTGGCCTTTGGTTTTCTGAATGCTGTTGTTTTTGTGCCATCAGCTGCGGCTCAGTCATTTGAGAATTTACTCGCCAAACATGCGCCCCTTATTCACAAAAGTTCGTCTAAAACTGTTGCCCCAGTCCTTGGCGAGATTGTTGCTTTTGGTGGGCCAATCGCGCGGAAGTTTCTGCTTACATGGCGGTCAAAAGAAATTTATTTTCTGAAGGAAAGTGGCCAATTTGCCTACACTCAAAAACTGGGTGATGGCCGTCTACAGCTGATAAATGTCGAAACGGGTGCGGCGTTTGCTACTGTCGTCAAAGCCGCAATAAAGCAGATCAAACCGAACAGTGGTGTGCGCGCGAAAATCTCTGCATCTTTAGTGCCTTTTCTGCTTGCAAGTGTCGATCCTGATGAACGTGCGGCCAGCTTGGAGGCGCTTGCCCGTGATTTTAATGAAAGCCATCTGGCGCTTCTTGATGCAGCAATAAAAACCGAAACTAATGCAGCCCTAAAGCGCCGGTTAGAACGCGCCTACAGGTTCGGCCTGATTGGTTTTGGTCGGGATGAAGATACTGTAGTAGCGGCAATCTATGGGCTGGAGGGTGATCTTTCACTGGAGACAAGGGCTGTTTTAAACCCGTTGCTGGCCGATAAACTATTTGTTGCTGCAAAGCTACCCGAGGGAATAAATCTTGCACGGGTCATTGTTCCGGGCAAAACCACCAAACTTGCTGATGGCGCGGCTGGAAGGCGATCGATTATCGGTGGCACTCCGGCAGAATTATCCGTTGAGACAGCTTATAACATGCTTGTTGATGCTGCGATGTCACCAGCTTTAGTGTCTTTTGAGGCGCGCAATGCGGCATTGGTGGACGCTGTCAACGATGGCCGCATTGGAGTTGAAGAAGCCGCTGGGTTGAATAATGAGGCAGCGCGAAGCGCTTCCTATAGCGGCCTTGCTCTTAATGGCAGTGTAGCAAAAATGATTGACAAGGACGCGCTCCAGCGGGCGGTTGAAGGGGCGGTTTTTTACGCCGTTTATGACAATCCATCAAAGAAAATTGTGACCGCGGCCAAAACAGTTCTTGCCAACATTGAAGGTGAGGTAAATTTTTATCAGGCTATCGACCTGCTTGTCGACGGGTTAAGCCTCGCCTCTATTTGTTTTCTTGCAGCGATTGGACTTGCAATTACCTTTGGAGTGATGGGCGTGATTAACATGGCCCATGGCGAATTTATCATGATGGGTGCCTATACAGGCTATGTAGTCCAGCTATTTGTGCCAAATTATACTTTGTCACTGGTGGTGGCGCTACCAGCAGCGTTTGCTGTTACATTTGCCGCTGGTTTGGTGCTGGAACGGCTGGTGATCCGGCATCTTTACAAACGCCCCTTAGAAACGTTGCTTGCAACCTTTGGTATCAGTGTCGCGTTACAACAGATCGCAAAAAATATCTTCGGTACACAAGCGCGGCCGCTTACCTCACCAGATTGGCTGGACGGTGCATTGGCAATCAACGATGTGCTGGCGATCAGTAACATTCGTATTGCTATCTTTGTGCTAGGCGTGGTTTTTCTGGCACTGCTTATTTTTGTTATGAAGCGCACGAGATTTGGTCTTGATACGCGTGCCGTGACGCAAAATCCTGCAATGGCGTCCAGTATGGGGATAAATCCTGACCGCATTAACATGCTGACCTTTGGCTTCGGGTCTGGCATTGCTGGTATTGCCGGTGTTGCTATCGGCCTGTTTTCCAAAGTTACATCTGAGATGGGATCTGATTATATTGTGCAGAGCTTTATGACAGTTGTGGTCGGTGGCGTTGGCAATATTTGGGGCACGCTTGCGGGTGCGGTGTTGATTGGTACGTTGCAAAAAGGCATCGAATGGTTGAACCCTTCCAACACTCTGGCAGCACAAACTTACATGATTCTTTTTATCATTCTATTTATCCAGTTTCGGCCGCGGGGCATTGTTGCGCTCAAGGGCCGGGCTGCCGGAGATTAAATTATGGGCCAACCACTTAATAAGAATACTGGCCGGCTGCTAGAGCAGACGATTTTTACAAAATTTTTGTTTTGCAATCCCTCAATTATGATCTTCTTGGCCTCGCTTGGATTGTTCACGTTTGGCGTAACAATTCTTGGCGAAGGCTTTGGGCTAGGCTTGATCTCGACCAGCTTTGTCAAGACGCTAGGCAAAACCCTATGCCTTTGCATCATCGCCATCGCGATGGATTTGGTCTGGGGCTATTGTGGTATTTTATCGCTGGGGCATTTCGCTTTTTTTGGACTTGGTGGCTATATGATTGGCATGTGGCTTATGTTTGCTCGAACGAAATTGATCGTGATTGAGGCCGCCCATAATGCTGTATTACCCCCCACATCGGCAGAAATTAGTGACGCTGTTGGAGCGCAGATATTTGGCGTTGTTGGAGGTGCGGATATTCCGCTGATTTGGAGCTTTGCCGACCTGCTTTGGGTGCAGTTGATTTTGGTTGTTCTGGTACCGGGTCTGCTGGCCTTTTTATTTGGCTGGCTGGCGTTTCGGTCACGGGTAAATGGTGTGTATCTGTCGATTTTAACACAGGCCATGACGCTTGCGCTTTCCTTGTACCTCTTCCAGAACGAGAGTGGCCTGCGCGGCAATAACGGTTTGTCAGGTTTACAATATTTGCCCGGGCTTGAGGATGTACCACAAGCTATCATGTCAATCTGGTTTTTTCTTGGGAGTGCGTTTGCACTTGCTCTGAGTTTTCTTGGGGCAATGTTTCTTGTCAAAAGCAAGCTGGGAAATATCATCCAAGGCATCCGCGATAACGAAGTAAGGGTTCGTTTTCTGGGATATAATGTTGAGGGGTATAAGCTGTTTGTCTTCACCATAACGGCAATTATGGCTGCCATTGCTGGGGCGCTATATTATCCGCAAGCTGGGATAATTAATCCAGCCGAGTTGGCGCCAATCGCGTCTATTTATCTTGCTGTTTGGGTTGCAATTGGGGGACGTGGGCGGATCTATGGCGCGGTGATTGGAGCGGCTTTCGTTTCTCTTGTCTCCAGCTATTTTACTGGGGGTCAGGCGCCAGATATTCCGCTAGGCTTTGGTGTTTTGCGTTGGACTGACTGGTGGCTGGTGCTGCTCGGCTTTAGCTTTGTTGCTGTAACGCTTTATGCGCCAAACGGCATCGGCGGGTTGTTTGATCGTTTTAACCGATCAGGAGATGCGTGATGCCAACTTTGCTTCAAGTCGATAATATTTCGGTGGCGTTTGATGGCTTTAAGGCGATCAATGGCCTGAGTTTTGATATTGGTCACGCTGAGTTGCGTGCGATTATCGGTCCGAATGGTGCTGGTAAAACCACCTTCATGGATATTGTCACGGGTAAAACACGCCCTGACACGGGTGATGTGCGTTGGGGTGCAAAGAACACCTCGCTTATTCGAAAATCCGAATCAAAAATCGCACAGTTAGGAATTGGTCGCAAATTTCAAAAGCCAACTACTTTTGAGGCTCAAACGGTTTATGAAAACCTCCTGATGGCGTTGGCGAATAAACGCAATCCATTCGCCGTTCTTCGATATACGAAATCTCCCAAGGATGAATCAAAAATTGCTGAAATTGCGGGTCTTATTAACCTTAAAGGCAGTTTAAACCATAATGCGGGCGCATTAAGCCATGGGCAAAAACAATGGTTGGAAATTGGTATGCTTTTGGCGCAAGACCCACAATTGCTGCTGGTCGATGAGCCCGCTGCTGGGATGACTGCATCCGAGAGGGCGGTCACTGTGACGCTGTTGAAGGACCTTGCAAAAACACGATCGATTGTTGTTGTTGAGCATGACATGGAGTTTATTCGTCAGCTGGAATGCAGGGTTACTGTGTTGCATGAAGGCGCAGTTCTGGCCGAAGGATCGCTTGATTTCGTTACCAAAAGGCAAGACGTAATTGACGTCTATCTTGGAAGATGAATATGTTACAAGCAAAGAGCCTTACTCTTCATTATGGATCTTCACAAATTCTTCACGGCATCTCAATAAACGCTAACCTAGGTGCGGTCACGTCGGTAATGGGGTCAAACGGTGTCGGTAAAACGTCATTGCTGAAGGTCTTTGCTGGCACTCATCCCAGTAGTTCAGGCAGTTATGTGCTTGATGGTGAAGATGTAACGCGGTGTAGGCCTTATGAGCTTGCAGTCCGAGGCGTTGGCTACGTGCCGCAAGGAAGATTGATCTTCCCACTGCTGACTGTTCGTGAAAATCTTGAAACTGGTTTTGCCTGTTTACAGAGTGATGAGAGGTTTGTGCCGGATGAGATCTATGAGCTGTTTCCGGTTCTAAAAACCATGTTGCATCGCCGTGGTGGTGACTTGTCAGGGGGGCAACAACAACAATTGGCGATTGCCCGAGCGCTCATCACAAAGCCAAAACTGCTGCTGCTAGATGAGCCAACCGAGGGAATTCAACCGAATATCATCGCTCAGATCGGTGAAGTTATTTCATTTCTACGTAACCAGAAAACCATGGCAATAGTTTTGGTAGAACAATATTTCGATTTTGCTTTTGGACTTGCGGATCAAATTTATGCAGTGAAGCGTGGTGAGGTTGTATATGAAAGCAGAAAGTCTAGTATAGATAAGTCAAAACTACGGACGTCAGTGGGTGTGTAAAGGTGCAAGCAATTACAAAAACTGAACAGACTGATTTACAGCGTGCCCGTGGCGCCATTGATCTTGTGATAACAGATGGCAAGTTAGAACGGTTCTATCAATCCGGTTCAGCCAAGATTTTTTTGCCAAAAACCTACGCTCGAACCATTGAGGCTGTTCTGGTAAACACGGCTGGTGGGCTAACTGGTGGCGATGAATTTGGGGTCAAGCTTGGCGCTGAAGGTAACACGCATTTGACCGTTTCAACGCAAACCGCCGAACGGGTCTATCGCGCATTGGGCCCGAAAAATGCAGAAATGCGTGTCAATATGACAGTGACTGGCGCCGCCACCCTTCATTGGCTGCCGCAGGAAATGATCTTGTTTGATGGGGCCAGATTCGCGCGTCATTTGGATATTCAAATGGATGAAGGTGCCAGTTTTTTTGCCAGCGAAATGATGGTGTTTGGCCGGACGGCAATGCAGGAAACTGTGCGTCAGGGCAGCGTCCGCGATCAGTGGCGGATATGGTGTGACGGCAGGCTAATCCATGCTGAAGCATTTCGTCTTGATGGCGAGATTGTTCGAAAACTCCATTATAAGGCAAGTGTGGCTGGCAATGTCTGCTTTGCCACAACCTTATATGTCAGCCGTGATGCCGAAGCGAAAGCTGACGCGGTGCGTGGGTTTTTTAATCGCTTTGCTGATGTGCAAACCGCAGTGTCTGCATGGCAAGGCAAGCTTGTTATCCGCAGCCTTTGCAATGATACGGCAAGGCTGAAAAAACTGCTGGCACAATTTATCGAACAGTTTCGCCAAATTGCCAACCCGCGTGTTTGGAATTAACCGGCCCCTATTTATTTTGATAAGACTGCGCATTTCGGTCACAAGGAGATTTTGCCAATGAAATTAACCCCCCGTGAAAAAGATAAATTGTTGGTTAGTGTGGCCGCTATGGTTGCCAGAGGGCGGCTGCAACGTGGGGTCAAATTGAACTATCCTGAAGCGATTGCGCTGATTACCGATTTTGTTGTCGAAGGTGCGCGTGATGGCCGCAGCGTTGCGGATTTAATGGAAGCTGGCGCGCATGTGGTTGGCGAGGTTGATTGCATGCCCGGCATTGCCGAGATGATCCATGACGTGCAGGTTGAAGCAACCTTCCCCGACGGCACCAAGCTGGTAACCGTGCATCATCCAATCCGCTGAAACGAACCCATAACAAAAGGACATCCTATGATCCCCGGAGAAATTATTGTTGCCGCTGGTGATATCATCCTGAATGAAGGGCGCGAAGCCATAACCCTGGCAGTGGCCAATACTGGTGATAGGCCGGTACAAATTGGCAGCCATTATCATTTTGCCGAGACCAATGCGGCGCTTGATTTTGACCGCAAGATTGCGCGTGGAATGCGACTTGATATTGCGGCTGGAACTGCCGTTCGGTTTGAGCCCGGACAAACACGGGAGATTAAGCTTATCGCGATGGCTGGCGCGCGGCGGGTCTTTGGTTTTAATGCACAGATAATGGGAGATCTATAAATGACAACAACAATTTCCCGCAATATTTACGCTGATATGTATGGGCCAACCACTGGCGATCGGGTGCGTTTGGCTGATACCGACTTGATTATCGAGGTTGAAAGCGATTTGACGCATTATGGCGAAGAGGTAAAATTTGGCGGTGGCAAGGTTATCCGTGATGGCATGGGCCAGTCGCAGGTAACCCGTGCAGATGGCGCGGTTGATACGGTGATCACCAACGCGCTGGTCATTGATGTGGCAGGTATTTACAAGGCAGATATCGGGCTAAAAGATGGACGGATTTGCGCCATCGGCAAGGCTGGTAATCCTGACACCCAGCCAGATGTCGATATCATTATTGGCCCCGGAACTGAGGCCATTGCAGCTGAGGGACATATTCTGACGGCGGGCGGGTTTGACAGTCACATTCATTTCATCTGTCCGCAACAGATAGATGATGCTCTGCATTCGGGTCTCACCACGATGCTTGGTGGCGGAACTGGTCCAGCCCACGGCACTTTGGCGACCACTTGCACACCAGGCAGCTGGCATATTGGCCGGATGCTGCAAGCGGCCGATGCCCTTCCAATGAATCTCGCCTTTGCCGGCAAGGGAAACGCATCACTGCCGGCAGCACTTGAAGAACAGGTTATCGGCGGAGCCTGCGCGTTGAAACTGCATGAAGATTGGGGCACCACCCCCGCGGCGATTGACACTTGTTTGTCGGTTGCTGATGCAATGGATGTTCAGGTTATGATCCATACTGACACGCTTAACGAAAGTGGCTTTGTTGAAAACACTGTCAAAGCGATGAAACAGCGGGTCATTCATGCGTTCCATACCGAAGGGGCAGGCGGTGGGCACGCGCCCGACATTATCAAAATTTGCGGCGAGCAATTTGTGATTCCGTCATCAACCAACCCAACGCGCCCCTATACCGTCAACACGTTGGAAGAACATCTCGATATGTTGATGGTTTGTCACCATCTGGATAAGTCGATTCCTGAGGATGTGGCCTTTGCCGAGAGTCGTATCCGGCGCGAGACAATCGCAGCTGAGGATATTTTGCATGATATGGGCGCATTTTCGATCATTGCATCGGATAGTCAGGCAATGGGACGTGTTGGCGAGGTTATCATTCGGACATGGCAAACCGCGCATAAGATGAAAATACAGCGCGGACGCTTGCCCGAAGAAACTGGTGAAAATGACAATATGCGTGTGAAGCGCTATATCGCCAAATATACCATTAATCCAGCAATCGCTCATGGCATCGCAAACCATATTGGTTCAATTGCTGTTGGCAAGCGGGCAGATCTGGTTTTGTGGAAGCCTGCGTTCTTTGGGGTAAAGCCAGAGATGGTCTTGTTGGGGGGAAGTATCGCGGTGGCACAAATGGGCGACCCAAATGCGTCTATCCCAACACCGCAGCCGGTTTACACACGCCCGATGTTTGCCAGCCTTGGCCGTTCGGTTGAACATTCGACAGTTACATTCGTCAGTGATGCCGCGCAGGCAATGGGGATTAAATCCCAGTTGGGCCTTGCAAAGACAACCCTGCCGGTTAGCCACACACGCGATATTTCAAAGGCCGACATGGTGCATAACAGCCATTGCCCCGATATCGAGGTTAATCCGGAAACCTATGAAGTGCGCGCTGATGACGTTTTATTAACGTGCGAGCCAGCGCATGAGTTGCCGATGGCGCAGCGCTATTTCCTCTATTAAGGCAGGGTTAAGACGATGGATCAGGCGAAATCTGAGGCACTATCATATGCTGGTCATATCCACCGCGATGTAACCCGTCGTGATGGTGATCTGACGATCACCTTGGAATTTGAGGCGCGGTTTTTGCGTCGCAAACGGATGGCTACTGATTGCGGAGTGGCGTTTATGGTGGATCTTGCCGAAACGGTTTCGCTTGATGCGGGTGATGCCTTCCTGCTGGATGATGGACGTCAGATTATTATCCAAGCTGCGGCCGAACCGGTGGTGGAAATACGCCATAAAGATCTTGCAAAAATTGCTTGGCATATCGGCAATCGGCACACCCAATGCGAGATTAGGCAGGATTGTCTTGTTATCCGCCGCGATCATGTCTTGGAAGATTTGCTGATACGGCTTGGGACGACATTGGCAAAAACTGAGGCACCGTTCAATCCTGAAGGCGGTGCCTATGGTGTTGGTCGCACGCATGGTCATGCGCATTGATCATAACAAAATTAACAGACACCATCCGTCAAACACAGGTTCTGGCAGCGCTGTTTTCACCAGCTTTCCCCATTGGCGCTTTTTCCTATTCGCATGGCATCGAGGCGGCGATTGCCTCGGGTGATGTTGATGACGCCGCAACCGCGCACGACTGGATTGAAACGATTCTTCTTGGGGGAAGTGGTCGCAACGATGCAATTTTGATGGCAAATGCCTATAATGCTGTAAAGCTGCATGCCGCCAAAGACGGGCAGTTGGCGGGCGGCAGAAATGCCGAGATCGATGCAATAAATGAGCTGGCCTTTGCGTTATCGTCGGGCGCCGAGCGTGCGCAGGAAAGCCGTGAACTCGGGGTGAATTTTACGCGCATGACCGAGCAGGTTTATCATCTTGATATCGGGCAATCTCCGCCGCTTGCCTATCCTGTTGCGGCTGGGCTTGCAGCGCGGCATCTCGGATGCGAATTGCAGCTTAGTTTGAGCCTTTTTTTGCAAAGCTTCATCGGTAATTTAATTTCCGTAGTGGTTCGGGCGGTGCCACTTGGACAGTCCGATGGGCAGATTACCCTCGCCCGATTAATGCCGGCTGTGGCAGCGCTTGCTGATGAGGCAGCGACAACCCCGCTTGATGATATTGGCGGCTATGCGATTCTGGCCGACCATGCTTCGATCTTGCATGAAACCCTCGAAACAAGGATTTATCGAACATGATTATTCATGAGCAAGAATCTGTTGGCACGCAGGCAAAGATGGCCAGCCGCAATGGCCCCTTGCGTGTTGGCATTGGCGGGCCGGTTGGGGCGGGCAAAACAAGTTTGACCGAGGCGCTTTGCCGCTATCTGGCATCACGAGTTTCGATGGCGGTGATCACCAATGACATTTACACCCGTGAAGATGCTGACTATTTGATGCGGGTGCAGGCATTGCCAGCTGAACGGATTAGGGGCGTTGAAACTGGCGGTTGTCCGCATACGGCGATCCGTGAGGATGCATCGGTCAATCTTGCGGCAGTGGCTGATCTGCGTGCCGCTATTCCTGATCTTGATATCATCCTGATTGAGTCTGGTGGTGACAATCTTGCGGCAACCTTTAGCCCCGAACTGGCTGACCTCACAATCTATGTGATTGATGTTTGCATGGGCGGCGATATTCCACGCAAGAAAGGCCCAGCCCTGACAAAATCCGATATGCTGGTTGTCAATAAGATCGAGCTTGCGCCACATGTTGGCGTAGATCTTGAAATCATGGCGGCAGATACGGCAACCGCCCGCAATGGCCGACCATTTATCTTTGGGTCAATGCGCAAGAATGACGGTGTTGCCGCGCTTGGTGATTTTATCCTTTATGAGGCCAATCTTGAAAGCTAATCCGGCTTGCTTGTCTTTGCGGTTTTGGCAATGAGGTGATTGCTATGAAAATCGCAAGAAAGCTTTGCTCTGCCGCTTGACCGCTATTCAATGGCATGCGTAACCCTTAACCCATCAATCAATTCAGCCATCGCTTGCGATTTAGGGCTATAAAGGTCTTTTAAAAATTCAAATTGTTGCGCTTTGAAATTTTCTTGGCTCAAAGACCATTCGGCCATGCCAACCATGATCGGCAATAATCCTAATGCACGCTCAGTGATGCTGTAGATTTTGCGCTGCGTGTGCCCAACATCGCCGCGAACGCTAAGTAGCCCGATATCGCAAAGTCGTTTTAAACGCTTTGCCAATGTTGGCCGGGGGATTTTCTCATTACTATTATCTAGAATTGCGCCAAATGTTCTTTGGTTAAAGAAGGCAATATCACGAAGCACAATAACGGCCCATTGGTCGGATAGCACTTCTGCTGCCATCGCGATTGGACAGGTCATGTCGCCGCGCATGGCTATACTCTTCTTTACAAAATCATCCATCGTCGCCTGTGCTCCTTTAAAATCATCAAACCAAAACCATATCGGATATTTAACTGGTTTTGAATTAGAAAAAGAATATTCACAGGTTTTTGTCGAACATCAAATCCTTAAATCACGCACGGGTGCAAAATTAGTCTGTCGAAGATCAATGAAATGAGAGTTTCAAACACCGCGATATACAGCTTTGCACCTTGATACGGAGAAATCAAATATGCTTTTTAAAATGGCTTGGACGCACTCACCAGAGGCAAGAGATAAAACAATAAAGCAGTTTATGGAGACTGGAGGAATGCCCCCAGAAAACATTGAATTGGTGTCACGCTATCATAATCTAGACGGGACAGGCGGCTTCGCAATTCTTGAGAGCACAGATGCTGCGGCACTTGCAGATTATGCGCTGGATTGGAACGGCCTAATTGAAATCGTAATCACGCCCATTGTGGATGATGAAACGATAGGTAGCGTTCTTGGCAAAAAATTCGGCTGAGTCGAAAGGAATGGAAAATGAGAGTATTATACATCGGAATGTATAGCGAGGCGGGACTTGATGGCCTGGAGAGCAGCAGCTTAGCTAAACGCAAAGAAGCTGCCGCTTCGATTGCGAAAGCGGCTGGTGGAGAGCTGCTTGATTTGATGTACCTGCAGGGCGATTACGATATGGCGGCACTTATGGAATTGCCAAGTATCGAAGCAGCAAGTGGCTTGTTAAAAGCGGTTAATGACTCGGGTGCTTGGGAAGACATGATGATGTTCCCTGAATTTGACCTTGATGCGGGGTTAAAGGCAATCAACGCAGTCAAGTCGAGCTACAAAACACCCGGCAAAGAATAAAAGACTCGGCCTGAACAGAGTTAATAGGGAGCTAGTATAATATGCCGAAACACACAAACGTAGTCCGGTTCAGAGTTAAGTCAGGGAAACAGGCAGAGTTTGAATCATTGTTCAGCAAAGCTGATAATTGGGACGGCCAGTTACTTCACATTTTGGCGCGAACCGGCGAAAAGAGCTATGTTGGATATGGCCTCTGGGAAAACGAAGAGCAAATGAAAAACGCGATGCCTCAAATGATTGCTTTACTCGATAGCGCACGTCATTTGCTTGAGGAGTTATCGCCTGAGCTTGGCGTGACGGACCCTGTTTCTGGTACCGTTGTATTCGAGAAACAAATCTGATTGGGGTGAGGAAATGGAAACTTACATAGTCTCATTTGAAATCAACAGGCCTTACGAAGAATGGCTCACTCATTTTGAGCAGAGCCGTCCAGGTTTAGACGCAGCCGATATTGCAGTTTTGTTTCGAGGCCCCCGAAAGGATGATGCATCCAAAGTTTGCCTAATCTTAAAAGCTAACGAGGGTGAGGTGGACAAATTCATGGAAGCAAATGCCCCCATGATTGCTGAGTCTGGCCATGTTCTAGAGAGTACTGTTGTTGACGTTTACAAAAGTTAGGGGAAACCAAGATATGGCTAATTTGTCAAAAAAATCATTCGCCGAGCCCGATGAGCTCAAAACGCCGCCGAAGACTAATGCTGCTGTGGTAAAATTGGGCAATGTCACAGCATCAAAACTCATTCTTGAGCCGGGATGGAGGTGGTCAGAGTGTGTGCAGCCAGCTGTTGGTGGGCATAGCTGCCAAGCGGGGCATGTTGGCGTCATCATCCAAGGAACATTGAAATGCGTTCATGATGATGGCAGCGAAATCGAAGTGTCGGCAGGTGATGCTTATTATTTTGCCCCCGGTCATGATGGCTGGGTCGTTGGTGATGAGACTGTTATCGCCTATGAAATTATGGACTCAGGCAAAGACTTTGGGCCTTGGAAAACTGCCGGCTAACCATTTTCTAATCGAACGTCCATTCAAAATCTTGATACAAATCGATTTAATGGCGCATGAAAACAGGAAAACGAAAGGAACCAAAAATGAAACATTACATGGTAACGCACACGCTGAAATCAGATGAAGCGATGGAGGCATATTTTCAGGCTTTGGAGACAATGAGCGACGCTGATATCCGCGGCGCAATGAAGAATGATAAAGCATCATTTCAAATGCAATGGAATGCTGGAAAGGCAGACAAGGTTATGTTCTGCTGGTGGAAAGCTGAGAGCCCAGAAGCGATCGTTGAGACGCTTGGCGATATGGCGCAATTATTTGATAATGATATCCGTGAGATGCCAAACGTCTATGATTTTAAAGACTGATTGGTAAATCGCATTAGCGCATCAATGGCACCGTTTCATAACGCAATTTGACATTCGTTCGTGTGGATTAGTGCGTGGGTTGGCGTTTTGGTTGACGGGGGCACGCTTCCCCCTATTCGCTGCAAAATCCTTCACCAAAGCCCCTAGCTTGGCGTGTTCCTAACAAGCTTGCCGACAAGGCGGCGGGTTAGAGGGGCAACAACAAGGATCGTTGGAAACGCAACAATCCAGCTCTTCAGCCAAGCGGTCATCCACAGGCTGAAAAATCCGTCAATCAGCCCGATTGTGTTAAACACCGAAACCGCCGAAACAACGCATGACATGAAAATTGACAGAAAAAAGCTAAAAATGAGTTGGGTATATTTGGCTGGAAACATAAGAGCCTTCTAACTTGCTGACTTGCTCAGCTTTCTGATTAAACGCTGGACCCCCATCCAAAATAAAATGGAACTTCCGGCATAGATGCCGCGCTCTTGAAACGTAATATCATCCGATAGAATCAAATATAAACAAACAACAATGATGATGCTATTATTTAGCCCGATCAATAAACTGGGGATAACTTGTTTCATGATTGTTACTCGTCGCATGGCATGAACTGAACCGTCTTGGCCTCGATCGCCAAGCCAAGTCAGCATGACATTATAGTGACCGGTAAAGCAACCGCTTCGCCAGCTATCCCGCGAGTTTTCTGTCTTGCTCAATTGCTGGCACGCATCGGGTTAAATTTGCTTTTGATGGTCAATGTTGATTTAATGTTTGGCGCTGGCCTGTTTAGGCTTTGCTAGCCTCGCCAAAATCAATGATGCAAACAGATCAAATGCGCAAACATATCCCAAAAATTGCTCTTCTCGGTCTGATCCTTGAGTCAAACCGGTTTGCCCGGCCAGCCTCTTTGGACGATTTTGAGCGCCTTACAGTAAAACGTGGCAAGGCATTAATTGATGATGCAAGATCGGCAACACCTTCAATCGCCATCGAATTTTCTGCCTTTGTAAAAGCAATGGACGCAACCGGTGATTGGCAGCCTGTGCCGATCCTCTTGATGGCGTCGCGCCCGCTTGGCGTGGTGAAGAAGGCGGTTTTTGAAAGCTATTGTGCCGAAGTCATCAGCCAGTTAGACGAAAGCTTTGATGCAGTTTATTTATGCCATCATGGCGCTATGGTGGCCGAGCATTTGCACGATCCTGACGGTGCCATTGCCGAGATGGTTCGATCGGCAGTTGGGCCGAAAACGCCAATCATCATGACGCTCGACCTGCATGCAAATATTTCTGACAAGATGTGTCATTCAGTTGATTTGATTTGCGGATACAGAACAAACCCCCATGTTGATCAAAATGACCGCGGGCAAGAAGCAGCATTCGGACTGCGGCAGATCCTGCATGGTTTGGCGGTGCCGGAAATAGCGCATGTAAAATTACCGCTTGCCCCCTCATCGATAACGCTGCTTACAGCCAATGGCCCTTTGGGGCGGGCGGTTGATTTTGGACAGCGGCGGCTGGCTGAATTGGGCGGCAAGATATTGAATATTTCCATTTTCGGAAATTTTATTTTTTCGGATGTTCCGGAAAATGGCGTTTCCATTGTCGTCACCGCAAGAGATGATGCGGCGGTGGCAACAAGCCTTGCCAATGAAATTGCCGCTTTTATCTGGAACGCCAGAGATGATTATGTGAAGTCATTAATCCCGTTTGAGAAAGCCATTGAAATTGCCTTGGATACAGGCCGCAAGCCGGTGATTTTCGCTGACTCGGGTGACAATCCGGGCGGTGGTGGCAGTGGCCGCACGACGGGGCTGTTATCAGCATTGTTGGCATCAGATGCGCAGAATATTCTGTATGGTTCCTTTTTTGATCCAGCCCTTGCCCGAGACGCGCATGCAAAAGGGATCGGCGCAATCTTTACGGCGATTTTCAATCAAAACCGCAATGACACCCCGTGGGAACAATGGGATGAACCGCTTGGTGTTGAGGCAAAGGTGATTGGTTTGCATGATGGCAAAATTGTCGGCAAATTAGGAATGATGGCAGGCCGGAAATTGTCGCTTGGGCTATGCGCCCTGCTTGAAATAGCCGGTGTAAGAGTGGTGGTGATTTCTGAGCGCGCGCAAACCGCCGATCCAGTTTTTTTCGAAATGTTCGATCAGGACATCGCCACCGCTCATACGATCATCGTCAAATCCAGAGGGCATTTCAGGGCGGGTTTTGCGCCATGGTTTGATGGGTCGAACATATATGAAATCGATACGGTTGGTTTGACGTCACCAGTGCTTTCAAGATGGGATTTCAAGAATGTCCCGCAACCCTCTTTTCCGTTTCAGACAAAAGCTGAGTGGAAGAGATACCGTTAAGACAGGTGAGGGTCTAAAGCGTTTTGGCAAGGATGCTCTCGACAAGGGTCTGGATTCGAAAAGCATCTTCCATTGTTGCTAGCCTGTTCGGTTTTGCCACTAGGTGAAGCGAAAGATCATCAAGCTGTGCTTTCAGGCTTATTGCCCGTGGGTCTTTTGGTGGTTCGCGCAGCGCGATGAAAGCGCCGCCATCACTGATCGCATCTTTATGAAAATCAGTAACACGGCGGCTGGATTTGGTTCCCCTTACGGTAAATTCCTGCCGGTCAGGCTGAGCGCCGCCAATTGTTGCCAGAATGGAAACCGCCTGCCCGGTTTTCGACTCGAGTCGTGCCAGAACCGCGGTTTCGCATAAGGACGGATCATCAGGATATATTGTATGTGCCGATATAAGTGATAAAGGCCCAAGAACGCGTTCGGTGAAAAACAGAAAATGGGAAATCACTTCGCGGGTCATGCCGCCCTCGGCACGGAACCGCAGCCAATCAGCCCCCTTTTGCCATTGGCGCGGCCATGCGGGATAGGTCACGATAATATCAACCCCAAGCAAGTCACCCATCTCGCCGCATTCTTTTGCCGCTAATAGATCGGTCAAGGCGGCACCTGATGCTTGCGTGAAATTCACCGCAACAGGAACATTATGGGCTTGCAATCCGGCCATAAGCTTTGCGCTATCGTCAAGATTGATGCCAAACGGTTTTTCCAGAAACAGGGCTTTGCCCGCCGCTGCCGCCGCAAGCGCATAGGGTTCGCGAACCGCCGGTGGGCAGGCAAGATATACCAGATCCGCTTTGCTGATGGCGTCACTTGCGCTATTCATGATTTTTGATTGTGGGTCTAAAACCATTGCCTGATGGCAAGCAGATTCATCTGGATCCCATAAATAATCAGGTTCGAAATTTTGGTGCAGCCGCATATGGGTAAGCATTCGCTGTCCCATGATGCCCAACCCGATGATTGCTACTTTTACTGCCATGGTCGCAGCCTTTTTTTTCAAGTTTTTGTCGAATGGCTTGCCGGATTTTGTCTGGTCGTTTTGACAGGCTAGCATTAAGATGAGTCGATGACTATCCGCATATAACGACAACAGCTATCTAAGCTGCCTTTCCTGTAAGGTGGTAATCGAGGTGTCTAGGAATTGCCTGTGGGACAAAGCGCTTTTAGTAGGGCATCTCTCAGCGCCATTTCATCTATTACGTCAAATCCAGTGAAGATTGAAAAGGCGTCAACACCCTGATGAAAAAATAGTTCAAACCCGGAAATGAACGCAATCCCGCGCGCGTCGATCAATTGTTTGAACGGCGTTTCAACCGGCTGATATACAGCATCAAAGGCCCAGTCAAAATCGGCTGTTTTGAAAAAGGGTGAGATAGTTTTCTGCGCGTTCAACATCATAAAATTCTGATGCCTTATTCTCATGGAGTGCGCTAAGCGCTTTGGCCGCCCAGATTACATTATTATCAAGCGCCAACAGCAAATAATCTTTTGCCTTTGCATCATCTTTTTCAACGTCATCGCCCAAAAGATACGCCACACCAAGCGCAAAATACCCTGCCGGATAGGCGAATGACGCTGATTCATGAAAAGATGATATTGCGCCCTTTGAATCACCATCGCGCAATTGGCCACGGCCAAGCTGCAAATAATAACGCGCTCGGTCTTGTGGTTTTGTCGCAGATGTGATGGCAGTGCGGCAGGCGTTGATCAATCGGGTTGCCTGAATATCTTGAAAATTAACTGGCTCAGACTGGTGTAACGGATCGGCCACCAACGCCCCCAGATCATCGCAGCTTGACCCCAGCTGGTCTAAACCATTGCTGTTCCGAGGTTCAGCCAAGATCAGCAAGCTGGCAATCAAGATGACACACCGCATTTTTTCTAGCCTTCGGGAATTGTTTTGGTGATTGTTACCATATTCGTGCATATCAGCTTAAGTGCCGCTAATGCCAAGTCAACAGCAGCCTTTGTGTCGCGGCTTGTAAGATTCCAGCCGTACCATTGTGTTTGCTATTTCGTGACGGCCAATTGAAATTAGTGGGCATATGCCTATCTAATAACGAAGAACAGTCAAAAGGTTTGATGATGATGGCTCGGAAATTTTTCGGTATTGGCGCAATCATGATAATGAGTTTGCTCGGCGCGCAAGCATTTGCCGCGGGCAGTGATGATTATGCGCCGACCCCTGCCAAGCCATCGGCCTATAACAAAGCGCTGGCTCTGATTAAGGATAAAAATTACGACGAAGCTATTGTGAAGTTGAAACAAGCTGAAGCTGCGGCCAAGAAGGACGCCGATATCCAAAATTTGCTGGGGTTTACTCATCGCAAATCGGGCAAGCTGGACGAGGCGGCGAAATATTATAAATCTGCCTTGGCGCTCGATCCAAAGCATAAGGGCGCCCTGGAATATCAAGGCGAATTGTTTTTGATGCTTGGTGACAAGGCTAGCGCCGAAAAAAATCTGCAAAAGCTGGATAAGATTTGCTGGCTTGGTTGCAGCGAATTGGATGATCTTCGTACGGTGATCAGAAATTATAAGCCTTAAGTGGTTAGATTTTGCACTTGCCTGATTTTGTGGCAGGGTCTTTATTGTAACGCTAATATGTTTGCCGATTAACGATTGAGATGACAAGGGAGATCAATTTGCCCATAGACCCGTTGCCGCAAAACCGGCTTGGTAAGGTGATTATCGTCATTTCGATCATGTTCGTATTATTGTTTGCATCAGCCATGATGATGTATTGGCTTGATAATCCTGAAAGCCTGAATCCGGTATTTGGCTAGCCTGTTTCTGTCTTGTTTGCCCAAAGGCCATTTTGGCTTTGGTTTGTTAAAATTTACCGCCACGGCCAGCCGATGTAAGGATTAAACAACTGCAGCTTTCCATTCTCATTCATGCCGCCAATATCGGTTTCATGGTTCTGTTTTCGGCCGTTGTTGCGCCGACAGTTTTCAAGGTTTTATCGCAAAAAGCAGCTGGTGCTTATCTCCGGAAATTGTTTCCAAGAATGTTTATGTTTGGGTTTCTAACCTCAAGCTGTGCCGCGCTTGCCGCATTGTTTGATAGCCATTCACCAAATGCCATTATTTCGGCGTTGGTTGCCTTGGGGTTTTTGGGCAATGCTTTTATCCTAACACCGCAGATCAACAAATATCGCGATGCACTTCTTGCTGGTGATACCGCTGCAAAGGCAATGTTTGGTCGGCTGCATTTGATATCAGTTGCGGTGTTTCTTATTCAATTGCTGGCAAGTGGCTACATCGTCATGACGGCCTATTTATCAAGCTAGTAGTTAATCATCATCAATCATTTATGATTTGGCAAAAACGCTTTTCTGGCTTTTGTGACAAATCTTATCGGCGTTTGTTTGGAACGCGCGAATTGAAATCGGCTGGCCGTTTTTTAATCCAATTGATAAATTTGGCAATTCTTGGATGCTGCCGCAGCGTGTCAGTTGAATGATAATCTCTTGCCAGTTCGGCTTCGGTCAAACTTGCGTGTATTTCTTTGTGACAAATATGGTGCAAAAGAACTGTTTCACCAGTTTTTCCACCTTTCAGCTTTGGGGTCAAATGATGTTTCGATTGCGCAACATTGGCAGGAATCGATCGAAGACAAAGTGGGCAAATCGGGTCATCCATGTCGTTCAAATTCGTCTCCTAATATGCTGTCTGTCTTTGCGTTTGCCGGCAGAATTGGTTTGGATGCTGCTTACAAATTATGACGCTTTCCAAATATTATAGCCTTGATGTAGTCTATGCTTCAATCAAGCCAGAGCGATAATGCTGCCAGCGGACAAACGCCAATGATCAAATAACCGTCTTAATGATTATTTTGAGCCAGTTGATGGTAGCATGTGCTATGTAATGAACATGAAAACGCAAACAAAAAATCAAAATGGTGGATGGGCAAGCAAAGCGCAGCGAAAGCAGCAAGCCGGCTATCTGAACAAGATCGCAAAGCAGAATAAGGGCAAGAATCTGTTAGCGCCTGAAAAGACCGATGAAGCTACGAAAAATCAACCCGACTCAAAATAGAAATGGTTATGATTTCAGCTGTGATCTGACGCAAAAGCCGCATAGATAATCAGATGTTTTGGGATCATAACTCACATGCACCCCGCGCAAGGGTGGCAGATAGGGCGGCTTGGTGTTGCGAATACATTTATCGCAGCCCTGATTTTCATAAATGAAAAATTGGCGTTGCAGATAAATCCATTCGGATCTATCAACCAGCTTTGGTGCAATAACCTCTGACAAAATGTCTCACATAGTTTCATTGCTTTGGCGGCGGCCAGATATGCGATAAATGCCAGCCAAAATTATCAACATATTCGGATCATCATATTCGGGTCATGTCAATCTAGGTGATATTATTATGGCGATAGAGGTTCATTTTGCTAATGCAATGACGTTGCCTTGGCTTATGATTTATGTGTTATTGATAATATGTGGTTTATCATGGTTGCGGATTTAGATGGTGAAAAGAGGTTCAAATGAAAATGAAATTCCGCGCCGCGCTTTTGGGGCTGAATTATATTGCGGCAGTAGTGGCAAGCCTGACGATATTGTTTTCAGAGCAATTTTCATTTGGCGAAAAAGCCGTCTATGGCACAAGCGCAATTTTGATCGGCATGGCTATTCGCAATTTTGTGCAAATCCGAATGCCAATCGAAGAATAGGTGCCAGCCCTCACGGGGCTAACGCCAGCTGTTTATATGTTTGCAATCGCTATAGCCGCCGCGCCAGCGCATCATAGGCACGCGAGCTGAGCACGCGGCGAAGGATCATCATTAGTGTTGTGGCGGTAGTGACGCGGTACCGCAGTTTTGGCTGTTTTGCCGTTGCCGCATGCATCACCGCCTTGGTGACGGCAACTGGCATTAATTCAAAAGTATCTGGTGGCGGATCAATGGCTGATAGGCGCGGTATGGCGATTTCTTCATACCAAGCTGAGCAGGCGGTTCCCTTCCAGTTGATCCATTGTTTGAATTGTATATAGGCATTTTCCCTGATCCGGGTTCGAATAGGCCCGGGTTCAACAAGGATTAAATGAATATTCGTTCCGTGAAGTTCTAGCCGCATCGTGTCGGTTAGCCCCTCCAATGCAAATTTGGTGGCATTATAGGCGCCCCTGAATTTCAAGGGGGCAAAGCCAAGAACCGATGAATTCTGAATAATGCGGCCCTGTTTTTGTTTGCGCATCTGCGCGATGGAAAGCCGTGACAATGTATGCCAGCCAAAGAAATTAGCCTCAAAAATTGCCCGCAAGGCCGCAGTTGGAAGATCTTCAACAAGCGCCGGAATGCCATAAGCGCCGTTATTGAATAGAACATCTAGATGCCCATCGGTAAATTCAAGAGCATCAGCAAAGCCTTTGATGATGCTCGCCTCATCTTCATAATCAATGCAAATGCTATGGATTTTATGTTGATCGCGCATGATTGCGCAGTCCGTTGGCTTGCGACAGCTAGCAATAACCTTCCAGCCAGCATCACGAAAGGCAAGCGCGGAATCAAGGCCAATACCGCTTGAACATCCGGTGATCAAAATTGATTTCATGATGATAGCCTTTTTGATCGGGTTTCGGTTTTGTGCAGTCAGTCTTAGCGTCTAATGAGGGTCTATACCTAATTTTCCGGTCATGCCATGGGTTTCAAGCTGCGCTGCGATCCAGCCATTTTCGATTGATTGTGCAATCAGCGCATTGATAAAGGCAATGGATTCTGCTTTGCCCTTGGCAAGGCCGATTGATTGCTTCACTGCGGTAAAGGGAGGGTCGATCATCCTAAGGCCGCTATGATTTGTCAATTCCTCAAGAAGCTTTGGTTTCAGGCTGGCCAGAACATCGGCCTTTTTGTCCAAAAACAAATCATGAGCTGCCTGAATTGATGTCGCCCTAATAATCTGGGCTTGGCTGTAATGATCGGTAAGCCAGAGATCATAGGCGCTTCGCTCTGAAACGGCGATCCTTGTGCCAGCCCGATCAACATCATCATTGGTCAAGTAATCACCCTCATGCCGTACCAGAAAATTAGCTTCGATTACGACATAGGGCTGACTGAAATCCAGCGTTTGGGCGCGTTCAGCCTCAAATGCAATATTGCCGATATCCCAGATATCCTGATTGACGGAATCGGCCAATTTCCCTGGCCGATCAAAGCAAATCAATTCGCAAGGCAGGCCAAGCGTTGAGGCAACAAGATTGGCAATATCGGGCGAAATCCCCTGCGGGCTGCCATCAGCGGCAGTGCTGGATACCAACAGAAAATTGCTTAAATTAATGCCGCAACGCAAAACGCCCGTTGGTGCCAATTGCTGTTTCACGACATCTGATACAAACATAAACTCTCTCCAAAATCGGGCGAATAGGGGGCTTAATGCAGATTGCCAAGTAATAGACCGCTCATCAGCTTGTCAACTGGCGCGCGGTCATCGGTTAAAATCGGTAACTGCTGATTAGCGCTTGCCAATATTAGCTTGCTATTTGGCCAACGCCACCAGCTTCTTTCAAAGCCATTTTCGGCATTGATGAAATCATCTTCAAGCGGGGTGTTTGTGCCAACGACAATAAAGGTTGTTCGCATGCCTTGCTGTCTTGGATCAGGCTCAAACCATACTTCAACCCTGTCAAAGGAGCGCTGTAGGGTTTTGACATATGACAGCAAAAATAGCGGGCGTTTGGCATTATCGACAACATTCACAAGATAAACGCCATCATCATGCAGCCGCCGCGCAATAAGATCATTAAATTCCTGTGTGACCAGATGCTCGGGGATAGAGATATCATGAAAGGCATCACCAAAAACAAGATCAAATTTCACATCAGCGGCCAGCTTGTTCAACTCATATCGGGCATCGCCATGAATGACTTTGGTTTGTGATCCATTGGGCGAAAACCATAATTTGGCCTTGGCAATATTGGTCACTTGCGGGTCAATTTCGGCAATCGTTATATCGGCTTTGCCCTGATATTTTGCAATCCAGGCTCGTGGCAACGAAAACCCGCCGCCGCCAACGAAAAATGATTGTGGTGGCCGGTCGCCAAAACGAAGGCTGATATATTCATCAACAAAATGGACATAAGGCGAATGCAGCCGTTCGGGCTGGTCTTTTTCATTGATGGAATGCACCAGATGATCAAGGGCAATTAGGCGGATTTCAGCCCCAGCCATGCCAACATCCTGAATCTGGATACAGAAATAATTGCTTTCGGTGACGCATTGGCTTTTCAGCGCGCCCATTTTTTGCGCACCAGCCATCATTAAAACCGCAATCGCAAGCGGGATGATCATCACTTTTGCATTCTGTTTATAGCCAATCAGGAAAAAGACCGATCCAAGGGCAAAATAGATCACCGCCACCAAAATAACAGTATTCCGGGATCCAAGTGTTGAAATCAGAAAATAGCCAGCAAGAAGCGCCCCAAAAATAGCACCAGCCGAACCAAGAGCGTACATCCTGCCAATCACCACGCCCGATTCACCTTGCGCATGAATATCAATCGCCAATTTTGTGGCAAGGGGTGTCACAATACCAACAAACAGGCTCGGCGAGAAAAACAAAATAAAGGACGACACCAGAATGGCGTTGATCACGCTTAGATTGGCCATTTGTGAAATACTCGGGATGAAATCAAGAAGCAGCAAAATAAGAAGGCTTGTCAGTGATGATAGGAAAAGCGCATAGCCAATTTTGATGCATTGCGCGCGTTTGACAAAAAGGCCACGCGTCAAATTACCCCCAATCCAATGGCCAACCGATAATCCGGCAAGTACCACAGCAATGATCGATGTCCATGTGTAAAGCGACATCCCAAAGATGGGCGCCAAAAGCCTGCCAGCAACAATTTCAATAATCAAACCGCATGCCGAACTTGCAAGGATGGTGATGGCAAGTAAAAATTGAAATATCATAAAAGCAAAACCCCGCCCCAATATCTTTGAACAAAAAATGTTCCAGCTGATGCATCGGGCTTTATTGTCGCATAAAGGGCGCGTCTAGAAAACAATAGAAGATGCGGATCCTTTTCCGGTAAGTGTCGTGTTTATCTTGCTTTACCAGCGACAAAATTATGCGATAGTTAACCCAGCTAGCTCATGTTAGTAAGCTGGTAAATGACCATTTGATTAGCATTTAGGGGTTTTTGATGTCTGCATTTGACAAATTAATGGCCATTCGCGGCTTGCCACTTCCCGATAAAGACGAAGTTAGCATCACCGGATCGGATCCTGTTCTGAATACACATTTCCGACTGGCAGCAACAGCATCGGCGGCTATTGCTGGTATTGGGGTTGCGGTCAATGATCTGTGGGAATTGAAAACGGGTCGAAGGCAATCAATTGCCATTGATGCCGTTGCGGCAACTGCTGCCCTGAAAAGTAAAAATTACTTTCAGGCGAAAAATGCCAATGGTGTTTTTGAAAATGTCACTGACGCAAGCCATGAGGCAAATCGAGGCCTAACCGGTATTTTCCAGACCAAGGATGGGCGTTGGCTATTGCCACATTTCGGACTTGATCATCTGCGCCGCCGCATGCTTGATCTGCTGCAAGCCGAAGCCAATAAAGACTCGATTGCCAAAGCCGTTGCCAAATGGGATGCGCTTGAACTGGAAAACGCGATTGACGAGGCGCGGGTTTGTGGGGGGATGATCCGCACGAATGAAGAATGGCTGCAAGAACCGCATGGCAAAATTCTGGCGGCAAAGCCGGTTGTTGAAATCATCAAGATTGGCGATAGCGAACCTGAACCAATGCCAGCAGGTGATCGTCCATTATCAGGGATAAAGGCGCTTGATCTGACGCGCATCCTCGCTGGACCAATTACTGGCCGCACCCTTGCCGAACATGGGGCTGATGTTCTTATGATTTCGGCACCGCATTTGCCCCAGGTTTGGTCTTATGTTGCCGATACAAGCCATGGCAAGCGTAGCTGTTATTTGGATTTGCGTGATGAAAGCGAAAAACAGACGCTTCTTGATTTGGTCAAAACTGCCGATGTGTTTTCCCAAGGCTATCGCCCAGATAAGATCAATCAAATGGGGTTGGGGCCAGAGGCGTTGGCAGATATCCGCCCTGGCCTTGTTTATGTATCAATCAACTGTTACGGCGCTGATGGGCCGTTTAGCCATCGCGGCGGGTGGGAACAGATTGCACAAATCATGACAGGCATTGCTGCCGAAGGGGTTCAACTTTCATCAGGCTACAAGCCGAAAACACTTCCTGCGGCGGCGAATGATTATATCACTGGCTATCTTGGCGCTTATGGAACGCTGTTGGCGCTGGCACGGCGCGCGCGCGAAGGTGGCAGTTATCATGTCCGCGTGTCATTATGCCAGACGGGGATGATGATTTACGATCAGGGCAAAGTCAGTGCGCTGCCAGAAAATCTGAATCTGGGGATTAATGATGTTGAATCGCTTTGCATTGAATCCGACAGCCATCTTGGCCGTATCAAACATCTGGCACCGGTGTTAAGCCTGTCTGAAACACGGCCATATTGGGCTTTGCCAACACCGAAAATGGGATCAAATGGCCCAAATTGGTTTGGCTAAAGGCGCAATATTATCAATACAAAAACCCTATAGCTCGCGAAGGGCGTTGAATTGATCAACATAACCGCTGGCATCAATCTTGACGCCAATCACCGTGGTTTCATTGCTTTTCAACGCCTGTTCTAGCGCGGCAATCAACCCAGCTTCACTGTCAACATTGGTACCGTTTGCGCCAAAACCGCGCGCCAGATGTTCCCAATCAATGCCGCCAATATGCACGCCGTAAGGGTCGATGCCTTTGATGCTTTGTTTGGTTCTGATCAGCCCAACCTCGCCATCATCAAAGACCAGAATGATGATGGGCAGATTTTCGCGAACCGATGTATGAATATCGGCAACCGCCATCAAAAGGCCGCCATCGCCGGTGAAGGCAAGAACGGGTTTGTCCCGATGCGCCAAACGGGCGGCAAGAGCGCCCGGGATCGCAAATCCCATTGACCCAAGGCCGTTTGAGGTTAGAAATTCACGCGGGCCATAGCTTTGCCATTTCTGCACCACTAACAGGCGGCTGGCACCAGCATCACAGGTGGCAATCGTGTCACGGGGCATAATTGCACGCGCACATTCAACAACGCGTTGTGGTGACAAGCCTGTGGCAGGCGTGTCTAAGGCTGTGTGAACACGATCACGGAATGTTTTTGCCGCGTCAAAACCCCAACCAGATCCTTGCGGTATATTTTCCACAAGGGCTGTTAAAAGGAGATCTAGCGCGCCAATCACTTCTTCATTACAAGCGACCAACGCGTCAAGCGATGGATGATTGGCAAAGGACAGAACCTTCGTTGTATACGGCCATCCTTTAGGTTGCAATTCAACCGCGTCAAGACCAATGGTGATGATTAAATCGGCCTTGGAAACCAGATCACGCTCAATCAAACCGCCAATGATACAGCCCGCACGCAGCAGGTGATCTTCGGGCATGGCACCTTTACATTTTGATGTGGTCAGAACCGGTGCGCCAAGATGTTCGGCAAGCGCAACCATCGCCGGACAGGCATTATCCCATAGCGTGCCTAGCCCAACAAGCAGCACCGGCCGATCGGCCGCCTTGATCATGGCAACGGCATTTTCGATCCCGCGCGGATCGGGCTTGGGATGATAATAATTCGGCATTAATTCCGGCAGATTCTGCGATGTGCCTGACGGTTTTTTTGTTTCGCTTTGCGGCAGATCAAAATGCACTGGCCCGGGCGCATAGGCGGTGGCGATGCGAACGGCGCGGCGTAATTGCTGTTTAATGACTTTCGCGTCAATCGCCGTTGACCATTTCACAATGGGCTGCATGATGGCCTGATGATCAAGCCGTTGGCGGATTCCTATTTCCTGTTCAGGTGATGAATAGCGATCGGTAATCGCAATCAGCGGCGCACGATCCAAAAAGGCATGGGCAATGCCATTAACCATATTTGTGGCACCGGGGCCGCGGGTTGATAAACATACCCCTGGGCTGCCGGTAATCTCGCCCCAGGTTGCCGCCAGCATCGCGCCAGCCACTTCCTGTTTCATCAGAATAAAGCGCATGCCTTGTGCTTTGGCAGCTTCCATCAATTCAACCGACTCGCCACCTGGATGGCCAACGATAAACGGGGTTCCCATCTGCTTGAAAGCGGCGGCCATTTCTTCAACAGTTGTCGTTGTCATGATGATTATCTACCTTTTGGACTTGTCTTTAAAATCTAATTAAGTGAACCAAAATTCTTGGAGCCTGTCACTCGCCTAATCACGCCAAATTAACCGATGGAAAGGATGGGGGGACATCTTGGGAAAAAGGGCCGAAACGCAAAAGAGCCATCATTGCGATATTGCAATCATGGCTCTTTAATTGGTGGACTACAAGCCGTTTGAGTTGCCGCGAATGCGACCGACAGGCCTAGGCTTTCTTGTTTCTCGAAATTGTCGAATAGGCTCTAAAGCCCACGACAATCGCACCAATGATTAGAAAGATTGGCGCATAGGAGAATTTGTTCTGATATTCAAAATTAAAGAACACCATGATACCGCTATCTGAAATGATCATGGATTGCCGGAAGGCTTCTTCCATGCTTGAGGTCAGAACAAAGGCAATGATGAATGCAGCGGCTGAGAAATTCGTCCGTCGCATACCATAGCCGATCACACCAAATAAAATGGCAAAACCAACATCCCAGATTGAGGCGCGCGATGAATAGCTGGCCGCAAGTGAAATCATGAAAATCACCGGATATAGATATTGTGTTGGTAAAACCGCAATCGCCTTACCAATCAATGGCGCAGCGAAATAGCCGATGATTGCATAAGCGCCAATACCAACAAGACCGGCAGCAAACACACCAAAAATAAATTCGCGTGGGCTCATCATCTGACCAGCGACAAACAAAGGTGGCTCGGTTGCAAAAATTTGCGGGCCAACCTGCAATCCATTAACAAGGAACATGCCAATCAAAACCGCAGCGATTGTCGATCCGGGGATACCCAAAGTTAGAAGGGGAATCATGGATGGTCCGGAAACAGCATTATTAGCCGTTTCAGGTGCGGAAATGCCTTCAACAATACCCGTTCCCCATTCATCTTTGTTTTTTGCTCTCCGCTTTTCCTCGCCATAGGCGACAAAACAGGCAACCGATGATCCCAAGCCCGGCATCATGCCGATTAAAGATCCATAGATTGACGACCGAAACATGATTGGAAGGCAGCGTTTGAATTCGGGCCATGTGAAATAATTTGCTGTCGGATCATCAAGTTTGGTTTTGTCCAAATCGATCATTTTCAGCTTCGCCGCTTTTTCGGCCTGAATAATCACCTCTGAAATAACAAATACGCCGATCAAAAGTGGAACAAGCGCCATGCCTGATTCCAACTCATCGATTCCCATTGTCATTTTAAACTGGCCGGTAATCGTATCTTCACCAATAAGGGCAATTGCTGCGCCAAACAGTGTCGAGATGATGCCTTTGATGATGCTGTCACTAACAACTGAACCGACAACAAAAAAGGCCATCAGATAGATTGCGAAATTTTCGGGTGGACCAAATTGCTTGGTAAAGGTGGCAATGGATACAGCACCGAAAATCAGCACGATTTCGCCGAAATAATCGCCAAAGGCTGATGAAATCGTCGCTGTCTTAAGCGCCTTTCCGGCACGTCCAGATTGAGTCATCGGATAGCCATCTTGCATTGTGGCCGCCGATGCCGCGGTTCCGGGCGTGTTGAATAGGATGGCGGCAATGGATCCGCCATATCGCCCCGATTTGCCAATCACATAAAGAAAGGCAAGGCCAGCCAAACCACCAATTTCATCATTATAGGCGATCAGGATTGGCAGCATCATTGCAATGGCAGCAGCCGCTGTTAGTCCTGGCAAAGCGCCAAAGACAATGCCAACAAAGGCGGCCAGAAAAACAAACCAAATGGCATAGGGGTCACTGAAAAGAGTGACGAAACCGCCAAAAATATCGTCGAATATCATCAGGAATTATTCCCCGCTTATCAAATTTGTGAAGGGGCGTAGATCAATCAACACACCCTTTGGGTCATTCAGTCTCATAATGCCCATGAACAACCACTGCATGACAATCGCCATAATCAGTGCGCCTGTGATCGTTTTTACTTTGTCGCGGACGCCAAAAGCATAGAGCGTTGACACATATCCAACAATGATTGCAACAAAATAGCCAAAAAGCCAAAAGGTCACTACGAACAAAGCGCCACATCCGACAACGAGTGCAATCCGTTGCAGATTGCTATCAAGAAAGCCATAGCCCTCCTTAAGGTTGCCAACCTTGCCCCGAAATGCTCGAAGGGCAAGCCAAACTCCCCCAAGGGTAAGCCCAATGGCCAATGCCATTGGCATGGATTGTGGGCCGATTGCCTCGTTTGAAGCCCGGATTGTTGTTGCTTGATAAACAAAAAAGACACCGATCAGCCCAACAACGCTGGCGACACCATATTCGAGTTTCTTCTTATAGAGTGTTTGATCCATTGGTTCCTCAATTTCAAACCATTTTTTTTCTGCAAAAATAAAAATTTATTAAACAAATAGGGGCAAGTTCAAAACTTGCCCCTGAATGATTTTGAATAAGTCAGTTTATTGATTTCCGACGAGCTTTTGCATCACTGGGGTCATCGTCTTGTACATCACACCCTGAGCCTTAACAGCCGTTGCCGAATCAATATAGAAAGCACCAAGGTTGTTCTTCTTCATGAAGCTTTTAAAGCCTTTGATACCAGCAACATGTTTGATTGCGGCTCCAACTTTTTCTTTAACTTCATCAGAAACTCCCTTTGGAGCAAAAAGGCAGAACAGACCTGTAAAGTCAGCCCCTTCCATCCCTTGCTCTCCAAAAGTTGGCAGATCAGGCATGGTTGGGTCGCGCTCTGCGCCAGCGGTTGCCAATGGACGGATCGTATCCTCAAAACCTGCAATGGTGTTGTTACCGCCAAAAACTGCTTCGACTGATTGAGAAACAATTGCGGCACGCGCTTTTGATCCACCTTTGAATGGCACCATCTTATGAGGAATTCCGTATGTATCAAAGAATGTCGTACCAATGCCCGAATGCATAGTTGTTGCGCCAGATGTACCCCAAGTAACGGTTTTACCTGAAGCTTTTGCGCTCGCAACAAACTCAGCCATATTTTTTGCTGGGTTTGAGGTGTGTACCTGCATCGAAGTTACCAGCTGAGACATGCAGCCGAGGTTAACCCAATCGTCTTTCACACTATACGGCTTATCTTTTCCCTTGGCCAATTCACCAACGATGAAGGTGCCGATGTTGATCATATAAAGTGTGTGACCGTCTGCTTTTTCACCAAGAACTTGTTTTGCGCCTTTTTGGCCAGATGCACCCGGTACGTTTACGATATAGGCAGGCTGCCCAGACATAGCTTCAGCTTCGTGTAGGTATGATGCAAATCCGCGTGACGTTGTGTCAGTACCACCACCAGCAGAAAATCCTACAACGATTTTCACAGGCTTGGACGGATAAGATCCGTGACTACCTGCGAGAGCAGCTCCAGAAGTAAGCGT
>CAWUWE010000018.1:0-2720 GCA_963926175.1 uncultured Alphaproteobacteria bacterium | reverse complement strand
CCAGCCCGGCCCCAATTGCGCATTCGCAATGACGATCGCCCTTGCCACATCTTCTTGCGTCAATTGCAGGGCCACACCTTCGCAGCCAGTGCCATTCCAGATCTGACCAACCGAACAACGCATCCATTCGACACCATTTTGAAGATCAATCACCAGATGGTCGCGAACCATGAAATGACCCGATTGGACGATCACCTCATTTGCGGGATTACCACCGTCCAATGATTGGGTTTGCGCCATCGCCGACACCATACCAGCCAGCATGACCAAGATTGCAGCTAGACCAAGGCACCAGACGATCACTTGGAAAAACGCTAGAAACTGCATCTGCCGCATAATGACCTCCATCCGTTCACTGTTGCCGCCACAACGCTATGACATCAGAATTTAAGCATATCTTGCGCCAATTCAGCCTATTTATATGACGATATGCAAATTTTTTTATTTTCCCCGTGAAAATCTTGCCGCATTATTGGATTGGTATCGTTTTTGCTTAGGAAAACGGTTGGACCCTAGAAACAAATCGAGAAAAGAGTGGAATTACTATGGATATAGCATCCCTTATTGGATTCATAGGCGCCATAGGCATGATATTAGGAGCCATGATCTCAGGTGGTGGCGTTGGTCCATTTATTGACGTTCCATCAATCTTGATTGTGGTTGGCGGAACCTTTTTTTCGGTGATGTACACCTGCCCATTGCCGGTTTTCCTTGCAAGCTTTGGTGCAATGGCAAAGGCATTCCTTCCTCCAGTTAAAAAAATGGATCAGTTAGTTGAGCGTATGGCCGAGCTTGCAGCGATTGCACGTAAAGACGGCATGATGGCACTTGAAGGCCAAGATGTACCTGACAAATTCTTTCAAAAAGGCTTGCAAATGCTTGTTGATGGCGCAGATGAGGGAAAGCTTGTCACGCAATTAAATGGCGAGATCAAGGCAATGAAAGCCCGACACGAAGCAAATCAGAATGTTGTCAAAGGCTGGATTGATATCGGGCCAGCCATGGGCATGATTGGCACATTGATTGGTTTGGTTTTGATGCTTGGCAATATGGCTGATCCGAAAGCCATTGGCCCTGCCATGGCGGTGGCTTTGCTGACAACAATGTATGGTGCGATTATTGCGAACATTATTTTCATGCCAATGCTCGTCAAGCTCGAAGGCTATACGGCTTATGAAGTCATCTACAGGGGGTTAGTCGTTGTCGGTCTTCGTAATATCGCCAGGGGCGAGTCGCCGCGCAACATTCAAGATCAAATGGTTTCCGCCCTCCCTCCTAAAATGCAGGCCAAATTAGAGGCCGCATAATATATGAGAGATTGCCCTCAAAACGCATTATCTCTCTGTAAGGATATGAAGAATGGCTGAACAAGACGAAAACGAAGTTATTGAAGAAGAAGAAGAAGAATGTCCCAAATGCCCACCCGTTGGCGCACCGGCATGGATGGCAACCTTTGCCGACATGGCAACTTTGTTGATGGCTTTCTTTGTTTTGATTCTGTCATTTGCCGAGTTTAACGTACCAAAATTCAAACAGATTTCGGGCTCGTTGAAAAACGCCTTTGGTGTGCAAAAGATTGTGCCGATTGTTGAACAGCCAAAAGGCACAACCGTCTTGTCGTTGAATTTTAGCCCGTCTCCGGCAAAGTCAGTCACCAATGAAATGACCCAGCAAACAACCGAAACAACAAAGCCTGATCTAGAATCGCAAACTAAAACTAAAGACAGTGACGGCAGCGGCGAAAAACAAAGCGATGCAGAAGATCTTGTCAAAGCCCTTCAAGAAGCGGTTGCGCGTGGTGATATCCAAGTCGAAACACTTGGCGAAAATGTTGTGGTGAATTTCACCCCAACCGAGGCCGAACAAAAAGACCTGCCACAATTGCTTCAGCAAACTTTGAACGCCATTGAAAAAGCCAAGGCCGCCACTGGCAAATCGGAACAAGATGTTCTGTTTGGTGGCATTGAAGGTCAATTAGCCGAACTAGCCGCAACTGCTAGCGCCGCTGCGAAGAGCACTAAAGAGCAAGCCGAAGCAAAGGCCGAGTCAAATAAAAAGGCACAGATTGCAGAAGATGAATTGAAAGTCGCCTTGCGTCAGGAAATTGGTCAGGGACTTGCCGATGTTCAGCGTGAGGATGATAAAGTGATCATCACTGTTGGGGCTGGCGGTGCGTTTGCCTCGGGATCAGCTGATCTAACCCCTGCAGCGATCGACATCATGAATCGTATTGCCGAAGTGAATGCTGCTGGCAAAAGCGAAATTAAGGTGTCCGGCCATACCGATGATGTTCCGTTGATCTTTGGCTCTAACTATCGTGACAATTGGGATCTTGCCGCGGCGCGTTCGGCAAGTGTGGTTCAGGCTTTTGCTGCCAATGACACAATTTCCGAAGGCCGACTCGAGGCGATTAGCTATGGCGAGTCACGTCCGGTTGAGCCAAATGATACAGCCGATGGACGCGCGAAAAACCGCCGGATCGAAATCGAAATCAATTATTAGTCACTTGCTGATGCCTTGGATAGCATCCCATATGGTATCATCGAAGGATTTAAAGAGATTACAGGGTCTTTGCGGAACTCTGCCTGCCTTTGAATTGCATCCCCATCTTTTACGCTGATCTTCCAAACTTATCTTTTTCATCGATTATTTGCACCAATCGCTTGGGCCAATATCGCGCGCCAATCTTGAACGAACACTTGCCCATAAAGTAATTATAA
>CAWUWE010000017.1:0-80150 GCA_963926175.1 uncultured Alphaproteobacteria bacterium | reverse complement strand
TGATAATATGCTTGATAAGGGCAACTACAGCGCCCTAATAAACGATACTCTGGATAAAAACGGAGCTGACTGCCGTGTAGACACATACAGCGTTAAAGAAAAAACAAGCATAGCAATTATTTTCTCAATAAAATGCACCCGCTCTTCCTATCTAAAGGAAATTGAAGTGACCTGCACCCAAACACCTTCAGAGCGGTGTTTCGTCAGTAGGTATTAGGCGTGCCTCTAATTACACTTCAAGATTAACTAAGAAAAGCCTCAAACAAACAGCAACCCAGCCGTCGCAAGCCACCATCGAAACATAAGGCTGTGCCCCATTGTTATAACAGTGGGGGCGTCACTCACCGCCAGCCTTTGCGCCGGCCTTATTTTGTGGCAAGGTTTTAAAAGTTGTTGGTTGGGAAATAAATAACAAAAAATATGTTGGGAGGAATAAATGGACGGCGTAATGGACCTCAGCTCTGAAACTTTTAACGAATTGGAAAACATTCCAACGGCGGCCGGCAGAGGCTGGTTAGCGTCAAACTTGAAAAGAGATGACTGGACAGTAGAACTCTCGGACGGCGCATTCAAAGAGATTGCGACAATGGCAGATGAAATGCGTTCAAAGCCATTGCCAACACTCCTCAGGAATCCACAGCAGTTTGAAATACCGGAATTGAGTGGTGCCTACAGGAAAGCAAAACATATCTGTGACAATGGCCTTGGGTTTGCAGTTATCGACAAGCTCCCCCTTGACGAATTTGATATAGAGCAAATGGTTGACATTTATTGGACGCTTGGCCAGCTGATGGGACAAAACGTTGCCCAGAAATGGGACGGCACCATGGTTTATGACGTTACCGATACAGGTAAAAAGTTTGGTTATGGCGTGCGAGGCTCCGCGACAAACGTTGAATTAGTTTTTCATACAGACAACGCCTTTGGCGTTACTGTTCCTGATTATGTTGGCCTGATGTGCAAATACCCCGCAAAGGAAGGGGGCCTCAGTCGTTTTTGTAGTCTCTACACTGTTCACGAGCGGATGGAGGCTAAATTCCCAAAAGAACTAAAACGACTTTACCAGCCGGTTCACTTTGACCGTCAGGCGGAGCACAAACCTGGCGCTGAAAAAACATCTTTTGCACCAATGTTTACATGGCAGGACGGTAAATTGCGCTGCCGTGCAAACAGTCATCTTGTAAGAAAAGGCTATCAGGTAGGCGGATTTGAAATGGATTCCCTGCTGAAAAATGCACTCGATTCTATTGATGAGGTCACAGCTTCAAGCGACCTGTGGATTGAAGCTCCCTTGTCACGAGGAGATGTGCAATATCTCAATAACCATGAACTTGGGCATTTTCGCACTGATTTTATTGACCATGACGACCCATTTAAAAAGCGTCATCTATTCAGGCTTTGGCACAGAGTGAGTGGTGGGCTACATTATGACGGATAGTGTCTGGCCTAACTAATCGGTTTGTTATCATCACCTCTCGGGCGGCAAGTGGCGCCTTTAATCGCCAAACTAACATCAGATGATTAGTTTTGAAAAACTGACTGTACAGCTGCAAAAATAATACTATGACGCTGTGCCACCTCTTCGTGTGTTTCTCCATAACCACCACCAATTGTGGTGGCGACTGGAACCTGCCGGTCCTTGAAATGAGACAAGACAATTTGGTCTCTTTGATAAATACCATCTGAAGTCATTTTCAAAAGACCAAGCTTATCATTATTGTGCACATCGACTGCTGCATCATAAATTACCAAATCAGGCGCAAAATTAATGCGGTCCAATTCGTTTAGGCATTGAGCTAGCATGGACAGATATTCCTCATCTCCAGAGCCTCTGGGGATTGGAATATCTAGGTCACTGTTGGCTTTTTTTTGTGGATAGTTTTCAGCGCAATGGATTGAGCAGGTGAAGATATCCATGTCATTCGAGAGTATGCTTGCAGTTCCATCTCCCTGGTGAACATCACAATCTAGAATTAGAATTCTTTTTGCTAATTTCATAGCAATCAATGCCCGCGCCGCATAAGCAAGGTCATTGAACACACAAAAGCCAGCGCCAAAATCCCAATGGGCATGGTGTGTTCCACCAGCTGCATGACAGGCTACCCCAGTTTGAAGAGCGAGTTGTGCGGCCAGCAAAGTGCCATTTGGCGCTAAAAAAGAACGTTGGAGGAGTATTGCACTCCATGGCAAGCCTAATTTTGTTTGCTGCTGTTTTGAGAGGTCGCCTGTTTCAATGGCTCGAATATAAACTGGGTCATGTGCAATAGACAAATATTTTGCCGTAGCTGGCTTCGGCAGATATTTCAGATAATGTTCTATTAGGCCTGCACTCTCAAGCTCCTTAATCAACGCGCTATACTTGGTGCCAGGAAAGCGATGGTTTTCAGGCAGCGGTATATCGTATGATGGGTGGTAAACAAGTGGACACTTCGCATTTTTCATTTATCAAAACATTTCTTGCGTTTCTTTTTAACCATTCTGCTCGCCCTTTATTATTTGGACGAGCAGGCTGCTATAATAGCTTTTAGGCCAAATCTAGAACGGTAAAAACGCCCGAATGATAGGAAATAAAGCCATAGCTTTTTGAAGCAAACCACCCAAACTAACGCCCAACCGTGGCAAGACGAATATCAGCGATAATACTGCAATCACTGCAATAACGGCCATCAGAAAGCCACCTGACCGTGGACTAACAACGTCGCCCTCGCCGTCATTGTCTTTTTGACTGAAACTAAAACGCCGAGACAAAAGGTAAACAGCAAGAAACACTGCAGCAGCAATCAGTATTAGCCTAACCATCTATTACCTTCGTTTTACACACCTGGGTTCGTAATGGTTTATCAACTTTTACTGATTGTTTAGCAACATCGTATAGCAAAAATAACTTTTCAAGGTACGCGACAAACTGGATTTTTATAACGCACCAAAAATAGATGAAGGGGCCCCGTTGCTATAACAGTGGGGGCGTCACTCACGGCTAGCCTTTGCGCTGGCCTTGTTTTATCGCAAATTCAGATTATATGAAATAAGTCGTAAGGCTCCAGTGATTGTACCAAGCATTCAGTTCGGTCCACTTTTTTAAAAAATTTTAGCCACCTTGATTATATTATTGATTTGAGCTTGGCGATGCTATTTTTCAAATTTAATACAGTAGTTTAAAGCCCTCGGCTCTAATGCCAAACGATTAATATTTGAGGTAATTAAGATGCAGCACCGTGCTCCAAGTGATTTTTCTGATAGGTTCGCATTGGCTGTAACAATGTTTTTTAGGTGGTTCGCTGACACCTTCTTCGCAAAACGCTACGGCCACAGAGCGGTTGTTCTAGAGACTGTTGCTGGAGTTCCCGGGATGGTTGCAGGGATGTGGAGTCATTTAAGTTCTTTGAGGAAAATGAAACAAGATGACAGGGGCTGGATAAAGACTTTGCTCGATGAGGCAGAAAATGAGCGTATGCATTTGATGATTTTTATCGAAATCGCCAAACCGAATTCTTTGGAAAGGGCAATCGTTCTATTAGCCCAATTCTTTTTTTGGCATTTCTACTTCATTCTGTACGTATTTTTCCCAAAAGCAGCCCACCGTATGGTTGGTTATTTTGAAGAGCAGGCTGTAATTAGCTATACAGAATACCTAGGAGAAATAGATGCGGGCAAGGCTGCTAACATTGATGCGCCAGATATCGCAAAAGACTATTACGGGCTGCCCAAGGCAGCTAAACTGAGGGATGTCATCATTGCTGTTAGGCGAGATGAACAAGGGCACAGCGACACCAATCACAAAATGGCGGACGCTTTGGCAAAAGGGTAAGCTATCAATTATCGAAAAGCCGCTAATGGAAGCATTTAAGAAATTCTAATGACCCACACCCTACTCACAGCAATATTTCTAACCCTATTCAGCCAGACTGCTTGGGGTGAATCGAAACTATGACTGAAATTATTAATGATGTCGTTGCTCAAATAGACCAGATAATCTTCTGGCTCAGGGTCACTGTTTATTTGGTAATGGGCATTTGCGTTGTTTGGCTAATAGGCTTTATCAGACGCAATCTTAGTTTAGACACACACTCTATCGAATTAAGGCGTATAAGGCGCCTTCTTGAGGGCCAGAATTCAGACAAGTAGGCTGTATAACATTTCTACCCCTAATCAGCCCACCTACCAAAAAGTTCAAAGAAAGCATTTGATGTCAGATACATATCAGATTGATGAGAATAGTTTTCAACCGATAGATGACGAGCGCCTTAACATCCCTGAACAATTCAGCCACAAGCCAAAGGTACTTCTTTTGTATGGCTCTTTAAGGGACCGCTCATTCAGCAGGCTGATGTCAGAAGAAGCTGCGCTGGTCTTAACCAAGCTAGGCGCGGAGACAAAAACATTCAATCCAACTGGGTTGCCGCTACCGGATGATGCCGCACCAACACATCCTAAAGTTACAGAGCTGAGAGACTTGGTCAGCTGGAGCGAAGCAATGGTTTGGTGTTCACCTGAGAGGCACGGTGCAATGACAGGCATAATGAAAGCGCAAATCGACTGGATACCCCTCTCTCTGGGTGCTGTCCGACCGACACAGGGCAAGGTCTTGGCTGTTATGCAAGTAAATGGAGGTTCGCAAAGCTTCAACGCGGTTAATCAGATGCGGATATTGGGGCGCTGGATGCGGTGCATAACCATCCCAAATCAGTCGTCAGTGCCAAAGGCATTTCAACAGTTTGATGAAAGTGACCGAATGAAGCCATCGCCATTTTATAACAGAATGGTCGACGTAATGGAGGAGTTGATGAAATTCACTATATTGACTCGCTCTTGCTCAAGTTATCTCACGAACAGATATAGCGAGCGCGTTGAAACAGCGGAAAAACTTATTGCCCGTGTAAACGCCACTGATTGACGCGAAGTGTTCGTCAATTCTCTCTGCATTCACTGGCCCTAATCATCTCAGCTGCAGCCTGCAGAGCCTCTATATACGTCTCTCCGCCACTGGTGGCCACTTCCACCTTTGCCTTGCCCCAGCCCCTGTCTAGAAGCGCCTGAGAAGCCGTTCCACGGACTCTATCGTCTCTGCTATGCCTCATAAGGTCAACAAGCGTCTCAACGGCTTCTAAGGTGTAAGAACGGGCTAGCTCTGCCACCTTATACTCGTCTTTTGGGCGGCCTCCGGGATTGCCGCTATGGCCTGCTATAAACTTGCCATTATTGTCACGCATATCAGCTTCCTCAGTGATGGGGCCGGTTGCAATAATACCAGCCAGTGCCAAGCACTGCCAGTCGGTATGGTATATTATATGTGTATCTAATCTGGAACCGTAACCGCTCTCAAAAGAGCTATTACAGTTCCAAACCAGATACCAAGACCGCCGAATACGTATGGAAAAATATCAATCAGTACCCAGATTGGAACCATAGTCACCTAATCTGGAACCGTTATTTTTTTCCAATCGTGGCCTGCCGCACCTTTTTCGATTGGTTGTGTAGTAAGTCGCCATTCTCTGGAATGTTTAGTTTTAAGGTTGAAGCTTGATTGACGCGTGCATTCTATAAACCTCAGCCTTTCAAGCTCATCGATTGCCTTTTTTGCCCTTCCTTGACCTGAATGAAGGCAGGCTGCAGCTTGTCTGACACTGAAGCCAACAGAGCCATTGTTAGAACCATAAAAGCCCAAATGCATCTCAAGAAACACACGTACTGCATCAGATGATAATTGCCGAAAATTCGGGTGTCGGAGCCAAGCGTAGGGAATAAGAACATATTGCTCATTCCCCCGCTTATGTGGCTTGTGAGGGGATTTCCTGCTGGGCATCTGTCACTTCATCCGCATAAATGGATTGGTCCCCATCCGGAACGGCCAGCAGGGACATTCGATGGCTATGCATCTGCGAGCCTCACCTTTGCTTCCACCCGCACAATCGATACAATTTTTGCGAATAGCCTTGAGAGGGGTGATTGGCACAATTCCCTCCTCAACCATCTTTTTTCCACCAATTATTAGGGGGTTTTTACCGACTAAATAGCCTTCTGAGCGTTGAGTACCCTTTAGTGGCTCTAAAAGGCCCGGTGTGTTGATAGGGTCATAGGTATCAGCCATTAGACCCTCCATTTTTCGAGAGCATATGGGCCAGTGAATGAGAATGGGGGGTTATCTGGCTCTCAAGCCACTCGTCCAGCCACTCGGGCTTGTAATAAGCTGTGCGGCCTATAAGGGTGTATTTTGGTCCCTCACCGGACATCGCCAGTCTGGCAAGTGTAACACTGGAAGACCTGACACCTTTCTCATTTAAATATTCTGCAGATTTCTTTCGATTAAGAAGTTTATCCATCACGCAATCCTTTCGTTTAAGGTGATGCGTGATTGATATTTTCTTTTTTATGTCACAAAAATGCACCCCGATTGGGGTTTAAGTGACACGCTTTTTCTACCTTGGCTCAAAGAGCAATTTTGCGTCAGCAACCATTTTATCTTGTGTCGTTCGCCCCTTGCCTGAAAACCTGGTTAAACGAGCAACATCTTTATCATTCAAAATAAACTCTCTAACCTCTTTTAGGTTAGGCTCTCGGCCGTGGATTTCTATGTAATGAATGTGAGCCTCGGCCACCTTCATTGCTAATTTATGGCGCCTAAAGGCATGTAGCGGGTCTTTTTCCTTACTAGATGGTCGTCCGGCCATGCCAATTTTAGCTTGAGAGGCTTTTGGGGTTTCGGTGATTTGCCACCTCAAATTATTGTCCCAGTGGTCTAGCTTCTTGAGAGCATCAACAATGCAGCGATGAATGACAACGCCGTCTTTTTCAATAAGTTCTGCTATAGCGGTGACTTTGCCCTCATTCACAAGCTGCTGCAGCGCTTTAAACTCCTCAACTGTTGGCCAATCTTGTTTACCCAACAGCAGCCTCCACTAAGTCTGACCATTGCTGCAGAACAGCCTGTTTCTGGCGTCGGTATTCAGCGCGGTTATAAACGCCAGCAACACCTCTCTGCGCCTCTACCGTATGGTTTAAGCAGGCCTCGATGGCGATAAAGTCGGCATTAGGCATTTCGTTCAAATGGGTGGAGAAAGTTCGGCGAAAATCGTGCCAGCCAAAAGGCTTAACACCGGCCTCCTCGATTATGCACTTGAGGAGCTTATCATCAAGCCGAGTTGCGACTTTACCATTTGTGCTAAACATCAAATCAGTGTCATTCCGGCGCGCAGGAAGACAAGTTTTGGAAAATTCACTAAAAAACAATGATATTAGAGATTTAGTTTTAGTTCTCTCAACTGGAATATGAAAGAAATTTCCGTCATATTCATGCCAATGCGAGAGCGTGAATTCAGTCTTTCTAAAGGGCAGAAGTATGAGTAGCCTTATAGCTGAACAACGAACAGGATTAACAGTGTTTGCGGCTAACCAAACAGACCTTATTTCGTCCAGAGACAGAAAGCGTTTACGTTTTTTTATATCAAATTCTGGCGTCGCACCTAAGACGGGATTCACCTCTAACAAACCAACTTTCACACACCAGGTTAGGAAAGCAGAAACCGCCTTCCAAACACCCGAAGCTGTGCCGTGATGCCCCCTTTGTTGCATTGGAAGCGTAATCCCAGATAGGTGTTTTCGCATAAACGCCTCTAAAGGCAGGTTTCCAACTAACGGCAAAATCTCTCTATCAAAGAAACCCCTGTGCTTGCTTCTCGTACTCTCCGCAAGCGTTAGCAATTTTGTTTCAGCATATTGCTCGAAAGCATCTGAGAAGGATTTCTTTGCCTTGGCCTCAGATTGCTTTTGAAGATAGTTTGGGTCTGAGAACTCAACTGCTAATTTTCTAGCAGCATCCCTCGCCTGCTCAACACTCCACTCACCGCAGCGGCCTATTGTTATCTGTTTAACCTGCACTACACCCTTCGGCCGCTTCTCAAAAACGAAGGACTTGATACCCTTATTGGTGATTCGCACTGCAAAACCAGACACCTCAGTGTCCCGCACCCACACCTGCCCTTTTTCAGCCGGGCATCGAATCTTGGCAACTAGAGATGCTGTTATTTTTTGCTTCATTACACCCCGTTGATTCTCAAAGTGGGGGACTGCCGAGCAGCCATGTCTACACTATGTCTACAATTAAACGATATTTAAACGATATTAGATGAAACTAATGCAAACAAGAAAAAACCACAGAGACATTATATCCCTATGGTTTTATTGTATTTTTTAAATGAAAAATGGTCGGAGCGGCGAGATTCGAACTCACGACCCCTACACCCCCAGTATAGTGCGCTACCAGGCTGCGCTACGCTCCGGCCAGTGCTGGTTATAGCCGCGCCAAGATATCTAGGCAATCGGCTTTTCAGCAAAAATGATACGGCTTAGTGGTTAAGCTGCTGTTTTAGTGCTGCAAGGCGGGTTTTTACATCATCGAGCATCGCCATTGCCGCGGCAAGATCTTTGCCTGATGCGTTGTTTGCTGTGGTTAGGGCATTTGGTTTGGTAGCAGCTGCTTTGCTTCTTACCAGCTTTTGCGCGCCCTTGATGGTAAAGCCATCAACATATAAAAGCTGTCTGATTCGGCGCAAAACGGCAACATCATCAGGCCGGTAATAACGCCGGCCACCGCTTCGCTTTAATGGGCGAAGGCTGGAAAATTTGCTTTCCCAAAAACGCAAAACATGTTGTGGCACGTCAAGCAGTGCAGAGACTTCAGAAATTGTTTTGAAAGCGTCGTTAGCTTTATCGTTCATTGCGAGCCGTCTACACGATCCTTGAGTATATGCGACGGACGGAACGACAAAACGCGGCGTGATGTAATGACCGCTTCGATCCCTGTTTTCGGGTTACGGCCAACACGCTCGCTTTTCAACTGAACTGAAAACGTGCCAAAAGAGGATAGTTTTACTTCTTCACCAGCCTCAAGGCAGGCGCAAACTTCTTCAAGAACAGCCTCGACAAGATCGGAGGATTCATTTCTTGATAACCCTATATTCCGGTAAACGGATTCGGTTAAATCTGCGCGTGTAAGCGTTCCCATATATTAAAAAATAACCACTTTTGAACCTGCGGTCAATTCAGAAAGTTAGTACAAATGATGGATTAGGACGAAAAGCCCAAAAAAAATCGATATTTGCGGCATCCAGCCGGTATCAATGGGCGAAAATCACGATGGGCGACCGAATTTCACCAATGCTGCGCCCCAAACAAGCCCGCCGCCAATGGCTTCCATCGCCAAAACATCACCATTCTTGATTCGGCCATCATCGACTGCCGCGCTAAGCGCTAGCGGAATTGACGCTGCAGATGTATTGGCATGCTGTTCGACCGTGCGCACAACCCGATCAGATGGCAAATCCATTTTTTTCTGCATGGCATCAATAATGCGCAAATTTGCCTGATGCGGAACCAGCCAGTCAATATCGCCCGCTTGCATATTGGCGGCACTAAGGGCTTCATCCATAACCGATGCAAGCTTTTCAACGGCATGGCGAAATACTTCTTTGCCTTGCATACGCACATGACCAACCGAAGCATTGCTTGATGGGCCACCATCGACATAGAGAATATCACGATAGGCACCATCAGAATGAAGTACCGACGAACGAATGCCCCAATCACCAGCATCATCGGCAAGCTCAAGCACCACAGCACCAGCACCGTCACCAAACAAAACACACGTTGTCCGGTCTTCCCAATCCAGCAATTTTGAAAAGCTCTCCGCCCCAACGACAAGTGCGCGGCGCCCACGCCCCGATTGCAACATGGCATCAGCAATATCAAGAGCATAGACGAATCCGGCACAAACCGCTTGAATATCAAAGGCAATCGCGCCTTTGGCCTCGATCATATGCTGTAATTTTGTGGCGGTTGAGGGAAAGGTGTTATCAGGGGTTGTTGTGGCAATGATGATGAGGTCAATATCGCCGCCAGTTAGCCCTGCATTGGCAAGCGCTTTTGTGGCGGCATGATAGGCCAAATCGGCAGTGGTTTCACCATCAGCAACAAGATGGCGTTGGGCAATGCCGGTACGCCGCCTGATCCAGGCATCATCCGTATCAACAAAGCTGGAAAGCGCCTCATTCGTGACGACATTGACTGGCAAGTAAGACCCGACAGCGGTCATCAAAACCCGTTGATTAGTCATTCGCTATCTTTCTTTGTTCGCGGATCAACCCCGCCTTTTCAATGGCAGCACTGACATCAGGAATAAATCCATGATCAACAAGATTAGCCGCAACATCAATAGCATTGGAAAACCCAAGTGAGTCGGTTCCGCCATGCGATTTAACCGCAATTCCGTTCAACCCCAGAAAAACCGCCCCATTGTAACGTCTTGGATCCATCTTGGATCGGAAATTCTTTAGTGATTTGCGGGCAAATAAATAGCCAATGCGCGCAAAAACCGAAGCCCGAAACGAGCGGCGCAGCATCAACGCAAATAATCCGGCAACTCCTTCGGCGGTTTTTAGCGCAATATTACCAGAAAATCCATCCGTCACGATAATATCAACGCTGCCCTTGACCAGATCAGACCCTTCAACAAAGCCACGGTAATTCACCCCTAAATCCGGGTTTGACAATTCTTGTGCTGCCAACCGCAAATATTCATGGCCTTTTTGTTCTTCTTCACCAACATTCAACAAACCGACGGTTGGATTATCTTTTCCTATCAATGAAAGATAAAACGCCTGTCCCATCAGGGCAAATTGCACCAGATTTTCTTCATCACATTCAAGATTGGCACCAAGATCGAGCATGCACATAGGATCATGTTCGGTCGGAAAAAAGCCGGCAATGGCCGGGCGGGTGATGCCGGGCATGGTGCGAAGCTGTAATTTCGCCATCGCCATCAACGCGCCAGTATTGCCAGCCGACACGATGGCATCAGCCCGCTTGGCTGCAACTTCGGCAATGGCAAGCCACATCGAGCTTTCACGCCCACGGCGCACCGCTTGCGAGGCTGTTTCCTTTGACGAAACCGCAAATTCGGTGTGAATCACTTCGGTGTCTTTGACATGCTTTGATTTGGCTAGCAATGGACGAATCACCGTTTCGTCACCAACGAACACGATCTCAATATGTGGCGACTTGGCCTTGGCAATATCGGCGCCATCAATAACTGATGCTGGCGCGTTATCGCCACCCATGGCATCAAGCGCAATCTTAATTACTCCAGACAGGGTATATCCTCCCAACCTGCTCTACATTATTTGGGGGGCTGGCGTTTTAACGCAGCAAGCCCAGCAAATGGATGATTCGACGATTCCTCGCCAATTGTGAATGTTTCCGGTGCTTCGGGCGCACGCGGCCACGGGGTAACTGCAACCGCAAGCGATTGCGCCAGCATTTCGCCAATCTTGATTGCGCCATTTTCAAGAGGTTCTGCCTCATCAAGATGGACTTCAACCTCGTCAGGATTGCCGGCATTTCGAACATAGCGTTCTTCGAGCAGAAAATCTATAGTCTCGCTGACTGGGGCGCCAGTTGCACCACAAGCTTGAACAATCTCACCCTTTAACTGACCCGAAACATCCCAGCAACCGCGCGCTGATTTGCGAACGCGAAGCTCGGCAGATAAAGATCCAACCTCGATAAAATCAAACCGCGCTGCCAAAAGCTGGCATTCGGCGTCAGTGGCAACAAATTTATAGAAACTGCCCGTATCCGGCCGGACGCGTTCAACATTGATTTCGGAATCCAAATTTATCAGAGGCATATTTTTATCTTTACCAAGCTATATTGCGGCCAAAAGTGACCGTTCCATCCAGCTTTACTGGTTCAAAATGGTCGATCCTAGATAACTGGCTAAACATCACCTGCCACATAAACGCAAAGTAAAACAGTGAGCTCAACGTAAAACAGGGCTGGCCTATTTGATGTCAAGCTTGCCCGCAAGAACCTGTTCAGCCGGAAGATTATCGATTTCCTTGACCAGCGCAAACAGATAATCAACAAGGCCATTCGCCAAGGGACTAATTGTTTCATTGCCGCGAAACAAATTACGATTCAAGGCTGCTGAAAAAAAAAATTTATTTTTATTATCAATGGCATAAACATAGGATTCAAGACGCCCCATAAAGGCCTCGGCCATAGCGCGAACACGTTTTGAAACGCCAATATCCCCTGCGCCCATTTCCCGAAGTGACAAATCCATGTCAGCAAACATCGAATCAAATAATTGCTGGCTCAATGCTTTGCCGTCATCATCCAGTGTTTTCAGCTTTCGCATCACCAAAGCCACAATCAAGCTAAGCGCATCAAAACGCCCATCAACATCATCAGCAACGCCATATGTGTCAAAAAAGACCGGGTTTCGGGCTAAACGAACTGCCTCCGCATACAGCTTTTCCGCATCACCAGCCTGTCGGCGCTGCCCCCAGCCAAGTAAATTGCCGAGCCATGCTTGTGCTTTTTCGTTCATTGTTGCAACATCCTGCACTATTGATCTAATTTGTTGGCGTGACCAAAATGGACCCGTGGCCCTTTCTATATCGCAGGAACCCAATAATGACCAGTGTCTCTTTGACTCGACTATCTATCCTACGCCAAATCAAGCAATGCTTTGGCGCGCTTGGCATTGGCATTTTCTGCCTTGGCTTTCTGGCTGGATGCGGCGAACGGATCAGCAAACACGGCCATGTCATCAATCAGGCCGAAATGGACACAATCAAAATTGGCCAAACCAACCGCGCTGACATCATCGGCATGCTTGGCCGCCCAAGCTTTGAAGGCGCTTTTGATAGCCGCAAAATCTATTATGCCAGTCAAATTATGGAACAGCCCGTTGCTGGCATCAACAAAACTAAATCGCGGGTGATTTACGCTTTTTCATTTGACGCAAACAACGGCCTGCAAAAAATTGATTTAATTGATGAAAAAATCGGTCTTAATGTTACGCATATCGATTCTAAAACACCAACGCCAGGCAATACATTAGGCGTTATTGAGCAGATTTTCTCAAGTTTGAACCGCCGGCAAGCTACCGACTAAACCGGCCTAACCAAAAAGCCAGAACCTATTTCACCATTTCAACAATGCGGGCGTTATGCGCCATGCGGTCAAGAACGGCATTCACAAACCCGACATCACATCCGCATGCGTCGCTCAAAGCGGCATATTCACTGACCGCTGCACGGGCGGGGATATGCGGCATTGACTGCAATTCATAGGCGCCACATCGCAATAATGATAATTCAATCCGCGCCAGACGATCAAGCGACCATCCCACAGCAAGCTGGGCCGCAATTGCCGCGTCAATATCGACAACATCATGTTCAACACCGGCATAAAGCGCATTTAAATGCCCTTCATCCAGATCTTTGACCTTGAATGATTTTGCCGCATCGCCAGCATAATGCGCCAAGAATTGCGGTGCAAAATTGATTGCAGACTGGCCGGTGATCAATGTTTGATAGATAATCTGAACGGCTGCCAGACGCGCCGCAGACCGGCGACGAACCGGAACCGCTTTTAATGTTTGTTTATCATCACTCATCAGATTAACCACAAAATTCCTGTTTTAACGCTGCCATCGCCAGTGCCGCACGAGCGGCATCACCGCCCTTATCCTTGCGCGCAGCATCGGCACGCGTCCAAGCCTGATCTTCATTTTCAACGGTCAAAATACCATTGCCAATCGCCAATCCATCAGCTAGTGACAAATCCATCAATCCACGTGCCGATTCATTGCAAACCGTATCATAATGGCTGGTCTCGCCGCGAATAACGCACCCAAGCGCAACATAGCCATCAAAATGTCGGTCGCCAATCGACGCCATAGCGATTGCAGCCGGTATTTCAAGCGCACCAGGCACCAAAACACGCTCATAGCTTGCTCCGACTGCCTCAAGCGCGGCAACGGCGCCTGCGGCCTGTGCATCGGCGATCTCGCCATAGAAACGCGCCTCAACAATCAAAAAATGTCCTGCCATTATGCCTACTCCTGATGAATGCGCTGCCAATCGGTGATTTCAAGGTCATATCCTTCAAGGCTCACCACATTTGGACGTGTGTCGGATAACAAGATCATCTTGCGAATACCAAGATCGGTCAGAATTTGCGCGCCAACGCCATAATCGCGCAAATCGCGGTTGCCGCCTGTATCCCTTGTCATATTCAATTTCTGGCTAACCATTGATGAAAGGCTGGAAGCGATGGATTCGCGCAACACAACAATAACGCCGCATCCAGCTTTGGCAATTGCCGCCATCGCTGTTGCCAATTCGTCACCTGCCCGCTTTTCCGACACTGCGCCAAGAAGATCGGCCATCAGATCAAGCGCATGCATGCGAACCAAAATAGGATCACCAGCGCTAATGTCGCCTTTTACCAAGGCAATATGTTCAATATTCGAAACCGTATTGGCATAGATCACCATACGCCAGTCACCACCAATGCGGGTTGTGATTGCGCTTTCGACGGTACGTTGAACAAGCGATTCATTGCGCCGCCGCCATGCAATTAGATCGGTAATTGATGCAATTTTCAGATCACGTTCTTTGGCAAAACCAATCAAATCGGGAAGACGCGCCATTTCGCCATCATCTTTCATGATTTCACAAATCACTCCAGACGGATTATCCGACCCACAGGCACGCGCAATATCAACAACAGCTTCGGTATGGCCAGCGCGAACCAAAGTTCCACCATCGCGGGCAATCAATGGAAAGATATGACCCGGGGTGGTGATATCGCGTTCGCCACAATTTGGATCAATCGCGGTTTTGATGGTCAAGGCGCGATCTGCGGCCGAAATGCCGGTTGTCACGCCCTCACGCGCTTCAATTGAGATGGTAAAGGCTGTTTCGTGCCGCGATTCATTGCGGCGCTCCATCATCGTCAGGCCAAGCTGTTCGGTGCGGATACGCGTCAAAGCAAGGCAGATTAATCCACGGCCATATTTGGCCATGAAATTGATTGCATCTGCCGTCGCATATTCACCAATGACACATAGATCGCCTTCATTTTCGCGGTCTTCGTCATCAACAAGGATGAAAAGCTTGCCTGCCTTGGCATCGGCAATCACCTCTTCAATTGTTGATAAACCATTGCGGTTTGGTGATGTCATTGCATTAATCCTTATCAAACGCTGCAAGGCGGGCAACATAGCGCGCCAGCATATCAATTTCCATATTCATCTTTTGCCCGACGACAGCCTGTCCCCAGCCGGTTACATCCCAGCTATGCTGGATGATATTGAGGCTGAACGCATTGCCCTTGACCGCATTGACCGTCAAGGACACGCCATCAAGCGCAACCGATCCCTTTGGTGCAACAAATTTGGCCAAAGGTTGCGGCGCCTCTAACCAGAAAACATGGCTGTCGCCAAAAGGTGTGATTGAGGTAATCACGGCCAAACCGTCAACATGCCCCGATACGATATGCCCGCCAAGCTCGTCACCAAGGCAAAGCGCACGTTCAAGATTTATCCGATTCCCCTGCTGCCAATTGCCAAGCGTTGTCACGGCCATGGTTTCGGCTGAAACGGCAACTTCAAACCAATGATCCTGCCGGTCAATCACGGTTAGGCAAATCCCCGAACAGGCGATTGAGGCACCAATATCAATCGCGGCGCAATCCCAATCACAGGAAATCCGCAATAGCCGATCGCCTTTATCGGTGATCGCCTCGAGGCGGCCAATGGCTGTAATAATACCGGTAAACATGGTTTATGCCTGTGTTCTGCTGGTGTTGGCGTTGGGTTTCTGCAAGATAATCAGGCGGTCACGGCCAATTGCCTGATAATGCGTCTGGATATATCTGTTTTCGGCAAAGATTGCCACCGCGTTGATTGTTTGAGAGGTTAATTGCCCAACCGCAGGCAAGGCATCACCTCCCAAAATATGATCTGATTGTGTCCAGTAGAGGCAATCAGCGGCATCAGCGGCCAAAAAGCTGGTGACAAGACCGGTACCAGCCTCGACAAGCGCATGATTGATTCCCCTGGCGCCCAAATAGCGCAATGCCGCGCCAATATCAGGCCGCCCATCAGCATCATCGGGCAAAGGCACAATCGCGCATCCGGCATCTCCGAGCGCTCGGCGGCGCTGTTCAGGTGCCGCTTCACTGCAAAACAGCGTCACCGGATAGGGGCTTTGCAAAACCGCTGCGGTGATGGGAATGCGCAAAATCCGATCAAAAATGAAAATGGGCGGGCTATCATTTTCCAACCCTTCATTGCGACAATTCAACTGCGGATCATCGGCAAGAACAGTGCCGATACCGGTGATAATGGCATCAGCCTGACTACGCAACAAATGAACATAGCAGCGCATTTCAGGGCCAGTTAACCAACGTTTTTTACGGTCGGAAAGCGCAATTTTACCATCAAGTGATGCTGCGATCTTAAGTGAGCAATAAGGTTTATCATTATGAATTTTATGAATAAAATATTTTAACGTTTCAGTTGCCAGCGCTGCCTCGACACCAAGGCAAACGATGATGCCTTCTTTGGCAATTTGCGCCAAGCCATTGCCATTCACCCGCGGATCAGGATCTTGAAGCGCAACCACAAGACGTGCAATGCCAGTGGCGATCAGCGCATCGGCGCATGGCGGGGTTTTCCCATGATGGGCGCAAGGCTCAAGCGTGACATAGGCAGTGCCGCCTTGAAGAGCAATACGACCAGCATCATCAAGACTTGCCAGCGCCGCAAATTCGGCATGGGGAACGCCGCCTACCCCTGTATGGCTCGATGCCAGCAATTGCCCTTCAGCACCAATCAGAGCACAACCAACCGGCGGATTAACCCCGCTACGGCCAATGCCGCGCTTTGCCGCCATGATGGCAGCGCGCATCCATCTTGTATCTTCGGGGAAAACTGGATTTGACCGGAAATCCTGCGTCTTAGCCGCTTTACTCACCAAGCTCTTTTTCGACAAAGGCTTCAAAATCCTTGGCCTCTCGGAAGTTACGATATACCGACGCATAGCGGACATAGGCGACTTGATCCAGCTTGTATAGCGCCGCCATCACCAATTCACCAACACGCGCACTTGGCACGTCACCATCGGCATGGCTTTCTAGCTGGCGAACGACATCATTGATCGCCATAGCGACAGATTCGGCGTCAACATGGCGTTTGCGAAGGGCAATATCGAATGACCGTTCCAGTTTTTCACGGTCAAAAACTGATTTACGACCATCACGTTTGACCAATGTAATTTCGCGGATTTGCACCCGTTCAAAGGTGGTGAATCTAGCGTCACATTTCCCGCATAAGCGCCGGCGTCGGATCGCCCCGCCATCTTCGGCAGGGCGTGAATCCTTTACCTGTGTATCTTCGTTTCCGCAAAACGGACAAATCATCGTACCACACTACCCTAATTCGGAAATGACAAACAACATCTGGTGTATCTGATGAGTGTACACACTATTGATAGATTGGGAAAGCCCGGCATAATGTGCGCACTTCTTCGCGCACACGCGCTTCAATCGCCTTGTTGTCCTCAGCATTCTGCGCCAATCCATCAAGAACATCGCCGATCAGATGACCAATTTTCACAAATTCGTCATTGCCAAAACCGCGTGTTGTTCCAGCAGGCGTGCCAAGGCGAACACCCGATGTCACTGTCGGTGGCTGCGGATCAAACGGAATGCCGTTTTTGTTACAGGTGATACCTGCATGCTCTAGCGACAGCTCGGTCACGTTACCGGTCAAACCCTTTGGCCGAAGATCGACAAGAACAACATGGGTATCCGTACCGCCTGAGACGATAGACACACCGCGCGAAATCAAAGTTTCGGCAAGAATACGCGCATTGCTGACAACCATATTTGTATAAGCCTTGAATTCAGGGCGAAGCGCCTCGCCAAAGGCAACTGCCTTGCCAGCAATGGCATGCATCAATGGGCCACCTTGCAAGCCGGGGAAAACGGCTGAATTGAATTTTTTGGCAAGCGCCTCATCATTGGTCAGGATTAAACCGCCGCGTGACGCCCGCAAGGTTTTATGCGTAGTCGATGTGACAACATGCGCATGCTCGATCGGGCTAGGATGCGCACCGGCAGCAACCAGACCCGAAATGTGCGCCATATCAACCATAAAATAGGCACCAACCGAATCTGCAATCTTACGGAATGCGGCAAAATCCAAAGTCCGTGGATAGGCCGATCCGCCAGCAAGGATCATTTTCGGCTTATGCTCTAGGGTGAGCCTCTGTAATTCGTCAAAATCCACCTGCGCGGTAGCTTCATCCACACCATATTGGATTGCATTGAACCATTTACCAGACAGATTTGGCGCAGCGCCATGCGTTAGATGACCACCCGCCGCCAATGACATGCCAAGAATGGTATCGCCCGGCTTTAGCAAGCTTAGGAAAACAGCTTGGTTCGCTTGCGCGCCCGAATGCGGCTGCACATTGACGAAATTACAATTGAACAATTTCTTGGCGCGCTCAATTGCCAATGTTTCGATCACATCGACATGCTCGCAACCGCCGTAATAGCGACGACCTGAATAGCCTTCGGCATATTTATTGGTTAGAACCGACCCTTGGGCTTCCATAACCGCAGTGCTGACAATGTTTTCCGAGGCAATCATTTCAATCTGATCTTGCTGGCGCACCAATTCATCACTGATCGCAGCAGCCACTTCAGGATCACTTTGAGCCAGTGTATTGCTGAAAAAACCGTCCATTTTCATCGCAGCTTGCACATTAGCGAATTCGTCCATCTTTCGTCTCCTCAAAAATATGCCTTACCGCAGTCAAATCCATTACCCAAGCGGCATCAATATACTTGATAAACACATAAAACCGGCAATCAATACTGCAAGCCTATTCCAATTCCAATCGATCATTACCAATCTCGGTTAATTTATCTACCCGCCGCTGATGACGACCACCTTCAAAGGCAGTGCCTAAAAACGCTTCAACACATGTAAGTGCTAATGCCCGATCAATCAACCGTTCGCCCAAGGCTAAAACATTAGCATCATTATGCTGGCGCGACAGGCTGGCCGCTTCGGCAGTGCTAACAAGCGCCGCCCGCACCCATGAAAATCGGTTTACTGCAATCGAAATACCGATACCGCTTCCACAAATGGCAATGCCGCGCGCGGTTGTGTCATCCTTTAACGCCAGCGCCAATTTTACACCATAATCAGGGTAATCAACAGACTCACCCTGATCTTGCCCAAGATCAACAATTTGATATCCAGCAGCAGTAAGATGCGCACAAACAGCGGCTTTCAGCTCGCAGCCAGCATGATCTGATGCCAGATAAATTGTTTCTTTTTGCATTATTCTGTTGCCCCTTATGCCAACAGACCAGCCGACAAAGACCGCATCTTGACCATAATCGTCTGATAACATGGTTTTTTGGCCAAACACAAAGATAAACGAACTTCTGGCAAAGGCTGCGTCACTTAGCGGGGCTTACTCACCTGATTTATTCGCCAGCAAGGCGAATTTTTGTCTGATTTGTTGGATCTTCGTCAATTTTATGTCGACAAGCCGATGAAAGTTTCCTAAAATCTTTATGTGTTACTCAAAACCGAGTTTAGGGAGAGCAAATACTGGCATCAAGATCAGTGATTGAAAAAGGCAAGGCGTAAGCCTTGCTTTTCTTTTGGCCAAAATCTGGCGCATTATTTCAATTAATCGGCAAATGCCGCCGCCCTACCATGCCCGCCGCCTTGATAGCGGCAAAGGCCTATAGCTGATCAAGCGACAGCAACCCCGAATCAATTACCCAAAACACGATGGCAAATAAGATTGATGCAATCATCGTGGCAATCATCGCCTTGCGCCAAAGCATTGGTTTTTCCGGTGCTGATGTGGCATGGCCAATCTCAACCGAATCAGGCGTCTTCACGCCAAATGGCAAGGTCATAAAGAACACCCACCACCATAGCAGAATAAAAACCACGATTCCTGAAACAATATCCATCTAATGCGCCCCACCTTCGGTAACCTGTTCTAATTCGATAAGCGTGCCGTTGAAATCCTTTGGGTGCAAAAACAGCACTGGATTGCCATGTGCGCCAGTTTTCACGCTGCCGTCACCTAGCACCCGCGCGCCCTTTGCCTCTAGCTTGGCGCGTGTTTGGTCAATATTGGCGACCTCATAACAGATATGATGCATGCCACCATCAGGGTTACGCTTTAAGAAACCGGCAATTGGCGAGGCATCGCCAAAAGGCTCCATCAATTCAACCTGACCATTGGCCGAGCGCACAAACACAATCCGCACGCCATGTTCAGGCAATGTTTGCGCTTGGCTAACCTCGGCACCAAGCATATCGCGCCAATGCGCGGCTGCCGCATCAAGATAGGGAACGACAATCGCAATATGATTTATATTTCCAATCATGCCCGTAAATCCTCTTCGCTGACCCGCATGATATGAACCTGCGCGATTGGCCGCAAGCCGAACATTGACCGCGCAACCCGCCGCACTGCCTGCGAAACAACATCTTCAACCGATGCATCATTGCGCCGTGCTGTTTTGCCCAGAATTTCAATCGCATCTTCAACCGCAATCGAGGCCGCCGCAACATAGTCGCTTGCGGCATCACCATCACCAAGGCCGCTTTGCGCAATACTTGGCACGGCACAAAGCGCCCCTGCCTTGTTCAAGATCACCGAAGCGGTAACAACACCATTCCATAGCATCCGCCGCCTTGCCCGCATCATATCGGCCTGCAATTCGATGATATTGCCCTTTTCGGCGGTCAAAGCCCCCGTATGAATATGATCAATGATGCCAGCCCTATCGCCATTCAGCCGGATCACCACACCATTATAAGGAAGGATCGTTTGCGAGACCTGACAGGAATCGGCTAAGGCCGCATGCGCCAGCAAATGCCGCGCAGTTCCATGAACCGGAATGGCGATTTTCGGCCGGATCAGGCCATACATTTCGATCATTTCACCGCGTGACGGATGCCCCGATACATGAACCGGCGCATCCTGATCGGTCACAAGGTGAATTTTGCGCCGAATCAGCATATCTTGAACCCGCGCAATGGCATTTTCATTGCCCGGAATTTGCCGTGATGAATAAATAACGGTGTCACCCTCCTCAAGGCTGATGGATTCATGCGCTGCGGCGGCAATTCGCGCCATGGCTGCCCGCGGCTCGCCTTGGGTACCAGTACAAACAATCACAATCGAATCACGCGGCAATAAATCAACATCGCCTTCGGGTACAAGATCTGGCAAATCGGCAAGATAACCAACCTCACGCGCGGCCGAAATCGCCCGATTAAGAGCCCGCCCGACAATTGCAACTGACCGGCCATTGGCCTTGGCCGCCTTGCAAATCGAGTCGATCCGCGCGACATTACTGGCAAAACAAGTGATGGCCACCCGTCCGGTTGCATTGGCAATGGCCGCTGTTAACCCCGCCTTGGCGTCACTTTCAGATCCGGTGCGCCCTTCAACCATGGCATTGGTCGAGTCCCCGACAAGCGCCAAGACCCCTTCATGACCAATCGCGGCAAGACGCGGTGCGTCAGTATCGGTACCAAGAACCGGCGTTTTGTCGAATTTCCAGTCGCCTGTATGAAAAATGGTGCCAGCGTCAGTGCGGATGGCAAGCGCTGCCGGATCCGGAATCGAATGGTTTAATGCCACCATTTCAATTTCAAACGCACCAAGTTTAAACGGCGCATTCATGCCAATTTCATGAAGCTTTATGTCAAAATCACCGCGTGACTCGGCAAGCTTGCGCCGCAATAGCGCGAGGGTAAAAGCGCTGCCATAGATTGGGCAACCAAGTTGGCTCCACAGATAGGGGATTGCGCCTAGATGATCTTCATGGCCATGGGTCAGCACCAGACCAGCCAATTTATCACGCCGGTCGGCAATGAATTTCAAATCGGGAAGAATAACATCAACACCTGGAGTGCTTTCATCGGGAAAGGAAATGCCAAGATCAACCATGATCCAGCTGCCTTGATAATGGTAAAGATTGACATTCATGCCAATCTCGCCAGATCCGCCTAATGGCGCAAACAGCAGATCATCTTTTGCATAATTCATAAAAAAAGGCCCTACTTTTATGTAACAAATTTGGTTTTAGTTCAGTTCTATTTGGGTTCAGTCTTATTTTGGGCGTGGATGCGAACCAACCCTTTCAGGGTAAGATCGGGATCAACGACTGAGATCGCTTTGACATGTTCAGCGAATAACGGTGCGAGACCGCCAGTGGCAATGGCAGGTAGATCCTTACCATGATCACGGCGCAACCGCTCGATTAATCCTTCGACCATGCTGACATATCCCCAAAAAATCCCCGAATGCATGGCACTAACCGTATCTTTTCCCAAAACCGGCATATCAGCCGCCCAAGGTTCAACCGCAAGGCGCGGCAAACGCGCCGCCGCCATATAGAGCGCCTCAACCGACAAATTGACTCCGGGCGCGATAATGCCGCCTTGATAGGCACCGCCCTTGCCGATCAGGTCAAATGTTGTTGCCGTGCCGAAATCGAGAATAATCGCTGGCAAATCATGAAAGTCACGCGCCGCTACGGCATTGACAAGACGGTCAGCACCAGCCTGATCGGGCCGGTCAATATGAATATCAATGCCAAGATCAATGCCGCTGTCACCAACGACCTGCGGCACAATGCCAAAGCCACGCGATGCCAGATTGATCAATTTTGGCTGCACCTCAGGCACAACACTGGCAATGATCATGTCGGTTACATCATCAACTGCCAGTGAGTTGAGACTTATCAGCTGGGCTAACCAGACAAGATATTCATCCGCGCTGCGCTTGGAATCTGTGCTGATCCGCCAATTTGCCCGCTGGATATCGCCATCATAAAGAGCAAATACAATATTGGTATTGCCGCAATCTACTGCCAAAAGCATTGGTTAACTGCCCAAAAGTTTTACATCACCTGTAGTGATATGGCGTGTCTGACCTGAATCATCAAGCAAAAGCATCGTGCCGTCCATGCCAAGATCATGAAAAACCCCTGAAAGCGCCTTTGTCTCGCACTGAACCGCAACGCGCTGACCCAAAAACAGCGCATTTTCCAGCCACGCATCACGAATTGGGCCAAAACCCGATTGGCAGAATCGATCATACCAGAATGCCAGCCGGTCAAGATAGGCGGTAGCGAGATCATAAGGTTGCGGCAAATCGCCAGCACCATCAGGCCAGACATCAGCAAGCGCAATCGGTGCGATATTCTGCGAATCCATCTGCCCGACTGGCGCGATGTTAATCCCGCTTCCGACAATCAGCGCCTCGCCATCAACCTCAAGCAGGACACCCGAAATCTTGCCGCCAGCGACAATCACGTCATTTGGCCATTTCAAACCGGTTTGCGGCATTTTAGACGGTGATAAATGCGTGGAAAGCCGGGCACGCACCGCCTCTAAAACAGCCAGTGACGCGGCAAATGACAAAGCAAACCACTGGTCAATTGGCATGCTGGGGCGAAGCAGAACTGAAAGATACAGGCCGCCTTTTTGCGAGTCCCAATGGCGGCCACGCCGCCCACGCCCTGCGGTCTGTTCAATGGCCAGAAACGCACTTCCCGACGGCGAGCCATCGGCCGCCGCCCGATTGGCAAGATCAGATGTTGATGTTGCGCTTTGTTTTGTTGTAATCGACCAATTGAGCGGTTCTGTCATAAGAACCTAAAGCTGGGTCATCAGGGCTGTTGCCGCCACATTTGCCGTTTCGAGCAACGGGCTAAGCCCGAGGAAAAACAGCAAAATAACCCCAATCGACACACCGAGAACCATTTTATTAGCAGTCGGCATATCGGTATCAAGAGGCTCGTCGGTTTCTTCGAAATACATGATCTTGATGATCCGCAAATAATAGAAGGCGCCAACCACGCTCATCACAACACCAATAACGGCAAGCGGCACAAGCCCAGCATTGACCACCGACAGAAACACATACCATTTCCCAAAGAAACCAGCCAAAGGCGGAATACCGGCCATTGAAAACATCATGATCATCAAGCCAAACGCCAGCATCGGATGGGTTCGTGACAGACCTTGCAAATCGGCAATCCGAGTTGCCGATTGCCCATCACGCCGCATCAGCAAAATAATCGCAAAACTGCCAGCGCCCATAAAGATATAACCGGTCATGTAAATCATCACGCCTAGCGCACCTTGATGGCTGCCAGCAGCCAATCCGGCAAGCGCATATCCCGTATGGGCAATCGATGAATAGGCCATCATGCGTTTGATATCGCGCTGCATAATCGCGCCAAGCGCACCAACGACCATTGATGCAATCGACAAGGCAACCAAAACCTGTGACCACTCGACCTCGATCGCGCCAAAGGCACCATAGGTCAGCCGCATCATCAGCGCCATTGCCGCCACTTTTGGCGCAATCGCAAACAATGCTGTTACCGGACTTGGCGAGCCTTCATAAACATCGGGTGTCCACATATGGAATGGCGCGGCCGAAATCTTAAACGCGATGCCCGACACCATAAAGACCATGCCAACGATAAAAGCCACTGGCAGTTGATCGGCCGATACTGCCGCAGCAATGCCGGAAAAGCTGGTGGTGCCAGCAAAGCCATAGACAAGCGACGCGCCATAAAGAAGCATACCTGATGACAAGGCACCAAGCAGGAAATATTTCAATCCGGCCTCGGATGAGCGCAACGAATTGGTGCGCATCGCAGCCACCACATAAAGCGGCAGCGACTGTAACTCAACCGCCATGTAAAGCGACATCAGATCATTGGCTGAAATCATCAACATCATACCAACAAGTGCCAGCACAACAAGAAGCGCAAATTCAGGCTTGTTGATATCATCCTTGGCAAGCGGCGTAATCGACATATACAGCGCGCCAAAAGTGCCAAGAAGAACCAAAATTTTCATATAGCTGGCAAAGCTGTCAGCCTTGAACATGCCGCCAAAGGCAGTTTGATCAGCCGCCGTTCCCGACCAAATCAATATCAATGCCAGCGCAATACCGCCAAGGGCGATGCGTGTGACACGCTTTGCATTTTCGGCTCCCTCGCCGCCATAGGCCGCGACAAGAACCAGAACAAGCGCCAAGGTCGCCAGAATCATTTCAGGCAAGGCAGGCAGGATATCAGCTAGATCAAAAATCATTTTATGTCCTCAGAAACCCTTAATTTGCTGCCAGTAATGACAAACCACTTGCCGATAGACCGTCCAGCACAAACTGGATCGACACGGCCATCACATCCAGAAGCGCCATCGGATAAACCCCGAAAAGCAACACCAGAAAGGTCAATGGCAGAAAAATCGAAAATTCGCGCATCTGCATGGGTTCCATCGCCTTGACCTGATCATTGACAATGGCACCAAACATAACGCGCCGATAAAGCCACAGCATATAGGTTGCGCCAAGAACAACACCGGTTGCGGTAAAGAAGGCAACCCAACTGCTGGCATGCCATGCGCCAACCAGCACCAGCATTTCGCCAACAAACCCACTTGTTCCGGGCAGGCCAACCGATGCCAGCATCATAAACATGAAAAACACGGCATAACGCGGCATGACAGCTGCCACACCGCCATAGGCGCTGATTTCACGCGTATGAAGCCGGTCATAGACAACGCCAACGCTAAAGAACAAGGCGGCTGAAACCAAACCATGGCTGATCATCTGGAACATCGCACCGGCAATGCCCTGTTCGGTCATGGTGAAAATGCCAATCGTCACAAACCCCATATGCGCAACCGATGAATAGGCAATCATCTTTTTCATATCTGACTGCGCCAACGCCACCAGCGATGTGTAAATCACCGCAATAATTGATAGCGTAAAGATCAAAGGTGCGAAAAATTCAGACGCCAGCGGGAACATCGGCAATGAAAAGCGCAAAAATCCATAGCCGCCCATTTTCAACAAAACACCTGCCAGAATCATCGATCCTGCCGTTGGTGCCTCGACATGCGCATCGGGAAGCCATGTATGAACAGGCCACATTGGCACCTTAACCGCGAATGACGCGAGGAAGCCAAGGAACAGCCATGTCTGCATTGGCTCGGCAAATTGATGCGCGGTCAGCGCCGGAATGTCAGTGGTACCAGCATCGACATACATCGCCAGCATACAAACCAACATCACCACCGAACCAAGAAGCGTATATAAGAAGAATTTAAACGCGGCATAAACGCGGCGCGGCCCGCCCCAGATACCAATGATCAGGAACATCGGGATCAAAACCGCCTCGAAAAACAGATAGAACATTAACATGTCGAGCGAGACAAACATGCCGATCATCATGGTTTCAAGCACCAAAAACGCGATCATATATTCACGAACACGATGCGTAATGGCGCGCCAGCTTGCCAAAATCGACAAGGGTGTCAAAAGTGTGCTTAGCAAAACAAATGGCATTGAAATACCGTCAACACCCATATGATAGCCAATGCCAGTACCAGCAAGCCAAACGGCTTTTTCTTCGAATTGATAGCCGGTTACGCTGCTATCAAACCCAATCAGCAATGGTAATGAGACCAAAAAGGTAAAGCCTGAAACCCACATCGCAACAAAACGCGAATTCTGCGCCAAAGCCTTTTCATCGCCCTTGATCAATAGCAAGAACAACACACCAGCCATCGGCAAGAAGGTGACAATAGATAAGATAGGCCAGTTATCAATCATCGCCTAAGCCCCTTTAAAGCGTAAATAATACCAGCTAACCAGCACGACAACGCCAATCAGCATGGCAAACGCGTAATGGAACACAAAGCCGGTTTGCACTCGCGAACACATCCCCGACAGGCGGTAGATGAATGCCGACATGCCGTCAGGACCAAAGCCGTCAATCGTGTCGCGATCAACGCGCTGCCATAAATAGGCACCAAACCGCACCGCAGGGCGAACAAAGATCGCGTCATACAGCTCGTCAAAATACCATTTATTGTAAAACAGCAGATAAATCGGACGAAAGATCGCTGCAATCCGCGCTGGCATCGGGGTCCAGTAAGCATAGAACAGAACCGCAAGCGCAACCCCGCTTGATGCCAGCACAATCGGCAAAAGCTTGACCCATGTTGGCACATGATGCGCATCTTCCATTGCCGTATTTGTTGGCAGAATGAAAATTGATGCACCCCAGAATTGTTTCATGTCATGGCCGACAAATAATTCATAGCCAAGCCAACCGGCAAATACCGCACCAATTGCCAAAACCAGTAATGGCAAGGTCATCACCTTTGGTGATTCATGCACATGTGACATCACTTGTGCACTGGCACGCGGCGCACCATGAAACGCCATAATCAGCAAACGCCAGCTATAGAAAGCCGTCAAAAAGGCGGCAAGACAGCCAAGCCAGAACGCCATGCTGCCAACCCCGCTCTGCGCGGCATAGGCGGCTTCGAGGATCATGTCTTTTGAATAGTAACCGGCAAAGAACGGAAAGCCAGCCAGCGCCAATGAGCCAATCCACATCATCGCATAGGTAACCGGCACTTTTTTCCAGATCCCGCCCATATTGCGAAGATCCTGCTCATCTGACAGGGCATGAATGACCGAACCCGCGCCAAGAAACAGCAATGCCTTGAAAAACGCATGTGTCGTCAAATGGAACATCGCTGCCGGATAGGCCGAAACGCCAGCCGCAAAAAACATATAGCCAAGCTGCGAGCAGGTTGAATAGGCAATGACACGTTTGATATCAAATTGGGTCATGCCAACCGTTGCCGCGAAAATAGCTGTCAAGGCACCGACAACAGTAATAACATCCAGCGCAAACGGCGCATATTCCAGCATTGGCGACAAACGGCAGATCATAAAGACGCCAGCCGTCACCATCGTCGCTGCATGGATTAGGGCAGAAACAGGTGTTGGCCCCTCCATCGCATCGGGAAGCCATGTATGAAGGCCAAGCTGGGCTGATTTACCCATCGCGCCGATAAAAAATAAAACACCAGCAACTTCAAGCGCTGGAAGGCGATAGCCAAGGAAATTGATATCGGTTGCGGCAATCACGCTGGATTGCGCAAAAATCACATCAAACTGAACCGAACCAAACAGCGCATAAACCGCTAAAATGCCAAGCGCAAACCCAAAGTCACCAACACGGTTCACAACAAAGGCTTTCATTGCCGCGCTATGGGCAGAGTCCTTTTTATACCAAAAACCGATCAGCAAATAAGAGGCAACACCAACACCTTCCCAGCCAAAGAACATCTGTACAAGATTGTCGGCCGTTACCAGCATCAGCATGGCAAAGGTGAATAGACTGAGATACGCCATAAAGCGTGCCCGCGCATTGTCATGCAACATATAGCCAATCGAATAAATATGCACCATTGAGGAAACGCCGGTCACAACGATCAGCATGACCGCGGTCAAAGTGTCAAACCGCAGGCTCCAATTGGCAACAAAGCTGCCTGATGAAATCCACCGCGCCAGATTGACCGTTTCTGGCTGTCCGCCTATCGCGACATTGGCAAAAGCGATAATCGAAAACAGCAAAGACAGCAAAAGGCCTGAAACCGTGACGATTTCGGCTGCGCGATCGCGATTGCCAAGGCTTAGCAAGCCTGCAATCACGGCCCCTAGCAAGGGAAGGAAAACGATGAGCGAATACATGAACTGCCCCTATCCCTTCAAAATATTCACATCTTCAACCGCGATGGAACCACGGTTGCGGAAAAACACGACCAGAATAGCAAGACCAATCGCCGCTTCGGCTGCGGCAACCGTCAAAATAAACAACGAGAAAATCTGGCCTTCGAGGTTGCCACTATAGGCCGAGAAAGCGACCATATTGATATTGACCGCCAACAGCATCAATTCGATTGACATCAAAATGGTGATCACGTTTTTCCGGTTTAGAAAAATACCGAAAATACCAAGCGCAAACAGCATGGCTGATACAGCCAGATAATGATTTAGCGTTAATTCCAACATTGCGCCGCCCCCCCTATTTATCATCAACACTGCCAGCGGCAGCATTGTTTTTGGCTTTGGTCTTGTCCGATGGCATTTTGACAATTTCCATCACATCTTCACGGCGACGACTGTTCTGGCCGGCAATCGACTGCCGCCGAACCCCAACGCGTTTGCGCATGGTCAATGAAATTGCGCCAATCATCGCCACCAGCAGGATCAGGCCTGAAATCTGGAACAAAAAGGCATATTTTGTGTAAAGCACGCCGCCAAGCTGGGTGGTGTTGGGAATTTCTGAGGCGACTGGCAGGCTGGCCTTGGAAAAGGCATCGCCATACATTGCCGCAACCAATTCAAAAACCAAAATACCGCCAACAATCAACCCAAGGGGAAGATATTTTTGAAAGCCAGCGCGCATTTCAGCAAAGTTGATATCCAGCATCATCACGACAAACAGAAACAAAACCGCCACCGCACCGACATAGACAACAACAAGCAGCATCGCCAGAAATTCGGCGCCGATCAGAACAAATAAGCCTGCCGCATTGAAAAAGGCGAGGATCAGAAACAACACTGAATAAACAGGGTTGCGCGATACCACCACCATAAAGCCACTGGCAAGCATCACCCCGGAAAACAGGTAAAAGAACAAAGCTTCAATCATTGTATGGCTGTCTTTCTTTTGTCATCGATGCGCCGTATCGTTCCGCCTAACGCCATTTCGCGTCTGCAGCAAGGTTACGGGCAATTTCGGTTTCCCAACGGTCGCCATTCGCCAAAAGCTTGTCTTTATCGTAATACAGCTCTTCGCGGGTTTCGGTGGCAAATTCAAAATTCGGGCCTTCGACAATCGCATCGACCGGACAGGCTTCCTGACAAAAACCGCAATAGATACATTTGGTCATGTCGATATCATAACGTGTGGTCCGTCGGCTGCCATCATCGCGTGGTTCGGCTTCGATGGTAATAGCCTGCGCCGGACAAACCGCTTCGCATAGCTTGCAGGCGATACAGCGTTCCTCGCCATTCGGATAGCGGCGCAACGCATGCTCACCTCGAAAACGCGGTGACAGGCTGCCTTTTTCATAAGGGTAATTGATCGTGACCTTTGGCTTGAAGAAATATTTCAAGGTCAAAAACATGCCCTTGCCAAGCTCAAGAAGCAAAAACGAGCGAACTGCATTTACCAAAGCGGACATTCGTATTTCTCCTTAACCCAAAGTCACAGCTGGCAGACGATCAGTCACCAACAGGAAACCGGCCGTCAACACAACATAGATCAGCGAGAATGGTAAAAAGATTTTCCATCCAAGACGCATAAGCTGGTCATAGCGGTAACGCGGCGTTGTTGCCCGCACCCACAAGAACACAAACAATACCAGCATGATCTTGATGATAAACCAAAGCGGGCCGGGAATGATATTCAGCGGCCAGATATCAAATGGCGGCAACCATCCACCGAGGAACAAAACAACAGTCATGCTGCTCATCAGGATCATATTTGCATATTCACCAAGGAAGAAAAGCGCAAATGACATTGATGAATATTCGACAAAATAACCCGCAACCAATTCAGATTCGCCTTCCGGCAAATCAAATGGCGCGCGGTTGGTTTCGGCAAGTGTCGAGATAAAGAACACAATAAACATTGGCAATAATGGCAAGGCAAACCACATGCCGCGCTGCGCCTCGACGATCGCGCTCAAATTCAATGATCCAGCGCATAAAAGAACATTGATGATTACCAGCCCCATCGAGACTTCATATGACACCATCTGTGCGGCCGACCGCAAAGCACCCAAAAACGCATATTTGGAATTACTTGCCCATCCCGCCATGATCACGCCGTAAACGCCAAGCGATGAGATGGCAAATAGATATAAAATACCAACATTGATATCCGCAATCACAAGATCTTCGCCAAAAGGAATCACTGCCCATGCGACCAAAGACAAAATAAAGGTCAACATCGGCGCGATCATAAAGACCACCTTATTGGCACCAGCAGGCAAGATGGTTTCTTTTGCCATCAGTTTTAGCGCATCAGCAAAAGGCTGGAACAGACCAAATGGACCAACCACATTCGGCCCTTTGCGAAGCTGCATAAAGGCAATAACGCGGCGTTCGGCCAGCGTAAGATAGGCAACAGCAATCAATAGTGGCCCGATAACAACCATGATCTTGGCAACAATCCAGCCAAGTTCCAAAATCCAGTCCTGTGTCAAAAATTCAATCATAGCTGTCACTCCGCTGCAACCGCGGCACCGTGATCGGCGCTGCTGGCGCGGACACATTCCGCCATTGTTTCTGACGCACGGCTAATGGCGCAGGTCATATAGAAATTATCAAAAGCCTGTCCAACCGGCTCGGCTGATAATTTTGCACGCCCACCAAATGGGGCCCATTTCGCCGGTGCGATTTCATCAGCATCGGCAAAATGTGGATGATCTGCGCATAAGGATTCGCGCAATTCGGCAAGCGTATCAAATCCGATTGATTTTCCAACAGCACCCGAAACAGCGCGGATGATGGTCCAATCTTCACGCGCATCACCTGGCGGGAACGCGGCGCGGGTTGCATATTGAACACGGCCTTCGGTATTAACGTAAATACCGTCTTTTTCGGTATAGGCCGCCCCCGGAAGCACCAGATCGGCATGATGGGCACCAGCATCACCATGATGCCCCTGATACACAACAAAACTAGATGCAAATGACTCAAAATCAATTTCATCAGCGCCAAGCAACCATAAAAGGTCAAGCTTGCCAGCCTTGGCCGCCTTGCCCATCGCCGCAATATCCATGCCGCCACGCGCCGGTACAAAGCCAAGATCAAGACCGCCAACACGCGCTGCGGCGTTATGCAAAACGTTAAAGCCGTTCCATTCTTTTGTAACAACGCCATAGCTTTCGGCAATTTGACGTGCCTTGCCAAGCATCGCCGCGCCATCAGCCCGCGCTAATGCCCCCATGCCAATGATGATCATTGGCCGTTTGGCTTTTTTCAATTTGGCGGCAAATTTATGGCTTCCATCGGCAAGCGCATCCAGAATTGCCGGATCTTGGCCAAGGAAATCAGCATCATAAGTCAAATCGACATTTGGCCCAACAACCGCGACTGGCATCCGGCTAGACAACCAGTTGCGGCGGATACGCGCATTCAGAACGGCCGCTTCAATGCGGGGATTGCTGCCAATAATCAGCACAGCATCAGCATCGTCAATACCAGCAATTGTCGAATTGAACAAATAGCCAGCACGGTTCCCGCCAATCTTGGCACCATCTTGGCGGCAATCAAGATTTGGACTGCCAAGGCGTGTCATCAGGCTTTTCAGTGCATAGAGTGATTCGGCGTCGGCCTGATTACCGGCAATGGCACCAATCGCATTCGGCTTGGCCTTGCGAAGCGCGGTTGCAAGGCTTTTCAATGCCTCATCCCAGCTTACCGGATTCAATCTGCCATCACGGCCACGCGCATAGGGCTTGTCGAGACGTTGCCGACGAAGACCATCAATGGCATAGCGGGTTTTGTCGGAAATCCATTCTTCATTGATATCTTCGTTCAGCCGCGGCAACACCCGCATGACCTGCGCACCGCGCGCATCAACCCGGATATTGCTGCCAAGCGCATCCATCACATCAATGGTTTCGACCTTGTTTAATTCCCATGGTCGCGCCGCAAAGGCATAAGGGCGCGACGTCAAAGCGCCAACCGGACAAAGATCAATAACATTGGCCGATAATTCAGATGCCAGTGTTTTTTCAAGATAGGTGGTGATTTCCATCGACTCGCCGCGGCCAATCGCGCCAAGTTCAGGCACACCAGCAACCTCGGTCGCAAAACGCACACAACGCGTGCAATGGATACAGCGAGTCATCACTGTGCTGATCAATGGCCCCATATGTTTATTATCAACAGCGCGTTTATTTTCAGAAAAGCGTGATCCATCATGGCCATAGCCCATTGCCTGATCCTGCAAATCACATTCGCCACCCTGATCACAGATCGGGCAATCCAGCGGGTGATTGATCAAAAGAAATTCCATCACCCCTTCACGCGCCTTTTTTACGCGATCCGTATCGGTGCGGATAACCATGCCGTCACCGGCGGGCATGGCGCAGGACGCAATCGGCTTTGGCGCGCGTTCCATATCGACAAGACACATCCGGCAATTGCCAGCAATCGACAAGCGGTCGTGATAGCAAAAGCGAGGGATTTCAACACCGGCCGCCTCGCATGCATGAAGCACGGTTGACCCGTCTTCGACTTCCACTTCAACATCATTTACCGTCAGTTTTGGCATGGTGCTGTCCGCTTCCTATTCTGCCGCATTCACAGCATCAACCGCATGGCGCGCTGCAATCCGTCGTTCGATTTCGGGCCGGAAATGTTTGATAAGCCCCTGAATTGGCCATGCCGCAGCATCACCAAGCGCACAAATTGTGTGACCTTCGATTTGGCGCGTTACCTGCTCAAGCGTGTCAATTTCATGGCTTTCCGCCTCACCGCGAACAAGCCGTTCCATCATCCGCCACATCCAGCCAGTGCCTTCACGGCATGGCGTGCATTGGCCACAAGATTCATGCTTGTAGAAATACGATAGCCGCGAAATCGCCTTGACCACATCGGTGCTTTTATCCATCACGATGATGCCCGCAGTGCCAAGCCCTGTTCCGGCATTGCGAAGCGCGTCAAAATCCATGGTGATATCGGCGCATACATCTTTTGGCATCAACGGTGTTGATGATCCGCCCGGAATGACCGCAAGCAGATTATCCCAGCCACCGCGAACCCCGCCAGCATGCTTTTCCAGCAATTCACGAAGCGGAATGCCCATTTCTTCTTCGACATTACATGGGTTATTCACATGACCCGAAATGCAGAATAATTTTGTGCCTGTGTTATTTTCCTTGCCAAGACCGGCAAACCAATCGGCACCACGACGCAAAATGGTTGGAGCAACAGCAATCGATTCAACATTATTCACCGTTGTCGGGCAGCCATAAAGACCAACACCGGCTGGGAATGGCGGTTTTAGCCGTGGCTGGCCTTTCCGGCCTTCCAATGATTCCAATAGGGCGGTTTCTTCACCGCAGATATAAGCCCCTGCACCGCGATGCAGATAAATATCAAATGCCCAACCTGATTTTGCCGCATCTTTGCCAAGCAGGCCAGCATCATAAGCCTCGTTAATCGCGGCTTGAAGGCGGCGTGCCTCATTCACAAATTCGCCGCGAATATATATATAGGCCGCATGTGCCCGCATCGCAAAACCCGCAACAACACACCCCTCAAGCAACTTATGCGGCTCGTGACGGATGATATCACGATCCTTACATGTGCCCGGTTCGGACTCATCGGCATTCACCACCAGATAATGCGGACGGTCTTTGACCTCTTTTGGCATGAATGACCATTTCAACCCTGTCGGGAATCCAGCGCCGCCGCGCCCCCGAAGGCCCGATGCCTTCATTCGCTCGACAATTTCATCATGGCCAAGTGCCAACAGCTTTGCGGTTTTATCCCAGTCGCCGCGTGCCTTTGCGCCCTTTAAACCAGCGTCACCCCAGCCATAGATATTGGTAAAAATACGGTCTGCATCATTAAGCATTGGCCGGGCTCCGCTTTTTGGTTGCGCCGGTTGCCACCTTGCCCGGTTTTCCGGCTTCCAGCGTTGTTGCACCGGTTGTCGGCTCGGATCCAGACCGGCCAAGAACCGATCCGACCGCCAATGGCGCATCCGCCTCAAGCGAGTCGAGAAGCGCACCGGTGGATTGATAGTCCAGATCTTCGTAGAAATCATCATTCACTTGCAGGATTGGCGCATTCACACACGCCCCAAGACATTCAACCTCAAGAAGCGAGAACCGCCCGCAAGCCGAGGTTTGCCCTGATGAGATTTGATAGCGGTCTTTGATGGCCCGCATCATTTCATCTGATCCGCGCAACCAACAAGGTGTTGTTGTGCAGGCTTGCAGGAAATATTTTCCAACCGGCTTTAGATTGAACATGGTGTAGAAAGTTGCCACTTCAAGAACGCGAATTTCTGCCATATCCAGCTTGGTTGCGATCAGTTCAATCGCCTTCATCGGAATCCAGTTTTCATGCTGGCGTTGCGCCAGATCAAGAAGCGGCATCACCGCACTGGCCTGACGACCTTTTGGGTATTTTGCAATAATCCGCTTGATTTCAGCTTCATTTTCCTTGGAAAAGGCAAAACTGTCAGGCTGATCACTGGCAATGCGGTCTTCAATACTCATCGGTCAATCTCACCAAAAACAATATCAAGCGATCCAATAATTGCCACTGAATCGGCCAGCATATGACCGCGCGACAAATGATCTACCGCTGCCATGAAATAAAACCCCGGCGCGCGGATTTTGCACCGATAGGGCTTATTTGTGCCATCCGACACCAAAAACACGCCAAATTCGCCCTTTGGCGCTTCAACAGCGGTATAGCTTTCGCCCTCAGGAACATGGAACCCTTCGGTGTAAAGCTTGAAATGATGAATCAAGGCTTCCATCGATTGTTTCATCTCACCACGTTGTGGCGGCGTCACCTTATGATCAGGTGCCATTACCGGCCCGCTTGGCATATTGGCAATGGCCTGCTCGATGATACGCAGTGACTGGCGCATTTCCTCGACACGGATCAAATAACGCGCATAGCAATCACCAGTTTTGCCGATGGGAATGTCGAAATCCATTTCATCATAGGCATCATAGGGCTGATTTTTGCGCAAATCCCACGCAACGCCCGATCCGCGAAGACAAGGGCCAGTCATGCCAAGCGACAAGGCGTCTTCTTCACTGATCACGCCAATATCAACCGTACGCTGTTTAAAGATGCGGTTTTCGCTAAGCAGGGTTTCCATATCCTGAATGAAGGCAGGAAATGTTTTGGTCCAGTTATTGATGTCACGAAGCAAATCATCGGGCAAATCTTGATGCACACCGCCTGGGCGGAAATAGGCAGCGTGAAGCCGCGCACCACATGCGCGCTCGTAAAACCCCATCAAATGTTCGCGCTCTTCAAAACCCCACAAAAGCGGTGTCATCGCCCCAACATCAATGGCAAAAGTGGTCAAATTCAAAAGATGGTTCAAAATCCGGCCAATTTCACAATAAAGAACGCGAATATATTGCGCCCTCCGTGGCACCTCGATGCCAAGCGCCTTTTCAATCGACAATGCCCAAGCATGTTCCTGATTCATTGGCGATACATAATCTAGGCGATCAAAATAGGGCAAAGCCTGAAGATAGGTTTTATGTTCGATCAGCTTTTCCGTACCGCGATGCAAAAGGCCGATATGTGGGTCGGCGCGTTCGATTACCTCGCCATCCATTTCAAGCACAAGCCGCAAAACGCCATGCGCCGCCGGATGCTGCGGGCCAAAATTCATCGTAATCGGTTTGATCTGCATCTCTGCCATGTTTGTCTCTTTACGCCCTATTTTGCCGCTTTGTCGGGATCAGATTTGGCAGCATTGCCGCCAAGCTCGTTATGCATCCCTTCCCACGGGCTAAGGAAATCAAAATCGCGGAACTCTTGAACCAGATGCACCGGCTCGTTAATGACGCGGCGCTGCGTGTCATCATAACGAACCTCGACATGGCCGGTCAGCGGGAAATCCTTGCGAAGCGGATGCCCCTCAAAGCCATAATCGGTTAGCAGGCGGCGCAGGTCAGGATGGCCGGAAAAGAAAATTCCGAACATATCCCAAACTTCGCGTTCAGCCCAATTTGCCGCCATGAACACGCCGGTTACTGATGGAACGGTCTGGCCTTCACTCACCGTCGCAACAATCCGAAGCCGCATGTTATTGTTCATCGACAGCATTTGATAAACAACATCAAACCGGTTTTTGCGTTCGGGATAGTCAACCGCTGTCAGGTCAATAAGCTGGGTAAAGGCGGCCTGCCGGTCATCGCGCACCAACAACAATAGCTGCGCCACAGAGCCAGCATCCACCTGCAATTCAATTTCACCGTGAACAATGCCCGATGACAGCACAATCCCCTGCCCGAATTCGCGCAAATGATCGGCCATTATCTGCAGAGGCGACTCGCTGGCGATGCCAGCTTCGTCAATCAGGTCATTTTCATTCATTGCAGCATCCTTTCAAGGCTAGCTAACATATGGAAACTGCGGGGTTTTTGGTCTAGCTGCGGGCAATCGTAGCGGTGCGCCGGATTTTCTTCTGCAATTGCAAAAGACCGTAAATCAACGCTTCGGCCGTTGGCGGACAACCCGGCACATAGACATCAACAGGAACAATGCGATCACAACCGCGAACAACAGCGTAGGAATAATGATAATAGCCACCACCATTGGCGCATGACCCCATCGACAGAACCCAACGCGGCTCTGGCATCTGGTCATAAACACGACGCAAAGCAGGTGCCATCTTGTTGGTTAGGGTACCAGCAACAATCATCACATCTGACTGGCGCGGGCTCGGCCGGAACAGCATGCCATAGCGATCCATGTCATACCGGCTAGCAGCTGAATGCATCATTTCAACAGCGCAACAAGCCAGACCAAAGGTCATTGGCCATAGCGAGCCTGACCGCGCCCAATTGAACAATTTATCAGCCTTGGCGATGACAAAACCACGATTGGTGATTTCGTCACCAACAGCGCGCAAAATAGCGTCCTGATCGGCGCCCGGTGGTATTGGCGGTGCCAATGATGGATCCATCACTCCCATTCCAGCGCTCCCTTTTTCCATTCATAAATAAAGCCGATGGTCAAAACGGCAAGAAATAGCATCATTGACCAGAACCCGAACAACCCAATGCCACCAAGAGCAACCGCCCACGGGAACAGAAACGCCACCTCAAGGTCGAAAATAATAAACAGAATGGCGACAAGATAAAACCGAACGTCAAATTGACGACGCGAGTCGTCAAACGCGTCAAAGCCACATTCATAGGCGGTCATTTTTTCGCTGTCAGGCCGCTGATTGCCAAACACAAAAGCGGTCAGCATAAAGGCAAGAGACAGCCCAATCGCAATGGCAAAAAAGACCGCAATTGGTAGATATTCACCGAGAAACAAATCCAATGGGGGCTCCTGAATGCTGAGGCGAAAACATACCTCAAATGGAATAATTCAGCGACGCCCAAATTGCAAGCTACAAAGCGGAAAAATATCGGATAAAAGCCAAAATTCTGGGGGCTATGAAGCTTGGCCGGACACAGGCCTTGTGATGGATGGTTGCATCTCACATTGAAGATTGCCTAGATTACTTTTAACCATCTTGGCAGGCCATGCCAAAAGACCAAACTGTATCTGATCGCCAAAAAGGATCGAGCAATGAACAATCAAGCCCCGCACAGCCCTATTCCGGACATGCCTTCCCTGCTTGGTTGGGGCGGTCTTATTCCATTTGGGCTTGCCGCGCTTGGCACGCATAGCGGCGTTGACGCGCTGGTGCTTTATGGATTTGTCGGCGGCACCACCTATGGCGCCATTATCCTCAGCTTTCTTGGCGCTGTTCATTGGGGATTGGCCATGCAGGACGATCGCAGCCCCTATTGGTATGTCTGGTCAATCACACCGGCACTTATGGGGTTTGCCAGCCTGTTGATTTTTGACGCTAATCTGCGGCTTCTTGCCTTGATGCCTTTATTTGCCCTGACCTGGTCGGTGGATCGACAAGCCGCCAGTCGCGGGCTTATCCCCGCTTGGTATATGCGGCTTCGCACCATTTTGACCATCGGCGCGGTAACTAGCCTAGCGGCGATGTTACTTGCCTAGGTAATCACCCATCTAGCGGGCACGAATCATGATGATATTGCCGGCGACGACAAGCCCTAATCCGGCAATACCAAGCAAAGTCCAATGGTAATTTTCAAATCCAGTTGAAATCAGCAGCGCAAAAACTGGAAATATCACGGTTGCATAGCCTGCACGGCTGGCACCAATCTTGCCAATCAGCATCAAATAACAGCTAAATGTCATAACTGACGAAATAATCGTCAACCACATCAGCGAGCCAACATAAAGCGAGGCTCGTTCGATCATAAATTCATAGCCCATGACATATGACACCAGCCCAAGATAACAAGCCCCATAGGCCATGCCCCAAGCCGTCGACGCAAAAACCGGAATGCCGCGACGCTGGCTGGCGGCCGAAACCATATTGCCACTGCAAAAAAACAATGTGCCAACAAGGCAAAGCATCAGGCTTGGCAATGCCGTTTCGGATAGCTGTAATTCAGGCCAATATAACAGCGCAACGCCGCTGATTCCGACAAAGGCGGCAAGCAGATGCCGCATTGGCGGACGCTGGCGTCCAAGCGCTGCTCCCATAAGAACATTCACCAATGAAGCGATTGAAAAAACCACCGCCAAAAGCCCTGATGACACCCCGCTGGCAGCGTGATAAAATAACGTGAAATTACCTGAGAAAATAAACAGGCCAAGCGCGGCAAACCGCCAATGAGCCCGCCAATCAAACCGCAGTGACTGGCCGGACATAATCGCCAAAAGCGCCATCATCGGCGCTGCCATCAAAAACCGCCAGAATAAAGAAATTTCGGGCGCGACAACGCCAAGCTGCCATTTTAACGGCAGCCAGCTTGTTGACCAGCCAAACACCACGCCAGCATAAAGCAGCATGTCAAACGGCGCCATATCGCCTCCTTATTGGCAGGCTCTAAACGCTAGGCCGACACCCAGTCCTTGGGATTAATGTCAAGATAGGCCTCGACCGCAGCGGTGGCGATTACAGATGTGCTATTATGAACATTATCAACAACATTTAGCCCGCCTTTAACGACTTGGACTACCGCATTTCCGCGCGGAAGCGTGGCGGCAACAATGGCTTGGTCAACCTTTTCTGGATCCTGCACGGCGATCGTCACACGCACATCCATATCGGCATGATCAAACCCAAGTGACCGGAACAGAATCAAAGAACTATGGTGAAGCGCGTCATCAACAGCCCGGCAAGCCGCCTTTGTATAATCTTCACCATAAAGATCATTACCGGTACCCATTTCAAGAATGATACGTTTCATCATGCGGCTCCTGCAGGCTCAAGATCGAGATAAACCACCACCGCCGCATTGGCGATAACGGTAACGCCAGCATCAGGCTTTGGCACGTCAAGACCGCCATGAACAGCGCGAACTGATCCCTGCCCGTAAGGCAAAATTGCAGCAACTTTGTCAGTATCCACCTTTTCAGGCTGCTGAACGCCAATTTCCACTTCGATGATCATTGCCGAACGATCAAGGCCAAAGGCATCAGCAATTGACAGAGAATTATGCCAAAGCGCGTCTTCAACCGCGCGGCATGCTGCCCGCGTATAATCTTGCTGGCGAAGCGAGCTGCCCATGCCAAGCTCCATCACCATCCGTTTTTTTGCCATGATCAAAACACCTTAATGCATCAAAGGAAATGCGGCCAACCGCATCATTTACCAGCAGAGTTATAATCATTTGTTTTGGCAAAACCAACCTAAACAAACGCGCGCCCCTATCAGGCCCCTATCAAACAAGCCCAAGCGCTGTTTGCACTTCGGCTGTCCAGCCAACAAAACTATTGTCACCACTTTCGATGACCGGCCTTTTAATCAAGGTTGGATTCGCCCCAAGCAACGCGAGAGCTGGCTGTTGGCGAGCCTGTTCGCCAAGCCCGCGCCATGTTGTTGATTTACGGTTTACCAGAACCGCATCGCCATGTTCATCAAGCCATTTTTGCAATTGCTCAGCCGCAACCGGCACTGCCCGAAGATCAATAAATTCAACTGACTGTCCAGCAGATTGTAACGCTTTTAGCGCCTTTTTACAGCTATCACAATTTTTCAGCCCATAAAGTTTCACAATCCGCCTCCTGTTTGATCGAAGCCAAGCTTACCGCCCCATGACAGTACTGCCAAGCAAGGTTTTTGTGATGCCTAAACAGAAAAGGCCCCGGAAATAACCCCGGAAATAACTCCAGTCATAACAGCGATTGTCATGTTTAATCAAAACGCGCAGACTCAGTCAGTAAATGCCTTGAATCAGTACCTGTCTAAAATCAATAAATGAGCTAGATAAATTAATTTTGGGCGCTATCACGATGCTCGCCCCACTTTTTGGAGACAGCTTTGCTTCGCCGTTTCATATACGCCAGCCATGAACGCCAGCTCAACCGAACCTATCGCAACCGGCTTGCCAATCGGGGTAGCACCGCCCAAGGCGTTTTTTGGCGTTCACAAACAAGCCAGATTGCGCGTTTTGACGCTTTGCTATCGCTTGTGCATCAATCAGCACCACAAAAGCCGGTCACAATTGCCGATATTGGCTGCGGATATGGTGCCATGCTAGCATTTATCAACAAGACCCCAGCCTATGCCCAAACGATCTATCACGGGGTTGATATCAATCAGGCAATGATCGCCGCCTGCCACCAAACATTTCCTGCCGACAATGCGCTTTTCACAATTGGCAATGCACCGTCAAAATTGGTTGATTTTTGTGTGTTTTCCGGCACTTTCAACCTGACCCATAGTGACGATCCTGACCTATGGATGGATTATATAGTTGCATGTCTTGACCGTTGCATGGCTCGGGCGTGTTATGGGCTTGTGCTAAATCTTTTATGTGCGCCAAAGGCCAAGATCGAAAGCCAGATATTTTATGCGGATCGTGCAGCCTTTATCCGCCGTGCCGAGGCCATGATTGGGCCAACCCACGCGCAATCAACAAAATATGTTTCGGGTGACGTCAGTTTTGTGATTACCCGAAAAACCTAATCAAGCCAGTTAGAGTTCGATTGCCATACCGTCATGCCCAACCGAACAGCGCCCGTCAAAGCTGCAGCCGGCTTCTGCCTGCCAATCGGCATCATTGCAAATATCGCGTTCAGGGGGAATTAGGTGATTTAACACCAGATTCCCAACATTGGCCACAGCAGCAATTTGCCCTGCCTGTTCAGCAAAGCTATGCGCCGCAAGAAGGTGGTTTTTAAGCCGGTCATCACCGGTTTTTGTTTTTGCCAGCAAATAATCAAGCCCTTTTGCCAGCATCGCCTCATGAACCAGAACATCACTATTCTTGGCAAAGCCGGCCAAAGACGGCAAATAACGTGTGTCACCGGAAAATGTGATTGATTTACCAACTGCATCAAAACGTAAAGCATAGAAATCAACAACCGGCGGATGATCATTACGCATGGCCGATACAGTTAGGCCATTTTCATCGACAAGCTAAATTGGATCGGGCGTTTTCGCATCAATGATGTTGATCTTCGCCGTTGTGGCAAAGGGAATACGCCCCTCATCCGCCATTCGAATGGTGATCTCAAACCGCATCATTTCGCAAAATTGGCGCCAGATAGCGGCAATCTCAGGTGGGCCAAATACCGACACTGGCTGATCAAGACCAGCCGTCCATGCGGTGTGCAACAACGCGCCAAATTCAAGAACATGATCCGAATGGCAATGGGTGATAAAAATAGTGGTCAGGCCGGTAAATGGATAGCCCGCTTCAACCATGCTGGCGGTTACGCTAAAGCCGCAATCAATGATGATCGACCGACCGGCAATTGCCAGATGCGACGATGTTGGCAAAAAAGAAGCGCCTTCGCCGCGAAGTGACGGGCCGCCCTTAGTGCCCAGTAAAACAAGCTTTGTCCCTATTCCCCCAGCAACCAGTCTTACAATAACCGATTTTACAACAAACTACCAAAAGGCAGTTTTGCAGCAGATCAACCAAATTGCCAATGGATTGATAGAGGCTGATCCGATCAGCAGCAGAAACATAGCTTTCGATTGACCGTCAGATGGTATTCGCAAACGGCAAAAGCCTCTTTTGACAAAGCCCGTGATGCGGCGGCTAACATTGGGGGCTATCTTGTTGAAGCATTAAACAAACAAAACTGAACAAAAAAAATTGCCGAATGCCGCAATATATGATGTTTTGAAAAGTAATGGCGGGAGTGACGGGACTCGAACCCGCGGCCTCCGGCGTGACAGGCCGGCGCTCTAACCAACTGAGCTACACCCCCTTAAAACCAGGGCTTGTTGATGTGCGGTTGTAGCATGGTTTCTCCATCGGACAACCCCAAAAATGCGTTTAATCGGACAAGAATTCAAAAAAAATGAACCTGCCTCACTATTACGCCAAACCAGCATAATACCAAAGAAACATAAACAGCGCCCAACAACAAGCAGTGTCCTTTGAACATCATATATATTTTGGGAAAACATGCTGGAATGGTGGGTGGTGAGGGGTTCGAACCCCCGACCTACTCGGTGTAAACGAGTTGCTCTCCCAGCTGAGCTAACCACCCTGTTCATTCCAGCGTTATTGTTCACCTAAGTGACAATAGATAACGCCGACCCTTATACCGAGCCGGCGTTAAAAAAGCTAGACTATAATTAGCTATTCACTGCATCTTTTAGAGGAGCGCCAGCTTTAAACTTAGGCTGCTTTGACGCCTTGATTTGAATCGCTTCACCAGTTCTTGGATTGCGGCCAGTTGTTGCTGCGCGGCTTGCAACAGAAAATGTACCAAAACCAACAATACGCACATCGCCACCTGACTTCAACGCACCTGCAATGCTGTCAAAAACACCATCAACAGCTCGGCCAGCATCGGCCTTTGTCAAACCAGCAGCATCAGCAACTGCAGAAACGAGATCATTCTTATTCATAGGAACCCCCTATTTTTAGGTTTCGATTAAAACGTTAATATTAACTGGAATTTACACCCCTTTTCCACTACTGGCAAAGGGTTTTCTTAAGAAAACCGTCATAAAATGGCGGTTTAAAACTCAAAAAAATTCGAAAGAGTTAATGCGCGACAATATCACTATTATTTTCGATTTTTTCACCAACAGGAACCGCAGCGCCATCATCGTCTGTTGGCTCAACCGCGGCAGGAACCGGCTCACGCAATAATGCCGCCGACAAAGCCTCGTCAACCATGGCCACAGGCACGATTTCAAGCGCGCCTTTGACATTGTCTGGAATATCGGCAAGATCCTTTTCATTTTCCTTTGGAATCAACACGGTTTTCAACCCGCCGCGTTGCGCTGCAAGCAGCTTTTCCTTTAACCCACCAATTGGTAAAACACGGCCACGAAGCGTAATCTCGCCGGTCATTGCCACATCGCGACGAATGGCGATTCCGGTAATGGCTGAAATGATTGATGTTGCCATTGCCACACCCGCAGATGGGCCGTCTTTTGGCGTTGCGCCCTCAGGAACATGAACATGTACATCATGTTTGGCAAGGTCAGCCAGATCAATGCCATAGATTTGTGCGCGCGACTTGATAAAGAATTCAGCAGCCTGAATTGATTCTTTCATAACATCGCCAAGCTTACCAGTCGCGCTAAACTTGCCTTTGCCAGGCACCTTCACAGCTTCAATATTCAGCAATTCACCGCCAACTTCGGTCCATGCAAGCCCTGTGCTAACACCAATCTGGTCATGGTCTTCCATTTCGCCAAAGCGGAACCGGATAACGCCAAGACAATCTGCGATATTATCGGGTGTGACCTTGACGGACGTCTCTTTGCCAGAAACGATCGCCGTTACAGTTTTCCGGGCAATCTTGGCAATTTCACGCTCAAGATTACGAACCCCAGATTCCCGCGTATAAAGCCGGATGATCGAACGAACCGCATCATCAGTGATGGTCAATTCACCGTCTTTCAGGCCATGATCATCAAGCTGCTTTTTCATCAGATGACGTTTGGCAATTTCCAGCTTTTCATCTTCCGTATAGCCAGACAGACGGATAATTTCCATCCGGTCCATCAAAGGCTGCGGCATATTCAATGTATTGGCCGTTGTGACAAACATCACATTCGACAGGTCGTAATCGACTTCCATATAATGATCCTGAAACGCGTTATTCTGCTCTGGATCAAGCACTTCGAGAAGAGCCGACGTCGGATCACCGCGCCAATCAGCGCCAAGCTTGTCAACCTCATCAAGAAGGAATAGCGGGTTATTCATTCCAGCTTTTTTCATACCTTGCAGCACCTTGCCGGGCATTGATCCGATATAGGTACGGCGATGGCCGCGAATTTCGGCTTCATCACGAACGCCGCCAAGCGCCATGCGCACATATTGACGGCCGGTTGCTTTGGCAATTGACTTACCAAGAGATGTTTTACCTACACCTGGCGGGCCAACAAGACAAAGAATAGGCCCGCGCATGGCTTTTGTTCGCTGCTGAACAGCCAGAAACTCAACGATGCGGTCTTTCACTTTATCAAGACCATAATGATCGGCATCAAGAACCGCGCGTGCTGCAACAATGTCTTTTTTCAGGCGGCTGGCCTTTTTCCACGGCAGCATAACAATCCAGTCAAGATAGTTCCGAACAACGGTTGCTTCAGCGCTCATTGGCCCCATATTGCGCAGCTTTTTCAACTCGCCGGTGGCTTTTTCGCGAACCAGTTTTGGCAATTTCATGTCATTGAGCTTAGCTTCAATTTCATCAAGCTCATTCATGCCATCCTCGCCCTCACCAAGCTCTTTCTGGATGGCTTTCATCTGCTCGTTCAAATAATATTCGCGCTGGGTCTTTTCCATCTGCCGCTTGACGCGGTTGCGCACTCTTTTTTCGACCTGAAGCGCGCCAATTTCACCTTCCATCACGCCTAAAATCTTTTCAAGACGCTCATGCACATCAAGCGTTTCAAGCAAATCCTGCTTTTCGGCGATTTTCACGGCCAGGTGCGAGGCAATCATATCGGCAATTTTATCGGCCTCATCGACCTGCTCAACCGCACTTAAAACTTCTGACGCGATCTTTTTATTCAGCTTGATATATTGCTCAAACTGCTGAACCGTTGCACGGCTCAGCGCGGCTGTATCGGCGCCGCGATCACCAGTTTGTTCAGCGGGTTCGGCCTCGACAAACAAATAGCCATTGTCTTCGGTCAATGTATCAAGGCGCAAACGTAAACGCTCGCCGCCCTCAACAAGCACCTTTACCGCACCATCAGGCAATTTCAATAGCTGCAAAATCGAGCCAACAATGCCGGTGGTGTAAAGACCATCACCATCAGGATCCTCAATGCCAGCTTCGGTTTGGGTTGCAAGGATGATCTGCTTATCTTCAGCCATGACAGCCTCAAGCGCCTTAATCGATTTTTCGCGGCCAACAAAAAGCGGTACGATCATTTGCGGAAACACCACAATATCGCGAAGCGGAAGAACAGGGAGCGCAGTTACAGACGAAACAGTCATTGGAAACAACCCTTAACTAGACAAATAGGAATGACGGCGCAATTAGCCGCCTACTGGGGATATGGGGCTTATACGGTCAGCTTTCAACCGCCCAAACGCACAAACCAACAGGACAATTATGCGCCCTGTTCTGCCCCTTGCAGCCGTTTGGCATGAACAACCAGTGGTGCGGCGCCATTGTCGACAACGTCAGCATTGATCACCACCTCTTCGATATCACCGGTCGTTGGAATATCAAACATTGGCTCCATCAAGATATTTTCCATGATGGACCGAAGACCGCGCGCGCCTGTTTTCCTCTTAATCGCCTTTTTGGCAACGGCTTTCAACGCGTCATCGCGGAATTCAAGAGTGACGTCATCCATTTCAAACAGCTTTTGATATTGTTTCAAAAGCGCATTTTTCGGCTCGGTCAAAATCTGAATCAAGGCTTCTTCGTCAAGGTCTTCAAGCGTCGCCACAACCGGCAGACGGCCAACAAATTCGGGGATCAGGCCAAATTTGATCAGATCTTCAGGCTCAAGTTCGGCAAGAAGCTCACCAATTTTGCGGTCATCTGGATCGCGGACATCAGCACCAAAACCAATACCCGCACCCGTATGGCGACCAGCGATCAATTTGTCGAGACCGGCAAAGGCTCCCCCACAGATAAACAGGATGTTGGTTGTATCAACCTGCAAAAATTCCTGCTGGGGATGCTTGCGGCCGCCTTGTGGTGGCACGGATGCAATGGTGCCTTCCATGATCTTCAGCAAAGCCTGCTGCACGCCCTCGCCCGATACATCACGGGTGATTGACGGATTATCAGATTTGCGGGAAATTTTGTCGATCTCGTCAATGTAGACAATGCCGCGTTGTGCGCGCTCAACATTATAATCTGCGGCCTGCAACAATTTCAGGATAATGTTTTCAACATCTTCACCAACATAACCAGCCTCGGTCAATGTGGTGGCATCGGCCATGGTGAACGGCACATCAAGCATTCGCGCCAGCGTTTGCGCCAGCAGCGTTTTGCCACAACCGGTAGGGCCGACAAGAAGGATATTCGATTTTGAAATTTCCACATCATCGGTACGACCAGCGTTTGCCAGACGCTTGTAATGATTATGGACAGCGACCGACAAAACGCGTTTTGCCCGTGTCTGACCAATTACATATTCATCAAGCACCTTTTTGATATCGGCCGGTGTTGGCACACCGTCATGGCTTTTTGATAGCTGCGTTTTATGCTCTTCACGGATAATATCCATGCAAAGCTCGACGCATTCATCGCAGATGAAGACCGTCGGGCCTGCAATGAGCTTGCGCACTTCATGCTGACTCTTTCCACAAAAAGAGCAGAACAAAGTTCCCTTATCAGCATCATCTTTTTTTGCCATTTTACGGCTCCTGCGCTTGATCGTTTGGGCGGCTTTGGTGCCGACCAGTCGGTATATTGTGGCTCCAGTCTAGAGCGCGTCCATAGTTACTTACAAACAAAATCTGTGCCAAAGTCAAAATCGAGAGATTCCGTATCTGGCAAAAGCTTAACTTTAGCCTTCAGTCTTTGGAACTGGGCGCTTTTCAACCACCTCATCAATCAGGCCGAAATTTTTCGCATCTTCGGCTGCCATAAAGGTGTCACGATCCATAATTTTTTCGATTTGTTTGATCGTTTTGCCAGAATGTTTCTCATAAATGCCGTTCAACCGCTGGCGTAAATCAAGAATTTCCTTGGCATGAATTTCGATATCGGTTGCTTGGCCCTGAAACCCGCCAGATGGCTGGTGAGTCATAATACGCGCATTTGGCAGGCTGAAACGCTTGCCAGCGGCGCCTGCGGTCAGCAAAAGCGATCCCATTGAAGCGGCTTGACCCATACAAACGGTCGATACATCGGGGCGAATATATTCCATCGTGTCATAAATCGCCAAACCAGACGTCACAATACCGCCAGGTGAATTGATATACATTGAAATATCTTTGGTTGGGTTTTCCGATTCCAAAAACAGCAATTGCGAACAAACAAGCGACGCAACACCATCATCAATTGGTCCGTTCAGGAAAATAATCCGTTCTTTCAGCAGCCGCGAAAAAATATCATAGGCGCGTTCGCCGCGGTTGGTTTGCTCAACCACCATCGGCACCAGATTTGCCTGAATTGGATCATGAATCCGGTCTTGCACGCTAAAAGGGAAATTTTTGGTATTTCGGCTCATTCACTGTCTCCTAGGACATCTCGCAAGACCGCAATGCGCAGCCCATCTCATTCTTAATCACGCATCTATCAAAAACGACAGCATTGAGCCTACAATCAGGCTCATACCATGGCCATCAATCCACGTTAGTACTATATGGGCATCGGCAAAAACGGTTCAAGCAAAAGATCACGAAACCTTGCCGGTTTTCCCAGATTTTCAAAAAAAACCAGCAAGAACATCGACCCATCTGGGGAAACGGCGCCTAGCCAAGCGGTATCGGACCACCCACCCGATCAAAGCCGCCCTAAAAAACCTGCCTCAAAGCACGGCCAGCATGATACGGCCAACAAAAAGGGCCGTCAAATTTGGCAGCCCTTATCATTCTGGTAAAAGGCAGGCTAGATATGAAAGCCTGCGCCTTTCGCCTGTTTATCAGCCGGTTTGGCTGTTTATTTCTTGGCAGCTGGCTTTTTCGCCGCAGCTTTCTTGGCAGCTGGCTTTTTCGCTACAGCCTTCTTAGCAGCTGGCTTTTTCGCCACGGCTTTCTTGGCTGTTGCGGCCTCTTCTGGGGCGGCGTACAGCGTATCCGTGTCGATTGTTACATCGGTTACCTTGGCCATTTCAAGAATGAAATCAATAACCTTATCTTCAAAGATTGGGCCGGCAATCTGCTGCATCGCTTGCGGGTTTTTCTGGAAATATTCCAGCACCATCTGTTCTTGCCCCGGATAACGGCGTGCTTCTTCAAATACTGCACGGCGTGAATCTTCTTCGGTCACTTCAATATTGTTTGCACGGCCGATCTCGGTAACCAGCAGGCCAAGACGAACGCGGCGTATTGCAACCAATTCAGCTTCCGCTTTGGCATCATCATCCATGCCATCATCGGCGGCAGGATGGTCATGATCATGGTCGTGATCATGGTCATGGTCGTGATCCTGTTCAGCCGCTTTCGGGTTCATCGCCCGGGCCACTGATTCGTATTCCTGCTTGAACAATGATGGCGGCACGTCAAAAGCATCGCCTTCAGCGAGCGCATCAAGGACATTTTTCTTAGTCATTTGACGCAAGGCTGTTTGATGCTGACCATTGATCTGCTCGGCGATTGCGGCTTTCAAACCATCAAGATTTTCAAACCCAAGACGTGTTGCCAATTCATCATCAATGCTGGCATCAGCCTTTTCATGAAGCTCATTCAGTTTCACTTCGAAAACAGCCAATTTACCAGCCAGATGGGCGGCTTGATAATCTTCAGGGAAGGTTACCGGCACATCGAATGTTGTACCCGGCTTTGCGCCAACAATACCGTCTTCAAAACCCGGGATAAAGCTGTTTGAACCAAGTTCAAGCGAATGGCCTTCCGCAGTACCGCCTTCAAAATCCTCGCCTTCGATACGACCGATGTAATCGATCATCGCAACATCGCCTAGTTTGGCAGCGCGCGCCTTTGCAATTGGGGCTGTTGGACGGTTTTCATCAGCAATGCGTCCCAAAGTTTCTTCAACTTCTTTTGGGTCGCTGTCGATTTTCGGGCGATCAACACTAACTTTGCCAAGATTAGGAAGTGTGATTGCTGGCATGACTTCGCATGCAAGCGATGCTTCGAGGTCTTTGCCATCTTCATAAGATTTGATATCCACCTGTGGCTGGCTTGCAAGACGAAGATCATTGCCTTCGATTGCTTGGCGAGCGCCTTCATCAAGTGCTGCCTTGATCGCATCGCCGCGAACCTGATCGCTAAAGCGTGATTTCACAACCGACATCGGCACTTTGCCGGGACGAAAGCCGGGCATTTTTAGCGTTGTCGCGATTTCTTTCAGCTTTTTGGAAACTTCGGCGTCAATCTCGGCTGCGGTGATTAAGATTTGATATTCACGCAACAAGCCTTCTGATTTGGTCTCAGACACATTCATCGAACCATTTATCCTTTATCTTGCCATGACCGGTCATCCGGCCGAATTGTGATATGGCGGCACAGCCATATCGGGTTTTTCCAGACCGGTTTGATCTAAAACAATATGGGTCAAACTATTTGTTGCCCGCACCGGCCTCACCTAAACGCTGGGACAGATAGCATCACCCGATGAGCGTTTATCCTGCCACCTTGAACCTGTACCGCAAATGCAGCAAAAAACTTTGCAATCAGATGGTGCGGGCGGAGGGACTCGAACCCCCACGACTCTCGCCACTGGTACCTAAAACCAGCGCGTCTACCAATTCCGCCACGCCCGCACATTGTCATCTGCTTATTCAAACAACGTCTTTCATCCGCTTTGACAGCCCGGCCAAAGACGCCGGGTTCCCCCATCAACTGTCAGGAGAAATGGGGCGAGTGACCGGTTTTGAACCGGCGACCTCCAGTACCACAAACTGGCGCTCTAACCAACTGAGCTACACCCGCCATCAGCAACGTGCCCAGCGTTCCCCGAACATCAAAGAACACCCAGCCAGAAACTGGACGCGAACATAATCCAAGCCTTGCCAGCATGCAAGAGGCTTTTACAGGTCTTTTTTCTATGCAAATGAAAGGCCGGCGCCGCTTTTGCGAATGCGGCTGCATCGCGCCCTTACAACCTAGCCTCTTAGCGGCCGACCGGGCTTGAACACGCCGCTTGCCGCCGCGATCACCCTGCCATCGGGAGACAGAACCTCGCCCTCGGCAAAAAACACTGACTTGCCGCCGCCTGTCCGCCGCGCCTTGGCAAGGGTAAAACCATCTTCTAGCTGCAGTGGCGCGATATATTGCGTTGTCAAAGACAAGGTCAGCCCCGGATACAGCCCCTCAGGTGCAGGCCGGTAGCTGCCGGACATTGCCAATGCCACATCAAACATGCTGGCATAAAGCCCACCATGAACAAGCCCAAGCGGGTTTAAATGATCATGCGACAAATCAACCCGAACCGACGCCAGACCGTCCTGCCAGTCAAGAATTATGAATCCATTGTGATGATTGAACCCGCCGGCTTGGTTCAATTGGTTGATCCGCTGATCTGCATGCACCTTGATCATGATCCGGCAATTGGAAAATCACGGCCAAGAGCGTAAAATTCAGCGTTTGGACGCATTGAGGTCAGGCTTGCCATCCGGTTCGACAGCGCAAATAGCCCAGTAATGGCGGCAATATCCCAGATATCATCATCGCTAAAACCATGCTGGTAAAGAATGGCGAAATCATCCTCACCGATATCCTGTGACCGACTGCAGGTTTTGATGGCGAAATCCAGCATCGCCTTTTGCCGATCAGTGATATCGGCTTTTTTGTAATTAGTCGCGATGGCATCGGCAATGGTTGCCGATTTTTCATAGATCCGCAGAATGGCACCATGCGCCACAACGCAGTAAAGGCAGTTGTTTTCTGCCGAGGTGGCAACAACAATCATTTCGCGCTCGCCCTTGCTGAGGCCAGAATCGCGCCGCATCAATGCCTCATGATAGGCCCAAAAAGCTCGCAATTCATCAGGTCGATGCGCCAATGCCCAAAACACATTTGGCACAAAGCCCGCCTTTTCCGAAACATCGCGAAATAGCTTTTGCAGATCGGCTGGCAAAGCCACAAGATCCGGAACCGAAAATCGGCTGATGGCGTGTGTTGTCATTATATCCTCATATTCAACAATAAACGGCAGATGATCAGCGATAATACGAGGCAAATAGACGAGGATCACCCCTTAAAAAATCGCCCGTTAGAAAATCAAAAGTTTCTTTTCCTGCGTTTCGCTTAATCACCTTATCTTTGTCTTTTCCCGATCGCAACTATGCCTAAATTTTAGGCAATATGCTTATCGTAAGTGCAGATTCGCCAAAATAGGCATCGAAGTCCGCCACCCATACCCGCCCGATCTTGCCTTCACTTTGTTTTTCGGCCAAAACAGGACCGGTGTTGTGCAGTCGAGCGGCAATTTAGTCGCGTTTTCTCAATCTATACGGTGCGCACTTTTTTTGAAATGCAAACTCAGGCCCCAACAGAAAAGTGACAGGATATGAAAAAAATTGAAGCCATTATCAAACCCTTCAAATTGGATGAAGTGAAAGAAGCTTTGCATGATGTTGGGATTCAAGGGATCACTGTTCTTGAAGCCAAGGGATTTGGTCGCCAAAAAGGCCATACCGAGCTTTATCGCGGTGCTGAATATGTCGTCGATTTCCTGCCTAAGGTTAAAATTGAGGTTGTTATTGACGATGCCATGACCGAACGGGTGGTTGACGCCATTCAAAATGCGGCGCAAACAGGCCGCATTGGTGATGGAAAGATTTTCATTTCTACAATTGACGAAGCGATCCGCATCCGCACGGGCGAACGCGGTAGTGACGCGGTATAAACACTGGTCTCGACCATGCCGAACCCAGACTAAACAGAATTTAACGATTAAAATTTAAATGACAGATAACGGAAGGATCCCTAAAATGTCTGACGCAACAAAAATCATGGAAATGATTAAAGAACATGACATCACCTATGTCGATCTGCGCTTCACCGATACGCTTGGTAAAATGCAGCATGTAACCCAGCATATCGACACAATTGATGAAGATGCGCTGAATGAAGGTTTTATGTTTGACGGCTCGTCAATTGCCGGCTGGAAAGCCATCAATGATTCAGACATGACATTGATGCCTGATCTTTATCGCGCTTACATCGACCCATTCTTTGCTCAGCCAACATTGGCGTTGTTCTGCGACGTTCTTGAGCCATCAAGCGGCGAAGCCTATGATCGCGATCCCCGTGGCACTGCCAAGGCAGCTCTTGCGCATATCGAAACTTTGGGCATTGCTGATACTGCCTTTTTCGGTCCTGAAGCTGAGTTCTTCATTTTTGAAGATGTTAAAATCGACGTATCAATGAACCGCGGCCTATATTCGGTCGATAGCGTTGAAGGCCCGTATAACAGCGCCCGCAAATATGGCGAAGGCAACCTTGGCCACCGTCCGGGTGTCAAAGGCGGCTATTTCCCAGTACCACCAGTCGATTCAGGTCAGGATATCCGGTCTGAAATGGTATCGGTTATGGCCGATATGGGCGTTGCTGTTGAAAAGCATCACCACGAAGTTGCCCCATCGCAGCATGAGCTTGGTATCAAATTTGGCACATTGCTAGAAACTGCTGACAACATGCAGCTCTATAAATATTGCGTTCATCAGGTTGCCCATGCTTATGGCGTAACCGCAACATTTATGCCAAAGCCAATTTCCGGTGATAACGGATCAGGCATGCATGTTCACCAGTCGCTTTGGTCAGATGGCAAGCCGCTTTTCGCTGGCAATCAATATGCTGATCTGTCTGAAACTGCACTTTACTACATTGGTGGCATTATCAAACATGCCAAGTCACTGAACGCTTTCACCAACCCATCGACCAACAGCTACAAGCGGTTGATTCCGGGTTATGAAGCCCCTGTTCTGTTGGCTTACTCATCACGCAACCGGTCAGCATCATGCCGTATCCCGCATGTGAATTCACCTGCTGGCAAGCGTGTTGAAGTGCGTTTCCCAGATGCAACAGCAAACCCATATTTGTCATTCTCAGCAATGCTGATGGCCGGTGTTGACGGAATTCGCAACAAGATTCACCCTGGTGATGCGATGGATAAGGATCTTTATGATCTGCCACCTGAAGAGTTGTCACAAATCCCAACCGTTTGTGGGTCACTTCGCGAGGCACTTGAGGCATTGAATGAAGACCGCGCCTATCTGACTCAGGGCAATGTGTTTTCTGACGATCAAATCGACGCCTTTATCGAGCTGAAAATGCAAGATGTGATCCGTCTGGAGCACACACCTGCTCCTGTCGAATTTGATATGTATTATTCATATTAAGCGATCGCAAAAGACAATCTGAAAAGGCGGGGCTGTTCCCCGCCTTTTTCTTTGCCGCCTCATCTATGCCGTTTCTGGCATATACTGTTTCTGGCATCTGCTGTTTCTGGTGCGCTTTTGGGTATTTTGCCAGTTAATCACAATATATTGGCGTTTGAACAACAGATCATTGCTAGATACGGTAGACAGACGCTATCCAAGGCCGATATAGTGGCGCAACGCCGCATTCCGCTGGCGACCGCATTTAAACCCGATGAGTGATTGATGGCTGATCTATTTGGCAATGCCGCAAAAACCGATGATTATGATGCGTCCAATATTGAGGTATTAGAAGGGCTAGAGCCTGTTCGCCATCGTCCGGGAATGTATATTGGCGGCACTGACGACCGCGCCTTGCATCATCTAGCTGCTGAAATTCTCGATAATTCGATGGATGAAGCCGTTGCTGGCCATGCCAACAGGATTGATATTCATCTTGAATCTGCCGACCGATTAACCATTCGCGATAACGGGCGCGGCATGCCAACAGGCAAACATCCAAAATTTCCCGATCAATCCGCCGTTGAAGTCATTATGACAACTCTTCATGCTGGCGGTAAATTTTCGGGCAAAGCCTATGCAACCTCGGGCGGTTTGCATGGTGTTGGTGCGTCAGTCGTGAATGCGTTATCAAGTGATTTGATGGTTGAAATTGCGCGTGACAAAATCCTGTTTCAACAGCGATTTTCGCGCGGCAAACCGCTTGGCCCGCTAGTTGAAATTGGCGCCGCCCCCAATCGCCGCGGCACATCGGTTAGCTTTACGCCTGATACTGAAATTTTTGGTGCTGGCACGAAATTTCGCCCTGCCACGCTGTACCGGATGGCACGATCCAAGGCCTATCTATTTGCCGGTGTTGAAATTCGTTGGCGGTGCGATCCAGCATTGCTTGGCAATGATGACCCCATTCCGGCCGAGGCCAGCCTGCATTATCCGGGCGGCCTTGCCGATTATCTTACCGATGCAACCACTGACAAAGCCTTGATGATTTCCACCCCTTTTGCCGAAGCGGTAGAGCTTGACGGGCAGAAATTTGAATGGGCCATCACATGGCTTGGCCCGGGTGAAGACGGCTTTTTCCATAGCTATTGCAACACGGTACCAACACCATCAGGCGGAACGCATGAAACTGGCTTTCGCCAAGCCATCGTTCGCGGCCTTCGCAGCTTTGGCGATTTGGTTGGCAATAAAAAAGCCGCTGATATCACGGCTGATGATGCGCTTGCTGGCGGAGCGATCATGTTGTCGGTGTTTTTGCGCGATCCGCAATTTCAGGGTCAGACCAAAGACCGCCTTGTCGCTACCGATGCAACCCGCCAAACCGAACAGGCAGTTCGTGACCGGTTTGATCAATGGCTGTCGGCCGATGCTGGTCGTGCAACATTTTTGCTGGATGCCGCGATTGAACGCGCAGATGACCGCAAGCGCCGCAAAAAAGAAAAAGAAGTTGCGCGGAAATCAGCAACAAGACGTCTGCGCCTTCCGGGCAAATTGGCTGATTGTTCGTCAAGCGATAATGAAACAACTGAATTATTCTTGGTCGAGGGTGATTCTGCTGGTGGATCGGCAAAACAGGCACGCGACCGAAAAATTCAGGCGGTGTTACCCCTTCGTGGTAAAATCTTGAATGTGGCAAGCGCATCGACCGAAAAATTAAGCGCCAACCAAGAATTATCAGACCTATCTTTGGCATTAGGCGTCAAACCGGGAAAAGATTTCCGGCTTGATGATCTTCGCTATGGCCGGATCATCATCATGACCGATGCAGATGTTGATGGTGCGCATATCGCAGCATTGCTAATGACCTATTTTTACCGTGAAATGCCCCAGCTTGTTGAGGCTGGACGGCTTTATCTGGCCCAGCCGCCGCTCTATCGGCTGACACAAGGCGGTAAAACCGTCTATGCGCTTGATGAAGAACAGCGTGAAGCCAGCATGAAAAACATCTTTGATGGGCGCGGCAAGGTTGAAATCAGCCGCTTTAAAGGGCTTGGTGAAATGCCACCATCACAATTGAAAGAAACAACGATGAGCCCGGCAAGCCGCCGCTTGCTGCAGGTTTCATTGCCACTTCGCGACTCGGTTGGCGCCGATTTGCGGCGTCACACTGACCAGCTGGTCAATACATTAATGGGCAAAAAGGCCGAATTGCGGTTTGGTTATATTCGCGATCATGCCGAAGATGCACTGGCCACTCTTGATGTATAGCATTCCCCAGATTTCAAGGTTTTCATGCGCCCACAACTAGCGCTTCGACTCATTGGTGGCGGGCTGGTTTTGCAAGGGCTGCTATTTTACGGCTTTGCGACACCGCTGACGATCCAAATTTTCCCCGGCGCCAGCGATGAAGCGGTTCACGTTGGCATGATCATGCGGCGCGGCCTTGCGGCAATGTCTTTCCTGGCGGGTCTGGTGATTTTTCTGGTTCGCGATGATGGATATCGAACGACAAAACGCGTGTTATTTGGCTGCGGCATTGGATTTGCCGCCATTACCTTGTCACTGATTAAAATTCTTGCCGAACAGGCTGCGGTTATCCCGCTTCCCGCAATCGCGCTTTATGGCTTTGTCGCGGTCTATACGCTGTATATTTCGGTTCGCAAGCAGAAAACAGCCTAGCCGCTAATCGGCAGCACGCTCGAATAATGACTCAAGCGCGTTGGTAACAGCCTCGGGCGCCTCGATTGATGACAGGTGACCAATGCCATTTAGCACGCATAATTCGGCCTGCGGTGCAAGACCCGCCATTTCAACCGACAGATTTGGCGGCGTCAAGACATCTAAATTGCCACATAAAACAAGAATCGGCGCGGCAAAGCTGGCCAAAGTATCATGCTGGGCGCGCCGCCCCATAATCGCAGTTTGCTGCTGGACAAAGCCAATGCGCCCAATATTGGCTGCCATTGACAGAACATCGGCAACAATCGCCTCATCTTGCAATGCCGCCTCAGATAATAGACGCGGCATCAAATGGCGTGTGACACCTTGAAAGCCTTTATGTTTGGCAAGGGCGATTGCCTGTTGGCGTTGGCGTTGGCTTTCGGCGCTATCATCGCGGCAATTGGTGCTAAGCAATGCCATCGCTGCCATCCGCTGCGGTGCCAGCCGCGCCATTTCCAAAGCCACATAACCACCCATTGACAGGCCAATCGGCACCATTGGGCCATCACAAAGATCAAGCGCCGCCAACGCCATTTCAAGAATTGAATCATGGCGCGTTGTATCAGCGATATAACCCTGATGTGGCAGGCTGGCGCGCTGTTTGGCAAAAAGCAATTCTGTGCAAAGAAGGCCTGGAATAAAAATTGGGGTGAATGACGGCATAAAGGGCCTGATAAGGATGATAGAATGAAAGATTGACCTGAACAGCTTTACTCTGTATCACCAGCAACGTTGAAAGCCTAAACAAACTTATGGAATTTATGATAAATTGCCTGTTTGTGGCGCCAAGACTTTTCCAGTCAATATCAATAAGGAACTTATCCTTGAAATTTTCAGATCTCGGCCTCAGTGACGAGCTAAGCAGGGCGGTAGCCGATCTAGGTTATACCAGCCCAACACCCATCCAAGAAAAATCCATCCCCATTGTTTTGATGGGTCGCGATATTCTTGGCTCAGCGCAGACCGGCACTGGCAAAACTGCCTCATTCACCTTGCCGATGATTGATATTCTGGCCTCAGGCCGCGCCAAGGCGCGCCTGCCCCGCTCGCTTATTCTTGCGCCAACGCGCGAATTGGCTGCACAGGTTGCCGATTCTTTCAAAAAATTCAGCTCATACCATAAATTAAACATGGCATTATTGATCGGCGGCGTCAGCTTCACCGAACAGAATGCAGCGCTCAGCAAGGGTGTTGATGTTCTAGTCGCCACGCCGGGTCGGTTGCTAGATCATTTCGAACGCGGCAAAGTGCTGTTAAATGATGTGAAAATTCTGGTGATTGACGAAGCCGACCGGATGCTTGATATGGGCTTTATCCCGGATGTTGAGCGGATCGCTAGCCTGTTACCGCAGATGCGCCAAACGCTGTTTTTTTCGGCAACATTGTCTGATGATATTCAAAAACTTGGCGCAAAATTTGTGATGAACCCAAAGGTCATCGAAGTGGCTGCACCTGCGGCAACAGCCGATACGGTTGCCCAGCATTTGATCTGGACTGACGTCAAGAAAAAGCGCCAGATTCTGCGTGATATTCTGCGCCATGAAGCGGTCAAAAATGCCGTTATTTTCTGCAATCGTAAACGCGATATCGCCGAATTGATCAAATCACTGACGCGGCATGGTTTTTCGGCTGTTGCCCTTCATGGTGACATGACCCAATCAGCGCGCCTTGAAGCCCTGCAGCGGTTTAAAGATGGCGAAATTCCGCTGATGATTGCCTCGGATGTGGCTGCACGCGGACTTGATATTGCCGGTCTTAGCCATGTTTTCAATTTTGATGTACCAAGCCATCCCGAAGATTATGTTCATCGCATTGGCCGGACTGGCCGCGCTGGCAAATCAGGGCGTGCCTTTACCATCGCTGCCAGCAAAGATGACATCAAATATGTTGGCTTTATTGAAAAGCTGATTGGCAAACCTGTTCCGCAAATCACCGTTGTTGATGGCAAGGTTGTTGAATCAGGGACAAAATCATCAGCGTCAAAACCCGCAATCAGTGATGCTCAAGACGCTGCCAAAACTGATGATAGCCAATCAAGCGAGACCAGCGCGCCGGCACAAGAGACCGGTGAAAAACCAGCGTCAAAGGATCGTGGGCGCGGCAGAAATGCCAAGAAAACAGCGGACAAGCCCGCCAAATCTGATGCAGCACAAAATGACGCGTCTAAAAATGAGGGGGCTGCCGAACAACTCGCAAAGCCATTAAAAGCAAAATCCGCTGGCGCTTCTTCTTCGGCTCAAGCGACAAAACGAGCGGCGAAACCAGCACCCAAAACAGCCACAAAGAACAAAAACCGGAATCGCGATGATGAATTGCCATCACCGCCAGATTGTTCGGGAAATACTTTGGCTGAAACAGGGCATGTTCCGGCCTTTTTGCGCCGCTAGCACCACGGCACAACCGCAATTGATCATCGCCTGATCATTGCTTCCGGTCATTGCCGCCGATTATCGTTTAATCAAAATTATGCCATATGGCACCGTCACCCGCCTTTTACACCGGTGACGGGCTGTCTGCCAGCGCCTTATCAATGACCTCACGAAGATCATTTGACTGCGCCTGTTTTTGTATCTTTTGCAAAACCGCGCCCATCTTGGCACGCCGTTCGGGGGCATATTGCGCCATACGGGTTAAAGGCAAAACCATCCTTGCCGCCAATTGCGGGTTACGCGCATCAATATCAATCAGACAATCGCCGACAAAATCAAATCCTGATCCATCACCAGCATAGAAATGTACCGGATTACCAGTCATAAAGGCACCCAGAACCGACCGCAATTTGTTTGGATTATTCGCGTCAAATGCCGGATGCTCCATTAATTCACCAAGCCGCGCAACCGTGCCAGAGACAAGCGACATCGATTCCATCATGAACCATTTTTCCATGACAAGCGGGCTGTCCTGCCAACGGTCATGAAACGCCTGCAAAGCAATGACACGCGCTGGATGATCACAATGGCTCAAGGCCATTAATGCGCCTTGTGACAGGGTCATATTCTGGTCATGAACCTGTTCTGCAGCGCGTTCAATGGCGGCACTTTCACCGGCAGCAATGGCCAAGCCCAACAACCGGTTTAACAAGGCACGCCCACCATCTGTTTTGGCCATGATGGCCACATTTTCATCGGTCAGCGCAGATTGGATTTGCGGTGACAGCATCCGCCCAAGAGCCGCCTCAACTGCCCGTCGCGCATGAAACAGCGTCACTGGATCGGCCGGCGTCATACGGCTTTCCAGAACCGAAATCGCGGGAAGCGTCAAAAGGCCCGATTTGAACATATCCAGTAAATCTGGATCGGCGAGACTGTTGGCATAAGCCTTGGCAAGTGCCACAATTGCGGATTCATCAACGCAATATTTCGGATCATGTGCAATTGCCAGAATTTGATCGGCAAGAAGTGTTTGCACCGCATCCCAACGGTTAAACATATCGGCATCATGCGCCATTAAATGCAGCCGTTCAGATGACGATAAATCATCTTTCAAACTAACTGGCGCCGAAAAATTGCGAAGCAAACTAGGCACGATTTTTCCAGATGACGCGGGGAAAATCAGTTGAAGATGCGTTTTGCCAGTGACCAGAATGACCTGTTCATCAAGATAAGGCGCATCGGCAGACAGCCGAAATGGCACATTCCCCCCATCATCGCCAACAAGCCCAAGGCGAACCGGTATTGGCAACGGCAATTGGGGTGTTTTTGCCATGGTTTCGGGAATATTCTGGGTAAATTCGATGGCAAAAGCCTGATTATCATCAATCGCCACGCGGTTGGCGGTCAATTCGGGCGTTCCCGCCTGCGAATACCAGCCAGCAAATCCTGACAGATCCACGCTATTCGCATCGGCAAGTGCCGCCACAAAATCATCACAGGTTACCGCCGCCCCATCATGGCGTTCAAAATAAAGATCAATGCCGCGCCGAAACCCATCCTTGCCAAGATAACCGGCAAGCATGCGAATGACCTCAGCGCCTTTTTCATACACCGTCGCCGTGTAAAAATTATTGATCTCACGATAGCTTTCAGGCCGGATCGGGTGCGCTGTTGGGCTGCGGTCTTCGGGAAATTGCGCCGCACGAAGCATCGACACATCATCGGCGCGTTGCAGGCCAGCATCATGCATATCTGCTGAAAAACACTGATCACGAAAAACCGTCAGCCCCTCTTTCAGGGTTAATTGAAACCAGTCACGGCAGGTCACACGATTACCGGTCCAATTATGGAAATATTCATGGGCAATAATCGATTCGACACGGTGTAGGTCAGTGTCGGTTGCGGTTTTTGGATCGGCCAGCACAAATTTGCTGTTAAAAATATTCAGGCCTTTATTTTCCATCGCGCCCATATTGAAATGGCTAACCGCAACGACCTGGAACAGATCAAGGTCATATTCAAGGCCATAAACCTCTTCATCCCAGCGCATCGACCGTTTCAGCGAATCCATCGCATGATGGGTCAAGCCCACATTGCCCTTTTCAACATAGATATGAAGATCAACCTTGCGCCCCGACATGGTTTGAAAGCGATCAACAGCGCACTCAAGATCGCCAACGACCGCCGCGAATAGATAGCTAGGTTTTGGGTGCGGGTCATGCCAGATGGCAAAATGCCGGTCAGTGCCGCAATGGCCCATTTCGATTACATTTCCATTCGACAGCAATTGTGGATAGGCACGCGCGGCTTCTAGCCGAACGGTGAAAATGCTCATCACGTCAGGACGGTCAGGATAAAACCCGATCCGACGAAATCCTTCAGGCTCGCATTGTGTGCAATACATGCCGCCCGATAGATACAGCCCTTCGAGGGCAGTATTGGTTTCAGGGTGGCATTTGGCGATTGTTTCAACGACACAAGCACCAGTCAGGCCGGTAATCTGCAATCCAGATTCATCAAGGCTATAGCCAGTTTCGGCCAAGGGCTTGCCATCAACCGAAATTGATTGAAGCTCAAGCCCGCGCCCATCAAGATGCAATATAGCCACCCCGCCAGCTGCAGGGTTGGGCATGACGGCCAATTTGGTTGTGACAATGCTGCCAAAATCATGAATGTCGATATTCAAATCAGCTGCCGTTACCAGAAAAGTGGGCGGCGTATAGTCCTCGCGACGTTTTAGCATCGGCGTTAGCTTGAATCGCGTGATGTTGTATAGGCTTCTTGGCAATGTCTCAGGCAATAGGGCTTGCCAGGTACAATCGCATCACCGCAAAAGACAAAGCCATTTTTCTTGGGATCACCAGTTGGCCAGCAACATTTGCTTCTGGACCATTCCAATTGGCGCAACTCAAGCCGCAATGGCAAATTTTCAGTAACCTCAGGCATAACAACTTTTGGCTTTTCAACCTTTGGCCGGCTTATTGGCGATGGACGCTTTGGCAGGCCCATCCGATGGGCTTTGCCAGCAATCGCGTTCCGCGTTACGCCAAGTGCCTCACCAATCTGCGAAATGGACAAGCCTTGCGTCCACAGCTCTTTCAGCTTTTCAAGACGATCATCAGTCCAAACATTTGCTGTATCGGTCATTCACTTCCTCATTTTCCAACGATTGCACCAAAAGATGCGTTAGTGCAACACCGCCCATTTATAGCTGTCTGGTCAAGCGAACTCAATGACCGAATCGGCTCTTTGGCTATATCGCCCCGATAAATTTACCGATTAGATCAATTTGGTAATCCAGCATATGCCGTCCATAATGCACCCGAAGCCCTGCTTTTTGTGCTGCAACAAGCCATTTGGTCTCAGCTGGAACCATAATAATATCGGCAATCACCGTATCAGGGCGCACCGCATCCAGCGCCAAAGGCAAGGCATCTCCCGGTTTCAGACCAAGGCTTGTGCTGTTAATGATCATATAAGCGTTACCGCCATCACAATCAGCAAGCGCGGCGGCGTGAACATTGGCAAAGCCAGTTTTACTGACAAGCAGATTGACAAGCTCTTCAGCCTTGCCAAGGCTACGATTGGCGATGGTCAATTTACCAATTTTTGCCTCAACTAGCGCCGCCGCAATGGCGCGGGCGGCACCGCCTGCCCCAATCAGCAAAATAGACTTATCGGCAACATCATATCCATTACCAATCGCGCCAGCGACAAAACCGGCACCATCAAAATTATCGCCATGCATTGTGCCATCATCATCAAACCGCACCGCATTGACCGCCCCTGTCAATTGAGCGGCGGTGCCAAGGCTGTCACAAAGATCGGCAAGCGGCATCTTATGCGGGATCGTCACCGCAAGCCCACCAAAATTTGGCACGGCACGAAGCGCGTTAATGATCAGTTCCAGCTTTTCGGGCGGCGCATTGATTGGCACCATGATATGGGGCAAATCCGCCGCCGCAAAACGCGGGTTAAACACCATTGGCGCCCGAACATGGTCAACCGGATGGGCGATCACACCAAAGACGCGCGTTCTCCCTTCAACCCATGGCATCTGGTTTGATAATTCAGTTTCAGGCGGCAAAGACATCTACCCATTTCCCTTGATCATGGCCAGCATGGCCGGTCTTGCCAGCCTGCTGCGCCTTTTTATTGCCGCCAAGCTATGCCCGCTATGGGGTAAAAGCAAGTCATGCCTGCCAAAATCATGGCAAATTATTGCCCAATCATTGCCAATTTATTACCTCAAAAAGATCACAGCCGCGCCCCTTTCCCGCCCCTATTTGGCAGGACTATGGCGATGTGGCACCGGTATGCGGGAATTCATCACTCACTGTTTGTTCGACTGCTGGTGTCAACTTTTCGTCAATGCCTTGCAAAAGCGCCCCAAAAACAGCAACCAAAGGAACAGCCTATGAAACAGCGTTATTTTCCCGTTCTGATCGGTGCCGGTCTTCTTGTATCGGGCAGCATCATCACCGGACTTGCCAATGCCAATATGGACAACGCGTCATATAAGCCTGGCAAGTTCATGGCAAAAAAGCTCGATATTAATAACGATGGTATGATCAGCCTTGAAGAACTCACCAGCCGCCAAGATAAGCGGTTCCAAATGCTCGATCTTAACGCCGACGGCATAATCGACAAAACCGAGTTTAACGGCCGCATCGTCCCCATGTTCGAGAAGATGGACAGCAATGGTGATGGCAGCTTGGATGATAAAGAAATCGGCAAGATGAAGCGCCATAACTATAGCAAAATGTAAAATACAACAGGCGGGTATTGCAATTAGCCTGCCTTCACCGGCCTTTGCCCATCACCTCCTCCTATTCGTCGCTCACAAAATCCAGTGACGCCGAATTTATGCAATAGCGAAGGCCGGTGGGTTGCGGCCCATCGGGAAACATATGGCCAAGATGCGCATCACAACGGTCACAATGAACCTCGGTGCGGCGAATGAAAAAGCTTTCATCAACCGTTTTGCCGATATTTGCCTCGTCAACCGGTGCAAAAAAGCTTGGCCAGCCCGACCCCGAGTCAAATTTTGTCTCGGATGAAAATAACGGTGTTGCGCAGCAGATACAAAGATAGGTGCCAGCGTCATAATGTTTATCAAGACGGCCTGAAAAAGCCCGCTCGGTGCTATGTTTGCGTGTTACATGATATTGTTCTTCGGTCAGTTGCTCACGCCATTCTTCATCAGATTTATTAATTTTGTCGCTCACCCTATTCTCCTTTTTGCGTCTGCGAATTGGTAGTTTTGGCCTTCACCGCATTAAAAATGGCCAGCGGCGTTGCTGGCATATCAATATGCGTAATGTCCAGCGCATCACAAATGGCCGAAATCACCGCTTGCGGCGCTCCAATGGCGCCAGCCTCCCCCGACCCTTTGATGCCAAGCGCATTATTGGCACAAGCCGTATTGCGTGTACTGATCTGAAACCCAGGGAAATGATCGGCGCGCGGCAAGGCGTAATCCATCAATGATCCGGCCAAAAGTTGACCCGAATCATCATAAACAACATGTTCCAAAAGCGCCTGACCAACACCTTGGGCAATGCCACCATGAATTTGCCCCTCAAGGGTTAAAGGATTGATAACAAGTCCAAAATCATCAACAACATGATAGCTTGCAATGTCAACAGCACAGGTCTGCCGGTCAATTTCAAGCTCAATGATATGGCATCCATAAGGATAGGTTGCGCCATCGGTTTCATAGGGCTGCGCCCAATTCAGCCGGTGCTTTTCGCCGGAAATGGCAAGCTGGCGAACAAGGTCTTCAATCGCGATTGACCGGTTGGTGTCCTGCCGCAAAAACAGGCCATCAGTAAAATTTAAATCATCTTCGCCACATTCCAGCGCTTCGGCAGCAAAAGGCTTGGCAAGGTCAATAATCTTTGCCGCTGCCAATGCTGTTGCCGACCCCAGAACCGCAGTCATTCGCGCGCCGCCAGTTGTGCCACGCGGGCTGCGGTTGGAATCGCCTTGTTTGACCGTAATCAGATCAGCATCATAGCCAAGACGGTCGGACAGGATTTGCGTTACCGTGGTTTGATGCCCCTGCCCGTTACATTGCTGCGAGCCATGAAGGATAACCCGCCCATCGTCCTGAAATTCAATATCAACACCATCATCAGCACCATTGCCGCATTGTTCGAGATACATCCCAAAGCCGATACCGCGAAGCTTGCCATTTTCAGCCGATTCCCCCCTGCGTTTGACAAATCCGGCAACATCTGCCGTGGCAAGTGCCATATCGAATAGTTCGGTCATTTCGCCTGAATCAATTGTGCCGCCACAAACCATCTCATAGGGAATCTGGCTTGGCTTGATCATATTGACACGGCGAACATCAACCCGGCTATTGCCGGTTTCAGCGGAGATATGATCCATCAGCCGTTCCATCAGATAATTGGCCTCAGGCCGCCCAGCGCCGCGATAGGCATCAACCGCTGGTGTGTTGGTCATCACACCGATTACCCGCAGGCTTGCCGCCTGAATATCATAATTGGTGGTCAGGGCGCGGCTTCCCGAAAGCGTTGGAATATAGGTCGAAAAATTCGACAGCCATGCTCCCATATTGGCATGAACCGTAACTTGAAGCGCTAGAATACGCCCGGCTTTATCAATTGCCGCACGCGCCTGAGACCGGTTATCACGACCATGTAAATCCGACAGGAATCCATCAGATCGTCCCTGCTGCCACCGCACCATTTGCCCAAGGCGACGCGCCGCCCATGCAATACAGATTTGTTCAGGATGCAGAAAGATCTTAAAACCAAAACTGCCACCAACATCACCGGTTTGAACCCTTACATCACCACGTTCCATTGATAGTGCCTTGGCAATCTGTTCGGCAATGCCAACCACGCCCTGCGTTCCACACCAGATATCCAATGTGCCATCTTTGGCACCAGGGGCGGCGACCATCGGGCGGGTTTCCATCGAATTGATCACAACGCGGCTATTCACCACATCGATCTCAATAATTTGATGGCCATCGGCAATCGCGGCATCCATGGCGCGTTCAGTCTCGTCAAGCTTGCCAGCCCCCCATTCAAAGGCAATATTGTTGGGGTAACAATCATAAAGCTGCGGCGCGCCATCTTTCATCGCTTCGTAAATATCAGTAACCGCTGGCATTGGTTCAAATTCAGTGGCAATTAATTCAATTGCGGAATCGGCTGTTTCCTGCCGATCAGCAACAACCATCGCCACAATATCGCCTGCGTGACGATTGATATCCCGAACCATCGCCGGCTTGCTTACAAGCTGCATTTTACCACCGCCGATCAGGGGCGGTCGATATTGGCAAAGAACATCACCAATATGATCGGCATCAAGATCGGCCTGTGTTGCGACAAGATAAACCCCGTCCATCTGCCGTGCTGCCTCTAGATCAATATGCAGCAGATGCGCATGCGCATACGGAGCGCGCAAAAAAGCCACATGCAAGCCCTGTCCGGGCGCAATATCATCACTATAGCAGCCAGCGCCGATCAGCAACCGCCGGTCTTCGACCCGCGCGGTAGATTGTCCAATTCCAAATTTCATTTATCCTGCACTCCTTAAAGACCGAAACCGCCCATTTGATGGTCAAGACGGCGACTAGCCTCTAGTCGTTGAATTGGCGATATGCCGCATAGATGCGGGTGCCAGTTGTCACCCAGCATAAAATGCCAAAGATGATTGCCATAACACCGAAATAGTCAGGCCAGACCAGCATTGCAAGTAACAGCAGTATCGTTTCGGTTCCTTCGGTCAAACCGCCAAAATAATAAAATGCCTTTTTGCCGCGGATTTGGGTGGTAAAATGATGTTTTTCGGCAAGAATGGCAAAGCCAAGAAAACTAGTGGTGGTGCCAATAAAACTGAAAATCAGGAACGCTGCTGCAAGTGCGGTTTCTGGCCGCGCCACGGCAAAAGCCAGTGGAATGGCGCTGTAAAAAATAAAATCACTAACAATATCAAGATAGCCGCCAAAATCGCTTGACCGGCTGGCGCGTGCCACCGCGCCATCCAACCCGTCAATGACACGGTTTGCAATGACAAACCATAAGGCCGGATAAAACAGGCCAGCAGCAACACACCCCGCCGCAATCAAGCCAAAAGCCGCGCCGATCATCGTCACCTGATTGGCAGTGACACCAAGCGTCACAAGCCCCCGCCCAATCGGGTTTAGCAACCGGTCAATCAAGGGGCGAAGCTGGGCGTCAATCATTGGTTCTAGCTCTGCTTTGTGCTTAGCCTGCGGGCAAATTGCGCAATGGCGGTTTCACCAGCGATCACATGCTGGCCCGTTTCAATTAGCAATTTGCATCCCGTCGGCACGAAAACATCAACAACACCAGCAATGCGCGCCATGCCAATCGGCGCACCGGCGTGGACAAATTTTCCTTCGGCCAGACGGCAAATCAACTGACGTGCGGTTTTGCTGCCAAGCTGGACAAGCATGATTTCGCGGTCATATGCATCACGAATACGGATTTCGCGGCGTTCATTTGACCTACGCGCCACCTGCCAGCTAGCACGATCAAACCCCCATTTGCGAAACAAACCGGGTAAAAGCAAATTTTCGACAATATGGCCTGTGATCGGGCTTGTTTGCAATTGCGTATCAGTCAAACGCGTATGAATGGTGATGCGTTTGGCGGGCGCGGCATCATCACCAGCAAGACCATCAGGAAAATTGTCGGTTTCAATATCCAGAACAACACCATCTGCTGGTGCATAAATGATCTGGTCATCGGCTTTGGTTTGCCGATTTGGCAGTCGAAGCCCATGCGCAAGCCACATCATAATGCCAAGGAAAAAACAGCCAAGCGGCAAAAAGATCATGCTTGTCAGGATGGTTACAATACCGGCAAGCGCCAACACCGGCCAACCATCATCGGCAATTTTCCAATCAGGTATGAACGTCATGTCTTGGCCTCATTTCCAATAACAGCGTCATTGCTTCGCATAGCAAAGCTGTATCACCGGTCATCTAATTTTTATCAGACGCCGTGGCAGATGATTGCGGCACCGCAAAAATCTGTTTCGGGTAAATCAGATCAGGATCGGTAATGTCTTTCTTGTTGCGCCGAACAATATCGACATATTTAACCCCCTCGCCCAACTGCTGATAGGCAATGCGCCACAACATATCGCCCTTGTTCACCACGACCAGCGGCGACCCGTCTTGCCCCTTGGCAAGATCACGCGCTTTGACCGGCAGATCATAACGGGCGATGATCTGGTCGGCGTCATCAAATAACGCAAAGCGTAATTGATTCACCGCAATATCCATATCAAGACTGCCAGCCACCTGCCATGCGCCATCTGCCAAAACCAGCGCCTCACCAAATTGCCCTTTGACATCATTGACCGTAACCCGAACGCCGCCTCTTGATGTGCCGGATATCAGAATACGGCTTGCATCGCGCCAGACAATCGCGCTTGATGCCAGCGCCGCAATTTGGCTCTTGGCTTGGGGTTTTACTAGGGTTGCCCTGGTTGTTTCGGGCATAGCGGCATCAGCCTTGGCAGCATCAGCAACAATTGCCTCACTGGCGGCTGCGGCCGATTTGGCCGTATCCACATCATCAGGCGACTGGATTAGCACCGGCACCTCGGTCGCCGTTTCCGGCAAGAGCGCAACTAATGGTTTGGTTTCAGTATCTTGATAAATTTCAACAGCCAAACTGCGATCGGCCATTTTGGCTGTTCCGTCACTGCGTTCCATCGCAACCGAGATCAAATGCTGGCCAGCCGCAAGTGATTTTTCAAGCACAATCACCCATTCACCATTTGCATTCGCAATTGTTGCGCCAAGCAGAATGTCACCTTCAAAAATACGGATTTTTGCATTTGGCGCCGCCGTGCCAGCAAATACCGCTGCGCCATCGGGCTTGACGCGCGCCAGATCAATCGTCAAAGGCGCTGTGGGCATGGCATTGGGCGGCTGCAAGCTCGTGCGGCTATCCTTGTTGGCATCCAATGTTTCAGCCTTATCAGCCGCCGGTTTTGACAACTCGATTGACGGGCTTTGTGGCTGAACCTGCTGGTCACCTTCATCATCAAGAAGCACCATCGACAAGGCGATCGCCACAAGCACCCCGCCCAACGCAAACAGAATATAAAGTATTGATCGCACTGTTGTGGTTTCCTGTTTGTTGGTGAATGACTGCTAACACACTAATGCTAATTGCGTTAAGGTTCAATGTTAGTTAAATGCGGCCTTGGCATTAAAAGGAATTTCGATGAAAAAAATTTGTGTTTTTACCGGCGCCGCCTCAGGCATAAACCCCCTTTATAAAGACGCTGCCTATCAAATGGGACAAATGATCGGGTCACGCGGTCTTGGGCTTGTCTATGGTGGCGGCAAAATGGGTTTGATGGGCGCGGTCGCCGATGGGGTGCTTGCTGCCAATGGCCGCGTCACCGGCATTATTCCGCAATTTCTTGATAATGTTGAGGTTGGGCATAAGGGCGTTACCGATCTTCACATCATCGATTCGATGCATGAACGAAAAGCCATGATGTATGATATTTCAGATGCCTTTCTTATTTTCCCAGGTGGCCTTGGCACGCTTGATGAAACCATGGAAATCATCACATGGCGTCAGCTTGGATTGCATAACAAGCCTATCATTATCGTTAATTTGAACGGCTATTGGAATTCGATGCTGATCATGTTCCAGAATATTATTGATCAGGGCTTTATGCATCATGGGCATACAGGTCATTTTGATCAGGTAGATGATCTTGACGGTTTGATGGACAAGCTTGATCAGCTGTTCCAGCCCGACCGTTTACAAGCGCACCATTAAGCGCCACATCATCACATAAAAATCCCCGATAATGATGGTCACAAGGATCATCGCTATCGGGGATTGTTTTTGATTTGGCGGGATTGTTTGCCGCCAAAGATATTTGCCACCAAAGGCTTTGGCAATTAGCCGATTATGCTGTTCAGCGTCGCGCTTGGGCGCATCAACAATGCCACCTTGTCACTGGCAGCATGATAATAGCCGCCAAGGTCGCATGGCTTGCCTTGGGTTGATGCCAATTCGGCAATGATTGTCTTTTCATTATCAGCAAGCGCCGCCGCCAATTCGGCAAAATCATCGGCAAGATCCTGATCTTCGGTTTGAGCGGCAAGAGCCTGCGCCCAATAAAGAGCAAAATAATAATGGCTGTCGCGCGTATCGGTCTGGCCAACACGGCGTGACGGCGATTTATCATTTGCCAACAGCAATTGTGTTGCGGAATCAACCGCCTTGCCAAGCAGGCCAGCCTTGCTGTTGCCGGTAGATTCGGCAACAAAATCCAATGATTCACCAAGCGCACAAAATTCACCAAGTGAGTCCCAGCGCAAATGGCCTTCTTCGACCAATTGCTGAACATGTTTTGGAGCCGATCCGCCAGCGCCTGTTTCAAACAGACCGCCGCCATTCATCAGCTTGACCACAGACAGCATTTTTGCCGATGTGCCAAGCTCAAGAATTGGAAATAAATCAGTGAGATAATCACGAAGCACATTGCCGGTGATTGAAATGCAATCTTTGCCAGCGGTGATAGTTTCAAGTGAAAATCTGGTCGCCTCACGCGGTGCCATGATTTTAACCGATGCTTCATCAACGCCAAGCTTGGCAAGCATTGATTTCACATAAACAATGATTTCCGCGTCATGCGGACGTGCCGCATTCAGCCAGAACACCGCCTCGGCACCGGTTGCCTTTTGACGGGCAAGACCAAGCTTAACCCAGTCTTCGATTGGTGCCTGATTAGTGCTAGATGACCGCCAAATATCGCCCTTTTGTACCTGATGCTCATGCAAAATTTCGCCATTTTCCAGAACATAGCGAACCACACCATCTTCCGACATCTGAAATGTTGTTGGATGCGATCCATATTCCTCGGCCTTTTGCGCCATCAGGCCAACATTGGATACTGATCCGGCTGTTGTTGGGTCAAGCGCGCCATTTTCCTTAAAGAAATTAATGGCTTCTTCATAAACAGGCGCATAGGAATTATCTGGAACAACGCATTTGCAATCTTGCTCACTGCCATCTGGCCCCCAGCCCTTGCCGCCAGCGCGGATCAAAGCTGGCATTGACGCATCGATAATCACATCTGACGAGACATGGAAATTGCTAAGCCCTTTATCCGAATTCACCATGTAAAGCGGTGGATTAGCGGCAAAGCAAGCCGCGAGATCGACTTCGAGTTCGGCGCGTTTTGTGGCCGGAAGCGAGGCAATCCGCGCCTCAAGATCGCTAAGCCCCAGATTATAATCCATGCCCAATTTGCTCAAAATATCAGCATGTTTGGCCACAAAATCTTCAAGCAGCACGCCAACAGCCTGACCAAAGATAATCGGATCAGATACTTTCATCATCGTTGCTTTTAGATGGACCGAAAACAATACAGATTTTGCCTTGGCATCGGCCAGCTCGTCGCGCAAAAAGGCCCTTAAAGCAGCCAAAGACATGAATGAGGCGTCAACAACGGTTCCCGCCTTTAGCGTCAGGCCTTCTTTGAAAACAGTAACCTGACCAGCTTTGTTTTCAAATTCTATTTTTGCTTTGCCAGCCTGATCGGCGCTCAAGGTTGCCGATTTTTCATTAAAGAAGAAATCACCTGATGACATTGATGATACATGGGTTTTTGAATCAGCCGCCCAAACGCCCATTGAATGTGGGTTGTTCTGCGCATAGATCTTGACCGCCTGCGCACTACGCCGGTCAGAATTACCCTCACGAAGAACTGGATTAACCGCACTGCCTTTGACCGCGTCATAACGCGCGGCAATGGCGCGCTCTTCATCATTTGCTGGGGCAATCGGATAATCGGGAAGATTATAGCCTTGTGCCTGCAATTCGCTGATCGCGCCAACAAGCTGGGGAATTGATGCTGAAATATTTGGCAGCTTGATTACATTGGCGGCTGGTGTTTTCACCCATTCCCCCAATTCTGCCAGATCGTCCGACTGACGCTGGGCATCGGTCAGAACTTCGGGAAATACAGCGATTACACGGCCTGCAAGCGATATATCACGTCGTCCAATGGTTAACCCAGCAGGTTTTACAAAACGATTGATGATCGGCAAGAGCGACGCGCTGGCCAATTCCGGCGCTTCGTCCACTTTTGTATAGATTAAATCTGGGTTGGCTGTATCTGACATATTCTTTGCCTTTTCATATGATGACCAAAACTCACCCCGGAATCGGGGAAACGTAACTGGGCCTTTTGGCCAGTTTTATAGCGCGGCTGAAACCGCTTTTAATGCTTCGTCTGCCTTGCTGGCATCAGGGCCGCCGGCCTGCGCCATATCAGGCCGCCCACCGCCACCCCCGCCGCCAAGCGCCGCCGATCCAATCTTTACAAGATCAACCGCGCTTTTTTGACCAGCAAGATCCGCCGTTACTGCAACAACAATCGATGCTTTGCCAGCATCAGTCGCAACAAGACAAATCACCGCATTTTCAACCGATGATTTAATTTCATCGGCCATTGATTTCAATTCGCGTGCCGGCGTGTCTTCAAGCAACCGCCCAACAAAATTGATGCCATTAACAACATCACTGCCACTGCCGGCACCGCCGCCGCCAGCGGCCAATCTACGCCGCAGCTGGCTGATATCACGTTCAGCCTTTTTACGATCTTCGACAAGCTGGGCAACACGGTCGGCAAGCTGGTCGGGCGCAATCTTCAACAGATCAGCGCTTTTGGTCAAGATGGCATCACGCAAATCAATCCAAGCCAGCGCACCTTCATGCGTCACCGCCTCAATCCGGCGCACCCCGCCAGCAACAGCCGATTCCGAAATGATTTTCAATAAGCTGATATCGCCTGTCCGGCCAACATGGGTGCCGCCACATAATTCAACCGACCATGCCTTGCTTGGATCATCATCAGCCGCACCGCCCATTTGCACAACGCGAACTTCATCGCCGTATTTTTCGCCAAACAGCGCCAATGCGCCAAGCTCGATCGCGGCGTCAGGCGTCATAATGTGGGTTGTGACGTCCAAATTTATCCTAATCCGCGCATTGACGATTTGCTGAACCTGATCCAATTCATCAGGCGAAACAGCCTTTTGATGGGAAAAGTCAAACCGCAGCCGGTCGGGACTGACAAGCGAGCCCTTTTGCGCCACATGATCACCAAGCACAAGCCGAAGCGATTCATGAAGAAGATGCGTTGCCGAATGATTGGCGCGAAGCCGCAAACGTCGCGACACGTCAATCTGCAATCGAACCTCTTGCTCCTTGGCAAGCGTACCGGAGATAATTTCGACATGATGGATAAACAGACCCGACGGGGTTTTCTGGGTATCAGTAACGCGGGCGGTACCTTTGTCCCAGCTAATCGTGCCAACATCACCAATCTGTCCACCAGATTCGCCATAAAACGGGGTTTGATTGACAATCATCCGCCCCTTGCCAGCTTTGCCGATTTCTTCGATTTCGGCATTGCCATCGACAAGCGCGGTGACAATGGCTTCGGCTGAATTTGATGTGTAGCCCAAAAATTCTGTCGGCTCTAGTTTTTGCGCCAGATCAAGCCAGATGGTTTCAGTGGCACTGTCGCCTGATCCGCTCCATGCGCGGCGGGCATTGGCCTTTTGTGCATCCATTGCAGCGTCGAACCCATCAAGATCAACTTGCCAGCCATAACCCCGCAAGAAATCTTGGGTCAAATCAAGCGGAAAGCCAAAAGTATCATAAAGCTTAAAGGCGGTTGTGCCATCAAGCGTGCCACCAGCGGCCTTGCCAGCCAACTCGTCATTCAAAATGCGCAGGCCGCGACCAAGCGTTTCTTTGAAACGGGTTTCTTCCAGCTTCAGCGTTTCGGTAATCAGCGATTGCGCACGGCCCAATTCACCATATTGCGCGCCCATTTCGACAACAAGAGTTGGCACAAGCCGGTACATGGTCGGCTCAGCGCATCCCATTTGGTGAATATGGCGCATGGCACGCCGCATAATACGGCGCAAAACATAGCCGCGCCCCTCATTTGACGGCAAAACACCATCGGCAATCAAAAAAGATGACGCCCGCAAATGATCCGCAACAACCCGATGCGATATATTATGGCTTCCATCCGCATCAGTACCCGAAACATCAGCCGACGCCTCGATCAATGCCCGCATAAGGTCAATATCGTAATTATCATGCTTACCCTGAAGCACCGCCGCGATACGTTCCAGCCCCATGCCTGTATCAATTGACGGCTTTGGCAAGGCGATACGTTGGCCCAGCGTCTGCTCAAACTGCATAAAGACCAGATTCCAGATTTCGATAAAACGATCACCACCTTCATCAGATGACCCTGGTGGGCCGCCCGGGATACGATCGCCATGGTCATAGAAAATTTCCGAACAAGGGCCACAAGGACCGGTATCGCCCATCGCCCAGAAATTATCGGATGTGGCAATGCGGATGATGCGGTCATCGTTCAGACCGGCGATTTTTTTCCAAAGGTTAGCCGCTTCATCATCTTCATGGTAAACCGTGACAAGCAGTTTTGACGCATCAAGCCCATATTCCTTGGTGATTAAATTCCACGCCAATTCAATGGCATTTTCCTTGAAATAATCACCAAAGGAGAAATTACCAAGCATCTCAAAAAACGTGTGGTGACGCGCCGTATAGCCGACATTTTCAAGATCATTATGTTTGCCGCCAGCACGAACACATTTCTGAGCTGTTGTCGCCCGAACATAATCGCGGCTTTCGGCACCGGTAAACAGATTTTTAAACTGTACCATACCCGAATTGGCAAACATCAAGGTTGGATCATTTTGTGGCACAAGCGGGCTCGATGCGACAATTTCATGCCCATTTTTGCCAAAATAATCCAGAAAAGTGGCGCGGATATCATTCACACTCGACATAAGACTGCCCCCAGCACAGCGTTTGGCTCGTCACGTTTAGTTTGCGGCAGCCTTGCCATCACGGCAAGCGATCATTGACGGCGCCGCGTAACGCCCAATCAGTAGCGATTATTATCTACCCGCCGCAAGGGGTGTCTGTCTAGATTAACTTGATTAAAGCACGCCACTTTTTGGCAAAGATGGCGATGGCGGCAAAAGCCCTATTTTGACAATCATGCCGCAAAGGCAAAATGGCCAGCCCCAAAACCGGAGCTGACCATTTCACATTATTCACAGTCTGACCAAGCCTATCCCCAACAAGTTGAATGGCTTTAAGCAATGATGCCTTATTTGGGCATTGTCGATATATCTTGCAGATCTTGCAAATCAGGCGATTCTGGCAATTGTGCTTTTTCGGTTGAAGTAATTGAGTTATCAAGCAACTGATCACCAACAAGCCCAGCATTTTGCCGAATGGCCGATTCGATTTCAGCAGCCAGTTCCGTGTGTTCGCGAAGGAATGTTTTAGCATTCTCACGGCCTTGGCCAATACGCTGCCCTTTGTAAGAAATCCACGCCCCTGATTTATCAACAATACCAGCAGCGACCCCAAGATCGATCAATTCGCCCATTTTGGAAATGCCTTCGCCATACATAATGTCAAATTCTATGGTCCGGAACGGCGCGGCAACCTTGTTTTTCACTACTTTGACGCGGGTCTGATTACCAACAACCTCATCACGGTCCTTGATGGCGCCAATCCGGCGAATATCCAACCTGACTGAAGCATAAAATTTCAGGGCATTACCACCTGTCGTGGTTTCTGGATTGCCAAACATCACGCCGATTTTCAAACGGATCTGGTTGATGAAAATCACCAAGCAATTCGAGCGCGCAATTGACGAAGTGAGTTTGCGAAGCGCTTGGCTCATCAAACGCGCTTGAAGCCCGACATGATGATCGCCCATTTCGCCTTCAAGTTCGGCGCGCGGCACCAAGGCGGCGACCGAGTCAACAACAAGAACATCAACCGCACCTGAACGAACCAGCGTATCAGTAATTTCTAGCGCCTGTTCACCAGCGTCAGGCTGCGAAATTAATAGATCATCAATGTTGACGCCAAGTTTCCGTGCATAAGACGGGTCAAGCGCATGTTCAGCATCAACAAAAGCACAAGTGCCCCCTTCCTTTTGCGCCTCGGCAACAGCATGCAGCGCCAAAGTTGTTTTTCCTGATGATTCTGGGCCGTAGATTTCAACAATGCGGCCTTTCGGGAAACCGCCAATGCCAAGACCAATATCAAGTCCAAGCGATCCAGTTGAAATTGACTGAACATCGACCGCAGATTCGCGTTGGCCGAGTTTCATCACCGACCCTTTGCCAAACGCCTTTTCAATCTGGCCAATGGCCGCTTCAAGCGCCTTGTTCTTGTCGTCTCTTTTCATTTTCATATCCACTACAACACCAGCCATTTACGCCTCCTTAGTTGCACAACCAACGCGCTCCTGTCTATGCACTTTAATATAGATGCCCATATTCACGCCTATTGCGGCTGATGAATTTGAGCATTTCCAATTTGGCGTGATGAAACGCCTGAAATGCCTGACTGAAACTTTTAAAATTTTGCACTATTTCTAGTAACAAAAGCATATTATGTACTTGTTTTGTTCTAATTGCAAGCCTATTTTCACCTTTTGTTCTATTTTACCCATTTTTCAAAAGAATCGCCCATACCATTTCGGGGTACGGGTTAAGAATAAGTTTTAAATTTCAGCAAATGGCCTAATCGTCGCGATGAACACGTTCCATTCGTTCATGGCGTTCTTGCGCATGAAGGCTTAACGAGGCGATAGGCCGGGCTTCGAGCCGGCGAAGATTGATTGGCTCGTCAGTTTCAACGCAATAGCCATAGCTGCCATCAGTGATCCGCCGCAAGGCCGCTTCGATTTTCTGCAATAATTTGCGTTCACGGTCGCGGGTTCTAAGGTCAAGCGCGGCATTGCTTTCAATTTGCGCGCGATCCATTTGGTCTGGCTGATGCAGATTTTCTTGCGACAGGCCGGTAATGGTGCCGCTGGCATCAGCCAATAATTCAGTTTTCCAGGATTCCAGCTTTTTCTGAAAATATAAAAGCTGAAGTGGATTCATGAAATCCTCATCTCCGCTTGGCCGATAATCATCGGGAAGCATATTTTGCGCAATCGACCCAGCGCCAGCCTTTGCCTTAGTTGCGGCTTCAGCGCCATTTGTCGTTGTCACCTTGCCATTTTTTAGCTCGGCAATCTCTGCTGTATCGGAAACCAGCTTCTTGTTCTTCATTTCATCACCTTCGCAATCAAATTGAAGTTGACGACCAAAATGGCGCCCCTAAAAAGAGGGCTGTCGATTACACCGATTCAATCCGAACTGCAAGGAGATTTTGACCCTAAGGACCTATCTGAATTCGCATAACAATGAAAAAACATTATTAAAAAGTTAATCACGCATATGTGATTTGTGATCACTCTCTTACCCGCTCACCTTTTGGTGGCCGCAATTGAGCGCGATATTTCTTGGGTTTTTTGATGTGTGGCAATGGTTCGGTTTCGTTCGCGCAATAGACAAAGAAAATGACTTTTTAACTGTTTAAAAGAGAGAGTTCTCAAAATACATTTACTCATAGTAGTTGATCCAATTGCTGCAGATGTTCTTGGCGTGACATTAAAAGAAGCGGGGCATTTCAAAACCACGGCAAATACAATCGAAACAGCCCTATCTGAATTGAAACATAATCGGATCGCTGCGATTCTGCTCGATCTTAACCTGTCTGATGGTGATGGCACGCGACTAGCGCGGCTTGTTCGCAAGAATCACATCCTTGTCCCGATATTGGTTATTTCCGGCAATAGCTGCATTGATGAGAAAATCACCGCGCTTGGCGCCGGCGCCGATGATTATTTGACCAAACCATCAGACCGATATGAATTGATGGCGAATCTCGATGCCGTCATGCGGCGGACGCATTGTCACGGTTCAGCAAAGATTTCGGTTGGCAGTCTGGTTGTTGATCCAAGCCGCAATTACGCCAAGGATGGCGAGACGCGACTTGAGCTAACGGCAAAAGAATTTTGGATCATTGAGTTTTTGGCTCTGCGAAAAGGTGCCGTTCTCAGCAAAGATGCATTTTGAACCATCTTTATGACGGCATTGATGAACCGGAACCAAAGATCATCGACGTCTTTATTTGCAAGCTGCGGCGCAAACTTGTTGAAAATGGCGCCGAAGGCCTAAGCGTTGATAGGGTTTGGGGGCAAGGCTATATTCTTCACGAAACGCGCGATTATCAGGCGCTTGAGAAAGCGGGCTAGCCTTCACCCCTTGTTTGTTGAGGCTGTGCTTGCCCCCTCCGATTCATTTCCCGTTTGGACGGGGTTAGCGCACAGTCTAACAGCCAGCCACTAGCTTATCGATCTCTTAAAACGAGTTTTACCCTCCCATGCCGCCTCTATTTACAAAAGGCGCGGCTTGGGATTTTTTTCGTCAAATGGGCTTGCCAGCCACTACTCGATCATGGCAGGAAAACCTCAGTGCTTTTGAGCATTTTTTGTGAAAAAACCCATAGGATATCCGCATTGCTTTATTTCAGCCTTGGTGATTTTGTAATCCATCCGGAACGGCCCGATTGGGGTATTGGTCAGGTTCAATCTATCGTCGGGATGAATGTAACAGTTAATTTCGAACATGCGGGAAAACAGATGATTAATTGCAAAATTATTGCTTTGAATGCCGCACCGCGCCCGACCAAATAAATATCTGGTTGTCGCCCTCTTTTGCATAACACAGATCCATCTTTTGGCAGGACCCAATGTCGCATGGTACGATTTGCGATTATGCTGTAGAACGCCTCAAGTTTTTTTATAGATTTTTCTGGCCATTGATTGTAGCAACCATGGCGCCGAATGCATCCGCGCCGCAGGAGACATATTCGTGAATTATCGCGAAATTTTGAAAAGCAAGCTAAACCAGCTAAAAAGCGAAAGCCGTTACCGGACCTTTATTGAGCTGGAGCGTCAAACTGGCTGGCATCCGTATGCGCTATGGAACAGCCCTGACGGGCCAAAAGATGTCGTCATTTGGTGTTCAAACGATTATCTTGGTATGGGACAAAACCCCGATGTAGTCAAAGTATTGACCAGCGCTATTGATGTTCATGGCACTGGCGCTGGCGGCACCCGCAATATTTCCGGCACCAGCGCCGCCATTGTAGCGCTTGAGAACGAACTTGCCGACCTTCATAGCAAGGAACGCGCCCTTGTGCTCACAAGCGGCTATGTTGCCAATGAAGCCAGCATCAGTGCCATTGCCGGCTTGTTCGATAACGTGCTGATTCTATCTGACGAGATGAATCATGCCTCGATCATTTCCGGCATTCGCTATGCGCGTTGTGACAAGGAAATTTTTCGTCATAATGATCTGGCACATCTTGAAAAATTGCTTGCTGCCCAGCCAATTGAACGGCCAAAGCTGATTATTTTTGAATCGGTCTATTCGATGGATGGCGACACTGGTCCTATTGTCGAAATTATCGAAATTGCCGAAAAATATAATGCGCTGACTTACCTTGATGAAGTTCATGCGGTTGGCATGTATGGCAATGAAGGTGGAGGCATGGCGCAAATGCGTGGTGTTCAAGATCGCGTCGATATCATCCAAGGCACGCTTGGCAAGGCCTTTGGCGTCGTTGGCGGCTATATTGCAGCTGATGATGTGATTTGCGATGCGGTTCGCAGCTTTGGATCAGGTTTTATTTTCACCACTGCCCTGCCACCAGCCTTGGCCTGCGGGGCATTGGCCTCGGTTCAGCATTTGCGCCGCAGTTCGCATGAGCGTTTGGCACAGCAGCGTCAGGCCACCAAGTTGAAAACAAAATTGCACGAAGTTGGTTTGCCCATTCTAGAGGGCGACACGCATATCATTCCGGTTATGGTTAAAGACGCGGCAAAATGCAGCCAGATCTGTCAGATTCTATTAAATGATTTCGGCATTTATGTGCAGCCGATTAATTATCCGACCGTACCGCTGGGCACCGAAAGGTTACGGCTTACCCCGGGCCCGCTGCATACCGATGCGATGATTGATCATCTTGTGGACTCACTGCAAAAGGCATTTGCCATGGCTGGCGATGCGCAGGCCCAGCAAACTGGTTAAGCCACCCATTGCCGCCTTTAATTTTTGCGAAAAAACCAAAG
>CAWUWE010000016.1:0-2731 GCA_963926175.1 uncultured Alphaproteobacteria bacterium | reverse complement strand
CCATCACACTTGGGACAGGCGTTTACAAAGCATTGGCGTCAAATCGCGCTAGCGCAAATCAGGAATAGAACCAGGCGGCCTTGAACGAGTTCATCACAACATCACTTTTACCCTCCCAAGACATTGCGATTACAGTGGCTGTCTTGGGAGTGTTTTTCCTGTCAGGAATTGTGAAGGGCTTTCTTGGGATCGGTTTGCCCGCGGCAGCAATGGCATTGCTGACGCTTGTGATGGACCCAACCATCGCCATATCTTTGCTGACCCTGCCCATTATCTTTACCAATATCGCGCAATATGCGCGAAGCGAGAACCGGCGTGAAATTGCTCAGAAATACTGGCTTTTCGGTCTTGCCATCATGTTGAGCATCTTTCTGACATCTCTGTTTATCATGTCTTTCCCAAAGGCGGTGCTGACGGTTTCAATTGGCTTTGCCATGATTGCCTTTTCATTGACCCAGATGTTTGGCGCTAAAATTCCCCTTGGTCATGGGCGCAAATGGCATGTTGGGGTTGGGCTTTTTTCCGGCGTTCTTGGCGGATTAAGCTCGATCTGGTCACCGCCTGTGGCCATGTATTTACTCGCGCATAATGTTTCAAAGGCCGAATTTATCGGCGCTACGGGGTTCCTGTTTTTGGCTGGATCAATTCCACTTGCCGCTGGCCTGACTTTTGCTGGCGTTCTGAATATCGACACGGTTCTGCATTCTCTGATGGGATTGATTGTCGTTCTGGCAGGATTTCGCGTTGGCGAATGGCTTCGCGGCCATGTTCAGCAGGATTCATTTCGCCGGATCGTGTTATGGGCGTTTTTGATTATGGGTGGGCGGCTTATCGCCGTTGGGTTGCTCTAGCCCGAGCCATCTAGTCAAGTGCTGCCTCAATCGCGTCAAAAGCAGCCAGCAGCGTCCGGTCGGTGTCCGTATCAACCACCGTGCCATTTGACGCCATTTTGGCGATCACCAGCCTTTTGGCGCGGTCAATCCATAACCATTGCCCATGAATTCCGATCGCACAGGTAATTTGCCAATTCTGATCGGGGCGGTACCATTGCGACCGGTAATTACCATTTGCAAAAAGGCGTGGCCCTTGGCCATCTTGCTGTTGCAACCAGATATGATTGTCATGCTGGTAATAAATATCATCGATCCAACCTTTTGGCACAATCTGTTGACCGGTAAAACAGCCACCATCACACACCATCTGGCCAATGCGAAGAAGATCATGGATTGCAATACATAGCCCGCCCGAAACACGCGGTGCGCCAAATGCATCCAAACTGATATAGGCCTCATGGACAGCCCCACAAGGTGCTAATATATGGCGCGAGAATAATTCGGCAAAGCTGGCACCGCCGCTTCGTTCAATCACCCAGCCAAGAACATCACTATGCGGCGAGCAATAGTGATGACGTGTTCCATGCGCCGTATCTGATACTGGCATTTTGGTCAGGAAATCACGCAAGCCGTCATTGCGGTCGTCTTCTTCGATCGGATTCCATGCCGAAGCCCGGCGATAGGCCATAAAAACCCCGTCCGTATCCAGATAATCTTCACGAAAACCCGATGCGATCTGCATATCCAATAGATGGCGCATGGTTGCCCCAGCATAGGCACTATTGCCGAGCTCAGGAAGGTAATCAGTGATTTGCCGCTGAACATCAATCACCCCCGCGCCAACCAAAACACCGGCAAGAAGCGACGCCATCGATTTTGTGATGGAAAAGACGATATGCTGGCGATCTGGCGCCCCAAAGCCGCCAAACCAGTCATAGACAAGCTTGCCATCCTTCATCACGGCAAAACAGTCGCTTTGGCTGGCCGCCAGAAAGGCACCAAGCTGCTGGCGATCGCCGCGCACATCCAGAAAAGACAAATCATCCAAATCTTGGCGCGCGGCGGCAAGCGTTGCTGGCGGGTTGGCAGGGCGCATTGGCACGGTTGGCAGCAATTGCCGCAAATGATTAAACGACCAGCGGGCAATATCTGGTTCGCGCCAATTGGCAAGCAGAACCTGATGATTGGCAGCTGGCGGAAAGCCCTGCATCATTTGCATGATGTCATCTTTGTCACGGCTGTTATCGATTGGCATGATCTTGAAAACTCACTTTTTTCGGAAATTGCAGAACGGGACCGGTGGCAAATTCCCGATCGGCCACATCATGGCTGACAAGAAGCGCCGGTATCTGCCGCAGCTTGATTTGATCTGCCACAAAATGTCCAAATTGGCGTCGCAAATCGAGATCGAGGCTGGAAAAAGCCTCATCCATCAATAATGCCTTTGGTGCCGCCAGCAAAGTACGCATCAGGGCAATACGCGCCGCCTGCCCGCCCGATAGGCTGGCCGGATCACGCTCGCCAAACCCATCAAGGCTGGCGGCAGCCAAAGCGTCTTGCACCGCCGCGTAGCGGGCTTTACCGCGAATTGACGGCGCCAGCCCAAAAGCCAGATTTTCACCAACGGTTAAATGCGGAAACAGCAACGCGTCCTGATACATTAACCCAATTTGGCGTCGGTGCGCTGGCAAAGCGCCAATATCAACACCATCAAGCCTGATATCACCCGCCCAATTCACATTGGCAATTTCTGTTCCCGATATCAGCGCCAGCAAGGTTGATTTGCCACAACCGCTGGCACCATGTAGTAATCGAATCTGCCCCTTTGGCACCGAAAAGCGCAAGCCAGTGACAAGCGGCCTTTCAAATCCAACTTCAAGTGCGTTAATTTCCAACAT
>CAWUWE010000015.1:0-3617 GCA_963926175.1 uncultured Alphaproteobacteria bacterium | reverse complement strand
GGCTTCACGAAATCTGCAAAAGATGGCGGCGGCACGGACCGGTATTTTGGGGGTTAATGTTGGTGCCAATAAAACCAGCCAAGCGCCAATTGATGATTATCGCCGCGCGGTGGCGCATCTAGCGTGCTATGCCGATTATATCACTCTCAATATCTCGTCACCAAACACCCCCGGTTTACGCAATTTGCAAACCAAGACGCATCTTACTGATTTGTTGGCGGCAGGCCGAGCCGGACTTGATGAGGCAGCCGGTGATGGCGATGTATCAGCAAAGCCAATCTTTTTGAAAATTGCCCCCGACCTGCATCATGACGATCTGGTGGCGATGGTGGAATCTTGTGTTGAGGCGGGGGTTAGCGGCATTATCGCAACCAATACCACGCTGGCACGCCCTGATGATCTTGAGGGGGTTCATGCTGGCGAATCGGGCGGGCTATCGGGTGCGCCGCTTTTCGAAGCGGCCACAGCAATTCTTGCCGAAGTGGCGCGCTTGAGTGATCGGCGGCTTGGGTTGATTGGGGCTGGCGGTGTTGCGAATGGCTGGCAAGCCTATGCCAAAATTCTGGTTGGCGCTGATCTGGTGCAACTTTACAGCGGCTTGGCGCTTGAAGGCCCGCATCTGCCAGCCCGTATCTTGCACCAGCTAGCGGCGATGATGGATGCTGATGGCATTAGCGCGCCGCATCAGATCAAGGGGCAAATCCCCAACCCTGTCAAAGCTATCAAATATGCTAAAGACCTTTGCGAAAAGATTTCAGAACGATAGGTAAAAGTTAGATTGGCGGCAATTCTGGATCGGGCGCGCTCAATTGATTCAAAGATGACGTTGCACCACTAAATTGCTGCTGTTCATGCGCTAATGTCCGATAATAGATGACCACAACCACCCGAATCGCCTATGTTAGTTTTAACTCTCGTCGGCGTTTATCGACCATCTGGCAAAATCTGTTCATCCAGATTTTCGCGAAGCAGAATTTCACCAACAGCATCCCAAATTGCGCCTTGCTTTCAAAACCATGTTCCTTTGATCAAAATAATGCAAATGCGCCATTGGGTACGACATAGTATTTCTGCAAATGAAACCGCAAAGCGCGCAAATACAAGCCGCCAGCCTGGAGCCACAAACATCGCCATCTAGTCTATTTGGATTAACCAAAAGTATGACCAGGATAATCACGCGGCTTGAAATGGGTCTGGCTTAACATTGGCTGGCCTCGGATAGATTGCATTGGCCTTGATTCCTTCGCTTGTTTGGATTCTTGCAGTGGCAAAGCCGGTTTTCCAGCTTGACCTTGGCCGCAGACTGGCCTATACCCAGCCTTCAATTTCTAATGCAGGGTATCTGTGTCTGCTGATTATGGAGCTTTAGTTATGGCAAAACGCTGTCAAATTTCTGGTAAGACTGTGATGTCTGGCAATAATGTCAGCCATGCGAATAACCGCACTCGCCGCCGCTTTCTGCCAAATCTGCAATCAACACGCATGCATAGCGAAATTCTTGGTCGTGCGGTCAGCCTTCGCGTTTCGACAAGCGCTATGCGCACTGTTGAAAAACATGGTGGTCTTGACGCTTATTTGCTGCAGGCACGCAACGCCGAATTGGCGATTGAAGCCCGCGCGCTAAAGCGCGAAATTACGGCTACACAAACAACCGCATAATCGAGAGCTAAACGCATAAAATAACCTCGCAAAAAATATGGGGTTGTTTTTGTTTTTGATCTGGAATTGAATTTGATGGCTTAGCCAGATATTAGCCAGCGCGGCGCAAACGTTTGTTTGCATCCTCGTCAAATAGGTCGGTCAATTGCCCAACAACAGCGCCGCCAAGCTGGTCAACATCGGTGATGGTAACGGCGCGCCGGTAATAGCGTGTCACATCATGGCCAATGCCAATGGCAAGCAATTCAACCGGTGACCGCCCTTCGATATAGCCAATAACCTCGCGAAGATGCTTTTCAAGATAGCTGCCGCTGTTCACCGATAGGGTTGAATCATCAACCGGCGCACCATCAGAAATGACAAGCATGATTCGGCGATCTTCATGCCGTGCCAAAAGCCGGTCATGCGCCCATAACAGTGCTTCGCCATCAATATTTTCTTTTAAAATCCCTTCGCGCAGCATCAGCCCAAGCGATTTACGCGCGCGGCGCCATGGCACATCGGCTGGCTTATAGATGATATGGCGAAGATCATTCAAGCGCCCTGGCATGGCGGGCTTTCCGGCCTGTTGCCATAATTCGCGCGATTGCCCACCTTTCCATGCACGGGTGGTGAAGCCAAGAATTTCGACTTTGACGCCGCAACGTTCAAGCGTGCGCGCCAGAATATCGGCAGTGACCGCGGCAATGGTAATGGGCCGTCCGCGCATCGAACCCGAATTATCCAGCAAAAGCGTCACAACCGTATCGCGGAATTTTGTGTCTTGTTCCTGCTTATAGGAAAGCGGGCTTAATGGCTGGGTCACAACGCGGTGCAGTTTGGCCGCGTCAAGCACGCCCTCTTCAAGATCAAAATCCCAAGACCGGTTTTGATGTGCCATCAATTTACGTTGCAAGCGGTTGGCAAGCTTGCCAACAATTGAGGTGACATTTTCCATATGCCGGTCAAGCATCACCCGAAGTCGGTCAAGCTCTTGCGGGTCGCAAAGATCGGCAGCGGCAATCACTTCGTCAAATTTGGTATCAAAAATACGATAGCCTTCGGTCGAAGCGCCGCTTTTGCTATTATCCCCATTCATATCTGAATTGGGTGATTCGCCATCGCTGCTGCCGTCATCCGTGCCTTCAGAATCCATCATTTCGCCATCTTCAGACGCGCCAGCATCACCAGCGTCATCCATTGATTGGCTGTCATCGCCTTCGCTCTGATCTTCACCAACGGCAGATTGTTCGCCATCCTGTTCGGACTGGCTGTCGCCGCCTTCATCCTGATCGTCTTCATTGTCCGAATCTTGATCTTCATCGGATGATGCCTCACCAAGATCGGATTCAAGCGCGCCAATCATCCGGCGTGATAATTCAGCAAAGGCCGATTGATCGTCAAGCGATTCACCAAGCTCGTTAATCAGATCGCCAGCCCGGGTTTTCACCCATGGTCGCCATAAATCCATAACCATTGACAGGTTTTTAGGGGGCGGCGATCCGGTTAATTCTTCACGAAGCAATAACCGCACAACCTCAGCAATACCGGCATCATCGGCACTTCCCGGGGCGTCAATCTGGCGGTTTTCATAACGCTGATTCAAGGCGGCATCCAGATTATCGCCAACACCTTTCATATGACGCGCGCCAATGGCCTCGACACGGGCGCGTTCGGCCGATTCAAAAATCGCCTTGGCACCATCAGGGGCAGGGCAATGTTTTTTATGGGTCATCGGGTTATGATGGGCAAGCCATAGCGCGGCACCATCGGCGGCACCGCGAAGGCTGGCTTTTTGCGCTGCGGTTGCCGTTGGCGGGAGCGCCGGCAGCCGCACGTCATCCTTGCCAACATGCGTATCGGTGCCAGCATAGGTTACTTGATGCTCTTTGCCACCAGCAAGCGCCCGCATCGCTGCGGCGTTGGATTTCAGAAATTGTGCATCCTTGTCAAATGAAGACATGCTGGTTTCCTGCGAT
>CAWUWE010000014.1:0-24893 GCA_963926175.1 uncultured Alphaproteobacteria bacterium | reverse complement strand
CCTCCCTTGCATTTCATCATCAAAGGCAAAGCCAGGTTAGACCGGAGCGTCACCTTTCAAGGTTATGCGATGCAATAACCGGCGATATCCATGGTAATCATTCAATGGGTAATGCTGCACGCACCGATTGTCCCAAAAAGCGACATCACCAACCTCCCAACGCAGCCGGCATTGAAATTCGGGCGAAATCTGATGCGTGAACAAATAATCCAAAAGCCCGCGGCTTTCCTCTTCGCTCCAGCCATCAAACGCAACCGTGTGCGCTGCATTGACAAATAGCGCCTTGCGACCGGTTTCAGGATGCGTTCGCACCACCGGATGGATGCCAGCCAACGCGTCAGGATCAACGCCGCTTCCCGAATCCTTTAACCGTTCGCTTCGGGTTGAGGCCACGCGCTTTTTGCCAGCGGCATTCACCGCCCATAGCCCATCAAGAACCGCACGCAATGAATCCGACAATTGTTCATAAGCATCATATTGGCTGGCAAACAGCGTATCACCACCAAGTGGCGGCAATTCCTTGGCATAAAGCAATGTCGCCATTGGCGGGCATTTTTGATAGGTCGTATCGGAATGCCAGATGCCGCCAAAATTGACCTTTTCATTTTCTTTTTTCAGCACTTCGGTAATCATCGGAAACCCATCAAGGCCGGTCAGGAACGGATAGATATCAGGAACACCAATGGCGCTGGCAAAAGCCAGCTGCTGTGCCGGTGTAATATTTTGCCCGCGAATCACGATCATCTGATATTCAAGCCAGACAGCGCGCAATTCGGCAATCAGCCCATCATCACGCGCTGCACTTAAATCAACATTTTTCACTTCGGCGCCCATTGCAGGCGCTAGCGCTGTTACCTTCATGAAAAACCTCGTCCCTAACTGATGCGTCCTTTGAACCTCAATTTGCCCTTGGCTTTAACTTATATATATCAGATCGTAATGATTGAGCTGATTGAAAGCCACATTACAAATAAATTATATTCACCAAGGTTTACGAAAAAGCAAGCCCGATTGACTGGATCTATTTTTAGCCACAACTGGTACCAAAGTCAGCTTGGCTTCGCCGGAAAATGATAGTACAAACGACGCTGAAAGTTTCCGGTCGGCGTCAGACATAATCTTGAGGTAAGATGCTTCAAGCCGAAAGACCAACATCCGACGACATACCATTTGGAACAATAACATGATTTAACGACAGGGTGACACTCATGAAGATGACAACCGAAGAAGCATTTGTAAAAGTATTGCAAATGCATGGCATTGAAAATGCTTTTGGCATTATTGGCTCGGCAATGATGCCAATTTCTGACCTATTCCCTCAGGCCGGTATTACCTTCTGGGACGCCGCACATGAATGTAATGCAGGTATGATGGCCGACGGCTTTACCCGGGTCACCGGCAAAATATCGATGATGATAGCGCAGAACGGCCCTGGTATCACCAATTTCGTAACGCCGGTCAAAACCGCTTATTGGAACCATACGCCATTGCTTTTGGTAACCCCGCAAGCGGCCAATAAAACACTTGGTCAAGGTGGTTTTCAGGAAGTTGAACAAATGGCTTTATTCAAGGATATGGTTGCCTATCAGGAAGAAGTGCGCGACCCAACACGCATTGCCGAAACATTGAACCGCGTTATTCTTCAGGCAAAGCGTGCGTCAGCACCAGCCCAAATCAATATTCCACGCGATTTCTGGACACAGGTCATTGATATTGAATTGCCTGCGATTGTTGAGTTTGAACGCCCATCAGGTGGCGAAGATGCCATCAGCCAAGCCGCAGCTTTGCTATCAGACGCTAAATTCCCCGTTCTGTTGAATGGTGCGGGCGTTGTTATTGGCGGTGCGATTGATGCGTCAATAAAACTGGCCGAGCGTCTTGATGCGCCTGTTTGCTGTGGCTATCAGCATAATGACGCATTCCCAGGTTCACACCCGCTATTTGCGGGCCCACTTGGCTATAACGGATCAAAAGCCAGTATGGAACTGATTGCTAAGGCCGATGTTGTTCTGGCTTTGGGCACACGCCTGAACCCATTTTCAACACTTCCCGGTTACGGCATTGATTACTGGCCAAAGGATGCCAAGATCATTCAGGTTGATATCAACCCCGATCGCATCGGCCTGACCAAGCCGGTTTCAGTTGGCATCGTTGGCGACGCCAAGAAGGTTGCCATCAGCATTCTTGACAAGCTGGCAAGCACCGCTGGCGATAGCGGCCGCAGCAGCCGTAAAGAACTGATTGCCAAAACCAAATCAGCATGGGCGCAAGAACTGACCTCGCTTGATCATGAAGATGATGATCCGGGAACAACATGGAACGAGCGTGCGCGTGATCGTGAGCCAAAGAAAATGTCACCACGCATGGCATGGCGGGCAATCCAGTCTGCGCTGCCAAAAGATGCCATCATTTCATCTGACATTGGCAACAATTGCGCGATTGGTAATGCCTATCCGACATTTGAAGAGGGCCGTAAATATCTGGCACCGGGTCTGTTCGGACCTTGTGGCTATGGCCTGCCGTCAATCATGGGGGCAAAAATCGGCCGCCGTGACGTTCCCGTTGTTGGCTTTGCTGGCGATGGTGCATTTGGCATTTCAATGAATGAAATGTCGGCAATTGGCCGTGAAGAATGGCCAGCCATCACCATGGTTATTTTCCGCAACTATCAGTGGGGCGCGGAAAAGCGCAACACAACCTTGTGGTTTGACGATAACTTTGTTGGCACCGAGCTTGATCAGCAAGTTTCTTATGCTGGTGTCGCCAAGGCATGTGGTGTTGAGGGCGTTGCCGTCTCAACAATGGATGAGCTTCGCGATGCATTGGCCAAGGCGGTTGACGCGCAGATGAATGATGGCGTGACCACCTTTATCGAAGTGCTGCTGAACCAAGAGCTTGGCGAACCATTCCGTCGTGACGCAATGAAAAAGCCCGTTTCGGTTGCTGGCATCAGCCAAACCGATATGCGGCCACAACAAGGCGCATAATATCTTATTTGCGATAACGGCGAAGGCCAAAATATAAGCATGAAAAAGGGGCTGCCATTGGCAGCCCCTTAATGTTTGCAAAAGGCACGAGATATAATCTGCGCCGCTTCACTGGTGATCAAAGCCCCTTACCTGACAACCCCATCACCTTCCCAGCTCGTTAGTGGCCAGATCGTCGTTTATCTAGACGGTGAGTATCGTACAGCCTGTTGTGGCACGGCCGGTTAGCGCCTCATGCGCTTTTGCCACATCTTCCAAGGCAAAACGCTGATTGATCGACACATTGATTGTGCCATCGGTAACTGCCTTGAATAATTTCGCCGATGTCGCATCAAGCCATGACCTATCGCCAACAAAATGAAACAATGTTGGACGGCTCAGATAATAAGACCCTTTTGAAAGATCGGTGATTTTGAAATCGGCATATGGCCCTGATGATTGGCCAAAGGCGATGATCGTGCCGCGCCGTTTGGTCGATGTGATGGTTCGCGCCATTGTGTCATTGCCAACCGAATCATATGCCACATTCACGCCTTCGCCATTGGTCAGGCGCATCACTTCGGCTTCGAAATCGGTACTGGTATAATCGATCACATGATCAAACCCATTGGCTTTGGCAAGGGCGCATTTTTCGGCACCGCCAGCCGTGCCAATTGTGGTGGCACCAAGCGCCTTTAGCCACTGACCGGCAATCAGACCAACGCCGCCAGCCGCAGCGTGAAACAGCACTGTGTCACCCGGCTTAACCGCATAGCTGTCATGGATAAGATAGGCAACGGTCAAACCTTTCAGCATGATCGATGCGGCCAAATCACTTGGCACATTATCCGGCAGTTTGACAACATAGGCAGCGTCAATCACCCGATGGGTTGCATAGGCGCCATTGGCAAGCGTATAGCCAACCCGGTCGCCAACAGCCAGATCTCTGACATCACTGCCAACCGCTTCGATGATACCAGCACCTTCAGACCCAAGTATAAGATCACCATCAACCGGCCATGGATAGGCGCCATTGCGGATATAGATATCAAGAAAATTAATCCCTACCGCGTCATGTTTGATCAACACTTCGCCCGCTGCGGGTGTTAAATCCCCAAGCGTGATTTTATGAAGAACTTCAAACCCACCCGGTTTGGCGGCTGCCATTGCGTAACCCATTCTCTATCTCCTTGAAATCAATATGTCGGTTTAGCATTCATCTATCTGGCCGCTAAGCCCGATCCGAAACCGGTAAATAACGGCAAAAATCCTACTTGTCTCTTACTGCCTATTCAGAAAAATTGCTAGTCAGATACGCTAACAAGCTGAATTCCTCAAGAATCATCAAGGCCATAATATTCTATATAACTGATAATGTTTGATTTTTGATTATTTTTACCATTAGGCAAGATGCGATTTAACTTGCAGAATGGAAAATTCGCCCTAGGCTTTTTTCTATTGGCTAACTAAAGGGGGAATTTAGAATGACCAATTCAAAAATCGGCACGTCCGAGCAACTTAAAGATCCGAACCATGAAATACCGCTTGGGCCGCGTACCGCCCTTGGAATCCAGCATGTTCTGGCAATGTTTGCCAGTAACGTCACACCATCGATCATCATCGCTGGCGCTGCCGGTTTTGCTTTTGGTGGTGAGGATATGGTCTATCTTGTGCAAATGGCGATGCTGTTTGCAGGGGTCGCCACATTATTCCAGACAATCGGCTTTGGCCCGATTGGCGCAAGATTACCTGTAATGCAGGGAACAAGCTTTGCCTTTGTTCCCATCATGATTGGTATCGTGAAAACCAGTGGCATGGCCGCCTTGTTCGGCGCGGTGATTGTTGCCGGTCTGTTTCATACATTTCTTGGCAGTGTCATTGGCCGCATCCGCCATTGGTTCCCGCCATTGGTGACAGGCATTGTGATTACCGCCATTGGATTGGCATTGCTGCCTGTCGGCATTAAATATGCGTCTGGTGGTGCCGCAGCCTTTCAAATGAACGCACCGGAATGGGGTGATTTCAGCCGCTGGGGTCTAGCGCTTGTGGTGATCTTCGTTGCCCTTGGTTTCAAATTCTTCACCCGTGGCACCATGTCATCTGCGGCCATTTTGATTGGCTTGGTCGCCGGTTATGTTGTTGGCTATCTGACTGGTGCGGTTAATTTTAGCGGTGTTGCCAAGGCGGCATGGTTTGCCGTACCGCAGCCGTTCAAATATGGGATCGAATTTAGCGCCTTTGCCATTATCGGCATGTGCTTAATGTCGCTTGTCAGCGCCATTGAAACAGTTGGTGATATTTCGGGCATTGCCAAAGGTGGTGCAAACCGCGAAGCCACTGATAAAGAGCTATCGGGTGGCACTTATGCTGATGGTTTTGGCAGCCTTATCGCTGGTTTATTTGGCGGCTTGCCAAACACCTCATTCAGCCAGAATGTTGGATTGATCTCGATGACAGGTGTGATGAGCCGTTCGGTTGTTACGCTTGGTGCCTTGTTCCTTGTCGCCTGTGGTCTCATTCCAAAGGTTGGCGCCGTTGTTGCGGCAATGCCAATTTCGGTTTTGGGCGGCGGCGTGATCATGATGTTTGGTATGGTTGTTAGCGCTGGCATTAACATGTTGTCAGATGTAAATTGGAACCGCCGCAATATGATCATTTTGGCAATGTCACTATCGGTTGGGCTTGGCATTCAAGCCGTGCCAAAATCAATGCAGCATCTGCCCGATTCATTTGAAATGCTAATGGTGTCAGGATTGCTTCCTGCGGCGGCGATTTCGGTGATCTTGAACCTGTTGATTCCAAAAGATATTGACTAATCAAAAAGAAGCCTTACGAGACAAACACTCGCAAGGCCGTTATAAGGATCAATTATTATGCCGCCGGGTGAAATGATTCGGCGGCATATTTACGACAGGAATATATAAATTATGGCTGATAAAACGCTTCTGTTGAAAAATGCCGACTTGCTATGCACGATGGGGCCACGCGATGCAAGTAACGGCCAATCGGCGGCGCATGTTGGACGTCCGGGTGATCATTGCGGTGCTGAAATCAAAAATGGTGGCCTGTTTGCCAAAAATGGGGTCATCGAGGCCGTTGGCGATACAGACTCTTTACCGGCTGACGCTGATACGGTGATTGATATGACCGGCCATGTGGTGATACCGGGCATGGTCAACACGCATCATCATATGTTCCAAAATCTCACACGCGCCGTTCCAGCGGCGCAAAATGCCCCGCTATTTGGCTGGCTGCAAACGCTCTATCCGATCTGGTGCAATCTTGGCCCTGATCATATTTACTGGTCAAACGCCCTTGCGATGGCCGAGCTTGCGCTTAGTGGCTGCACCACATCATCTGATCATCTCTATCTATATCCAAACGGCGCGCGGCTTGATGATTCCTTTGCGGCGGCTGCCGATATTGGCATGCGGTTTCATGGCACCCGCGGATCAATGAGCATTGGCGAATCAAAAGGCGGGCTTCCGCCTGACCGCCTGACCGAAGCCGAACCTGCGATTCTGGCCGATTGCCAGCGCTTGATCGAGACGCATCACAATGCCGATCGTTACGCCATGCATCGTGTGGCACTTGCCCCTTGTTCGCCGTTTTCGGTCAGCATGGATCTGATGCGGGAAACCGCCCACATGGCACGCGCATATCAGGTTGGCATGCATACACATTTGGCTGAAAATAGCGAAGACATTGACTATAGCCTTGCCAGTTTTGGCATGCGTCCGGGGGAATACATCGAAGCTGTCGAATGGATTGGCAATGATGTCTGGCATGCGCATTGTGTGCAGCTTGACCCGCAGGAAATTAACCTATTTGCCCGCACCGGAACCGGCATTGCCCATTGCCCCTGTTCAAATATGCGCCTATCAAGCGGCATCGCACCGATTCGTGAAATGATTGATGCTGGCGTACAAGTCGGCCTTGGCGTTGATGGATCAGCATCGAACGATAGTGGTCATATGCTGAATGAAGCGCGGCAGGCGATGCTGTTGCAAAGGGTAATGAAAACTGGCGATGCCATGACGGCGCGCGAATCTTTGGCGCTTGCAACACGCGGCGGCGCGGCGGTCTTGAACCGTGATGATATCGGTGTTCTGGCACCGGGCTATGCTGCCGATATAGCTGCTTTTGATTGTCGCGGTATTGATTTTGCTGGCGCTGAATGGGATTTATTGGCGGGGTTGTTGTTCTGCGGCCCCATCAAAACCAGCTATACGATTATCAATGGCAAAATCATTGTCGACAAAGGCCAGCTTGTTAGCATGGATATGCAGCATTTGCTGTCAAGACATCGCGCCATGACAGCCGATTTGATGAGCAAAGCCTGAACAAAGGCCGCCGGTGCTATGGATTGATCAGTGCCGCTGGTCCGTCATGCCAGACCTCATCGAGATTATGCCCCTCGCCTTGACGGTCAATCACCAGAAAATCTTGCACCGGTTGCAAAACCAGCAAAGGGTGATGCCATATGCCGCGATCATAGCTGACCCCCTGTTCGCCAGTTGCCCGAAAACAGGCCAGCGTTGAAAAATCAGGGGCGTCACCTGCAGCATTGCCATGTGCCACCACAACAAGCCAATCATGCTGGCTTAGCGGCATAAAGGCTTGCGAGCCAAGCGGGTGGCGTTCAAGCAGGTGAATTTCAATCGGGTCGGGGCGGCGCGTGCTGCGAAACAGCGATATGATGGGCGTGCCATCACCAGATGCCACATCAACGCCCGCCATGGCATCAAACCTTATGGTCGTTCCCTGATTGATGCCGATCTGCGTTGCGCCACCGGTTTCAATAACCGGTCCAAAGGGCGCAAAGCTGGCTTTGGTAAGCGGTTGGATATCGAGTTGTTTTACGTCTGATGGGGTCATGATTGATCGGCCTGAAACGGGTGGTTTGCCACCCAGTGATTTGCAATATCGATGCGCCGCGCAACCCACACCTTGTCATGCACCATGATATGATCAAGAAATTTGACCAACCCGGCAAACCGCGCTGGCCGCCCAATCAAACGGCAATGCAGCCCAATTGACAGCATTTTTGGCGCCGCCGCGCCTTCGGCATAAAGAACATCAAAGGCGTCAATCAGATATTGGGCAAATTGATCACCGGTATGAAATCCCTGCGCGGTGGCAAAGCGCATGTCATTTGTATCCAGCGTGTAAGGAACAATCAAATGCGGCGTTTTCACCTGCGCCGACCAGAATGGCAAATCATCCGAATAATCATCTGCATCATAAACAAACCCGCCGTCTTCGGCGACAAGATTGCGGGTGTTTTCCGATGTTCGCCCCGTATACCAACCAAGCGGACGAGTGCCACAAATATCGGTTAGAATCGAAATCGCCTTTTGCATATGGTCGCGTTCTTCATCAATCGGCATGCCATGATAATTGATCCAGCGATACCCATGCGCCGCAATTTCATGCCCGTCGGCTATTGCGGTTTCAATTACCTTTGGGTGACGTGCCGCCGCCATAGCAATAGCAAAAACCGTGAGCGGTAACTGGCGTTGACGAAACAGATCCAGAATACGCCAGACACCCGCCCGCGACCCATATTCATAGACTGATTCCATCGACATGTGACGCGCCCCATCAAATGCGGCCGCGCCAATGATTTCCGATAAAAACACCTCAGACGCTGGATCACCGTGAAGAACACAATTTTCGCCGCCTTCTTCGTAATTCAGCACGAATTGAACAGCGACACGCGCGCCATTTGGCCATGCCGCCTGTGGCAGTGTGGCACCATATCCAGACAAATCTCTTGGATAATCCATCATTTCGAAACTCTCACTATCATGTCAAAATCATCAATCCAGAAAATCATGACGGGTTACGGCCAACCAAACCCTTATTGACCATATCACGCCATACCGCCAACATCGCCCGTTCTTCATCTTCAACCCAGATTACCTGTCCTGGCGGCATCGCATGTGACGCTGAGACTTGCCAGAAAATATCATTCGCATGGCGGATCACCTGACGTTCAGTTTCAAGATGAATGCCCTTTGGCGCAAAGGCAAGACCGTCCCAAACCGGCTTACTGGCATGACAGCTGGCACAACGTTCAATCACCAGCTCTACCGATGCCTGATGAAGCGCAGCAGACGAGGCATGCGCGCTTTGATCATATTTCGCCTGCGGCGCTCCAAGCTGTGACAGCATGAACGCACAACCGGTTAAAATCGCTGCGACAAGCCATGTCCAATATGGTGGGGCAAGCCCCTTATGTTTGGTGTTGAAGAAATGCCGGATCACCGCGCCAATAAGCAACACAAGCCCCAGAATTGTCCATGCATAATCAGTGGCAAACACCATTGGATAATGGCCGCCAATCATGACAAAAATCACTGGCAGCGTCAGGTAATTATTATGAAGTGAACGTTGTTTGCCACGCGCACCATAGCGCGGATCAGGTGTCTCACCAGCTTTCAGCGCAACAACAACTTTGCTTTGTCCGGGGATGATGATCATCAACACATTGGCAACCATGATCGTGCCAATGATAACCCCCATCTGCATAAAGGCACCACGCGCCGAGAAAATCTGGCTATAGCCATAGGCGAGCACAACAAGAAAGGCAAAGCCGGCCAAGGCCAGCCATAGATCACTCCGGCCAAGCGGGCTGCGGCACAGGCCATCATAAATTGCCCAGCCAATCACGATACCGCCAAGGCTGATCATCACCGCCTGCATTTCGGTAATATCCAAAATATCAAGATCGATCATGTAAAGGCTTGCCGCGCCGTAATAGACAAGGCTCATCAAGGCAATGCCAGAAATCCATGTTCCATAGGCTTCCCATTTAAACCATGTCAGTTCTTCGGGCATTTTGGCGGGTGCCACCAAATATTTCACCATGTTGTAAAAGCCGCCGCCATGCACTTGCCATGCTTGGCCATGCGCCTCGTCCGGCAACTCCTTTCCCGGTTTCAAACTTAGATCAAGCGCAATGAAATAAAATGACGATCCGATCCATGCGATACCAGCAATGACATGCACCCATCGCACAATCAATTCTGACCACATCCAAAGATAGTCGACCATTAGGATCCCCCCTTTTTTCCGGCTGACAGCATGGCAATAACGGCTTGATCAAGCCCCATTTGCACTCTGTTCGGTATCATCTCTCAATTGCTGCCTAATGGCAAGATCAGCCGCGATTGACAAAGCCACATGCGCCGGGCTTTTGCCGTTGATTCCACTGATGCCAATTGGGCAGACCAATTGATCCAGCATCGCTGGTGGCACCCCTGCTGCGGCCAGTCTTTTGGCAAATCGCGCCCGTTTGCTTTTTGACCCAATCAAACCCAGATAGGCAAAATCACCACGCATCAAAAGCTGTAGGCAAATCGCCTCATCAAGACTATGCGAATGTGTCATGACCAGATGAGCCGCGCCTTGCGGGGCGCGAAACGCAATTTTTTCGGGTGCCTTGGCAAGCAGTTTTTGCACATTATCACCAAGATCATCAGCAAATCTGGCCGCCTCAATATCAACCAGAAAAATATCGAACCCAAGCCCGTCAAGCCGCGGGATAAGCGCACGGCTAACATGACCCGCGCCATAGATGAATAGCGGCATCTGCCGCGGCATGACGGGTGCCATAAACACGGCTTCATCAAAAGGTGACTGCGCCGATTGCAGCGTCAAAGGCGCGCCAGATTCAAGAGGGTGAACCAGCATTTGATCATGATGATCTTCTTGTGCCAGCGCGGCCAGAGCGCCAGCCTGTTTGGCGGTGAATTTTTCCAGCAATAACGACATCTGGCCACCACAACATTGTCCCATATCAGGCCCAAGAATAACGTTCATACGCTGGCGCTGCCAATCATCATCATCACTGGCAAGCATCTTGCGGGCGCGTGCCATCACATCAAATTCCAACGCGCCACCGCCAATCGTTTGCCAGATATCGGCCTTTGTGACCAGCATGTGCGAGCCATGATCACGCGGTGATGATCCCTTGGTCGCAGTGACCGTGACAAGAACAATATCCTGCCCACCATCAAGACTAGCCAAAGCGTTGGCAAGCCAGCCGTTTGCATGCATCCCCATCGACACGATATCAGACAAATTTTGCCCCTAGTCGGTTTGCCGTTAATAACAGCCGTTCAGCCGTTGCCGGTGCATCAAGTGCCGGATAGGCAGCGCCTTTTATCCCGGCAAGCGCATCTGACAGAGCAAGCCAACTGCTAATTCCAAGCATCAGCGGCGGCTCGCCAACAGCCTTTGATTTATGGATCGTATCTTCGCTATTTTCGCCATCAGCGTAAAAGGCGACCCGCCAATCAATTGGCCGGTCCGAACAGGCCGGAATCTTATAGGTTGATGGCGCATGGGTTTGAAGACGCCCTGCTGCATCCCAAACCAATTCTTCGGTTGTCAGCCAGCCAACACCCTGCAAAAAACCACCTTCAATCTGACCTATATCAATTGTCGGATTGATTGATTTTCCAACATCATGCAACAGATCAGCGCGAAGCAGGCGATTTTCACCCGTTAGCAAATCGACAATCACTTCCGACACGGCCGCACCATAGGCAAAATAATAAAAGGGGCGACCATGCATCCGGTCTTTGTCCCAGCTTAATTTCGGCGTTGCATAAAAACCGGTTGCCGACAAGGAGACACGCCCGAGATAGGCACGTTTTATCGCATCGGCAAATGCCATGCTGTTGGCGCCAATATGAACCTGACCATTGGCAAAAACCACCTCAGCCTGATCGGTTTGATATTCATCTGCCAGAAAGGCGGCAATCCGGCCTTTGATGGTTTGCGCTGCCCGCATCGCCGCCATGCCATTCAGGTCAGTTCCTGACGATGCCGCCGTTGCCGATGTATTTGGCACTTTGCCGGTTGTTGTTGCGGTGATTTTGACAAGGTCAATGTCAATCTGAAATTCATGCGCAACAATTTGCGCAACCTTTGTGTAAAGCCCCTGTCCCATTTCGGTGCCGCCATGATTGAGGTGAACCGATCCGTCATTATAGACATGGATCAATGATCCAGCCTGATTCAAAAATGTTGTATTAAAGGAAATGCCAAATTTCACTGGCGTCAGGGCAACGCCGCGTTTGACATATTGATTGGCAGCGTTAAAGGCAGCAATTTCCGCACGGCGCGCCACATAATCAGATGTTTTGACAAGTTCATCAACAATTGGCTGGATCACGCAATCTTCGACTGTTTGCCCATAGGGTGTGATGCCAAATTTACCCGCCCTTTTATCCGGATAAAAATTTTTTCGTCGCACCTCTAATGGATCAAGTCCAAGATAATGCGCTACCTCATCCATCAATCGCTCAATACCAAGCATGCCCTGCGGCCCACCAAAACCACGAAACGCCGTATTGGATTGGGTATGGGTCAAACAGCAGTAATTGGTGATTTTCATATGCGGAATATCATAGGCATTGTCGGCATGACACATGGCCCGCGCGGCAATACCAGCCGATAAATCCCATGACATACCACAGCGCAACGCCTGTTCAAATTCAACAGCAAGAACACGGCCATCATCATCAAAGCCAACATGGTAATCAATCCGGCAATCATGGCGTTTGCCAGTCAATATGAAATCATCATCACGATCATAAATTGTTTTCGCCGGATGACCGGTTAAATAGGCGGCAAGCGCCGCTGTCATCGCAGGTAAATTACCCTGACTTTCCTTGCCGCCAAACGCCCCGCCCATGCGCCGCGTTTCAACCGTTACCGCATGATTAGCAAGCCCCAGCATTTCAGCCGTTTTATGTTGGATTTCGCTTGGATGCTGGGTTGAACTAAATAGCTGTATCTCGCCATCTTCGCCTGGAATGGCCAATGCCGCCTGTCCTTCAAGATAGAAATGTTCTTGCCCACCAGCGCAAACACGGCCGCGCAATGCGTGCGGTGCCGTGGCAAGGGCGCTTTGCGTATCGCCTTTAATCATCTCGCTTGGGTTGGCAAGCCATGACTTGGCTTGCATCGCCGCATCAATTGTTAAAATAGCTGGCAAAGGCTCATACTCAATGACCGCAAGCCCAATTGCCGCGCGGGCTGCCGCCATATCAACCGCCGCAATGGCAAATAGCGATTGCCCAACATAGCAAACTTCATCAACAGCGAAAACAGGATCATCATGTATCGCTGGCCCGCAATCATTCACCCCGGGAATATCAGCCGCCATCATGACCACAACGATACCCGGAGCCGCGGCAACAGCTGATAAATCCATGCGGGTGATTTTGGCATGGGCGTGCGAACTTTGCCCGATCAACACGGTTAAACAATTTGCCGGCGTTGCCATATCGTCAACATAAACAGCACGACCCGATACATGTTTTACCGCACTATCATGATGTTTCGATTGGCGGATATCGCCATCAATGCCAGATGATGTCATGACCAGCCCTCCAGCCCCGCTGCAAGACCGGCACCGGCAAGCCGCATCTGTCGCGATGAGGTTAGCTCTAACCCATATTTGATAAGCAGATTCTGCGACGTTAAAAGCCGGTACTCCGCCGAACCACGCATATCGGAAAGCGGGGTGAAATCATCCCCCAAAGCCGCAGCCGCAGCTTTGAAATGCATCATATCAAGCGGTTTTCCTGCAAGTTTCGCTTCGGCATGATTTGCCCGTTTTGGAATGCCAGCCATGCCACCAAAGGCCAAACAAACATCCGTGATAACGCCATCATCAAGATGCAGATTAGCCGCCAACATCACTGCCGAAATATCCTGATCAAACCGTTTGGTTATTTTATAGCATCGCAATTGCCGTGCTGGTCCCTGCGGCACCAGAATCGCCGACAGAAATTCGCCGCTTTGTCGATCTTGCTTGCCATAATCCAAAAAGAAGTTTTCCAGATCAAGAGTACGAGTCTTGCTGGCTTTGGTCAGCTCGATTTTGCTAGCAAGCGCCATTAGCACTGGCGGTAAATCGCCAATCGGTGATGCATTGGCAATATTGCCGCAAACCGTACCACTGCTGCGAACCTGAAGCGCACCAAAGCGCCGCAGCAATTCAGCGCATTCGGGCAAATCATCGGCAATGTGATGCAGAAATTGCTGATGCGTCACCGCTGGCCTGATCCGCATAAAATCGCCGGCGGTTTCAATTTGGTCAAAACCGGCAACACGCCCTGTCCAGATAAACGTGCCAAGTTTGCGGTGCTGTTTTGTCACCCAAAGCCCAACATCGGTTGCGCCGCCAACAATGGTTGCATTCGCCTCTTTGGCGTAGATTTGCGCGAAGCTGGCACTGGTGGCAGGGGCGACAAATTGTACGAACCCATCACTAAGACAGATATCGTCTTGATGGTCTTGTGCCGACGTTAGTGCCGCTAGCATCGCCGCTTCTTTCATCATATCAGTTTTGGCCATATCAATCTTGGCCATATCGCCGTCCCTGCCGTGATCAAGCATGCTGGCAGCATCAACAATCGGGCGGTAGCCCGTGCAGCGGCATAGATTGCCAGCAAGGGTCGTATCCACCTCATTTGCTGATAGTCCGCGGCCATTTTGCCAAGCAGCATAAAGCGACATCACAAATCCAGGTGTGCAAAATCCGCATTGTGACGCATCGGCAGCAACCATCGCGCTTTGCACCGGGTGTAATTTGCCATCAGGGCTAGCCAACCCTTCAACCGTGCGAATGGCGCTTCCATCAATCATGCCAAGAAATAAAATACAGCTATTTACCGGCCGATATTCCAGCCTTCCCATCGCATCAGGTCGTGCCATCGTCACCGTACAGGCACCACAATCACCCTCGGCACACCCTTCTTTGGTGCCGCGAAGATGCGGTTGCCCACGCAACCATTCAAGCAATGTCACATCTCCAGCAACATCACGGACATGCTGTGCCTTGCCATTCAGTAAAAAGCGGATTTCACTACGCATAGCGCCTCGGCATTTAGCTGCCCCGATAAGTTGAATAGCCGTAAGCAGACAGAAGTAACGGAACGTGATAATGCTGCGTTGGTTCATTGATGCCGAAATTAATCACAACATCATCAAGAAACGGAATTTCGGGAAGGTCATCGCCGCTTCGGCGCAGATATGCCGCCACTTTGAACAGCAATTGATATCGTCCTTTTTTTAATGCATCACCATCCAGCAACGGCACATCGCAGCGACCATCATCGTTGGTTTTGGTGGTTTTCATTAGCACTGGCACATCGCCATCAAGGCTAAACAGATCAATCGACAGATCCGATGCCGGACTGCCGCGGGCTGTATCTAGAACATGTGTTGTTAATCGGCCCATAAGCCATTACCCCCTTTTGCATAAACCGCCTGCAAAGTAACTTCGAACGATGGCAGTTATGTATTGTTATTGCAAATCAAATTGGACATTTAAAAGAATCCTGTCAATATGGCTTGGTGCCGGTTTTGACCGGCTTTGACACTGTTTGAACCGGATAATTATGACGATCAAACCTGCACCGCATCATTTATCACGCGCCGGTTTTATCGCAGCCTTTGGCGGTATTTACGAACATTCACCATGGGTGGCCGAAAGGCTGTTTGACGCTGGCCTGACCGCGCATGATGCCGATCCGGCCAGTCTAGCAAGGCGCATGGCCGAAATTGTGGATGCTGCCGGATATGATAAACAGATGGCTCTTTTATGCGCCCATCCGGAACTTGCGGGAAAGCTGGCCATTGCTGGATCATTGACGGCTGAGTCAACCGCCGAACAGGCCAGCGCCAAACTTGATCAATGCAACGCCGAAGAATTTGCCGCCTTTCAAGATTTGAACGACCGTTATGGCAAAAAATTCGGCCATCCCTTCATCATTGCTGTTCGCGGACTTGATCGCGCCACCATTTTAGTGGCCTTTGGAAAACGCGTTGCGCATTCGGCCGAAATCGAATTTGCCACCGCGCTTGGCGAAGTGCATAAAATTGCGCGGCTTCGGCTAGAACAATTATCGGCCAAATAACCACATCGCCAGCAGATATAATTTTCCCCGCAAAAAAGCCATGCCGTAAAGGCAGGGCCCATGATTTGGGGCCTTTAATTTAGAGCCTGCGATTTATTTGGTTTCGCTGCCTGAATGAAAGTTAAACACAGCGCCGTCTTTAATCCCGCTTGGCCAGCGTGCTGTCACTGTTTTCAGCTTGGTATAGAAACGCACACCTTCCATGCCATGGATCGAATGATCGCCAAACATCGAAGCTTTCCATCCACCAAAGCTATGATAGGCAACCGGCACCGGAATTGGCACATTCACGCCGACCATGCCAACATTCACATTATTGGCAAATTCACGCGCTGCATCACCATCACGGGTGAAAATCGCCGTTCCATTTCCATATTCATGCGTCATCACCAGATTGACCGCTTCTTCATAGGTTTTTGGCCGCAGAACCGACAGAACTGGACCAAAAATTTCATCGCGATAAACCGACATATCCGCGGTTACATGGTCAAGAAGCGTTCCGCCAACGAAAAAGCCGTCTTCATAGCCTTGCAATGACAGGCCTCGACCATCAACGACCACCTTGGCGCCATCAGCCTCGCCCTGATTGATATAATTGGTCACGCGCTCTTTTGATTCGCGCGTAATCACAGGCCCCATTTCAACACCGGGTTCGTCATATTGGCCAATTTTCAAAGCGCGCACCTTTGGTGCCAAGGCCGAGACAAACCTGTCAGCCGTATCGTCACCAACCGCAAGCACAGCCGATATCGCCATGCAGCGTTCGCCTGCCGACCCATAGGCCGCACCCATTGCCGCATCAACCACCTGATTCATATCGGCATCAGGCATGATGATCATGTGGTTTTTGGCACCGCAAAGCGCCTGAATGCGTTTGCCATTCGCGCATCCACGACCATAGATATATTTGCCAATTGCAGTTGAACCGACAAAGCTGATTGCCGCCACATCAGGATTATCAAGAAGCGCATCAACCGCTTCCTTATCGCCATTAACAACATTCATACAACCATCGGGCAATCCAGCTTCGCTAAGCAACTGCGCCAGATAAAGCGGCGCGGCTGGGTCGCGTTCGGAAGGCTTTAAAATAAATGTATTGCCGCAGGCAAGCGCCATTGGAAACATCCACATCGGCACCATCGCGGGAAAATTAAATGGCGTGATTCCCACCACAACACCAACCGGCTGTCGAAGCGAATAGCTGTCAACAGCACCTGCGACCTGTGCCGAATATTCACCCTTCAGCAAATGCGGAATACCACAGGCAAATTCGACCACTTCAAGACCGCGCGACACCTCACCTTTGGCATCATCTAATGTCTTTCCATGCTGGGTTGAAATCAGTTCAGCGATCCGGTCAAGATTTTTGATGATCAATTCGCGGAATTTGAACATGACTTGAGCGCGTTTTGCCGGCGGCGTGTTGGCCCAACCGGGCAAGGCCGCCTTGGCAACCGCAACCGCCGCGTCAATTTCAGCAGCACTGGCCAATGGCACTGATGACGTAACCGCGCCTGTTGCTGGGTTATAGACATTCTGCGAACGACCACTTGTGCCTGCAGATGTTGTGCCTTTGATAAAATGCATATCCGTCATTGCTGCCCCATTTAGCCCCTGCTTGCGCAGATGGCTCTTCGCTGAAGTTTATTTGCAAATTTTAAGCGTAGACTAAGCCTTTTTTTTTAAAAGGCAAGACAGGGCAACGCTGGTTTAGGCCGAATATCACCACCAATCAAAGATAAAGAATTTTTCGGCTTTTTGAAAAACAAAGTTTGGTCTTGGCAAGATTGATTGTATAAGAAGTAATGGAGATTTGGGTATTATTTGCCGTCGCCGCCGCCGCAACACAGGCGCTTCGCACGGCGGTACAACGACGCATGGTTGCGCCGCTTGGCAACTATGGCGCGGCCTATATTCGGTTTTCCTATGCCTGTCCGATCGCATGGCTTTGTGTTTTTTCCTATATCGGCATATCTGGCGCATCGCTTGCCGGATTGCCCTTTGCCTTTTGGGCCTGGATCAATATCGCCGCGCTGACGCAGGTTATTTTTACGATTCTTCTGGTTCAGCTTTTCAGCCACCGGTCTTTTGCCGCCGCCGTTGCCTTTTCAAAAACCGAAGTTTTGCAAACAGCGATCTTTGAGGCGCTGATTTTGGGGGTTGTGGTGACCATCCAAACCGGTTTTGCCATTGCGCTTGGTGTGTTTGCAACGGTGATGCTGGCACTTGTCAAAACCAATTTAACGCTTGGCAATATCCGCCAAAGCATTATGAGCCGACAAATGGCAATCGGCCTTGCGGCGGGTGCTTTCCTTGGATTTTGCACCGTTTCCTATGGCGCCGCGATGCAGGCGATGATTGGCGGCAGCCTGCTTAGCAATGCGGTCTATGCCGCCGCGATTGGGGTGACAATTCAGGCAGTATGTTTTGGTGCCTATCTGTATGTCGCCAAACGCCGTGAATTTATCGCCAGCTTTGTCGAATGGCGCGGCGGGGCGATGGCTGGGGTTTGGGCCGCCATTTGCAGCATTTGCTGGTTTGCCGCTTTTTTGAACCATGAAGTTGCGCCGGTTCGCGCTGTAGGGCAGGTCGAACTGCTGTTCAGCATCGGTTTTTCGGTGCTTTATTTCAAAGAACGTGTCAGCCGCCTAGAGCTGGCGGCAATGGCGCTTTTGGCGCTGTCAATTGTCATGGTGTTGCTGGATTAAAGCAGTTTTTGCCATCGGCAGGAACTGCGCTCATCTGTCCGGCCTTCCTGATTGACAAGCCTTTCGCACAACCTTAATAATATTGTTCGTTTTCGCCCGCCCGGACGGGCTTAACCCTACATGGCCACCGCGGCCACACCCCCATTCAACAACTTTGAGAGTGCTGTTCTCGTGGAAAAATTCCTGTCATCTATCGGTATATCTGACGTTCAAACCATTGTTCACAACCCGTCATATGATCAGCTTTATGAAGACGAGCTTCAGCCCGGACTTGAAGGCTTTGTCCGCGGCTATCTAACCGAACTTGGCGCTGTTAATGTGTTAACTGGCGAATATACTGGCCGATCACCAAAAGATAAATTTATCGTCATGGATGATACCACCCGCGATAGCTATTGGTGGAATGGTAATGGCACCAAAAATGACAATAAACCCATTGATACGGCTGTATGGAATGAACTGAAAGCACTTGCTGCCAAACAGCTAAGCGGTAAAAAACTGTATATTGTTGACGGATTTTGCGGTGCCAGCAAAGACACATGCATGAAAGTTCGCTTTGTCATGGAAGTGGCATGGCAGGCGCATTTTGTAAAAAACATGTTTATTCGGCCAAGCGACGAAGAGCTTGCCGATTTTACCCCTGATTTCACCGTGGTAAATGCCTCGATGACAACCAATCCAGATTGGGAACGTCACGGCATGAATTCGCCAACCTTTGTTGCCTTTAACCTAACCGAGCGTATGCAGCTTATTGGCGGCAGCTGGTATGGCGGCGAAATGAAAAAAGGGCTTTTCTCGGTTATGAATTACCTTTTGCCGCAAAAGGGCATTGCCTCAATGCATTGTTCGGCAAATTCTGGTGCGAATGGCGATGTTGCGCTTTTCTTTGGCTTGTCAGGAACCGGCAAAACCACCCTGTCGGCCTCGTCAAACCGCAGCCTGATTGGTGATGACGAACATGGCTGGGATGATGATGGCATTTTCAATTTTGAAGGCGGCTGTTACGCCAAGACAAGCGATCTAAGCGAGGCCAGCGAGCCGGAAATCTATCGGGCAATCCGCCGTGACGCGCTGTTGGAAAATGTGATGGTGGATGCTGATGGCAAAATCGATTTCAGCGATACCAGCCTGACCCTTAACACCCGCGTTTCCTATCCAATCTATCACATTGACAATATTGTTCGTCCGGTCTCCAAGGCTGGTCATGCGAAACATGTGCTGTTTTTGACAGCCGATGCTTTTGGTGTTTTGCCGCCTGTTTCGGTTCTTGACGATGCCGCAACGCAATATCATTTCCTGTCTGGTTTCACCGCAAAAATGGCCGGAATGGAACGCGGCATGACTGAACATCAGCCAACCTTTTCGGCCTGTTTTGGTGCTGCCTTCCTAACGCTTCACCCAACCAAATATGCTGAAGTATTGAATAAGCGCATGCATGATGCAGGTGCCAAAGCCTATCTGATCAATACTGGCTGGAACGGTCAGGGAAAGCGCATCTCGCTGGCCAATACGCGGGCCTTGATCAATGCCATTTTTGATGGCGAATTGGATGATGCTGAAACCGAAACCTTGCCAATCTTTAATTTGCAAATGCCAAAAGCTCTGGTTGGACTGGACAGTTCGGTTCTGGATCCCCGGTCAAGCTATGATAATCCGGCTGAATGGGAAAAGCGCGCCCGCCATCTAGGTGGTCTGTTTGTTGATAATTTCGAGAAATTCACCGATACCAACGCTGGAAAGGCACTTGTTGCCGCAGGCCCTCAAATCGACTAATCCGGCGAAAATAAAATCCCAAAACAAAAGACGCTGGCCTGAAACCAGCGTCTTTTTTATACGTTATCTGACGGCAGAATTGCGGCGCTAAAAAAAGCTGTTAATCGTTTCGATCAGGGCAGTATTGATTTGCCGTGGACCTTTGTTAAGCCGATTCTTATGACGTCTTGCACCGGGCATGCGAACACCGTCAATGGCTGTCATTTTCTGCATAAATCTCTCAACATGATCCTGCCAGCCATCACCGGCAACCACCGTTGGCGATAGGCCGATGATCATTTCACCACCGCGTGGTGGGCCACCATCCTTATTGTCGGTTTCGCGGGCTTCAAAACTGAATTGCTCGCCCGTCATGCCTGCGGCGAGCAATTCAACCATCAACGCAATCGCCGATCCTTTATAGCCGCCAAATGGCAATAGCACGCCCTTGGCAATCGCTGCCGGATCAGTGGTGAGCTGGCCATTTTCATCAAGCCCTGTACCAAGCGGTACTTCACGGCCATCACGGGCGGCAATCTGCACATCGCCCATCGCCATTGATGCTGTTGCCATATCATAGACAACCGGATCATGACCCGGACGCGGCCATGCAAATGACAATGGATTTGTGCCAAACAAGGCCTCTTTTGATCCAGCTGGCGCCACCGCTGGCATATAGGCCGTGCAAGCGATCCCAACCAGACCGCGATCTGCCAGATATTCGGTTTCCGGCCAAAGCGCAGCAAAATGATGAACCCCAACAAGCGATAAAGCACCAATGCCAATTTGGTTCGTCGCCTCGACAAGAACAGGCAGCCCGACCGATTGTGCCAATGGCGCAAAACAGCCATGACCATCAACCTGAATCACTGCAGGGGTTATACGTTTGATTGTTGGTTTGGCTTTGCCATCTACCTTGCCACTGCGAAGCGCTTTGACATAGCCGGGAACACGAAACAATCCATGCGAATGTGACCCATCACGTTCGGCACGGCTGATGATATCAGCAAGCGCTTCGGCATTTGCCACATCACATCCATTTGCCAGCATCACCTTTTTAGCAAGGTCATAAATGGCGTCAAGGCCCAGTTCTTGCTTACTCATTTGTATCTTGGTCCTTCATCACCACGGTCCGGACGTGCCATCGCAGCAATGGCGTTAACCATGCTGATCTTGCCAATCGTCTTACCATCATCATCAACCACGGCGCCGCTGTCCTTGCCAGTATTCACCATCTGTTGCAGCGCATCTTCAAGCGGCGTTTTAATGCCCATTTTCGGCCCGCTTGCCCGATCGGCCTTTTCCATGATCGACCGCACTTCGAGAACGCGCCCCCGATTAATATCTTTGATAAAGTCAGAGATATAATCATCGGCTGGTTTCATAATAATCGATTGTGGATCACCTTGCTGGATGACCTCACCATCACGAAGAATCGAAATTTCATCACCAATCCGCAAGGCTTCATCAAGGTCATGCGTGATAAAGACAATCGTTTTGTGCAATTCTTCCTGAAGATCGAGAAGGATGTTCTGCATATCGGTTCGGATCAATGGATCAAGCGCCGAAAAGGCTTCGTCCATCAGCAGTATTTCCGCATCAGTTGCCAGCGCGCGGGCAAGACCAACACGCTGTTGCATACCCCCCGATAGCTGCGCTGGAAAATGCTGTTCAAAACCAGCAAGGCCAACACGGTCAATCCAACGCTGACTCCGTCCAGCAGCTTCAGCCTTACTTATGCCCTGAATGCTAAGGCCATAAGCTACATTCTCCGACACTGTTCGGTGCGGCAAAAGCCCAAAACGCTGAAACACCATTGATGCCTTATGCCGCCGGAAGGCACGCAACTCCTCGATAGACATTGCCAGCACATTGTCACTGTCAACAATGACTTCGCCTTCAGTTGGTTCGATCAGACGGTTAATATGCCGGATCAAGGTTGATTTCCCCGAACCGGACAACCCCATAATCACCTGAATCCGTTTTGACTTGATCTTGATATTAATATCCCGAAGGCCAAGAACATGACCATGCTTGTCAAGCAAATCTTGTTTGCTAAGACCGGCATGAACATGCTTCATTGCTGCTTCGGGATTGCTACCAAAAACCTTATACAGGTTCCGAATTTCAATTTTGGTATCAGCCATTGCCGTTTCCTTTGCGGTAAGCTTGCAACCGCTGGCCATATTTTTGTGAAACACGGTCAAAGATAATGGCGATGGCGACAATGGCCAAGCCGTTCATCAAGCCAAGTGCAAGATACTGGTTTGAAACCGCCTGCAAAACCGGAACGCCAAGACCACGGACGCCAATCATTGAGGCAATCACAACCATCGCAAGTGCCATCATAATTGTCTGGTTCACACCAGCAAAAATATTCGGCAGTGCCAACGGGATCTGAACACCCCATAGCCGTTGCTTGTAATTCGCCCCGAACGCATCAGACGCCTCAAGCACCTCTTCATCGACAAGCCGAATACCAAGATTGGTCAGGCGGACAATCGGCGGAGCAGCATAGATACAAACTGCGATCAATCCGGGCACTTTACCAATGCCCAAAAGCATCACAACAGGGATCAGATAAACAAAGCTTGGGATCGTCTGCATGACGTCAAGAATGGGTGTAATGATTGCCTGAACACGGTTTGACTTTGCCATCCAGATGCCAAGCGGTATGCCAAGGCCAATGCACACAAATGTTGCAACCGAAATAATAGCTAGCGTGGCCATGGTATTTTCCCACATGCCAAAATAGCCAATAACCATGAAACAAATAACTGACCCCATAACCAGTTTCCAGCTCCGTGAGCCAAGCCAAGCCAGCCCGGCGATTACTGCAAGAATAATTGGCCAGGGCGAGTTGATTAACAGTTGCTCAAACCAAATCATGAATTGTAATAAAGGATCAAAAAAGTTTTCTATTCCCTCTCCATACGCGCGCGAAAAACTACGAAAACCAAAGTCAACAGCTTTTTTAAAATCGCGCAGATCGCTGCGGCCTAATTCTGGGAATTCACCAAAAAACTCCATAACGGTACCTTTGAAGATGAGTAAAAACGCCTGCCAGCAAACACTGGCAGGCAAAGTTCAAATCGACTGTAAAAAATTAGAGCGCAGCCTTAACTTTTTCAACAACGTCAGCAGGCACCCAAGACGTCCATACATCTGAATGTTTTTCTAAAAACTTAATTGCAGCATCTTCGCCATTAGCCTGCTCATCAGCCATGTACACGAGCATTCCATTCATCACAGCCCCTGGATAAATGCGCTTAGCAAAATAATCGTTTCCAGCTGCGCCAACACGCTTTTTGAAATCATCGGTTATAACAGTGTGAACCACTGACTCTGTCCAAGCTGATGGCTTGGGGTTTGCACACTCCTGCTCAGCCAGTGCGATGCACCCATCCCAATTTTCTTTGCCGGCGAATGGAACACCAAAATCAAGCATTGAAAGATTATATTTACCGACCAAAGAAGTCGGTGACCAGTAATAGCCAAACCAATTTTCCTTGCGATCAGCGTGTTTTGCTATTGAAGCGTCTAGCCCAGCTGCTGAGCCAGGATCAACTATACGCCAACCTTTTTTCTCCATTTCAAGAGCGCGAAACAGGTTTCTGTTGGCCAACTGACACCCCCAACCTGAAGGGCAGGTATGGAACCCACCCTTTGACGGGTCTTCTGGATGAGGGAACAAGTCTGGCCGCGCAAGAACATCGGCAACAGTCTTGAGCTCCGGATGCTTTTCCATCGGCAAAACATGCCATCCCTCACCAAGACCTGAAATAGGGCCTTTTGAGACAGTATGTAGGCGGCCTTCAGCTTTTGCTGCGGCTAGTGGAATCGCAACCGCGTTTGCCCAAAGCTCACCAGCAACATCTGGAACGCCTTTTTCATTCATTGACGTAAAGGTCGGCATTGTATCACCTGGTACAATTTCAACCTTACACTCATAACCTGCTTCTAAAATTATTTTGTCAACATTTGCCATTAACTGAGCAGTAGCCCAGTTCATTTCAGCAATAGTCACAGTGCCACAAGCTGCAGATGCATGAGTTGACACCCCAAGCATCGCTGCGCCAGCGACCACTGATGCTATAAGTAACTTTTTCATTTCAATCCTCCTGGGATTTTTCCGATTTATTCACATGTAAATAGAAAATGTTCTTTCTACTGTAATAATGTTTAGTATGCGACATTTCTGGATGTATTAATAGTTTTTTTAAGTTAATATTTTGAAAGTTGTATTAGATTAAGATTTTTATAGCATGGCTAATTCATATTACCTGGAATATTAAAGCTTATAATCATCCTCTTCTTCATCTAAGACTCTCCTTATTGCTATCAGGTGATGTTGAACTGTTAGGTCCTGCAGTTCCCATTGCTTTGCGGTTTTTTCAGCAACCTCATCTGACAAAACGGCAAGCTCCAAACCCGATGACCTTGCAGTCAAATAAGTCCTGCAAGCGCGCTCGTAATAATAGCCTAGATCAAAGGCAAGTGCCGGGGATTCGGCAACGGTCATA
>CAWUWE010000013.1:0-31524 GCA_963926175.1 uncultured Alphaproteobacteria bacterium | reverse complement strand
CAGCAATCATCAGGTTCACAAACGCCTGAACTGCAAGGTGATGCTGATAGAGTGCTAGTGAGGTTTCAGTGACATCAGAGCGTTTCTAAGCTCTTCGCAGTAAGCAAACATCTTCCCTCTCCTTGTGCTCGTAAAGCGTGCTCCCTGCCCTATCTAAATCGTATTTATAGGTTCACTTATGGGTTGAGTAATTTCTTGTAATATTGCTATAATGATATCAATGGATTGCTGTGATGTTAGGCGGATGTACTCTCCGCCATTTTCCATATTTTCCATCAGCGTTGACCTATTACCGCCTTATCCAACGGTGAGTTAGACCTTGCCAAGTGAGGCAATGTGGCTAAAGTCTAGGTGGCCTCACATTGGGACGGAACAGTGGCTTGACCTATTTCACTGAGTTATTTGGCGCAGTTGGCGTTGCCACGCCATTCCTGTTTTACGCTATTGGTTTTATCGCGGTGCTTATCACTGCGGTTTCAAAATCCGGCTTTGGTGGCGCCGTCGCACTCGGCATTCCCTTGCTTATACTGGTTACATCGCCACGCGTTGCGTTGGCCGTAACACTTCCTATTCTATTGATTATCGATATCTGGGTAGTGTTTTTTTTAAAAAATAAAATTAATTATAAACTTCTCGTGATTATGTTGATTTTTGGTTTGTTGGGGCATGGCCTCGGCTGGTATTTTTTCGATTATATATCGAACGCTGCGCTTGTCACATTTATTGGCGGCATGTCGGTGTTAACAGCTTTTTTATATTTTAAAAAACGTTTCCTGCCCGTCAAAATAGACCTTGTCGCCATCCCACCTCTGCAAAACAGGCCAATCGCGCTTTGGAGCTGGGGTGGTTTTTGGTGCACACTTTCAGGCATTGCTAGCTTTATTTCAGTTTCAGGCGGCATCCCATTGCAGATATTTTTATTATCTTGCAAGGTGCCACGGACTGTTTTTATCGGCTCAGCAGGTGCGTTTTTCTTTATATTGAACATCACCAAAGTCCCGCTTTATTGGGAACTTGATATTTTGTCCAAATCGAGCCTCATTATCTCGCTATTGCTTTTGCCAGCGATACCTATTGGGGTGATTCTGGGGCGCAAAATAAGTGATCTGATGACTGATCAGCAATTCTATCTTTTGTTACATTTTGCGTTGGGTGTTCTCGGTTTGCAACTTCTGGTGAGCGTTTACGCCTAATCAAAATCAACATTTTATACAAACCACTTTTGGCGTTCATCATTCACACCTAATTGCATTAATTAGAGGTCTGGACTTTGATTTTATTACTCGGCAGACTAAATGATCGTTGAACTTAGGTGCAATCAAATGATCCGCAAACTCACCCTATTCTCTGTCTGTGTTTTTGAGATCGCATTGATCTTTTTTGCGGGGATGCAGTCGGTCAGCAGCAATACATTTGAACCATTCGAGAATGGCGTAGGAATCCTCTGCAAAATCATCGAGCCAAAAGATAACAAAGAGCCCTTGTTCTTTTTGTTTGCTGAAGATCGCCAGAGCGTGTCCCGTCTGAGATTTGAAAAAAATCATATCCGTTTGAGCAAAACCCTTAAAACCGAGATCAGCGCAAATTCAATTTCTTGGCTTGACCGAGAAGGCTTTTCAAACACGCGCTATCAGCTAAATCGTTCAACATTGGAACTTTCAACCAATCCCGGCAAACGCGCTTGTGAGGCAATGTCTGCAAAATCCCTAAAGGAAAAGGCAGATGATTACTTATTATCCAGCATGAGCGGCAATAAGATTTAACCCACATTCATGATGTCGGTTTCGATTGATTGAAATAGTAATGGGAAGTTTTATGATGTCTGGTAACATCGGAGTTGATGCAACAATGTCCCAAATTTACGTTCATCATGAGATTAGCTGCGCACCACGGCACTGGTTAGACGTTGCCGAACAGGTTAAAAACTCCAGCCATTTCAAGAGCTCTGATGGAAACGCTTTTCTCTATGGGATTTGGCGAAGCCAAATTGGTCTTCCAAGAGATGTTTTAACGATGATTTCTGTTTGGCCAGATATAAAAACCGCATCATCAAGATCAGACGATATTTTCAGCGACTTAAACTTCATAAAAAGCTACACAACAAAGTTTTTTACCCCAACATTACGCCCAAAAACGAGCGAACCACCGGTCAAGCAGGGGAATTATGCCTTTCGTTGGTTCGAAACCCCTGAAGAAAATTATGACAAATTTTTACAGCTTTGCGAGGAGGCTTGGCCATCTTTTGAAAGCAGCTTTGACTCGCAAGTGATTGGACTTTGGCGGCAACAACCGGTTGACAAAGATAGCGTATCAACCCTTCTGCTTACCCGAAGACCCGATCTATCAATATGGGAGAGATCCAAAATACCAAAAACAATGGAAGAAAAAGCCACCCGCGAAAAACTAAGCCGTCGCTATGATTTATGCGATCACACAATCGTTTACACAACAACGCTGATCACCGCGCTTGACGCCAAAGACACTGTGAGTTGGAGTTGATCACCGTGTCTTAAAAGGGAATTCGTCCGGCTTTTCATTCGCAGGCGCGTGTTGGCGTCCGCCCAGAAAAAAGGGCTGAAACAAGGCTTTTTAGGCTATAAAACCCGACCAGCCTTGCCCAGCCCATTGATTATTTACGCGTCATTTGTAAGGCTATTCGGCAGCCAGACTCACAGGTTGGCGGGTATCAGTGTAATACTCCACCGCAGCGCCAACACCTGCGCCTGCCTGAAACGGAATGCCTGCATCGCGCATCGCCATTTCAACACCGCCTAATGCCCGCAAAACCATTGTTTCATTAAGCCAGCCCAAATGACCGATACGGAAAACCTTGCCAGCCACTTTGCCAAGACCGCCGCCAAGCGACACGCCGTAATTATGATAAGCCGCACTAATTACGTCATTGGCATCAAACTTTTCAGGAACCACGATCGCTGTCACCGTATCGGAGTGCCATTTTGGTGCTAATGCGCAATTTTTAAGACCCCAAGCATCAACCGCAGCCCGAACACCCGATGCCAACCGGTTGTGACGTGACGCAACATTTACCAATCCCTCGCTGTGCAACATATCAATTGAAGCCCGCAAACCGCGCAAAAGCGTGGCTGCTGGCGTGTAAGGGAAATAGCCTTGGTCATTCATTTTCGTCATGTCTTGAAAACTGAAATAACCTGTTGGGTAGCTTGATGTCGAACAGGCCTCCAACGCCTTAAGGCTAACACCGACAATGGAAAGCCCTGTTGGCATCATAAAGCCCTTTTGCGACCCTGATACAGCAACATCAACACCCCATTCTTCCATCCGGAAATCAAGGCTTCCAATCGAGCTGACTCCATCGACAAAAAGCAATGCTGGATGGCCAAGATCGTCCAATATCTGGCGAACAGCTTCGACATCACTAGTGACCCCTGTTGCGGTTTCATTATGGCAGACAAGCACTGCCTTGATGGCGTGCGCCTTATCATTCGATAGCGCAGAATGGTAATCTTCAAGCGGAACACCCTCGCCCCAGGTGGCATCAAAATTCTGGACATCCAGTCCAAAATCTCTGCACATAGTAACCCAAAGAGTTGAAAATTGGCCAAAAGAAGAAGTTAGGACTTTATCGCCAGCCGACAAAAGATTGCTGATTGCAGCCTCCCAGCCGCCTGTTCCTGAACCCGGATACACAAAAACGCGCCCAGATTCAGTTCGAAAGATCGTTTTCAGATCTGCAAGAAGTGGCAACGTGAAATTTGGAAAATCAGGGGCGCGATGGTCTTCGAGCGGGACTTCCATTGCGCGTTGTATCTCATATGGCATGTTTGTCGGGCCAGGAATAGCCAATGTTTTATAACCAATCATAACTTCCTCCGTGGTAATCATGAATAATCATTCAACAAAATTAATTCAATATCACGAAAAATGGTGTTATTGTGTATAGAGTTTATTTAACAACTTTTTTTTTTGTTAATTTGTTAATAAATTGAACGGAGCCTTCAGGCCGTGCAAAAAACATTTATTGGAACCCAATTACGTCAGCTCCGACGGGAAAAAGGCCAAACACAGGTTGAAATGGGGCGCGTGCTTGGGGTAAGCGCCGCCTATATTAACCTCTTGGAAAAAAACCAAAGAAGCCTGTCGGTTTCAATTTTAATGGGCTTAGCAGATAACTACAACGTCGATTGGCGCGATGTTGTGATGGACAAAAGCGCAAACCTGCTATCTGACCTGCGTAACGCAATGCAAGACCCTCTGTTTGCGGCAAGACAACCCGACCTTCAAGAAATGCGTGCCGCGGTCGATCATGCGCCATCTCTTGTCCAGAATTTCCTAAAACTTCACCAGAGCCATCGCACAGCAATGGATAATATAATGAAATTCGGCAATGAACGCATGCCAACGGAATTGCTTACCGCATCGCCAGAGGCAATCATTCACGATTTCTTTCGAGATCATTTCAATTATTTTGATGTTCTCGAACAGGCGGCTGACGCGCTTAGACAAGAAGCGCCAAGCCAGCCATATGAGATGCAAAGCATGCTTCAACAGCGGATTTTTACTAAGCATGGAATCATTGTTGAGACACAGCCTGTCGAAAAAATGAAGGACTCACTCCGTATTTTTGACGCTAAGGCCGGCATTATCAAACTTTCCGAAGCTTTGGATTATCAAAACCGCACATTTCAGTTAGCCCATATCCTATGTTTTGTTGAATCTGAAACCATCTTAAATGACATCACATCCGACAGTAATTTCGAATCACAACGTGCCGTTGCGCGGTGTCATGTTGAACTTGCAAACTACTTCGCGGCGGCTTTACTGATGCCCTATGATGCTTTTCATGCGATGGCGGAACAAAGCAAATATGACATTGACCGAATGGCCTCGGCCTTTGCTGTTTCATTCGAACAGGTCTGCCAGCGTTTAACCACCTTGCAACGCGAGACCAAACGAGGGGTTCCCTTTTTCTTTCTGCGGGTTGATAAGGCCGGCAATGTCACAAAGCGCTTTAATGCCACAAGCTTTAACATTGCTGAACATGGCGGATCATGCCCGGTTTGGAATCTGCACACGGCGTTTCGTACGCCCGGGGTTATTCTGCCGCAATATGTGGAACTAACCGATGGAGAGAAATTTTTCACCCTAGCACGAACCACTGAACGTCCTGTTTTCTCAATGCATACCCAAGACCGTCGACTGGCGATATCGCTTGGCTGTGACATCAAACATGCAAGTAAATTAATCTATACATCTGCCTTTCCAAAGCCAGCCAATGACGCCTTCAGCAAGATTGGCATTAACTGTCATCTATGTCTTAGGCATAATTGTTCACAACGGGCGCATGACCCGCTGTTCACGGAACTCAACACCGATACAACAAGGCGTGGTGAAACCCGCTATGAGAGTTAATTTTAAAGGGTTTGCATGCTGATTTAAACAGAATGTTTGGTCGTCTTTTTTGCAAACATCCCTGTTATGTCCAGACCTTTTCAGCGAAGCCGCGGCGGAAAAACCAAAATCGGGCTTTTATCGTCATAAGCCGATATTTCGTGCTATTTTGCTAATAGCAAAACATCATCGCGTAACGCCCAACGATTGCAGGATATAGATTTGTCACAAGATTATGACATCAACGAGGTAATTGAGATGGCCTTGTCCGACCATACCAGCTTTGGCGATATCGAAAAGCTGTATGGGCTTAGTGCGGATGATGTAAAGCGCATTATGCGCCTAAATCTGAAACGCGGCAGCTATGAAGCCTGGCGGCGGCGTGTCCGCAAATTTTCAGACCGGCGCGAACATTATAAATAGCCCATACCGATCTAAAAACGGTAAATCGGCTGGAAAGCCTAATCTAGGCGTCCATCTTTATAGGCTAGCCACAATTCATGCAGCATTTCTTCAGCTTCTTCGTTCGACAGAAATTGGGGCTTTTCCTCGAAACTACTAAAGACCTGTCCAACAAATTCCTCGGAGGAATTCGAGTTTGGCAAAAATACCTCTGCCTTATGCAAAAAAACATGCAGATCAGTTGCCCATTTTTTTACTTCCTTATTTAAAATCATTATATCCTCCAATTTCGACCAGATTGTCATGCAATCTTGCGCAAGATTGGGCGGCAAATCAATGTTTGCTGTCAAGGATGCCCAGCTTTACGCCATAATCAACCGCAATGCCGTAATCTGGGTCATCATCACTATCGACCATCAACTGCCCCGATTTGGATAATAGCCGGTGACAATCACGGGTAAGATGGCGAAGCAATAACGTCTTTCCAGCGGCATCATATTTTGCCGCAACATCTTCGATAGCCTGTAACGCAGATTGGTCAACAACGCGCGATGCCGAGAAATCAATAATCACCTTATCAGGGTCATTTTTGATATCGAATAATTCATGGAAACTTGCAATCGAGCCAAAAAATAGCGGGCCTTGGATATCATAGACCAAAGCGCCCGCTTCGCGTACCGATGGGCGGGTCGATGCATCAATGCGCTTGGCAGCATTCCATGCATAAACCAGCGCCGACATAATCACGCCAACAACAACCGCAACCGCCAGATCTTCAGCAACCGTAACGCAGGTCACAATAATCGTCACCAGCGCATCCGCGCGTGGCACAATCAGCAGGCTTTTGAGTGAATTCCACGCAAACGTGCCGATAACCACCATAAACATCACGCCGGTCAGCGCCGCAATCGGTATCATTTCGATCACCGGACCGGTATAGAGAATAAAACATAATAAAAACAATGCCGCGACAATGCCTGAAATACGGCTTCGGCCACCCGATTTCACATTGATCATCGACTGGCCAATCATCGCACAGCCACCCATGCCGCCGAAAAAGCCCGTACATAGATTGGCTGCGCCCTGCGCCAAACATTCCTGTGACGCACCCCCGCGTTGATTGGTCATCTCGCCTACAAGATTCAGCGTCAGCAGGCTTTCAATCAGCCCAATTGCCGATAGGATCAAGGCATAGGGGAAAATGATCATTAAGGTTTCAATTGTCATTGGCACCATCGGAATCGCAAAGCTTGGCAAACCGCCCGATAGGCTGGCAAGGTCGCCAACACGCTGCACATCAAGATCAAGCCCAAGAACAACGGCAGTCACAACACCAATGGCAAGCAAAGGCGCGGGTACAAGGCGGGTCAGACGCGGCGTTACCCAGATCAAAACCATCGTTGCGATAACCAACCCACAAGTCAAAATCAACGTGTCACCCGACAACCAGTCACTTTGACCAGCGCCGTTGGTAACTTTGAATTGATCAATCTGCGCAAGGCCAATCACAATGGCCAGTCCATTGACAAAACCAAGCATCACCGGATGCGGCACCATGCGGATAAATTTTCCCCATCGCATCGCACCGGCAAATAGCTGAAAAATTCCCATCAAGATGACCGTTGCAAACAGATATTGAACGCCGTGTTGGGCGACAAGCGCCACCATCACCACCGCCAAAGCACCAGTCGCACCCGAGATCATTCCCGGCCGCCCGCCAAAAACCGCCGTAATCAACCCAACGATAAAGGCAGCATAAAGCCCAACAAGCGGGGCCACACCAGCGACAAAGGCAAAAGCAATCGCTTCGGGAACCAATGCCAGCGAAACTGTTAAACCAGACAGCACATCCAGATTTATTTGACGAAGGCTAAGGCGTTGCGTGGAATTGGCATCATGCGCGGTTCCGAGCAAAAGCTTTGGTAACCAGGAAAAAAAACTAGGGCGCAAAAGAATCTCGCTTTTTGATCAGTGAAGGTAAGCCTTATAAAGACTTTCCCTGATAAAGCCACCGCCGATATGGGGTGAAAGACATAACTTTGGAGATTTTTGTCAAAACGCCAACAGAATTTGGCTCGAAAAACCGGCTTTACAGATGCACTGGCTTGCCATGCGGGGTTTGCAAATAGGCCTCGCGCCATTGCGCTTTTATTGATGACAGCATCTCGGGATCGACAAGCCCTTTTTCCTGCATGAGTTCGATTAGGGTTTGAAGCCAGATTTGATAGTAATCATCACTGCCATCAAGCCCCTCACCCACAGCGATTTTGACCGTTTTGGCCGCCGCCAGATTTTGACCAAATCGGCCTGCCCATTCCGGCCAATCAAAATAGCCGCCCTCATTCAAATGAACGGCAAGGGCAAACACTTCGGCATGCCACGGCGCGTCAAAGGCTTTTTCGGGTGACGGCTGCATCGCCGCCGCACCTGTTTCCCCCTTCTTTATCATTTGGGATTTTGAGTCTTTTGGCAATTGTCCAGTCATGTCAATGGCTCAAGATAGCTTTGCCAGCAATCAACGACCACACTATCGCCAGCGCGGCCATCTGGCCATAGATCGGCGCTGGAAAATTCAACTGAATAAAGCGGTTCAGGACATTCACCCAGAAAATGCGCATTGCTGTTCGGCAACACATGATGGCCATGATAAAACAGGATCACACCAACTTTATCCGCTGCATAATGCGGCAATCTTGTATGGCCTGGCATCTGCCGCTTGGTGGCATCAGGCAAGCGTGTTCGCACTTTCTGTTCTTGTTGAAATAGTGGCTGTGTCACCTCTGGACGCGAGGCCTTAGCACCTGCTGCCAACATCGCCAACACCCGATCAGCGTCAAGTGCCGCATCATGAAGCGGCTGTTTCGGGCCGGATGGTAATCCATTGATGATTTCATCACGCGTGAGAAACCCTTTGGCAACAAACAGGTTGGTCAATGCAGCAAGCCATTTTTCGTAATAGGCAAAAGACTGATAATCTGTTTTGGGCAGGCTTTCCCGCCAAAATCGTGACGTATCAATGCTCCACGCCCCCATCGCTCCGCCAGCAACTGTTAGCCCCAAAACGCGTTTGTGCCATGGTTTGGCAAATATCGAGTCATCTTGCCTATCGGGTATGATTGGCCCTGCCGGATCGCCGCCCATATCATGATGCGGTTTCGTCTTGCTGTTGGTCATGTCTTGGCCGGCGACTGCGGCAAACCAGTGCCAATCATGGCATTGCGATTTACCCAGAGAGCCAGTTCTCTTTCATCAAAGGCTTGGCTTTGCGCTGGCTGCATTGGCAATACCAGATATCTGATTTCGGCGGTTGAGTCCCAAACACGAATCTTTTGCTCAGGCGGGATTATGACGCCAAATTCGGCCAAAACCTGTCTTGGTTCACGCACCGCACGACTGCGATAGGCATCAGATTTATACCATGCTGGCGGCACGCCCAGAACAGGCCAAGGATAACAGCTGCATAAGGTGCAAACGACAAGATTATGGCAATCAGGCGTATTTTCCACCACGACAATATGTTCACCTTGCCGCCCACCAACACCAAGGTCAGACAAAATACCGTCGGTATTATTGACAAGCTGCGCCTTGAACACCGGATCAGACCAGGCGCGTGCGATCAGCCCGGCGCCAATTCGCGGGCCAATATGATGTTCATACCGGTCAATGATCGCATCAACTGCCGCCGGATCAATCAGTCCCTTTTGCACCAAAATTGTCTCAAGCGCCTTGACCCGCAGCGCAGGCTCGCTTGGCAATAGGGAATGGGCATCTTCATCATGGTGATCATGGGGCATGAGAAAATCCTAACATTTGAATTTGAGACAAGTCTAGAAATGAAAAGCTGCCAAAGCTGAAAAAAATACGAAAATGCTCTATCGAGACTGCTTGGCAAAGCCATCAAAAGCTATATGGTATTTTTCATCATCATTCGGCATTTCCGCCGATAATAACAGTGGATAACAGTAAAGATAGGTGCGTAAATGCAAGCAAGACTTGACGGGCGAAACGCCATCATCACCGGAGGCAGCGCCGGTATTGGCAAAGCTATTGCCAAAAATTTTCTGACCTCAGGTGCAAATGTCGCAATTGTGGCACGGCGACGCGCTGTTCTGGATGCAGCAAAGGCTGAAATCGAAGCTGAAGGCGCAAAAGCCGGCACCACTGGCAAAGTCATTGCGCTATCTGCCGATATCCGCCGTGATGATGAGTGCACTGCCGTTATCGACAACATTATTGCTGAATTCGGCAAGATTGATGTTTTGGTGAATAATGCAGGCACATCGCAACGCGGCGCGTTTCTCGACGTAAGCGACGAAGTTTGGCAAGATGATCTTGATCTGAAATTATTTTCCGCAATCCGGTTCAGCCGTCTGGTCATTCCAGGCATGCGGGAACGCAAATGGGGTCGTATCATCAATGTTCTGAATCTTGGCGCAAAAGCCCCGAATGCAGGCGGCGCACCAACCGCCGTCAGCCGCGCCGCGGGCATGGCCTTGACCAAGGTTCTGGCAAATGAAAATGCTGGTTTTAATATTCTGGTCAATGGTCTTCTTGTTGGCCGCATCCGCAGCGATCAATGGGAAAGGCGACATGCCGCCGACCCGCGCGGCTTGACCCTTGAAGAATGGTATGCTGACGCTGCCCAAGGCTTGAATATCGGGCGGTTTGGCACGGCTGAAGAATTTGCCAATATGGCAACATTTCTGGCCTCCGATGCCGGATCCTATATCAATGGAACGGCAATCAATGTCGATGGTGGCAGCTCACCAGTTGTCTAGCCCCAGAAAGTCCAGTGCAAAAAAGTCCAGCGCGAAACCAGCTTGTTTCAGGTTGCGCTGGCCTTTTGCCGAACGCGTTCACGATGAAAGGCGTAAACGCCCATGCCAATCACGATACAGGTTCCCAAAATCGTCATTTGGTCAGGCAAATTTCCAAAAAGCAGAAAGCCGAATAGAATCGCCCAGATCATGCCGGTATAGCGAAATGGGGCAACAAAGCTAATATCCCCATTACGCATGGCCATTACGGCAAATGAATAGCCGCAGGTAATCATTATTGCAGCCACAAGCACAATCATGCCCATTGACCAAGATATAGGCGTCCAGCCCGTTGTCACGGTCATGGCCCCGCCAAACAGAAAAACCGGAATGGCCGAAACAAAAGCAACAAACAGCGATGGCACCGAACGGTCAAGACGCCGCGTAATCGCATCACGCAGCGTGATAAACCCAACCGCAACCAGTGCTAGAACAGCATATTCGTTAAAACCGTCACTTCCCGGACGGATGATGATTAGCACCCCGATGAATCCAACCAGAATGGCGCTCCACCGACGCCAGCCGACCGCCTCGCCAAAGAACACCGCGGCAAACATCGTGACGGTCAGCGGCAATGATTGCAAAATGGCGGTAATATTGGCTAATGGCATCTGCGCCAAAGCGGTTAGAAACAACATTGTTGAGGCAAGCTCGGCAAAGGCACGAACAAGGATCACCCGCCAATTTCGCCAATCAATGCGGATAAACAGGCTTTTGCGAAAATAGGCGATCACCGCAAGAAGCGGAACCGACACAAGCCCACGCATAAAAATGCCCTGTTCAACCGAAATGGTCTGAAACAGAAATTTCATCAAGGCATCATTCCCAATGAATGACACCATGCTGACCGCCATAAAAACGGCACCAAAAACATTATCCGTTAATTTCATAATCGGTTTCACCTAATGGTGGTTGCGATCTCAACATGATGAAAAGGACTGCCCGCCCGCTTTGCCGAAATCTTATCGACTATTTGCTTATGCTCTTGAATTTTCGTTAAAACAACAAGAGATCATATCGGAATTTAACACGAAATTTGCAAAAATCACGCGCTATTCTTATCGATAATGCAAAAGTTCTTTTCCGATTACCCCCTGCAAAAATAACTTAAAAGATCTAATATAACGGTTTTCGATGGATCGTTGGTCGTCTGCCGGCAGTATTCATCAACACCAAGATTTTTTAAAACGCCTAAAAAGCCGTTTTGGCTTTGGCAAAACCGGAGTCCTTTGATGTCAATTCGTCCTGTTAAAATGTCAAGCGAAGCACGCCCAACAACCGAAGGGGCTGGCGTTCATCTTCATCGCATCTTCGGATTTGGTGACACCAAACCATTTGATCCTTTTTTGATGATGGATGATTTCCGCAATGATGATCCACAGCTTTATAAAAACGGGTTTCCGTGGCACCCGCATCGCGGAATCGAGACCATCACCTATGTTCTAAAAGGCACGGTTGATCATGGCGACAGCCTAGGTAATGTAGGCACGCTTGGTGGCGGCGATATTCAATGGATGACCGCCGGATCGGGCATCATTCATCAAGAAATGCCAAAAGGCGATAAAGATGGTGCCATGCATGGCTTTCAACTATGGGCCAATCTGCCATCGTCGCAAAAAATGACAACCCCGCGCTATCAAGATATCAAGTCGCAGGAAATTTCTGAGATGCTTGATGATGATGGCAGTAAAATTCGCATCATTGCCGGAAATTACCGCGGTTACAAAGGGCCGGTGGACGGCATTGCCGCTGAGCCACAATATCTGGATATCACCCTTCCCCCGCGTTGTTTCAAGCGGTTTCCCTTTGATACGCGGCGACAGGGATTTGCCTATATTTTTGAAGGTAGCGCGCGCTTCAAAGATGCATCAAACCCATTTGGCGTCAAGGTCGAGAAAGAATTTCAGGGCGAAGAGCTGGAAATTCGTGATTTATCGGGCAACCGCACATTGGTGGTTTTTGGTGCTGGTGATGAAGTTGCCGTCACCTCAGGCGATGAAGGTGTTCGGTTCCTGCTGATTTCGGGAGCGCCACTTCGCGAACCTGTTGCATGGCACGGGCCAATTGTGATGAACACACAGGCCGAGTTACAAACTGCCATGCGCGAGTTAAACAATGGTACCTTTATCAAAACCGGTGCCGCTGGCTGGTAGGCCAGCGCGATTTGGAGACAGGTCATGCAGGATCATGACCCGTATTAAACAGATATGACAGATCGGGCAATTTCGATGCGCAAAATTCAATCCCAAGGGGTTCATCACATCACTTTGGTTGGTGCAGACCGCCAGACATCCATTGATTTTTGGGATGGCGTTCTTGGGATGCCTTTTGTGTTTGAACAGCCAAATCTGGATAACCCAAACGAAGGCCATCTGTATTTTGATCCGGGTGATGGCCGATTAATCACCATTTTCACCGATGAGACCCGCACCACGAAAATGACCCGCCTTCCCCAGAATCCGGGTCAAGTGCATCACATTGCCTTTGCCGTGTCTCAGGCAAGTTTCTGGCAAGCGGTTGACCGGCTTGACCAACGCAAGGTCAAACATTCAGGGCCAAAAGATCGTGGCTTTATGGATTCGATCTATTTTCGCGACCCGCTTGGCCTGTTGATCGAATTAGCATCATACCGTTTTGAACCGCCAGCCGGTGCGACCCATACTGATGTCTTGACCGCAGCGCATCATATCCGCGTTGCTACTGGTGCTGCAACGATTGATCAAAATCATATTGCCGATGCGATTGAAAAAATTGCCCATGCCAAGGCGCAATCACTGTCATCAAACCGAAGCGCCAAAAACCCGTTTTAGGCATTTCAAATGACCTGCACCGCGCCATAAATCGCGTTATCGGTCATCAGGCTTATCAGTAGCCGGTTTATCATTGACCGGTTTTTGTTTTGCCAATCTATCATAGACACGCGCAAATTGGCGACCCGTGCGAAGCGCATCAATACCCATTTTGCCATGAAGCTGATCAACCGCAGCTTCAAGCCGGTTGCGCTTGTCATCATCACCACCTTCAAGATCAAACAGCCGCGCTTCAGAAGGCTCGCCAAGATTATCAACAGCGATTCCTATTAATCTGTATAAATTCGATTTTTTAACTTCAGGATGTAAAAGTTCACGGCCAATATCAAACAGATGATAGGCCTTGTCGATCCGGCTTGGCACGGTTCGGCTTCGGCTAATAATACGGTGGTTTGACCGCTTTAATTTTAACGTCACCGTACTGCCTGCCAGCCGCTTTGCTTTCAATCTTGCCGACAGTTTCTGGCATAGAAATTCAAGCTCGGTTTCCAGCGCGGCAAAATCGGACAGATCTTTGGCAAAAGTGGTTTCATTTGAAATTGACTTTGTTTCGCGTTCGCTTATCACGGGGCGCGGATCAATGCCTTTGGCAAGATTCATCACCGTCATTGTCTGGCTGCCAAGCGCCGCTGAAAGTGCTTTTGGATCGCCCTCAGCCAGATCATGGCAGGTGAAAACACCAATCGCATTCAATCGTGCGATTACCGATTTACCAACCCCATACAAAACCGAGACCGGCTGCGGGGCAAGCCATGCCGCCGCTTCGCGCGTGCCAATGACAAAAAACCCATCAGGCTTGTCACGATCAGATGCCATTTTGGCAAGCGATTTGGTGCCGCTCAGCCCAACCGAAACCGAAATGCCAATGTCACGTTTAATTTCTTGTTGAAGCCGGTGCAACGCCTCTGCTGGACTGGCGCGATGCAGCTTTTGCGTGCCAGCAAGATCAAGAAAAGCCTCATCAATTGACAATGGCTGCACCAAGGGCGTCAACGACAGCATTTTTTCGCAAACCTGCTGACCAATATCAATATAACGGCTCATTCTCGGCCGGATCATCACCGCATCAGGGCATTTTTTCAAGGCTTGCCATGCCGGCATTGCCGAACGCACACCAAATTGACGGGCGATATAGCATGCCGCCGAAACAACCCCGCGATCACCGCCACCAACAATCACTGGCCGATCAGCAAGCGCCGGATTATCCAGCTTTTCAACCGAAGCAAAAAACGCGTCACAATCAATATGCGCAATGGTTAGGGTAAATAGATCAGGATGGGTGCGAATATGGTTTGACTGGCAAGACGGACAGGCGGTTAACAGAACCGCGCTGCCAACATGCCCAGCGGTTCCACAATTGCGGCACAACATGGCATAGGCTGCGGTTTCCTGAAGACCGGCCATGACGCCAACACCCTCCTTTTTGCCAGAGTTAGATTTTCAATTCTGGCGTTTTTGAATCAATCTCCATCACAAGGCCAATGCCCAGCTATTCCCTAGCTAAAGGTGACGGCGCGTGCATATTGATCTGGCACTGATGACGTGCTGCGAAGCGCCTTTGCCGCGCGCCATGTCCAATGCGGATCTCGCAAAAACTCGCGCGCCAAGGCAACCATGTCAGCCTGTCCAGTGCGGATAATCGTTTCGGCCTGAATTGGGTCGGTAATCATACCGACAGCAATGATCGGCATTGCCACCTCATCACGGATCTGTTTGGCCAGATCAGTCTGATAACCATAGCCAATGTTGATTTTCTGCGCCAATGAATTGCCGCCACTCGACACATGAAGCGAGGCACAACCAACCGCATCAAGTGCCTTGGCAAATGCGATAGTCTGTTCAACATCCCAGCCACCATCAACCCAATCCGAGGCCGATACGCGAACCAGAACCGGCATATCGGCAGGAACAACCGTTTTGACAGCATCAAATATTTCCAACGGGTAACGCAGTCTGTTTTCCAATGAACCACCATAGGCATCATCGCGTTGGTTGCTGATCGGCGACAGAAATTGATGAAGAAGATAACCATGGGCGGCATGCAGTTCTATCGCATCAACGCCAAGCCTGACAGCGCGTTTTGCCGAATCAACAAAGGCCTGTTTGATCCGCGCCAAACTAACATTATCAAGCGCCTCGGGCGTATGCCAGCCATCGGCAAAAGGAATCGCCGATGGGGCATAGGTTTGCCAAACATCCTGTGACAGGGCATTGCCGCCCTCCCAAGGCCGTTGTGACGAGGCTTTGCGGCCAGCATGGCCAAGCTGGATACCGATCTTGCTTTGACCAACTGATTTGCAGAAATCAACAACCCGCTTCATCGCGGCTTCATTATCATCTGAATAAAGCCCCGAACAGCCATGCGTGATGCGCCCTGCTGCCTCAACTCCAGTCGCCTCGATAATGATCAGCCCAGGGCCACTCATCGCAAACTGGCCCAGATTTACTAGATGCCAGTCATTCATCGTTCCCTCATTGGCCGAATATTGACACATTGGCGCGACCACAACACGGTTGGCAAGCGCCAAACCAGATAGTTCAATCGGGGTAAATAAACAGCTAGACATGAATTCGCTCCTAGAGATAACAGTAATCAGACAGATAATCAGGCCAGTTTAGTATGAAACGCAAAGGCGCTTTGGCGCTTGGGTTCCTTTGGATTGACCAAGCAAATTGCCACTCAAATAGATCGTCAAATAGATGGTCATTTCGTCGGCCTTAACAGATCATCTACCGCCCAACTGTAGCGGCGTCACAAGCACAATACCACTAAATCCGGCGCATATTTTGGCTATGGGCAATGGCTAATTGGCAATACGCTGATGATGCTCGCGATAAAATGAATAAAGACCGCCTAGAACAACAAGGATTGTACCAAATCCGGTCCAGCCATCTGGCCATTCGCCGAATAGCAACGCCCCCAATAAAACCGCCCAGACCAGCCCGATATATCGAAATGGCGCGACAAAGCTTAGATCGCCAAACCGCATGGTCATCACCTGAAAAAAATATCCCGCAGCAACGCTAAGCCCGCAGAATGACAAAATCAGCCAGTTAAAGGCAGAAATCGCCTGCCACGGTATGGTCAGGGTCATCGCGCCGCTAAACAGGCAGACGCCGATTGCCGTAAACAGCGCCGCAAATAGAGCCGGCACACGGTTCGGCAAATGACGCGTCACCGCATCATTGACCGTGGCAAAGGCCACCGCCCCAACAGCAAGTGTTGAATAACTATTAAAATCATCGGTTCCCGGACGAATCACCATCAACACCCCACAAAACCCAATCACAATCGCGCTCCAGCGTCGCCATCCGATCACTTCGCCCAGAAACAGCGCCGCCACCACAATCAGCGATAAAGGCACGATCTGCATAATGGCCGAAACATTGGCGATTGGCATATGGGCAAGCGCCGTCAAAAAACAGCTAGCCATGCCAATTTGCGCCGCAGCGCGGGTCGACAAAAGGCCAAAATCAGCCATGCTTAGGCGAACCAAAAGGCAATTGCGATACCATGCGAGGCCAGCAATGATTGGCACCGCTAACGTGCCGCGCAGAAACATCGCCTGAAACACCGACATATCAACAAACAGAAATTTCATAAAAACGTCATTTGTGACAAATGCAAAACGCGCAATTGTCATCAAAATGGCGCCCTTAATGTTGGCAGATACCATCAAAAGACCCAGTTACCTCGTTCACGCGGCTCATTAAGCCGCGCAATCGGCGTTAGGGCAATAGCTTTTCGATATAACGCGGCAGGCTGAAGGCGGCCTTATGAATTGATGGCGTGTAATAACCAAGATCAAGACCAGCCGCGTCAAGACGCTTGGTCAAAACAGCAACATCAACATCTCTTGCTTTGCTGCTGTCACTGCCCCAGCCAAAGGCCATTGGACCACCTGCATAAGTCGGTATGCTGGCAATATAGCATCCCCAATCGGCAAAAAGCTGTTGAAAGGCTCGCATCGTCCCGGTCAATTCACTTGGCTGCATGAACGGAACGCCATTTTGCGTTACCAGAACACCATCTTTGGCAAGCCGACGTTTGGCATGGCCATAAAAACTATCGGTGAACAGCACTTCACCCGGCCCGACAGGGTCGGTTGAATCAATGATAATGACGTCAAATTCATCGGTTGATGTGGCCATGAAATCGGCGCCATCAGCAATCACCAGATCAAGACGCGGTTCATCAAAGGCGCCATTTGAAAGGCTTGGCAGATAGGTTTTGGAAAAAGCAACCACACCTTCGTCAATTTCAACCATCGTGACTTTTTCAACCGTATTATGGCGCAATACTTCACGCGCTATACCGCCGTCACCACCACCAATGATCAAAACACGGGTTGCATCACCATGCGCCAAAATCGGAACATGGGTCAACATTTCATGATAGATGAATTCATCACCTTGGGTTGTTTGCACAACGCCATCAAGCGTCAGCACCCGTCCAAAGCGGTCATTTTCAAAGACCTGAATATGCTGCAAGCTGCTGTTATTGTCATAAAGGACTTCGGTAACGCCAAGCGATTGCGCATAGTCAACATACAATGTTTCGGTAAAACGCTCGCTCATAGCATACCTGCCACAACGCCATCGCCGCGAAGCAATTCGCGAACCCTAACATCAGCTGTGTCAAACATTTCAGCCAAAACGCCAACCGCATTCCATGGTTGCGCATCGCCACACATGAACACATCAAAGGCGGCATAGCCAATTTCCGGCCATGTATGAACCGAAATATGGCTTTCGGCCAAAACGGCAACGCCGGAAACGCCTTGTGGGCTGAATTTGTGTGTATGAATGTGAAGCAAGGTTGCGCCGCATTCATACACACAGCGCCGGAATGCTGATTGGATCAAATCCTCATTATCGAGACCCGTACCATTGACCACCTCAATGATAAGATGTGTACCGGCAAAGATCTTGCCGTCACGGCGAATAAAATGATCATCACGCGATTCATCGCTGACGAGTTTTAGCCCATAATATGCTTGATCAGAATCGTTGTGACACGCGGCATCATTGCCGCTGTCGAAATCTTCCGCTTGGGTGCCCGTTGCCAGACCTATCCCCAGTTGGAAAAGGTTGGCGTTATCCATGACGCACCCCTTTCGGAACCAGTAGATGAACCAGCAATGCCTTAGCGCCCCCCGCAGGATCTGCGAGTTGGGATCGGTCATCGCAACGAGCTCCTGTTAGCGGTCTAAGAGCAAAAGCACAAGCACGAAATGTAATATTACTAATGTTTTTTATAATGCAATTTCACCAGTACGATTTCACCTGTCTTAATCGCCTGATTGCCGCGCGTTTCGCAAAAGAGACTTGACCCCAAAGGCTGAATATGAAAAAGCCTGAGACCAACGGCGTATTCGCCTTGGATCGAGACCCTTTTCATGGGTACCGCCCGACATTGTAGAACATTGCAGAACGAGGATAAGATGGAAAATTTGAAAGCGCTTGGTCAAGCCGCTAAACAGCCAAACAGCCCAGAAGAAGCCGAACTGGAACGGGTTCCCAATCCTCATCCTGACTGCAATTTTGTTGCCCGTTTTACCCAGCCCGAATTCACCTCGCTTTGTCCGGTAACGGCACAGCCGGATTTTGCGCATCTGATGATTGATTATATTCCCGATCAATGGATAGTCGAATCAAAATCGCTAAAACTATATCTTGGCAGCTTTCGCAACCATCAAGCTTTTCATGAAGCCTGCACCGTTGATATCGCGAAAGAACTGATCGCACTTTTGTCACCAAGATGGATTCGGATTGGGGGCTATTGGTATCCGCGTGGCGGTATTCCCATTGATGTGTTCTGGCAGCATGGCACCATTCCTGAAGGCACTTGGGTGCCCGATCAAGGTGTTGCAGGCTATCGCGGACGCGGCTAGACTTGCTGACGCCGCACCACATAGTCGCACAGGCGGTCAACCGACGCATGCAGCAATAGGGTCAAAACCGCCAAGACGATCAATGCGGCAAACATCAAATCAATCTTGGCGCGGCCATTTGCCAATAGCATTAAATAGCCAAGACCCTGTGACGCGCCAACCCATTCGCCAATGATTGCGCCAATCGGCGCATAGACCGCAGCCAACCGCAATCCCGATGCCAATGCCGGAATGGCGGCCGGAATGCGAATATGACGCATAATCTGCCATGGCCGCGCTTGCATGACCTTTGCCTGGTCAAGCATGCCGCGCGGCGTTTGCATCAAACCGTCAAAAAACGCCGACGTCACCGGAAAATAGATGATCAGCAAGGCCATGATGATTTTGGGCCATAAGCCATAGCCAAGCCACAGCGTTAAAACCGGTGCCAAGGCAAAAACCGGCAAAGCCTGACTAAGAACCATCATCGGCCGCACAACAACGCGGGCGATCGGCGACTGCGCCAGATTGATCGCCGTCATCACCCCAAGAACCGCGCCAAGAAGCAAGCCAATCATCACTTCGGCCATGGTTACGCTAGCATGATGCGCAATTAATTCGAGATTGCCAAAAAAAGCCATGCCAACGCGTGCCGGTGATGGCAGAATAAAGGCAGGCAAGCCCGTCAAAACAACAAGAAGATGCCATAAAGACAGAATGAACATGGTCACCCCGATGATGCGAAGCGCGCGCATCATGGCGTCTCACGAAGCAGCCGCAAAAGCTGTCCCTGACAGGCCAGAACATCAGGCGCATCATAGGGGCGTATCACCGGCGATGATGGCGGGGTAACGCTGTGTAATCCGGTTGCATTCATCACGAAAATTACATCGCCAAGCCTTGCAGCCTCACCGGGGTCATGCGTAATCAAACATACGGTTTTGCCAGCAAACAAACTTGCGGCCAATTCCTGCATTTCCGCGCGAATTTTGGCGTCAAGCGCCGAAAAAGGCTCGTCCAGCAGGACAATGGGCTGGCCTTCCATCAAGGTGCGTGCCAAGGCCACTCTTTGACGCTGGCCACCCGATAACGCATTTGGCTTTTTATGCCGGTGCGCGGTAAGACCAACCTGCTCGATCAGTCTTTCAGCCCGATCACCATCAACCACATCACCGCGAAGCCGACTGCCAATCACAACATTGTCAAAAACATCAAGCCACGGCATCAGATTATCGGTTTGCGCCATCAGGCTAATACGGCCAGCAAGCGATTGAGCATCGCTTGTCCTGATGGATCCAACATGATCAATATGGTCGCCTAGCCCTGCCAGCAGCCGCAAAACCGTTGTTTTACCAACTCCTGACGCGCCAAGAAGACAGGTCCATTTCCCCGCGGTAATAGCAAGATCAAGCGGATCAAAAATAGGCGTTCCGGCAATTGTGGCACTGCCATGAAAATGCAACGCTGGACTGTTGGACATGAATGCCCCCTGCCCCATATGTCGCGCCTGTGCAGATTCTGCCTTGCTGCCTGTCACCTGTTAAGCCCCATTTGCCAAAATCCGGCCTCAAGCCTTGTGGCTGTGGCAAAACGCTGGCAAAGCCCAGCCCAACGCGGGCTTTTTGTCGGTTGATCACCAAGCCGGCGCAACACCGCATTATCAATCAATGTTCCGACATCGCGGCAAACCTGCTGATAACCCTCGCCACCATAGGTTTCGATCCAATCTGCATAAGCCGCATCATGACCTGCGGCCAGCAGCCTTGCGCCAATTTCACCATAACCAAGCACGCAAGGCGCTAAGGCAGCCATAAGATCCAGAAAATCACCCGAATGACCGGCATCAAGAACATAGCGCGTGTAGGCCAGATTGGCGGTTTCTTCGGTGGCGGAAAATAATCTGGCCTCATCAATGCCTGCCGCGGCGCAAATGCGGATATGCAAACTGATCTCGTCATTGACAAGCGCATTCACCGTCGCCGCACAGGCGCGCATTTCAGCAACGTCATCAGCCTTGGTAACGGCAAGCGCCCACGCTCGCGAAAAATGGATCAAAAACAGATAATCTTGAACCAGGTAATGCAAAAAGGCCGATTTGGGCAGCGTGCCACTGCCCAGTTCGGTTACAAAATCATGGCATACATAATCCTGCCATGCTGCCCCTGTTGCCTTACTCCATGCGGCAAAACTATGACCATATTCCGTCATTGTGCCCCCAGATCAATCGCGAGCTTCGATACAGGACGGATATCCTTTAACAGACCCGCCTCTTTCAAAAAACTTTCAAAGCGGCTGTAGCGGCCTTCATCCAACGCCTCAGGACGCAAAGCAAAGCGGGGTAGAGTGTCTTTCCATGCGCGGGCGTTCAATTCATCATCCAATTCCTTGGCAGTACCTTTGAAAATTTCCCAGCTCTCCTGCGGATGATTAACGATGAATTGCGTTGCAAGCTCGGTTGCCTGCAAGAACCGCCGAACAACATCTTTATTCATGCGATCGGGATTGGCGACATAGATCAATTCGTCATATGCAGGAAGGCCTTCTTCTTCAAGATAGAAACAACGCCCCGGAACCCCTTCGATATCCATCTGATTTAATTCAAAATTGCGAAAGGCACCGATCACAGCATCAACTTGCCCCGACATTAATGATGGCGACAAGGACCAGTTCACATTCACCAGTTCGATATCCTTCATCGACAGGCCGTTCCGTGCCAAAATCGTTGTCAGCAGGGCTTCTTCAACACCAGCCACGGAGAAACCAACCTTTTTACCTTTTAAATCGGCAATGGATTTGATCTTGCCATCTTTTAGCACCAGCAGACAATTTAGCGGTGTTGCCACCAAGGTTCCAACCCGAACAAGGGGCATGCCTTCGGCAACCTGAAGATGCAATTGTGGCTGATAGGAAACGGCTAGATCGGCCTTTCCAGCTGCTACCATTTTTGGCGGATCAGCAGGATCAGCCGGGGCGATCACCTCAACCTCAAGTCCGGCATTAGCAAAATAACCCTTCTCCTGAGCAATGATAATTGGCCCATGATCAGGATTGATAAACCAATCCAGCAAAAGTGTTATCCGGTCTTGCGCCTGCAACGGTGTGCTTATAAATAAACATAATAAAACAATAAGATATCTTTTCATCTTCAACCTCTTTTTCGCATGAAATTTGGATCGCCAGCCGCGATCAGTGAAATGGATCCAGACCAGAATCTGGAAAGTTTTTCTGCCGCTGCCCAAGCACGTTGGCCAGACCGACAGCAAAAGACAACATGTCCAACGCCCTTGAGTGGTAAATCAGACGTGACCTGATCAATGCCAAGCCGCTGCGCATCGGCAGTGATCAAATCAGCCTCGTCCGCCGAACGCAAATCAATCACAAAATCACCGCTTTTTATTTGTTGCGGGCTAATAAATGCCAGCGACGCATCGGGTTCTTCGACCCCGTCAAAACGGAACCCACCAAACCGATTTCCAATGGCGTCATAAGTCACAAGCTGGCCAAGTGGTGAGGAAAGTTGCTTGGTGATGACAGCAAGGGTCATTTGCGCCTGAAGCGATCCGATAATGCCAACAATTGGCCCCAAAACACCATCTTCGGCGCAACTGCCAAACCGTTGTGGCAAATCAGGAAAAACCGCACGAAGGCTTGGCGCATTATAACAAAACCCGCCAACATAGCCTGCTGTTCCAACAACCGACGCATGGATAAATGGCAATCGGTTCAAGCAATAATCGGAAAGACTATAGCTAACAGCAAAACTGTCAGCACAATCCAGCACCAGATCGACATCACTGGCATGTGTTTCAATATTATCAGGCGTTAGCGGCTCGATTATCGGCGTCATCTGACAATCAGGGTTCAAGCTGCGCATATTTGATGCTGCCGCGCCAGCTTTAGCCAGCCTAAGATCATCCGTGCGGAAAATCGTTTGCCGGTGCATGTTATCCACACTGACAATATCGTAATCCATCACCTTTATATGACCAAGGCCGGCGCCTGCCAGATATTGCAGAACAGGGCTTGCCAACCCCCCAGCCCCAACAACAAGAATCTTGGCCGCAGCCAGTTTTTTCTGACCATCAACCCCAAATTCAGCAACACTGATCTGTCGGTCATACCTGTTCACCTTGTTGCCTTTACCCAGTCTTTTAGGCGGTCTTCAGGATTTTCATTCAATGTGATATCGGTCACAACCGACACGATATCAGCACCAGCCGCATAAACCCCTGCGGCGCGATCAATCGTCATGCCGCCAATTCCGACAAGCGGCAAATCACCAATGTGGTTTTTCCATTGCTGGACCCGACCCAACCCCTGTTCAACCCATTTCATTTTTTTCAGAATTGTTGGATAAACTGGCCCAAGAGCAACATAATCAGGCTGTTCGGCCAAGGCACGGTCAAGTTCATCCTCATCATGCGTGCTGATGCCTATCTTCAGGCCAGCACGCCGAATTGCTGCCATATCAGCATCGGCAAGATCATCTTGACCAAGGTGAATCCAATCACAATCAAGATCAATCGCCATTTCCCAAAAATCATTTACCACCATGATGGCACCCGCCGCATCGCATAATCGCTTTGATCGTTGCAAGGCCGCGCGGGTTTCATCCGCTGGCAAATCCTTGATCCGCATTTGCACAAGCTTGACCCCTAGTGGCAACATGCGATCCAGCCAGTCAGGATGATCAAAAATGGGGTAAAACCGATCAAAATTCATTGTAAAAACGCCTTTCCAATCAGCGGGGTAGATGGCGCGGCCATATCGCGAGGATCCATCGGATCGGCGTTTCTGGCAAGCTTGCCAGCCTCAATCGCCTTGGCAAAAGCAATGGCCATCGCCACCGGATCACCAGCCTTGGCGACCGCAGTATTCAGCAGCACCGCATCAAACCCCATTTCCATCGCCTGCGCCGCCTGTGATGGCAGGCCAAGCCCCGCATCAATAACCATTGGCACATCAGGATATTGCGCGCGCAAGCTTCGCAAACCATAGGGGTTCACCAACCCCAATCCGGTACCAATTGGCGCGCCCCACGGCATCAGCACCTCGCAGCCAACATCAAGAAGCCGGTCAGCAAGAACCAGATCTTCGGTCGTATAGGGAAACACCTTAAACCCTTCACGGCAAAGGCTGGCCGCCGCGTCGACAAGGCCAAACGGATCGGGTTGCAAACTATCGCTATGGCCGATGACTTCAAGCTTGATCCAGTCGGTTTCAAATAATTCACGTGCCATTTTTGCCGTGGTGATCGCCTCGCTTGGTGAATGACAACCGGCGGTATTGGGTAATACATGCACACCAAGATCACGAATAAGCCGCCAAAACCCCTCGCCTGCCTGTGCGCCAGCGGCCTCACGTCGAACCGAAACCGTCGCAACCGATGCCGCAGATTCGCGAAAAGCCGCGCCAAGAATCGCTGGCGATGGATATTGCGCCGTCCCAAGCATGAAGGCGGTCGACAATTCAACCCCATAAAACGCTGTCACATCACCCTCCTTGCCGCGGCGCGACAATTTCCAATTGATCACCAGCTTCGATCGGGCATGATGCACGTTGGCCAACCGGAACAAAATGGCCGTTCACCGCGGTTGCCACACGCGCATCATCATAGCCAGCCTCGTGCAAAACGGCCGCTAGATTGGTGCTGGTGACGTCTTTTGCCACGCCGTTAATTGAGATTTTCATCCATCACCTCTGGAATCTGCCCTGAAAGAAGATAATCGGCTGTCATCCGCGCCATCGCTGGTGCCAGCAAAAACCCATGCCGAAACAGCCCATTGACATAAAGCCGGTCTCCACGACGTCTAATCCGCGGTAAATTATCGGGAAAGGCAGGCCGCGCATCGACGCCAATTTCCAATATTTCAGCCTCGCCAAAAGCCGGATGAAGCGCATAGGCAGCGCTGAGCAATTCAAGAACCGAACGCACGCTTGCCGCATGCCGGTTTCTCGATTCAATTTGCGTTGCGCCAAGCATGAAAACACCATCGCCGCGCGGCACAAGATAGATCGGAATCCGAGGATGCAGCAACCGCACCGGCCGTGACAAATAAATATCAGCTGACCGGATCACCAGCATTTCACCTTTGACCCCACGCAAATCCTGCATGGCATCCGATGCTGACAGGCCGCGACAATCAATTTTACGAACCTTGGATGGCAGTGCCGCCTCATTATCATTATCCGGAAAATCCAAACCATCGGCGGTTTCAATCGTGATATTGCGGCTTTCCAATTCACCAACAAGACAGGCCAAAGCATCGCGCGGCGATAAATGCGCTTCGGTTGGAAAGAACAGGCCGCGCCGCGTCCGACCGGCCAAATCAGCCTCTAAGGCCGCCACACCATCAGCATCAACCCATTCATGCTGGTTAGTTCGGCGGGCAAAGCGATCCAATTCACCGCCATCACGGCTAAGCGCCAGCACCAGCGAGCCATTGCGCTCAACATTCACATTATGCCGCTGCCACCATCCGGCAGCTTCTTGACCAAGCCTCACAACCGGCTCTTCAGCCGCCTCGCTTTCACAAAAAGGCGCCAGCATGCCACCAGCCCACCATGAACAACTATGTTCTGCAGGGCGGCCATAGCGGTCAAAAATCCGCAAGGAAACACCGCGTTCTGCCAATTCAGTAGCAAGGCAAAGTCCGGCAACCCCACCGCCAACAATGGTGATCTGTGGTTCCGTCACGCGCTATCTCCAGAATTGGTGAAAATGATGCACCGGCCCATGACCTTGTCCGATGTCAAGCTGGTCGGCAGACTTGATTGCGCCATGAAGCCATTGATGCGCTGTGCCAATGGCCTCATCAAGCGCCAAATTTTTGGCAAGGCAAGCGGCAATCGCCGATGACAACGAACATCCCGTGCCATGCGTATTGCCGGTATCAATACGCGGCGCGTCAAAACCGATGATTTGCGAATCAGTCACCAAATAATCATGGCAAACCGCACCATCTGCATGACCGCCTTTCATTAAAATCGCCGCTGGGCCCAGCGCTAAAAGCGCTTTGCCCTGCTCTTGTGGTGTCAAATCACCCTTGCCCGACAAAAGCCGCTCTGCTTCAGGAATATTGGGGGTTAGTAAGCTGGCACGCGGCAGCAATCTGTCAATCAGACAGGATACGGCATCATCTTGCAGCAATGCATCGCCTGATTTTGCCACCATGACCGGATCAAGAACAATCGGCCCGCGAAAATCGGCAAGACCATCGGCAACAGCGTCAATCACCGCAGATGTTGCCAACATCCCAATTTTAATAGCGTCAATCCGGATATCAGATAGCACCGCATCAATCTGCGCCCTGATCATCGCTGGCGAAATCGCTTCGACCCTTATGACCAATCGGGTGTTTTGCGCCGTTACCGCAGTAATGACGCTTGCGCCGTAAACGCCATGCGCGGAAAAGCTTTTCAGATCGGCTTGAATGCCCGCGCCGCCACCACTGTCCGACCCGGCAATGGTCAATGCGGTTGCAACTGGCTTTTGATTGTCTGATTTCAACATGCGACGTGTCCCAAAAACAAATGGCTTGCGTGGGGACAGGAGAGATAGCCGCTGCGATCTGGTATGATCTCCGTTCCCTACGCCAGTTTTAACTGGATCAGGTTCTATGAGTTAGCTTTCGCTTCTCAGCCTTGGCATCAACCAACTGGTCGAACCAATGCACCCCAACAGATATCCTATTCTAGTCAGCCGCAGCGGCAATTTCAAGCGTGAAAATCACCGCCGCGATGACGGCTTGATTAGGCATTGTCTCAAAACACTCATTTTCACAAAATTTTGCCTTAATTTTCAACCAAAGGGCATTTATTTTCTGTACGAGAGAATTATACCTTTCCAAAAAAATAAAAAATGCTATTTGAAGCGCATTAAAGCTTTTAGCCGAGGTACGATGTGGAAACGATTATCGAATGGCGCGACATCTATGGTGTCACAACACTTGTTCTAGCAGCAAGTCTGCTTGTTGGCGGTCTGTTTGGCTGGCTTGCCGAACGAAGTGATTATTGCGCCCGCTCGGCCTATGATGAGATGTTTTCATTGACCAGCCGCAAGGGACGTGGCGCGTTCAACCAGCTTTGGCAGGTTGCTATTGCTGGCATATCGGCGATCATTGCGATCTTGGTCGCACACCAGCTGGGTCTGATCGATATTGAGCCGGCGCGGCAATTCAAAGCGCCGCTAAATCTGGTTGGTTTGTTTTTTGGAACATTGCTTTTCGGAATTGGTATGGGGCTTAGCCGTGGTTGCGTTTCGCGACTGATCATCCTATCGGGTCGCGGTAATATCCGCGCCTTGATCACATTGGTGTTTTTATCGCTTTTCGCATGGTCGGCAATCAGCGGCGTTTTGGCCGTGCCGCGGATCACCCTTGCCAGCCTCGGGCAGATTGAATATAGCCCTGTTTTATCCCACAGCCTGTTTACAATCTGGGTTCTGTTATTGCTTGCGGCTATTGTTTTGGTCGTGCGGCGCGGTGGTGCGGACAAGCCGGTAAAACGCGCCCTCATGGCAGCCTCTATTGGCCTGTTGGTGCCAGCTTGCTTTTTTGTCACTGCCGTCATCGGTGCCGATGAGTTTGATCCGGTTCCGGTCGAAGGCCTGCGGTTTATCCTGCCTGTTGCTGATAGTCTTGGCTATTTCGTCTATTCGACCGCCCTCACCCCAAAATTTGGTCTTGGGCTAGTTGGCGGTGCCTTTATCGGCGCGATTTTATCGGCAAAATTATCTGGCCGCATTGTTATTGAAGGCTTTAATAATGCACCTCACCCGCTTCGCTATATCCTTGGTGCATTTTTCATGGCCATTGGTGGGGTGATTGCTGGCGGCTGCACAGTTGGTTGGCTTTTGACCGGCGGTAGTGTTCTGAATGGCGGCGTATTGATTGCCTTTGCGGGTTTCGGCCTTGGCAATTTGTCATTGCGTTTGCCCTTTATTAGTGGCTTTCTTAACAGCGAAACAGCGACCGCTAGCGTTTAATCTGATCTTAATTCATCATCAGTTTGATCGGCGCAAATGGCCGCCCACAGAAACCTGATGATTGAGACTGATTATGATTAAAGCTGTTTTATTCGATACATTTGGCACCATTGTTGACTGGCGCTCGTCAATTGCCCGCGAAGGCGCGGCTGTTGCCGCCCAAAAGGGCGTTGCCGATTTTGATGGTGATGGGTTTGCCCGTGCCTGGCGCGCCGGATATCGGCCAGGCATGGCGCGCGTAACAGCTGGTGAGCGATCATGGGTTTCCATTGACGTCATTTATCGTGAAAGGCTGGATGAAATTTTGTCGCAATTCGGCTTGCCTATGCTTGATGAGGCTGAGCGCGACCATCTGAACCGTGCGTGGCACCGCCTAACCCCATGGCCTGACAGTGTTCCCGGCCTCAAGCGGATCAAATCAAAATTCTTAATCTCGCCCCTATCAAACGGATCGGTGGTTTTATTATCGACCATGGCAAAACGCGCTGGGATTCCATGGGATTTTATTTTCTCAAGCGATATGCATCGTGCCTTCAAACGCAATCCGGCTGTTTATCAAAACGCCATCCGTCTTTTGGGCATGGCACCTGATGAAATCATGATGACGGCAGCGCATAATGATGATTTAGAAGCCGCGCGCAAAGAGGGTATGCGCACCGCCTATATCAATCGGCCAACCGAATATGGCATTGACCAAAAAGTTGATTTTGAAGCCACCAGTGACTGGGATATTATTGCTGATACGGTTGAAGGGGTTGCTGATGGGCTGGATTGCCCAAAAATTTGACGCGTGCCACGGATGGTTCACATGACCGTAAATAAACCCGCCTATATTCTGGTCGACACAAAAATCACTGACCCTGTTGCCTATGAAGCTTATAAAGCCGCAGCCAAACCGATTGCCGAACAATATGGCGGCGTATATCTGACCCACGGCGGTAAAATGGATCTTATGCAGACTGAATTATGGAAGCCTGCCCGCATCGTATTGGTAAAATTTCCATCGATGGCGGCAGCGCATGCCTTTTTAGACAGCCCCGAATATGCGCCGGTCAAATCAATCCGGCTGGCAAATTCCGAGGCGACCTTGCTGGTTCTTGAAGGTCTCTAGCTTGTCGATGCCTAGCTTGTCGATACTTTTACCAGCTTCTTTTGGGCAATCTGGCAATGGGCAAGCTTGGCGAAACGATAATCGGCAAAACGGTTATAAACCATCGCGGCAATCTGGCGAATGATGGGCAACCCAACCAGAACTGCCAAAAACCGCCAGTAGCTGAGCTGTTGCCAAATGACCAAAAAGGCCGCGGCACCAATATGCCAATCACCTGCCGCATCGCGAACATGAAGATGGCGCAAAGCATCGGCTTGCGAGATTTGATGTGCCGCCAGCGGTGATGCGTCAGTCGCAATATCCATCCATGCAAAAATGCCTGATGGCGCAATGTTCTGATAATAGGCAATCTCTTTACTGCAAAGCCCGCATTTACCGTCAAAAAAAACTTCAATCATCAAAATCATCCAATCTCTAACCGTCCTGCCCAAAGGGGTAAATGGGCATGAACAGCGCCTTTGGCAAGCCTGACAGACGCTTTGCCGGTAAATTGCGGATCACATGCAGGCCATGGCGCATCTTCGATCAGAAAAATGCAATTTGCGACTATTTAAGCTTGGCGATCAATGCACAAGATGCGTAGCCTTACCCTAGGCGGCACCGAATAGGACAAGGTTTCCAAAATGCAGTTAAATGACGAAGAAAAGGCCATGCTGAGCGGCGATTTTGGCAAGGCAAAAAAATGGGCAATTGATCATCAGATCAAGGTTGGTGAATTTTTTGATGCGCCCGATATGGTGGCGGTCAGTCAGGCACATATGATGGCCGACCCTGAATCGGTTGGTGAGGCTGGCGTGGATTTTATGGAATCGATCGCCAATGATGGTGGCCGAGTTGTGATCCCGATGATCACCGACCCGCGCGGGGTTGACCTCAATCATTACCGCCCGCTTGGTCAAACCGAAGAAATGGCCATGATCGAGCGCCGTTTTATCGCCGCTTGCGAGGCGATTGGCATTATGATGACCAATACCTGCGTTAATTATCAAACCATCATGCCGCCATTGCTTGGCGATCATGTTGCCTATGGCGATACCGGCGTTGTGATCTATTCAAACAGCGTTTGTGGTGCACGGTCTAATTTTGAAGGCGGCCCATCTGCATTGGCGGCCGGACTTACCGGACGCACACCGCGCTATGGTTTGCATCTTGACCAGAATCGCAAAGCATCACGACGGTTTCAGGTGACAGTTCAACCTGCCGAATTGACCGATTGGGGGGTTCTTGGCGCGGTGATTGGCCGGATGGCCGGATCCTATTGGGAAGTGCCGGTGATCGAAGGCATTGAGCGCGTGCCAACATCGGATGAGATCAAGCATTTTGGCGCGGCGATGGCCAGCTATGGATCAATTCCGCTTTTTCACATGATCGGCATTACCCCCGAAGCGCCAAATCTGGCAGCGGTTGGTGGCACCAGCCTGCCCGTCACGCAAATAACCGACTCCGACCTTGCGTCTCTGCGAAGCAATTTTGCCAGCCAAGGCGAACGACCCGATGTGGTGGTTTTTGCCGCCCCACAATTGTCAATTGTCGAAATGGAACAGGTTGCCAGCCTTGTTGATGGTCATAAATTGCAATTGCCACTGATTGTATGTACGTCGCCGCAAACCTACGGCGATGCTGGGCGAATGGGCTTTATCGACAAAATCGAAACGGCTGGCGGCACCGTGCTTGAAGGCACTTGTTTCTATAATCAATATGCCCGCGAAATTGGAGAGGCAAATGGCTGGGTTCGCCTTCTCAGCAATTCGGCAAAAATTGTCAATATTTTAGGTGGTTACGGCTATAAGCCAACTCTTGCCAGCATGCAGGATTGTGTTGCAGCGGCCATTGACGGAGAGATGATCTGATGAAACGATTGAAATGTCATAAAGGCGTTGGGCCAAAGGTTATTGGCGAAGCGCTTGTTGCCGATGATAATTTTTCCGCACGCTATGATCTTGACCGGATAAAGGGGGTTTTTTCACGCCCACAGCACAAGCTTGCCGGACAATCATATGATCAGAAAATTCTTGTGTTCAACACGGCAAAAGGCGGCGTTGCAACCGCGTGGATGCTGCATGAAATGACCGCTAGAGGCATCACGCCCAAGGGGATTTTGTTTAATGAGGCAAACACCATTCTGGTGCAAGGAGCGGCATTGGCCAATATGGCC
>CAWUWE010000012.1:0-6940 GCA_963926175.1 uncultured Alphaproteobacteria bacterium | reverse complement strand
CCGCCAACGCGCTGGATGGTGCGGGTTTCAATCGCCCGCAATAGCTTTGCTTGAAGCGGCAATGGCATATCGCCAATTTCATCGAGAAATAACGTGCCGCCTGAAGCCATCTCAAACCGGCCTTGGCGCGTTTTTTCAGCGCCGGTAAAAGCCCCTTTTTCATAGCCAAATAGCTCTGACTCCAGTAATTCTGCGGGAATGGCCGAGCAATTGATCGAAATCAAATCGCCCTTTCTTGCTGAAAATTTGTGAATGCTGCGGGCGACAAGTTCTTTGCCAGTGCCAGTTGCACCAAGAATGAGAATGGTCGTCTTGGCCGGTGCCGCAATATCTATAAGCCGTCTTACATCACGCATTGCTGCGGATTGGCCAACTAGTTCGTTTTCACCCACACTAAATATCCAACTAAAATTAGAACCCTTGACCATGTCTTAGACGCAACTCTAGACCATGGTGTCAGAAATTTGAACAAAAAAGATCATCTTTTTGGTTCATGTGTCAGAAAAATGTAATCCAGTTTTTAAAGCGAGCCAGATAAAAAAAGACAAATAAATTAGATAGATAGATATTTTTATTCTCTTTTGATGCAGCTTGGCTTGGTTTTTGCCTTTACCGATGGGCATGAGTGGTCGGGAGACATGAAACATGATTAAAGTTTGTATTGAGAGACAGTTACTGCCTGTGGCGGATATGCTGATTGATATTTTCACAATGCGGTTAGCCGAAATTGGCATTCGCGAAGATGTTGCGGCAAAGCCAGCAGGTGACTGTGCTAACGGTTCGGTAAATCCGAATGGTAAAATCCCGCAAAGCTATGATGTGTTCCTATGTAGTGCTGAGTTTGCCGAAAAGAATGGTGGCACGTCCGGTATTGTTGATTTGGCACGAAGCATGAAAGCCAAAAAATTAATGGTGATTGGGCATGATGAAAGCGATCAATTCTTTGTCTCTCATGAAATGAATGGCAAATTAATTCGGCTTTGCATGCCAAAATCTGCACAGACTACCCCCGCGGCGGCAAATTATAGTCTGCAAATGGCGGTAACGCTTTGTCTTGATAGTGACCATGTTGCCGTTGCCGACCCGAATAGCCGCCAATTAATGGCGCTGGCGAGCCGTGTTGCTGTGACCGATGTCACCGTGTTTATCAATGGCCCAACGGGAACGGGTAAAGAAGTTCTCGCCAAATTCATCCACAATCAATCAAGCCGCAAGGACAAGGCCTTTGTCGCTGTCAATTGTGCCGCGATCCCTGAAAATATGCTTGAAGCAATTTTGTTTGGTCACGAAAAAGGCGCCTTTACTGGCGCATCTACGGCCAATAAGGGCATTTTCCGTGCTGCTGATGGTGGCACTTTGCTGCTTGATGAGATTTCTGAAATGCCATTGTCATTGCAAGCAAAGTTGCTGCGGGCATTGCAGGAGCGCAAGGTAACACCGCTTGGCAGCCAACGCGAGATTGATGTTGATGTTCGAGTGATTGCCACGACAAACCGCGAGATGCTGTCTGAAATCAGCAATGGTAAATTCCGCGAAGACCTATTCTACCGGTTGAATGTTTTTCCGCTGACGACCCAGCATCTGGCAAAGCGCACCGATGATATTATTCCGATCAGCAGCATCTTGCTCGCACGTCACAGCACGGTTCTTGAAGATCTTCCGTCGATCGATGATGAAGCGGCAGACATTTTACTGTCTTACAATTGGCCGGGGAATGTTCGCGAACTGGAAAATGTTTTGCAGCGCGCCATCGTTCTGTCGTCTGGTGGCAAAATTATGGCTGGTGACATAATGGTCGATGGCGCCATTCAAGAGCGGATTGTGAAAAGCATGACGACAGAAATGGCTCTTTCAAAAAGCGCAAGCGCTTAACCGGTTAAGAGGTAGATATGACACAGATTAGTTCAATGACTGGCCCAATTTCCTCACTTCGCGCCCAGCTTCGGGCACAAGCCGATGCGGCCCTTGCCCCCGAAACTAACAATACCGGTTTCACCGATCGCATGGGCAATGCACTAAAAGAAGTGGCAAATGCCCAAAATGAGGCCGCAAGCATGACCAAAGCCTATGAGCTTGGCACGGAAAATGACATTTCAAAGGTTATGATCAGCCAACAGGTTTCTAGTCTTGGATTTCAGCTGACCTTGAATGTGCGGAACAAAATGCTCAGCGCCTATAAGGATATTATGAATATGCCCGTTTAGGCAGCATCAAACCGCGCTTAAAAATTGAAATTAAGACCCATTAATTAAAAGTTCAGGACATAAAACCATGGCCGACGCAGTTGTAAATCAGAATAGAGAAATGGTTTCGAATGACTCAGGTGTTTTTCAGCAAGCAGGGTCACTCGTCTCACAAGTCAGTCGTATTTATAACCAGCCAGCATTTCAACGCTCGCTGCCGACCTTTATTGCGTTGGCGGTGGCGGTCATTGGTCTTGGGGCCTATCTCTGGATGCAGCAGCCAACTCGAACCACACTTTATGCAGGTCTTCCCGAAGCGGAAAAATCGCGCGTTCTCGATGCGCTTCGCAATTCTGGGGTAAATGTAACGCTGGACCCGGTAACGGGTGACGTTCTTGTTCCAACTGAAAACTATCACAGCTCGCGGATGACATTGGCCGCGCAGGGCCTGCCAGCGTCGGCGGCAACAGGTTATGAACAGCTAGACTCAATTCAAATGGGATCAAGCCGGTCGGTTGAAGCGGCCAGATTGAAACAATCACAGGAAATGGAGCTTGCCCGATCGATCAGCGAGATTGATCTGGTGATGAGTGCGCGGGTGCATCTTGCCCTTCCTGATAAAGAGGTGTTTGTGCGCCAGCAGGCCGAGCCAACCGCGTCAATCTTTTTACAACTTGCGCGTGGGCGCAGCCTTGGCCGTTCTCAGGTCGAGGCGATTTTGCATTTGGTGTCGGCTTCGGTTCCTAGTCTGACCAAAGAAAACGTCTCGGTGGTTGACCAGAGCGGTAATTTGCTATCCCGAAGCAATGGTAGTGCGGAGGGCCGGTTATCAAATGAACAACTAGAGCAACGGATCAGGTTAGAAGATATTTACCGCGCCCGTATCACGTCGCTACTGACTCCGATTGTGGGTGCGGGCAATATCAATGCCCAGATCAATTTGGATATTGATTATACGCGTAGTGAAGTTACTGAAGAAGTTGTTGATCCAAACGGCAATGCGCTTCGAAGTGAGCAAAACACATCAGATAGAACTATGGCAGCGCAGGCCAAGGGTATTCCAGGTGCGCTTGCAAATCAGCCACCTGCTGCGGCCAATCTGGAAACACAATCAACTGCAAATGGTGGCAATGAAGAAATGCGGTCGCAATCGTCAAGCGAAGTGAAGAATTATGAGGTAAGCCGAACCGTTTCAAGCACAATGAATCCGACCAGTGTCATCCGTAAGATCAATGCCGCGGTTTTGGTGCGCGAGCGCACCATCACCGACCCGGATACCGGACTGCCAACAACACAGAAAATGTCTGAAGGTGAATTGCTGCAGATTGAAAAGCTCGTTGCTGATGCTGTTGGTATCGATAGAGAGCGAGGTGACAGCCTAACCGTCTCAAGTGCGCCCTTTATGAATGAATTGGCTGAAGGTGTGAAGATTGAATGGTTTGAAAAGCCTTATATGCGGTCAATCATCAATCAGACTGGATTTGTGCTTATCCTCGCCATTGTTATTCTTGGCGTTGTTCGCCCGCTGCTGAACCGCATTTTGATCCCCATCCAAGTTCCGGGTATGCATGGTGCAACTGGTTCTGAAGATGAGGTCGATCTTGACCAGATCGAGGTTGGCGAAGGTGAAAGCCTTGAAGATATCAAGGCCAAGCTGAAGCCGAAGAAGGCGTCAATTTCAGCAGAAATGTTGGATACGGCGAACACCTATGATGACAAGGTTGCGGTAATCCGTATGATTGTCTCTGACGAGGCGGGTCGTGTATCCAACGTGTTCAAGTCGATGATGTCTCGCGATATCAGCTAAGCGGCAAGATGACAAAGGTAAAGGGTGAGTAACATGGCTGCTCCAGCAGAAGACCAAGAAAAAGATAAAGGGTCAGTTTTTGACAACCTGACCGGAACGCAAAAATCGGCAATCTTGATGATGTTGATCGGTGAAGATGAAGCGTCAGAAATTCTGCGCAATCTGTCACCGCGTGAGGTCCAGCATCTGGGCACAGCAATGTATTCGGTTCAGGGGCTTGATCAAGAAACAGTGAACCTTGTGCTTGACGAGTTTCTGGCCATTATTAAGGCTCAAACGAGCCTTGGGATGGGCGCGGGCAACTATATCCGCAATGTTATGGTTAAAGCGCTTGGAGAAGACAAATCCCAGTCGGTCTTGAGTAGAATCGCACCATCGGCAAGTGAGCGGCCTATTGAGATCCTTGACTGGATGGATGCACGTTCGATTGCTGAATTGATTGCTGACGAGCATCCGCAGATTATTGCACTTGTTGTTTCTTACCTTGACCCTGGCCAAGGTGCAGATGTGCTTGGGCTCTTAACTGAAAATATTCAATCAGAAGTCATTCGTAGAATCGCAACCTTGAAAACAGTTGGTCCGGATGCCATTCGTGAACTTGAAGAAGTGATGCAACGTAAATTTAAAGCAAACACCTCGCTTCGTGCAACGCAAGTCGGTGGAATTGATGCGGCGGCGCGGATTATGAACTTTACCCAGCAGGCCATGGAAGGCCGTATCATGAAAGATATCGCCAAGGGTGATAAGGGTTTAATGCTGGCCATTCAAGAAAGCATGTTCGTATTTGATACTTTGATTATGTCAGATGATAAATCATTGCAAACTCTGCTGCGCTCCGTTGATAGTGAGCTTTTGATTATGGCCTTGAAAGGTGCGGATGAGCCGCTTCAAGAAAAGCTGTTTGGATGTATGTCAAAACGTGCAGCTGCTAATATTATGGACGAAATGGAAGCACTTGGGCCAGTGCGGCTAACTGAAGTGCAGGCAGCGCAAAAAGAAATCATCAACGTTGCACGGCGTTTGTCGGATGAGGGCAGTATTGTTCTTGCTGGTCGTGGCGGCGATGATTTTGTCTAGGCGGGAAATAGAGTATTCGTGACATGACCGATGCGGTTAAAATGGATGTTGAAGAGCAAAGCGGCCATCTTGCTGACAGCGAGGTTGCCCGCCTTCTTGCGGTTTTGCAAAATGCCGAATTCAAACGGTCCGAAACCCGCAATTTTGCCAAGGATCATAGCTTTAAGCCCCGCAGTCTGATGGAAATTGCGATTGAGGCGCAACAGCGTGACGCCGAAATCGAAGTGGATAAGCAAGCTGAAGAAGCGCTTGCCGTGGCACAGCGCGCCGAGGCAGCGTCGGCAAGCAAGGCACAAGTGGGCGAAAATCAAAATTCAGATGAGCCTGATTCTACAGACCCCAATTCTGGTTCTCCGGATTTTGATAATCAAGACCGGGTAATGGGCAGAGATGATGATGGGGCTTTGATCTCTGCCGATGGCGCCGGAGATGCGCGTGGGCAAACCGCGTCACCTGACAGCCCAACATCACCAATCAGTGACGCCGCCCCAAATGTTACGCCAAATATGGCGCCAGATATGACACAAGATATGGTGTCAGGTGATCAATCTTCTGATGTAAGTGGCAGTCCGCTCAATCTGGCGCTTGCTAATGAAGCTCTTGCTAATGAGGGTCTTGCTAATGATGCCACTGCACATGATCAAATAGCCGATAATAGTGACGGTGAAGCCGCGCAGGGCGCGCAGATTGCCGGCAATTTTGAGACGGTAAATGCGGCATTTGAACGAGGCAAAGCTGAAGGCGTGATTGCTGGACACGAAGCGGGGATTGCTGAAGCCAAAGCCGCGGCCGAGGCGGCGGCACAAGCGAATTTGGCTGATAAGATTGCCGCTTTTGAGGCCGCACTTTTGGCGCTCGTCAAGCCGCAGGCTTTGCAGGCAGAAGATTTATCACGTTCGATTCATGCTGCTATTTTGAAGCTGGCAAGCCAGCGCGCTGGACAACAGATTGACGAAATGCCTAAAAATTTCTTGGCTCGTATCGAGGCGCTAGTAACCAGCATTGGTCAGAAAATGGCCGCTGGAAAAGTGCATATTAATGCTGATGATTATAAAGTCATGTTGCCATATTTGGCTGATGCGCATTTTGATTTTGTTGCCGAACCCGGCCTTGTACGCGGTGACATCATTCTAAAGTTTGCCGGTGTTGAATTGCATGATATTGCTGAAACCCGCCTTGGTGGGCAATATGCCGAAACTGCAAAGACGACGGCCAAAGCGCCTATTGAGGCTGTAGATCCCGCCCCCGAGACAACACCAGCCGAAACAACACCAGCCGAAACAACACCAGCCGAAACAACACCAGCCGAAACAACACCAGCTGAGACAACGCCAGCTGAAACAACACCAACCAAAACAACGCCGATGGAAGCCGCTGATGCATCCAATCCTATCCAAAATGCAGATAACGCCGTATCTGATAACGCCGCACCTGATAACGCCGCACCTGACAACGCCCAAGATGACGGGCCTCCTTCGCCGTTAGATAAGGCATCATCATGAGTGCGCTTCTGGGGCAATTGACAAGTGATATTGACGCGCTTGATTTTGACAAGCCTATCCGCCTGTCGGGCCGCGTCAGCCGGTTTGACGGCCATATTATCGAATGTGATGGTTTTCCGGCAACGATTGGCACGCTTTGTCAAGTTGATACCCAAAAGGGCAAAACAACCAATGCTGAAGTGATCGGGTTTCGAGATAATAACAATCTTTTATCGGTTCATGACCATAATGCACAAATCAGCGTTGGTGCCAAAGTCACAGTGAGTGATGACGGCCACTCTATTAAGGTGGGGCCAGAATTGCTTGGCCGTGCGATTGATGCGCTTGGTCACGCGCTTGATGAAGGGCCGCCGATGCATCTTGCCGATAAC
>CAWUWE010000011.1:0-22727 GCA_963926175.1 uncultured Alphaproteobacteria bacterium | reverse complement strand
ACACCACCGGTCAACACTTTACCCGATGATGGCACAACCGTGTTATAAGCGCGCGCCAACCGGGTGATTGAATCAAGTAAAATCACCACATCGCGCTTATGTTCGACAAGTCGTTTTGCTTTTTCGATAACCATTTCAGTTACTTGTACATGTCGGGACGCTGGCTCATCAAAAGTTGACGAGATGACCTCACCGCGAACCGAGCGCTGCATATCAGTTACTTCTTCTGGCCGTTCATCAATCAATAAAACGATCAAATAGACTTCGGGATGATTTTCGGAAATGGCATGAGCGATGCTTTGAAGCATCATTGTTTTACCAGTACGCGGCGGCGCAACGATCAAGCCACGCTGGCCTTTTCCCATTGGCGAGACTAAATCAATCACGCGTGGAGTATCGTCTTTTTTATCCGGATTGAACGGTAATTCGAAGGTTAATTTTTCTTCAGGGTAAAGCGGTGTCAGATTATCGAAATTAATCCGGTGACGAACCGCATTTGGCTCTTCAAAATTAATTGTTTGAACTTTTAACAATGCAAAATAGCGCTCGCCATCTTTGGGTGCACGAATTTCGCCTTCGACCGTGTCACCAGTACGAAGACTAAACCGGCGTACCTGACTTGGCGAGATGTAAATATCATCAGGACCAGGCAAGTAGTTTGATTCAGGGGCGCGTAAAAACCCAAAACCATCTGACAGAATTTCAAGAACGCCGCTTCCATAAATTGCAATTTCGTTATCGGCAAGCTGCTTTAAAATCCCAAACATTATATCCTGTTTGCGAAGCGTACTGGCATTTTCAATTTCCAATTCTTCAGCATACGACAAAAGATCGGCGGGAGACTTCGCTTTGAGTTCCTGTAAATGCATGGTTTTACTCTGAAATGAGAAATAAGCTGACAAAAAACGCGAACAGGTCCGCATCAGGTGTCTCCACCGTGGGGGTATTAAATAGAAAAGTCAACGAAGCTGTGATATTAAAATCCTTACTGGTATTGAATTTCACATCTCTTGTCACACTCAGATTGGTTTTGCAACAGCCATAACGACAATAATAATCATCAAAACCGTCGGTGCTTCATTCCAAATCCGATAGGCTTTTGACGATAGAGGCTTTTGATCATTTTCCAATAAGCGCCGCATCTTAGAAAATTTTCCATGAACACCGGCTAGCAGAAACACCGCTGCAAATTTTGCATGGAACCAAGGTTCACTGAATAATTCAGGATTCAACGCCAGCATCCAAAGACCAAAAATAAAACTAGCAATCATCGCTGGCGTCATTATCGCTTTTAACAATCGGCGTTCCATTACTTTGAAGGTTTCAGCTTGAACTGATCCTGTTGGCGCATCAGCGTGATACACAAATAATCTTGGCAGATATAACAGTCCAACCATCCATGCTATTACCGAAATAATATGAAGCGATTTAATAATTTCATAGCTCATAGTTCTATCCTACCGGTTACGAATATGGTCAATCATTTTTTGTACATTTTCCACCGGCGTTGGTGGGGTAATGCCATGTCCAAGATTGAAGATGTGAGGGCGATTTTGGAATGCATCAAGGATATGATCAATATCCCGAAACATTTCCGTGCCAGCGTTTAACAAACTTAATGGGTCAAGATTACCTTGTACCGGCATTTTCGCTGGTAAATTTTGTCCAGCCCAAACCGGGTCAATCCCATGGTCGAGTCCAATCGCATCAACGCCGCTTTCAGCTGCGTAACGGATTAAACCTTCACCAATACCCTTCGGAAAGCCAATAATAGGCTGGTTATGTCCGTTTTTGCGAACCCCTTCAACAATGGCACGAGCGGGTTTGGTAACAAGCCAATCACGCTGCGCTGCGGGAACCGCACTTGCCCAACTGTCGAACAGCATCAATGTTTCCGCACCTGATTGCGCTTGAAGTGATAAAAACGAAATTGTTGCATCGATCAAAATGTCTAATAAACCATCTAAGGCTTTTGCATTTTGCCATGCCCATTGTCGTGCCTTTGAAAAATCACGCGATGTGCCGCCTTCAGCCATATAGGTAATCAATGTCCAAGGCGCACCAGCAAAACCGATTAATGTTGTTTCTGCCGGCAAGGCGGCCCGGGTCAAAGTTAATGCCTTTCCAACAGGTGCCAACTTCTGGCTTTAACCGTCAAGACAAGAAGCTTCAATATCATCAGGATTTTCCATTGCATCAAGCAGAGGGCCAACACCTGTCTTGAACCTTACATTGCGGTTCATCGCCCACGGAATCATCAGGATATCTGAAAATATAATCGCTGCATCGAACCCATAACGAGCAATAGGCTGTAAGGTGACAGCGGTTGCATGTTCAGGATTAAGACAAAAGGAAATAAAATTTTGCTGGCTTGCGCGTATCTTTCGATATTCTTCGAGATAGCGGCCAGCTTGACGCATCATCCAGATTGGTGTTGCGCCAGATTTCGTGCCTTGGAGTGTTGAAAGGAATAATTGTTCGGTCATTCTGTTCTCTAACATTATATATATATTAAAAAAAGGTTGTTGTTTTAGTAGTGCCTGTGTGTAACCATATATGAGTTGTTATTCAGATGTTATCCACAGTTTTATTCCGCTCACCCTGTGGTTATCTGCGTATTCTTTCAATGATTTGACGGTTTATCCACGAAATAGCCACATTGAGCAGATGAATTTATCCCAAGGTTTATAAAAGCTGCGGAATTGTGGATAGGTGGTATCGGTTGGTAATCTCTAAAAAACAATCCCCAATGAGCTAAGATTTACTCACAGTCTTATTAGCCGGTTTGATCGTCAAAATATCATCTCGCATAATAGCAAAGTAAGCAGTCTTATGGCGATGTAAAGTGATGACAAATTGCTGATTTCTGGCTACATCTTGTTAGGTGATGCCAAAACAAACCCTACATATTCATCTTGTTTCAGATTCAACCGGCGAAACGGTTCATCAGGTGGCGCGTGCTTGCCTTGTGCAATTTGCCGATATCAAAACAATCGAACATGTTTGGACCTTGGTACGCACGCCCGCGCATCTAGAGGCGCTTTTTGAAGGTCTTGATCGTAATCCGGGCATTTTGCTGATGAGTATTATTGATGAGAATCTACGTTCTGGCATCGAAAAAACCTGCCGCAGCAAAGGCGTTCCCGCCGTTTCGGTTCTGGATCCGGTGGTGAATATGCTGACCACTGTTCTTGGGCCGGTAATGACCAATCTGCCAGGTGGTCAGCGGCGTCTCGATACTGCCTATTTTGCGCGTATGGCGGCTGTTGATTTTGCTGTCAGCTATGATGATGGCACAAATATGGGCAATTTGAAAAAAGCCGATATGCTGATTGTTGGCATTTCGCGCACCTCGAAAACACCAACATCAATGTATCTTGCGAATCGCGGCTATAAGGTTGCCAATTACGCGCTTGTCCCCAAAGTGCCTTTTCCCCAGCATTATCTTGATGGGCTGGATTTATTTGTTGTTGGGCTGACAAATGATCCAAAACGTCTTAGCCAGATTCGCCGTACAAGACAGACAGCGATGCAGGACAAAGCTAATGAAGATTATGCTGATATTGACCAAATCATTGACGAAGTGCGCAATGCAAGGCGGCTTTTTGCCAGTAATGGCTGGCCGGTGATTGACGTCACCCGCCGATCGGTTGAAGAAACCGCCGCGGCAATTTTGCAATATTACACAAAGTGGATCGAGGCTCGTTCATGACGATTGCTGCTTTTGCACAATTACCGGCTGGCGATCTGGTGCTGGCATCAGCAAGCAGCATTCGCGCCAAAATTCTGCATGATGCGGGTCTTAGCTGTCGGTGCTATTCTGTGGCGATTGATGAAGAGTCGGTTCGCGCGTCGGCAAGTGCTGAGGCGGTTTCGGTTGGCGATATCGCCATTATGCTTGCTGAAATGAAAGCCGCCGCTGCGGTGCAGCGTCTGGCGTTCGAAACCGACCCATCGCCAGCTTTTGTCTTGGGCTGTGATCAGATATTGGCTTGCGATGAGGTGATTTACAGCAAACCGCATGATCTAGCCATGGCCAAGGCGCAGCTAATGGCCTTGTCAGGTAAAACGCATCAATTATTCAGCGCTGCTGTTTTAATTCGCCATGGCGAGCGGATCTGGCATCATCTGGCGATTGCCAAAATCACCATGCGCCGCCTTGATGAATGTTTTATTGATTCCTATCTCGATCGGCTTGGCGCGGCCGCCTTCAGCTCGCCAGCAAGCTATCAAATTGAAAATCTTGGTGTCCATCTATTATCGCGGATTGATGGCTGTCATTTTTCCATTCTTGGGCTTCCGCTTCTCGAATTGCTTGGCATTTTGCGTGAACATGGCTTGAAACCATTGGAAAACCGTCAATGAAGATCATTGGTTTGACAGGCTCGATTGCAGCAGGGAAATCAACTGTTGCTGGCTGGATTTGTGATCTTGGCATCGCCATTCATGACGCTGATGCCGCTGTTCATGAATCGCTGTCACCGCATGGGGCAGCGGTTGATGAGATTTTGGCTGAATTCGCACCTGATTTAGCTGGCCATGATATTGGCAATTTGGAAAAAGGTATTAACCGGCAGGCGCTTGGTAATTATGTTTTTGCGCGGCCGCAGGCACGAAAAAAACTTGAATCGATTCTGCATCCGCTTGTACGCCAGCATCGCGATGCGTTTTTGGACAAGCACCGTGCCATCGCGGCACCGGCGGTTGTTTTGGATGTGCCGTTGTTGTTTGAAACCGGCAGTGATGCTGTTTGTGATCACATCATCGTTGTTCATGCCAGCGCGGAAACAACGGCGAAACGTGCTTTGGCACGCGCTGGTATGACGCCAGCCAAGCTTGCGGCGATTTTAACGTCGCAAATGCCAGTCGAAGCGAAAAAAAAGCGGGCTGATATTTGTCTTGATTCAGATCTTCAACCTGATGCGACACGACAAGACTTAATCAAATGGCTTGCTGCGATTCATGTGCCTATGATCGGCAGTGACCAAGCCCAATTCTAGCCCGCAGAAAGTGATAAGTTATGCGTGAAATTGCTCTTGATACTGAAACCACCGGCATTAGCCCGCGTGATGGGCACCGTATTATTGAAATTGGCGCTTTGGAATTGATGCATCATTTGCCAACAGGCCGCAAATTGCATCTTTATATCAATCCTGAACGCGAAATTGATGATGGTGCGGTTGCAGTTCATGGCATCACCAGTGATTTTTTAGCGGATAAACCCGTTTTCGCCGATATTGTTGAAGAATTTTTAGCCTTTGTTGGTGATGATCCGATGGTTATTCATAATGCCAGCTTTGATATGGGTTTTCTTAATGCGGAATTGAAACAGCTTGACCGGCCAGTTCTGCCAATGGCGCAATCAATTGATACATTGATGATGGCACGCAAGAAATTTCCTGGCGCGCAAGCCAATCTGGATGCGCTATGCCGCCGGTTCGAAATTGACAATAGCCATCGTGATCTTCACGGCGCCCTGGTTGATGCCGATCTTTTGGCAGCGGTCTATATTGAATTGCTGGGGGGGCGGCAACCGGGTTTGTCGCTGGATTTAGATAACCAGACCCAAGCTGGCGATCAGAGCGCGCTAAACAGCATTGATTCCGACCCAAGTTTTCATCTCGATGCCAAGCCAATGCGACCCATTCGGTCGCATGCGCCAACCGCTGAAGAGTTGAAAGCGCACGCAAAATTTTTGGAAGAGTTAACAAACCCGATATGGCAAAATGACGCCTAGCCTGATTGGCGATGCCTAGCCCAATCAGGGAATGATTTTAATTATTGGTTTGGGCGGCTGCCTGCTGCGCCATATTATGATGATAAACAGCAACAAAATCGACGGGCTGGATATTCAAAGGCATAAAGCCGCCATCGCGGGTGCAATCTGAAATAATCGCGCGCGCAAACGGGAATAAAAGGCGCGGGGCTTCAATCATGATCAAAGCATTGATTTCATCATCGGGTGTGCCTTGCGGCGAGACCAGACCAGCATAAGTTAAATCGACCAAAAACAATGCGGTGTCATTTGCGGTGGCTTTCGCTGCCAGATTCAATGTCACTTCATATTGATTATCGCCAAGAAGCTGGGCGCCAACATTAACGGTGATTTCAACATCAGGTTGGCTTGTGCCTTCGACGAGAACGTGCGGCGCATTTGGATTTTCAAAAGATAAATCCTTGATATATTGCGCGTGAACAACAATCTGGCGGGTGGTATTTGCGTTATCACCGGACGGCTGTGTGCTGCCATTATCGGCGGCGGCAGATTTTTTTGATTTTTTGGTATCGTTGGCCATGATTATCTCCGGAGTGGCTTTGCGTATGTTGAACAAAGCTATGATCAGATTACGCGTATTAATTTAAACGCAGCTTTTAGCATAAACAACCACTTGAAAACAACCATGTCAAAAAGGACGCACTGACCCCTATCTTGCCGTATCATCGCAGGATATGGGGTTTAGGACATGTGGTTTAGGGCTTGCGAACTTTCTTGTCACCAATCTGATGATCTTGATCCGGCCGTTCTTCAAATTCACCTTCGATGATATCATCATCATCCCTTGTTTTACGCTGTTGCTTAGTAAAGGGATTATGCCGATGGCCAGCAGTACCTGATGCCGGATTGCCTGATGCGGCATTGCCAAAATGTGCGCCGCCAAAATCGGTAAAGCCGTTAAAGCGGTTGCTTCTGGCTATCCATTGCAGCAAATAGACACCAGCCAGCGTGCGAATCCCTGGTAAAAACAGCAAAAGTCCAATCGCATCGGTGACATAGCCTGGGATCAACATTAATGCGCCACCAATAACCATAGAAATACTATCAGCGATTGAGGTGACAGGGGCACGTCCCTTGGCGAGATCTGCTTGAATCCGGCTTAAAACCGATAGTCCCTGACGTTTGAGAAGTGCAATGCCAAAAATTGCCGTTACAAAAACCCCCAAAAGCGTCAACAAACTGCCAATTTCACTGCTAATATACATCAAAGCGGATATTTCGGCCCATCCCCATATTAGCAGGCTAAGAATAATGATTAGTCCCATTTGACCCATCCCTTAGACGGTTTTTGGTAATTTTTGACGACAATTTCAGGCTGCATCTGGATTTAATACCCTACATATGCCATCTATATTAAGACGGCATTAGCAAAAGACTCAATGTTGTTAAATAATGCCAATATAAAATTATAGATGGGGGCTCAGTTGCAATTCATAGATATTATCATTTTTGCTGTTATCGCTGTTCTTTTAGTGCTGCGCCTTCGGTCGGTGCTTGGCCAGCGCACGGGCTATGAACAGCCGCAGGATGAAAGCCGCGCAAACCGGTTTGAAGATACCGAGAATGATAATGAACCTATTCCATTGCATCCCAAGGCTGCGGGCCAAGCACCAGTTGCGCTTCACGGATTTGATGGGATTCGTAAGATTGATCGCAGCTTTAATGAAAAGCAATTTCTTGACGGTGCCAGCGCCGCTTTTGAAATGATTTTGATCGCTTATGCCGAAGGCAATCTTACCCATTTGAAACGGCTATTAGGCTATGATCTCTTGCAAAGCTTTACCGCATCAGTCCAAGCGCGGGCAAAGGCCAAAGAAAGTCTTGTCATCACTTTGGATGATATTCGCGAAGCCAGCATCTTAAATATTTCAATCATTGATCAGCTTGCCAGCATCACCGTGCATTTTCATTCGGTGCAAACACGCATTGCTAAGGATGAAAATGATGAAGTGATTGAGGCAGATGAGTCGGGCGCGCGTGAATTTACCGATATCTGGACATTCGAGCGCGATTTGACCTTGTCTGATCCAAACTGGAAACTGGTCGAGACTGAGTCCGTGTCCGTTGAAGACTGATCGAGGCCCAACATGCCCAAGAAACGCATTATCAAATCAGACGATGATACGGTTTTATGGCAACGGGTGATCACCGAGGTTACACCGCTAAAATCGACCATTGAATTGGCTGAATTTGCAGCCATTTTTGCGCAGTCTAATCATTTGGCATCGCCTGGGGCAAAACCGTCTGGCCGCATTCAGAAACCGCCAGTCAAACCAGTGCGACCGCCGATTGCTGCGCCATCATCAGCATCAGTCAAAAAAGCCAATCCGGTTGATTTGCGTCAAGGCGAACGGGCCGGTATTGATGGACGTAGCCACCGGCGGCTTTTTCGAGGTGATGTGCCGGTTGACCGGCGGCTTGATCTGCATGGCCTAACCGCGGCACGCGCCGAAAGCCGGTTAGCGCAATTTATCGAAACGGCGGCGCGCGATGGATGCCGCTGCGTTCTTGTCATTACTGGCAAAGGGGCGGGCATTCTTTGCGGCCATGTTCCCGATTGGTTAAAACGCCAACCTTTGTCGCCGCATATTCTGGCCTTGGCTGAGGCGCGCCCACATGATGGCGGCAGCGGTGCGTTATATGTGTTATTGCGCCGCAAACGGAGCCGATAGCGATGACGCCCTTTGGCTTGAAAACGCGCGAATGGCGACGCCAGAAAAGCCTGACCCAACAACAGCAAGCCGAATTGTTAGGGGTTTCTAAAGCCTATATATCGGCGCTTGAAACCGGTGCGCGTGGCCAGCCATCGCCGGTTGTTGTTGATCAGATATGTGTTTGGCTTGGGCTGATTTGGGATGATGCTGAAGAATTGAAACGGCTGGCTAGCCTGTCGCACCCAAAACCATCGATTGATGTTCGCAATCAAACCGCCGAAGCGGTCTATCTTGCCAATCTTTTGGCGCAGAATATCAACCGTCTGTCAGCAGCCGAATGCCAGCAATTCATTGATGAAATTGAACGAATCACTGCATCCTAATTCGAATTTGTGATGCTTCACAAAACTGTGAATTGGCATTCATTGGTGAAAAATCTTTTTTATGCTAGTATACGCTAGCTGACCTTATGAATTTAGTGCCTATTTCCCCCTATCGACATCGGTGGTATTTCAAAGCTTAAAGCGTCCGAGCCTGTGCGGCGCCTCATTGGCTTACCAAAAAGGAAAGACAAATGACACCTGAAGTTCTTCGTGATCATATTGCTAAATTATCTGTTGAAACGGTGGATCAATTAACCGAACGCGATATTCATGAATTGAGTGATGCGGCCGAAGCAGCAATTCTTGCCGGTGGTGGTTTTGGCTGGTTGTCGCCGCCACTAAAATCGGTGATGGAAGATTACTGGCGCGGGGTGCAGATGATCCCCGACCGGCATTTGATTCTGGCACGTCTTGATAAGGTGATTGCTGGCAGCTGTCAGATTGTGCGCCCACCAAAAAATAACGAAGCCCAGAAATTTGCCTGCCAATTGACAACCTTCTTTGTTGCCCCTTGGGCGCGTGGTCATGGCCTTGCACAAATTATTGTTGCCGAGGCAGAAGCGCTGGCGAAATCCGAAGGGTTTTTAATGATCAATCTTGATGTCCGCGCAACGCAGGATCGCGCCATCCAATCGTTTGAGGCACGCAATTTCAAACGCTATGCGACAAATGATCATTACGCCAAGGTCGATGGCATCTATGTTACGGGATATTATTATCATAAAGAGCTGTAATTATGACCTATGATAGCAATAATATTTTTGCCAAAATCCTGCGTGGCGAAATCCCGTGCCAGAAAATTGACGAAGATGAACATACGCTTAGCTTTGCCGATATAAACCCGCAGGCACCTGTTCATATTCTGGTGATTCCAAAAGGTGCTTATTGTGACTGGGCTGATTTTGCGGCGACTGCCAGCGCGGTGGAAATGACCGCTTTTACCAAAGCCATTCACCGTGTTGCCGAATTAACTGGCATAAGCAAAACCGGCTATCGGGTGATTTCCAATACCGGTTTGGACAGCCATCAAGAAGTGCCACATCTTCATATGCATGTTCTTGGCGGTGCACCTGTTGGGCCATTGGTTTTGGCAAAATTCCATCTTTAGGCGATTGCTAAATCATGGGCGTATCAGCAGTGATTTCCGGTAAAACGCTGTTTTTTCAAATATACTTGAAACCAAAAATATTTATCGACACAACCGGCCCCTGATCCTTTTGGATGATCTGTCGGGCCGATACCCATGCACGCACAAATTCATACGATCGCATTTCGTGGCATTGAAACGATTGCCTTCACGGTTCAGATCTGTATTGCCAATGGCTTGCCTGCGATGGCGAGTGTTGGGCTTGCTGATAAGGCTGTGGCTGAATCGCGCGAACGTGTGCCGGCGGCATTGGCCCTAATCGGGCTTGCTTTGCCGCCAAAACGGATTACGGTTAATTTAGCGCCAGCCAATGTGTTAAAAGAAGCGTCGAATTTCGATTTACCGATTGCCTTTGGCCTACTGGTGGCCATGGGTGTGGTGCCGCGTGATGCGGTTGAAGATGCGCTTGTGCTTGGCGAATTGGCACTTGATGGGGCAATCCAGCCTGTATCAGGTGTCTTGCCAGCGGCAATTGCCGCGGCGGCGGCTGGCCGTGATTTGATTTGCCCGCATGATTGCGGCAGTGAAGCGGCATGGGCTGAAGGCTTGTCAATCATCGCCCCGCTTAGCCTGAACAGTTTGATCAATCATATTCATGGTCGCCAAGTTTTGCATCCGTCAACGCCAAAAATGGCACCAGCTAAACAAAATATGCCAAATCTTGCTGATCTGAAAGGCCAAGACATGGCACGGCGTGTTCTGGAAATTGCCGCTGCGAGTGGTCATCATCTTTTAATGGTTGGTCCGCCGGGTGCTGGCAAATCCATGCTGGCCGCACGGCTTGCCGGTCTGTTACCGCCCCTTGGTCCGGCCGAAGCGGTTGAGGTTACGATGTTGCATTCGGTTGCCGGCAATCTTAACGAGGGCGGCCTTATCCAAAACTGGCCGTTTCGTGAACCGCATCATTTGGCGTTGATGGCGGCACTTGTTGGTGGTGGTCTAAGCGCCAAGCCGGGTGAAATTTCTTTGGCAAATCATGGTGTTTTATTTCTTGATGAGCTGGCTGAATTTTCGCGCGTTGTTCTTGATTAGCTTCGCCAACCATTTGAAACTGGATTGGTTGTCGTTGCCCGCGCCAATCATCACGTTACCTATCTGGCGCGGTTTCAGCGTGTCGCGGCAATGAATCCCTGTCGTTTTGGCTATCTTGGAGATCTGGCGCGTGCCTGTAGTCGGGCACCTGTCTGCGGCCAAAATTATCAAGCCGAAAATTTCGGGGCCAATGATGGATCGTTTTGATCTGATCATTGAAGTGTCTGAGATCAGCGCCGGTGTTTTGCTGAAAGAAGCAAGTGTGGTGTATCAAGCCAGATTGCTGCGGCGCGGGTGGCCGCTAAACGTCGATTTGGCGCGCTTCGCAACCAAGATATTATGCGTGCCAATGCCCATATCGGCATTGACCAGCCTGATCAGCAAATCATGATGGATGATGCAGCCCAAGATCAGCTGTGAACGGCAATGGACTAGACGAATCTATCGGCGCGCGCTTATCATAAAATCATGCGGGTTTCGCGCGCGCGATTGCCGAAGCCTTGGCTTACTGGGCGATGCCGTTGCTTGCATAGGTTGGGCGTTTACGTTCAATCGCATCCCATGTCAACGCCGCAATATCAATGCCTGACAAACGCTGGATTTCGCGAATGCCGGTTGGCGAGGTTACATTGATTTCAGTCATGTAATCGCCAATGATATCAATACCGACAAACAACAAACCGCGGCGGCGTAATTCGGGGCCAATGGCAGCGCAGATTTCCAGATTACGATCGGTTAATTCAGCTTTGACCGCACTGCCACCAACATGAAAATTTGACCGGGCTTCGCCTTCATTGGGAATTCGGTTGACTGCGCCAACAGCCTCACCATCAACCAGAATGACGCGCTTATCACCATCACGAACCGAAGGAAGATAGGCCTGAACCATGACCGGTTCGCGGCTGGCACCAAAAAACATTTCCAGAAGCGAGCTTAAATTCTGATCATTTGGCTGCAATCGGAAAACGCCAGCGCCACCATTGCCAAATAGCGGCTTTATAATGATGTCTTTATGTTTTTGGCGAAACGCCATAATCGTTTCTGGATCACGGCTGATCAATGTTGCTGGCATCAAATCGGGATAAAGCGTGACAAGCAGCTTTTCTGGTGCGTTTCGGACTTCGGCCGGATTATTGACAACCATGGTTTGTGGGCCAAGCATTTCCAGCAAATGTGTTGCGGTGATATAGGCCATATCGAATGGAGGATCTTGCCGCATCAAAATAACGTCAAATTCCTGCAAAGGCCGTGTTTCGATTGCGCCGGTTTTAAAATGCGCACCAGCCTGATCATAAAAAATGACATCCTGCCCGCGGGCAGTAATGCTGCCCTCATTCAGGCTTAGCTTGTCAGCTGTATAATACCACAGGCTATGGCCGCGTTTTTGCGCTTCAAGGCCAAGCGCAAAGGTTGTGTCCCCGGCGATCTGAAGCGTTTCGACCGGATCCATCTGAATGGCGATTGAAAGACTCATCAGTTGAATTACAGCCGCTTGTCGGTTTGCAGGATGATGTAATTCACCACCTGCTGGGCAAAGCGAACATCACGCGCATGCGCAACCACACGGTTCATCTCGTCAGCATTTGCGGCAACGCCTGTCAGATAGATTGTGCCATTGACAACATCAATGCTGAAATTCAGTGACGAAATCTCGCCATCGGTGATGATCTTGGTGCGCAAGGCCGCGCTTGCTGCAAAATCCTTGGCAGTATCCTTGAACGAGGATGAATCGGTAATTTGCAATTCATTGACCACTTCGCGAACCCCGCGAACTTCCCATGTCAATTTTGTTGCCAATATTTTTTCTTCAGGTGTTTTTACCTTACCGGTCAGCAGAACCGCCCCGTCATTCACCGAGACATCAACCGCGGTCACAAGTGAAAAGTCGCTTTTGATAAACCGGTCGGTCAGCTTGGCACGGATTTGGGTATCAGCAACCGATGTGGAAAATCCTTTTTCGGTTGTCGAGGCGGCAACGGCAGCCGTTCCAACGCCAATAACGGCGCTTGCGCATCCTGAAAGGCCGACGCTCGTAAGCAAGAGAAAAATGGCAGTTGGCACGAAACGCGCCCAACGAACAGCTGGCATATGTGCATTCCTAATCGCTTGAGTTCTAATGTCCCTAATGTGACGCTTTGCGAATCATCGGTCAAGGTCATTTGCGGCAAATCACCATGCATTATGAATATGGGTAATCTCGCCAATCCCAAAGTTTTGTCCAGCTTGCATGATGATGAAATCAAATTGGCAATCAAAAGTTGTGAATGTCGGGTCTTTAGCAAGAAATAATGACGCTGCTTTGGTGATGCGCTGTTGTTGGCGTCGCGATAAAATCTGATCGGCCATGCCGTGCTGGCGATATTTGGCTTCGGCAAAAATCAACCGATTGCGATGCCGCAAAATCAGATCAATTTCGCCGGCGGCGCACCGCCATCGTCGGGCAATGAGCCGATAGCCCTTGAACCATAAAAACCAGCGCACTTTGAATTCGGCAAACCGGCCGCGTTTTCGGCCAATTGGCGGTGCTGATGATTTGGCTTCGGCTTTATGGTCATGGCGCTATCTGGCTAGCGATCAATTTTCCCTGTCAAGATCAATGGCCAATGAATAGATGATTTTCCGCGATTGGCCAGAAATCTGGCTGACCGTCTGTACCGCATCACGAAGGCTTGTTGCCCGCATTTCTTCGCGCAGCATTGCGGTTAATTTGGCGGTGTCGAATGTATCATCGCTTGCCGTCATGCCGCTAATCAGAATGACAATTTCGCCTTTTGGGGGTGCCGCTTGTTGATAAAATTTGGCAAGCAGCGCCAGCGTGTCGCGGTGATAGGATTCGTGCAATTTGGTTAATTCGCGGGCAATTACGGCCAGCCGATCGCCGAATATCTCATGCATGATTTGCAAGCTGGCACCAAGACGTCGCGGTGAGTCAAACCAGATGCTTGTGACGCTCAGATTGGCAAATTCACGAAAGGCCGTTTTTGCGGCTTTCTGGCTATGTGGCACAAATCCGGCAAATAAAAACCGGTCACTTGGCAGGCCTGCGGCGGCAAGACCAGCCAGAACCGCGCTTGGTCCGGGGATTGCCGTGACCGAAACCCCCACATCATGGCAAGCGGCAACAAGCTTGTATCCGGGGTCGGAAACAAGCGGCGTGCCAGCATCACTTACAAGCGCAATCATTTTACCATTTTGCAAGGCTTCAAGCAGCTTGGGCCGCATGGTTTGTCCGTTATGATCATGATAGGGCATGAATTTTGCCGCTGTGCGCAAACCGGTTAGCGTCAATAATTTACGCGTCATTCTGGTATCTTCACATGCGAGAATATCGGCCTTTTGCAGCCATTCGGCCGCGCGCGGCGATAAATCGCCAAGATTGCCAATCGGTGTTGAGATGACCACCAATTGTCCCGCGCTTTGCGTCATGATTTTGGCCGCCTAAATTGCATAGATAAGGAGACTAGTATAGGGCGATGGCAAGACGCCTCACAAGCGCATAATGCAATTCAATCATGGTTTGATTGGGCATGATCCCGAATCAGAATTTCCGATAATGACAAGCTTGGCAAAAGCCGTCATGGTAAAATGTGACGTAGCCTTGGGGTATATTTTGTGAAAGCTGAACAAAAAAATGCCAAAATTTGGTAAGATGTTTTGGATATGCAAACTATGTTTGAAAATGACTGGATGAACCAATCAGGCCAAAGCTTGATAAAGGGTTTTTACCCATGCTGGCTGCAGACCAAAGGGTTGATTGTAGCTATCACGATGATTGCACTTGCTGGCTGCCAACCGGCCACCATACCGTCATCATCTATTCCGGCCGCAACAAAAACAGCCTCGTCATCACAAATTCAACAAACCTCACCAGACATATCGTCTCCAAACAAATCTTTAGATATAAAAAAATCTGATCAGGACAGCAAAACTGATCTTGCCGCGGCAAATGCGATCATGGATTCGATCATCTGGCAGTTTCAAACCCATGATAAAGTGGTTGAAACCACCGAACCAACGATACCGATTGGCGCTGATCCATCGCTAAGTGATGATGCGCTTGATGCGGCGTTTGCACTATTATCAAGCCGGACTCGGCCGCAAAGCTTTGGACCAGTTTTTGAGATGCCGCCAAAGGGTTATGGGGTTATTCGTGTTGGGCTTTTGGTGCCGTTAAGTGGGGAATATGCAGCGCTTGGCATGGAAATCCGGCGAAGCGTTGAAATGGCATTATTCAAAATCAACAATCCTAAGATCGAGATTTTATTTCTCGACACAAAGGGTGGTGAAACCGCTGGCAATGCGGCAATGACCGGCTTGAATAGTGATGTTGATATTTTCATTGGCCCGCTTTTCACCGATGCGGTGACGCAAGCACGCGCTGTCACCGATCAGCTTCGCGATGGTCGCTCGCGGCCGCCAATGCTATTGCTGTCAAATAATGTCGATGTTGCCAGTGCCGATCGCTGGTTGATGGGCTATCTTCCCGAACAGCAGCTTGATGGTTTGCTTGGTCATGCAGTCAGCACGGGCAAGCGCCGCTTTGCTTTGATTGCGCAAGATTCGCTTTTTGGGCAGCGTCTTTTGACGCATGCTAGCCAACGTTTGGCCGATTTTGGGTTAACGCCCGAAGCGGTGCGCGTGCTAAGCGATGATGAACTTGCCGATGAAACCAATTTGAAAAATGCCATTCGCACTTTTACCCGCTATACCGCGCCAACTGATGAAGCGCCACTTGCCGACAGCCCGTTTGATGCGGTGATTTTTGCAGGTGATCCGGCTTTTGCGCTTCGCACTGCGCCGGTCCTTGCCTTTTATGATGTTGGGCCGGATCGTGCGCTTTATCTTGGCAATGCCTTATGGAATCAGCACCAGCTTTTGGCCGAACCATCGCTTCAAGGCGGGTTGTTTTCAACACGGCCAAGCAATCTTGATGCGCGTTTTGATGCTGACTGGACTGAGATCTGGGCAGAACCGGCAGGTCAGTTGGCGCGGGTGGGGTTTGATGCGATGGCGCTTGTTGCGGCTTTGGCAAAATCAAATCATCGTGATTGGTCAAAACAGCTTGTTAGCAATAGTGGATTTCAAGGCTATAGCGGGGCGTTTCGTCTGCTGCCAAACGGCCGCAATATCCGCAGTTTTGAATTGCGGAAAATCAATAAGGGCGAGGCTAAGATCATTCGTCCGGCACCAAATAAAATTTAACCGCCAAAATTGCCGCTGGACTGGCTTGGGGGCTATATTACCGGTTTGGCTAGCGCAGAATTGTCGATAAAATATGATTCAGCCGCAACCGCCCATCATCACTGGCCATTAATCTGGATTGATTTGGCATGCGCCGAAGCCAGCCAGCCGCAATCGCCTGTTCAACGCCATCACCATCAAGCCAGTTATCACATGGTCCACAAAGATTTTCGATCACGCCAAGATCAATACCGTTTGTCAGGCGAAGCCCCATCATCACCATTTCACTAGCCCAATCAGCTGGTGAGTCAATTTGCGCCTCTTCGATGCCATGGCCTTTTGCCACCACCGCATCTAACCATCCTGCCGGACTGCGTCTTGTCACAGTGGCGTTGCGGGCCGCAAGGTTTTCGGCTGGATCAAAAAGCGCAAACCGGCCATGCGCACCAGGCCCAACACCAAGCCAGTCACCAGTCTGCCAATAGGTTAGATTATGCCGACATTCTTGACTAGGTGCCGCATGATTGGAAATCTCATAGGCTGGCAAGCCAGCGGCATGGGTCATTTGCTGCGTCATTTCATAAAGATCGGCAGCGCCATCATCATCAAGCGCCATCACCTCACCACGCCGCTGTCTTGTATGAAAAACGGTTCCAGCTTCGATCGTCAATTGATATAAAGATAAATGCCCAAGCCCAAGTGACAGCGCTTGACTAAGCATTTTTTGCCATGCTTTCAGGCTTTGGTTGGGAAGCGCATAAATCAAATCAATCGAGACGCGGTCAAAGGCCTTGTTGACCTTATCAAGCGCTTGTAGCGCATCGGCAGCCGAATGTTCACGGCCTAGAAATTTCAAACCAGCATCATCAAGCGATTGCACCCCCATTGAAACGCGGTTCACGCCGGCTTTTTGAAATCCCAGCATGGCTTCTGCTTCAACCGAGGTCGGGTTGGCCTCGGCGGTGATTTCGATATCATCGGTAAAGCCAAATAAATCTTCGGCATGGCGGATCAATCTTTCCACCAATATAGGCGGCATTAATGATGGTGTGCCGCCGCCAAAAAATAGGCTTGATAGGGGCGGGCGTGATGGCATCAATGACGCCATATGAGCCATTTCGGTGCAAAGCGCATCGCCAAAAATCTTGGTATCGACATCATTGCTGACATGCGAATTGAAATCGCAATAGGGGCATTTGGCGCGGCAAAAAGGCCAATGAAGATAAAGCGCAAAAGGCCGGCTGGCCTGATCAAAAACCACTGATTGTGCTTTACCGGCCATCGGCTTTGCCAAAACAACGTGCTAGCAATTGCACAAATGCGTCGGCGCGATGGCTAATGGCATGTTTGGCATCGGGGTTCATTTCGCCAAAACTGATCTTGTGACCATCGGGCTGAAAAATCGGATCATAGCCAAATCCCATTGTGCCGCGCGCCGGAAACATAAGCTGGCCTCTCACTTTACCCTCGACGCAAACCACATCCCCATCTGGCCAGACAATGGCAAGCGCACAAATAAATTCGGCGTTGTGATCCGTGCTGCCAGTTTTCGCAAGCGCGGTTTCGACAGCATCCATGGCAAGGTTAAAATCACGATCCGGCCCGGCCCAGCGTGCCGAATAGATTCCGGGGGCCCCATCAAGGGCTGTCACCGCTAAACCCGAATCATCGGCAAGTGCTGGCTTGCCCGACGCCATGGCCGCTTCGCGCGCCTTTAAGATCGCATTGCCGGTAAAGCTAGTTTCGGTTTCGTCAGGTTCAGCAAGACCAAGATCAGCAGCTGATAAAATATCAATATCAAAACCGGCAAATAGCGCGCCAATTTCGCGCATCTTGCCAGCATTATGCGTGGCAATGACAAGCGTATCTTCGGTAAATTGACGATCGGTCATGATCGGATCTTTCATCTTGGTTAGGGCTTTTTAAAAACCGGCATCTTGAACTGCACGGCGTTGCAGATCAAACAGGCTGTTGCATCCGGTTTCGGCCAAATCCAGCATTTCATTCAGGCTTGCCCGTGAAAACGGATGTTCTTCGCCAGTTGCCTGAATTTCAACAAGCTGGCCATCGGCGGTCAGAATGAAATTTGCGTCAATTTCGGCGGCGCTGTCTTCGTCATAATCAAGATCCAGAACGGCTTGGCCTTGATAGATGCCGCATGAAATGGCGGCCACCTGACCGGTCAGCGGTGATTGCGTGATTGCGCCTGCCAAAAGCAATCTTTCGGAGGCAATCCGCAGCGCAACCCATGCGCCGGTGATGGCGGCTGTTCGCGTGCCGCCATCCGCTTGAATCACATCACAGTCAATTTTGATCTGGCGTTCGCCAAGCGCGCCAAGATTGGTAACAGCGCGAAGCGAGCGCCCAATCAGCCGTTGAATTTCAAGCGTGCGGCCACCTTGTTTGCCGCGTGCGGCTTCTCGGTCGATGCGGCTATGGGTTGAGCGCGGCAACATACCATATTCAGCAGTTACCCAGCCCTTGCCGCTATTGCGCAAAAATCCGGGGACGCGCTCATCAATTGATGCTGTGCAAAGAACATGCGTATTGCCAAATTTGGCAAAGCATGATCCTTCGGCATGAAGCGATACAGATGGTTCGAGTGAAACAGAGCGAAGCGCGTCAATGGCGCGGCCGGACGGGCGTGTCATGATAAATATCCTTTGTTGCAGCGTTCGAGCTGGTTAAAGCGATATGCCAGTGAAGTAAAGGGATAAGGTAATTTGCCGCATCCCCGTTTCTTCGATTGACCAAATGGCTTGGCTTATTCTAAATTTTATGCATGACAGATGCCAGTATAAAGGACATAAAACCGCGCAGCATGGAAATTTTCCATGAGCTGGTTTCGGCCTATTTGGAAGATGGTTTGCCGGTTGGGTCAAGCCGGCTTGCCCGTTCAGGCAAATTTGACTTTTCGCCGGCCTCGATCCGAAGCAAGATGAGCGATCTTGAAGATGCAGGGCTTTTATTTGCCCCGCATACATCGGCTGGTCGTGTGCCAACTGAAACAGGCCTTCGGCTTTTTGTTGATGGGCTGATGGAATTTAACCGCGATATTCCGTCAGAGCAGCGCCAGTCAATTGACAGCGAATGTGCGGCGCGCGGAATCAGCCTTAACCAGCTTCTTGATAAAACCAGCAAAACCTTGTCGGGGCTGTCGAATTGCGCCAGTCTGGTCTTGTCGCCAAGCAGCGAGGCTGAGTTACAGCATTTTGAATTTGTACCAATCGGCGTTGATCGTGCCTTGGCGGTTTTGGTGCGGTCGGACGGGCAAGTTGAAAACCGGTTGATTGATTTACCAGCCGGCGTGCCATCTTCAGCAATGACGCGCGCGGCGAATTATATGAATGCCAAATTGAAAAATAACAGCATGATCCATGCGGCAAGCCTGATCCGAAATGAAATTGCCCAACATAAGGCCGAACTTGACGAGCTGACCACAGTGCTTGTCGAACAGGGGCTTGGCATCTGGTCAGACGGTATTGGCGGTGATGATGCGGCGCTTATTTTGCGTGGGCAGGCCTATCTTCTTGATGATATTCAGGCGGCTGAAGGTCTTGCCGAAATTCGAGGGCTTTTTGATGCGTTAGACGCGCGCGAAAATGCGCTTCGGCTTTTAGATGCAACACGCGATGGCGATGGGGTGAAAATTTTCATTGGCGCTGAAAACAATCTTTTTGCCAGCACTGGCTGTTCATTGGTGATTGCACCTTATCGGAATAATGACCGGTCGATCATTGGGGCGATTGGCGTTCTTGGCCCGCGGCATATGAATTACGCGCGGATTATCCCGATGGTTGATTATACAAGCAAGGCGATTGACCGCGTTTTGGGTCGTTAATGATCTATTCCCAGCATGATGATTTACAGCGCGGTATAAAGCGACCTGACCCAGCTTTGGATGGCGTTAAAAAAATCGATCAATATTGTCTGTGTCGTCACCAAGTCCACTTTCAGCGTCACCAAAGAGGCTGGTTCCAATTGAAACCCGACCGCGCCGATAAAAAGCCCGATGCAAACGGCCAGAAGAATGCCGCGCCAGCCGGGTAAACGCCACCAAGGGTGGACTGGCAAGGGTGATGTGCAATTCGGGCAGACAAAGCGCAAAGGCGCACTGATTTGGTTCGTTTTTGGACGATATACTGCTAATTTGCAGGATCGACAGCGCCGACGAACTACCCCGTCACTTGTTTTGCTTAATTGGTCCGTTGGCAAAAAAACGAATTTTCACAATCATGGCACTGGATTAGCATATCACCATAATTACGAACCAGCTCGGGCAAAATCACTAATGCCTGACAATGCGGGCAGGTTTGGTTCATGCGCGTAATCTCCATCATGGTCGCGAGGATGAAATAGCCGTTTCATGACAGCATAGTTTGATATGGATAACAAAATGTTAGCACGATGGCGAAAACCGCCAATCAGGGTTATTTTTGGGCAGGGTTATTTTTGAAACCGATTTCTGACATGACATCATCAAATCGCGCTGGTGATCGTTCGATTATGCCCGGCTTGTGGTTTTGCGCGATGCTTTTTTGGCAATAGATTTTTTGGTGGCGGCTTTTTTCGCTACGGTCTTTTTCGAAGCTGCCTTTTTTGCCGCAGTTTTTTTTGTGGCTGGCTTTTTCGAGGCCGCTTTTCGCTTTGCTGGTTTGGCTTCGATGGCTTGGTTTCTTGGCGAGTCTGCCTTGGCAGCACCTTTTGGCGGTGTCGTTGTCAGCAATTCATAAAGCGATTCAGAGACAGCATGACGAACTATTTGCGGCAATTCATTTGCCAGAACATTGCGAACGGCACTGCCGACCTCGGTCATTAAGTCATGGCGAAGCTGATCTGAAATGATTTGTGGATGTTGATCGATAATCTGGGTTTTTGGGGCTTTGCCAGCCCGATCAATGGCAGCGGCAATTTCGGCCATTGTGGCGTTGGAAAGCGATACATCATCGGCATTTGCCGATGGATTAGTTTTACCAACAATATTGACCGCCGGTGGTGGTGCCTGACTTGGCAAAACCGTTAAGGCCGGTTTTTCAGTTTGGGCATCATCTGTCTGATCAGATTTTTGTTCGCGCGCCATTACTGGTGGGGCGGTTGATTTGATCACCGCCATCATTGGCGTGCCATCTTTGATAACGGCTTCGGCTTCGTCGCACAGCGCTTCGATTGATTTCCAGATTTGCGCATTTTGCATAGTGGGCGTGTCCAACCATTATTCGGCCAAAGTGTTTATCATCCTCGTTTCATGCCTGATAATCATGCTGGCGTGATCCCGATGTCGAAGGAGTAATGTCTCATAAGTCAGCAAAAGAAACAATGTCTTGTCAGGATTCATCAAATGTCGTTATCGGTATCTATGTTTTTGTCGTGATTCAATATCGGATCATGGCAAAAAGACATATTTTTGCTTTTTACTCTTGGCGAAGCCGCCAAGGATTAGTAGATAGTGCTGGCGTTCCGCTTTGGAAGCGAAAAGGAAATTACGATGACTGAGCAAAAAACCACCAATGATGAAGCGGCCCAAGACCCGAATGCCCAAGACGCGAGCGCCGAGACTAGCGCGCAGGATCGGGCCGGATCAGACAAGGCTGCCACTGATGGCGCTATGGATGATATTCTGAATGACGTTCTTGCCGTCGCTGGTGCCAAAACCAAGGGTGAAGCTGAAGCGCAAGACCCGTTAACAGCCATGATTGCTGAACGTGATCAATTGAAAGACCAGCTATTGCGGGCCTTGGCTGATACGGAAAATATGCGCCGCCGAAGCGAGCGCGAAGCCACCAATGTTCGCAAATATGGTCATACACCATTTGCGCGTGACCTTGTTGGCGCCATTGACAATTTGGCGCGTGTTGTCGAATCGGCACCAGAAAATCTTGATCAGGCCGATGAAACCGTGAAATCGCTGATTACCGGTATCCAGCTTAGCTGGACCGAGCTGCAATCAGTTATTGAAAAACATGGCATTAAACGCGTTGAGCCGCTTGGCGAGAAATTTGACTATAATTTGCATCAGGCAATGTTTGAAGTGCCAACCAATGACCAGCCAAGCGGCATGGTTCTTGAGGTTGTACAGCATGGCTATGTTCTTCATGACCGGCTGTTACGCCCAGCCATGGTCGGGGTTTCAAAAACAAGTGATGCGGCTGGTGCAACCAACAATGACCAATCAAAAACCGACGAATAGATATGAAATAAGACCCAGAATTAACACATGATTTTGGTGAAGAAAGACAAGACTGAAAACGAATAAATGGGGGTAGATAGGGATTAGCTGCAATCGCGGCAATGATCCTTTTTGACAGTGTTTGCTGTTTGATGATCCCCCTCTTGTAACCGAAATATTAAGTCCTATATGGACGGTAGATAGTTGAACAGCAGTGACATAATCGGTCAGCCAAAGGCCGGTTACGCCCCGCCTTACGGGAACGGAATGTCTTAAAGGGCTACTCAATCAACGTCACCCCAAAAGGTAAGACAGTGAGTGGTCAGGGAAAGGAGCTTTAGATATGGCGAAAGTTATTGGTATTGATTTGGGAACGACAAATTCCTGT
>CAWUWE010000010.1:0-93307 GCA_963926175.1 uncultured Alphaproteobacteria bacterium | reverse complement strand
CCTCATAGGCTTCATAATTGCCTTCAAACCATTCAACATGGCTGTCGCCTTCAAAGGCCAGAATATGCGTTGCAATCCGGTCAAGGAACCAACGGTCGTGGCTGACCACAACCGCACAGCCAGCAAATTCCAAAAGCGCCTCTTCAAGCGCGCGAAGCGTATCGACATCAAGATCATTTGTCGGCTCATCGAGAAGCAACAGATTAGCCCCCGATTTCAACATACGCGCCAGATGCACCCTGTTGCGCTCACCGCCTGATAGCTGGCCAACGGTTTTTTGCTGATCGCCGCCCTTGAAATTAAACTGTCCAACATAGGCACGCGATTGCATGGTGCGTTTGCCAAGCTCGATTTCTTCCATACCGCCTGAAATGACCTGCCAAACCGTCTGTTTATCATCCAACGCATCACGCGACTGGTCGACATAGCCAAGCTTGACCGTATCACCAACGGAAAAATCACCTTCATCAGCCGCTTCATCGCCAGTAATCATGCGGAATAGCGTGGTTTTGCCCGCACCGTTCGGGCCAATCACCCCAACAATACCACCTGGCGGCAGGCGGAAAGACAAATCATCAATCAATAGCCGATCGCCAAACCCCTTGCGAAGCCCATTGGCGTTAATCACCACATCACCAAGCCGTGGGCCAGCCGGAATCGAAATCCGCGCCACATCAACTTGTTTTTGCTGATCATCGGCAAGCAGCTTTTCATAGGCATTGATCCGCGCCTTGGATTTGGCCTGACGTGCCTTTGGTGCAGCACGTACCCATTCCAATTCGCGTGATAATGATTTCACCCGCGCGTCATCGGCGCGACCTTCTTGTTCGAGCCGCTTTTGCTTTTGTTCAAGCCAGCCCGAATAATTTCCCTCATAGGGAATACCGGCACCGCGATCGAGTTCAAGAATCCAGCCAGCAACATCATCAAGGAAATAACGATCATGCGTAATGGTGACAACGGTGCCCGGAAAATCATGAAGGAATTTTTGCAGCCATGCGACAGATTCGGCATCCAAATGGTTTGTCGGCTCATCAAGAAGCAGCATGTCAGGCGCGCTAAGCAATAGCTGGCAAAGCGCAACACGGCGCTTTTCACCACCTGATAATTTCGTGACATCGGCATCGCCTGGTGGCACGCGAAGCGCATCCATCGCAATTTCGGCTTTCCGCTCTAGATCCCATGCGTCAATGGCATCAATTTCTTCCTGCAACTCGGCCTGTTCGGCAATGACGGCATTCATTTCGTCATCGCTCATTTCTTCGGCAAATTTCCCACTCACTTCGTTAAACCGATCAACAAGCTGTTTGGCACGACCCATGCCAGCAAGAACATTGCCCGTCACATCCAATGACGGATCCAATTCAGGTTCTTGCGCCAGATATCCAACTTTGATGCCATCGGCAGCCCATGCTTCACCCTGAAATTCCGTTTCGATTCCAGCCATGATTTTCAGCAAGGTTGATTTACCCGATCCATTCAGACCCAAAACGCCAATTTTGGCACCTGGCAGAAATGACAAGCTGATATTTTTCAGAACTTCCTTACCACCGGGCCATGCCTTGCTTAAGCGGTTCATTACATAAACGTATTGATGGCTAGCCATGATTTTTCCAGTTCTCTTTCGGGTCGCGTCGCGGTTTTCGATAAAGCATTTTCAATGATGCGTGGCGCGTCAAAACAGGCAAAGTCAGCCCGACAATGACAAACCGGCAATCACATCGTCCTTATGTATCTTTTTTTAACACAATATGCCAGCCCCCGATCAATTCTGGCTGCCGCTTTTCATCACGCGGGCGCAGGATCTTGGGCTTGCATCGCGCGCTTTATTCGGTTTTTATGGTGGCAAACAAAGCCCGGCAATAATGATCGCGATTTGGAACCAATTACATGATTACAACCACCCCTCCAATCGGCATTTTGATTGATCTGCCTTTTGGTTTTTTGATGTGGACCAGCTTTGTGCATTTTCTGCTGATCATTGTGATGAATGAAGATAGCGGCTTTTCGCCGTTACGGCTGTTACGCGGGCTAAATACCCCAATCTATGCCGCGATCAGCTTGATCAAGCCAGCCTTTATCATCAGCCGCCTCTTGCCACTTTACGCTGCGGGCATCCTGTTTATCATTCGTTATTATGTTTTGCCGCTGGCGGTCGGATTTGATGTGTGGAGCTTTAGCGACATGCCACTGGAACGGCTGCTTTTATCGGCCAAATCCGATTTGGGTCTATAGGTAACACAGGCGTGATTGACGAATTTTACCGCTGGGGCATGATTCGGGTTTTGCGCTGAATTTTACCCGACGTGTCGAGCTGCCATAATTGCTGGCCAGCTTGATCTTCGATAATGACAAGCATTTGCCCCTTAGCGCCAAGGCTGGCACCGGCAATCCGGCTATCAGCAGGAATCACAAGCTCATTTTGCTGGATTGCCTTGGCCGAATTGGCGGCGGTAAGCCGGCTATAGATTGTCACGATAATGACCGCCAATGCCGCCACGATCAAAACCGCCATGATAATGGCCATTGCCTTGATCAGCCAGAGATTCCGGACAACAGCCGATGGCGTCTCGGTGTTTGTTTCAGATGATTGTGGGGCTGTTGTATTTGCCGCTTTTGCTTTATTGTCCTGATCCATGACCTATTCCTCTGATGATCCAACAACCCGTCTTGTTCATCTTGCCGCTGACGAGAGCCCTGCCGACCGCATTGACCGGTTTCTGGCAGCCCATTTTGGCACGCCAAGCCAGCCTTTGTCACGCAGCCGGATTAAAGCGCTGATCCTTGATGGGCAGCTAAGCGAAGATGGGCGCACCCTAACCGATCCATCAGCACCGGTCAAACCCGGCGCAAGCTATGCGCTGATTTTGCCGCCGCCGGTTGATGCCGTGCCAAAGGCCGAAAATATCGCGCTTGATATTCTGTTTGAAGATTCGCATTTGATTGTCCTGAATAAACCGGCAGGGCTGGTTGTGCATCCGGCACCAGGGTCGCTAACCGGTACTTTGGTGAATGCGCTGATTGCCCATTGCGGGCCATCGCTTACCGGCATTGGCGGGGTCATGCGGCCGGGCATTGTTCACCGTCTTGATAAAGACACATCCGGCACGATGGTTGTGGCCAAAACAGATGCGGCGCATCACGGCCTGACAGGAATGTTTGCCGCGCATGATATTGACCGGCGCTATCAAGCGCTTGTTTGGGGAACAAGTGTTGAACGTGACGGCACCATTGACCAACCGATCGGCCGCGCCAGCTTTGACCGCAAACGCCAAGCCGTCACCACCAAAGGCCGTAACGCGGTAACACATTGGCAATTGCTGCGCCGTTTCCCGCCTTTTGGTTCGCATATTGAATGCCGCCTTGAAACTGGCAGAACACATCAGATTCGTGTTCATATGGCGCATATTAATCATGGGGTGATCGGCGACCCATTATATGGCCGGGCACCACGTGCGGGACAAATGCCGGATAATCTGGCGCGTACCGGCCTGTCGCAGATGCGCGATTTTGGTCGTCAGGCGCTGCACGCAGCAAGGCTTGGCTTTGCCCATCCGATTACCGGCGAGGCACTGCATTTTGAAACGCCGCTTCCCGACGATATGGCGGGTCTCTTGGCCTTGATGGAACGCACTGTTTCCGACCGTGCGACTGGCAAAACCCATCCTTCTGGTTAGAATTGATTTTTGCGATTACTGCGCGTAATTTTCGGTTTTTAACCGTCTATATGTGCAAAAATTAGAATTATTGAAAAAGAGTTTTGCAAAAAATAGCCTTAATCTAGCCCCGATTAGATGGTTTTATTGAATTGTGAGAAGATCGGCAAAGCGCTGTAGCGCCGCACCCGAATCACGCAAACTTGCCTAACAATATGCGTCCGATTCCGAGGAGAAATGAAAATGGCTGCTAAATCTATGCTTCCTGCGATTGGCCCAGATAGAAATCTGTCGCGCTACCTTGAGCAAATTCGCGCCTTTCCAATGCTGGAGCCGGGCGAAGAATATATGCTGGCGAAATCATGGAAAGACAAAGGTGACGTCGAGGCAGCGCACAAACTGGTGACCAGTCATTTACGGCTTGTCGCCAAAATCGCAATGGGATATCGCGGCTATGGCCTGCCAGTTGCCGATCTGATTTCCGAGGGCAATCTTGGCATGATGCATGCGGTCAAAAAATTTGAACCTGAAAAAGGCTTTCGGCTTGCCACCTACGCTATGTGGTGGATCAAAGCGGCAATTCAGGAATATATCTTGCGGTCATGGTCGCTGGTCAAAATCGGCACCACCGTCGGACAAAAGAAATTGTTTTTCAATCTGCGCCGCATCAAAGGACAGATCCAAGCGATTGAAGATGGTGATCTAAAGCCCGAGCAGGTTACGCAGATTGCCACCCAGCTAGATGTGTCCGAAACCGAAGTAATTTCGATGAATCAACGCATGGCTGGCAATGACCGATCGTTGAATGTACCGCTTAGCCGTGATGGCGAGGGCGGCGGCGAATGGCAGGATTGGCTGGAAGATGACAGTGTTGATCAAGAAACCACCTTTGCCGAACAGGAAGAATATGGCGCACGCCGCAATCTGATGGTTGATGCGATGCAGGGACTAAACCCGCGCGAACAACGTATTCTTGAAGCACGACGGCTTTCTGAACCGCCGCTAACACTCGAAGATTTGGCCGCCGAATTCAGCGTCAGCCGCGAACGAATTCGCCAGATTGAAGTTCGAGCCTTTGAAAAACTGCAAAAAGCCGTTCGCGACAAGGCCGAAGAAATGCAGCTATTGCCGCATCACAGCGAAGCTGAGGCCTAGCCTTCAAACGGGTCTCGAACCAGAATCGTATCATCGCGTTCGGGACTTGTTGATAGCAGCGTAACGGGCAATTTGGTCAATTCTTCAACACGGCGGATATATTTGACCGCATTGGCTGGTAATTCACCCCAACTACGCGCGCCATAAGTGCTGCCTGACCAGCCGGGCATTTCTTCGTAAATTGGTTTGCAGGCGGCCTGGGCGCCAGCATCGGACGGGAAATAATCCAGCACTTTGTCGCTGCCGTCGATTTGATAGCCAACGCATATCTTTAAAACATCAAACCCATCAAGAACATCAAGCTTGGTCAAAGCCATGCCGGTGATACCAGCAATATGCCCTGCCTGACGAACCATAACCGAATCAAACCAGCCGCAACGCCGCTTGCGACCCGTGACAGTGCCAAATTCACGGCCACGTTCGCCCATACGGTCACCATCGGCAGCGAAATCCTCAGTTGGGAATGGGCCGCTGCCAACGCGGGTTGTATAGGCCTTGGTAATGCCAAGAACAAATCCGATGTCGGTTGGGCCAGTACCCGCACCGGTTGCGGCCTGACCTGCCACAGTATTGCTTGAGGTCACAAAAGGATAAGTGCCGTGATCAATATCAAGCATCACCCCTTGGGCACCTTCAAACAAAACCCGCTTATTTGCAGCGCGCGCATCGGCAAGGCAACGCCAGCTTTGACCAGTATAGGTCAGCAATTCGTCACGCATCGCCAAAAGATCGGCCTTCATCTTGTCAGCATCAGCAAGCGGCTGTTCGGCAGCGGCAAGCCAGACATTGTGATGTGCCACCAGCGCCGCCAGCTTTTCCGTTAGAATATTTTCCGATGCCAAATCGCCAAGCCGAACCGCACGGCGGGCAATTTTATCCTCATAGGCAGGGCCAATGCCGCGACCGGTTGTGCCAATTTTACCAGCACCGCGCAACGCTTCACGCGCGGCATCAACCGCCTGATGAACCGGCAAGATCAAAGCTGCAGATTCAGATACCAAAAGGCTTGCTGGGCTGATCGCCGCGCCCTGACCGCGCAAAATGCCAATTTCCTTGAGTAAATGTGCCGGATCAATCACAACACCATTGCCAATGACCGACAATTTCCCCAGCCGTACAATGCCCGATGGCAAAAGCGATAATTTATATTCAACACCGTCAATGACAAGCGTATGACCCGCATTATGGCCACCTTGAAATCGGACAACAACATCGGCACGGCTTGACAGCCAATCGACAATCTTGCCTTTGCCCTCATCACCCCATTGCGCACCAATTACCGCTACATTTGTCATGAAAAACCCTTTGTCCCACCGAGGGGATCGACACCAAGATCGAAAGAGAGGAAAGACGCCATGCCTCTGCGCAATTGCAACAGGTCAAGATCGCCTACCTTGAAACCATAGATCATGCCAATGGGCCGCATGAACCGCCGCCGTTTATAGCAGAGTTCACGCGGCAAAGGCAACGGTGCCATGCCAGTGGCGGAGGTTAATTTATCAGCCCCGTTTTTCAGCCATAGCCACAGCCAAAAAGCGGCCTGTCCACCAGCGAAAAATGCTGGTTACATATCAAGCGCGAAATGCAGCGCATCAGCGCGTACCACCTGATCCAGCAAGCGGATTTCAGGCAACATGGTTTTTGGCAAACCTCCATCAATCCCGACAAGCGCAATTGCCTCGCCGCCTGCTTCACGCCGCCCAAGATGGAAGGTCGCGATATTGATTCCATGCTTGCCACAAAGGCTGCCAAGATCACCAATAAAGCCCGGCTTATCATAATTGCGAAGATAGAGAAGATGTGGCGGGAAATCTGATTCGACGGCGATTTGCTGCACCTCGACAATCCGCGGTTTATTGCCACCAACCAAGGTTCCGGCAATCGTACGGTCACCCGATTTATGCGAGATCGTTACCCGAAGCAAAGTTTCATAATCGCACTGGCGATCATGGCGAACCGTTGATACGGCAATGCCATTTGACGAGGCGACCGCAGCGGCATTGACCATATTGACCGATACCATTGCTGGCCCAAGAAGCCCTGCCAAAGTTGTTGCCACAACCGGTTCTGGGTTAAGCGCGGCTGCCTTGCCGTCAAATTCAATCATCACCGCGGTAATGCCATCAGCTTCGACCTGCCCCAGAAAGCTGCCAAGCAAGCCGCCAAGCGCCATATAGGGCTTTAAAATTGGGGCTTCTTCGGCTGAAACAGATGCCATGTTCAAGGCGTTGGTGACTGCCCCTTTCATCAGATAATCAGCCATTTGTTCAGCCACCTGAAGCGCGACTTTTTCCTGCGCTTCGGTGGTGCTGGCACCAAGATGCGGTGTTGCAATGACATTATCAAAACCGAAAAGTACGTTATCAGTGGCGGGTTCTACCTCAAACACATCAAAGGCGGCACCAGCGACATGGCCGCTTTTCAATGCCGCCGCCATCGCCAGCTCGTCAACAAGACCGCCACGCGCACAATTGACAATCCGAACGCCTTTTTTGGTTTTGTTCAACGCATCGGCGCTAATGATATTACGCGTCGCGTCGGTCAATGGCGTGTGAAGGGTGATAAAATCTGCCCGCGCCAATAATTCATCAAGCTCAAGCTTTTCAATGCCAAGCCGGGTTGCATTTTCGGGGCTAAGATAAGGATCATAACCAATAACGCGCATTTTCAGGCCTTGCGCGCGTTCAGCAACGATCGTTCCGATATTGCCACAGCCAATCAGACCTAATGTTTTGCCGGTGATTTCGGTTCCCATAAAGCGCGATTTTTCCCATTTTCCAGCTTTGGTTGATTCGTTGGCATCGGGAATTTGCCGCGCCAAGGACAGCATCAAGGTGATGGCATGCTCGGCGGTTGTAACCGCATTGCCATACGGGGTGTTCATCACGATCACACCGCGTTTGGTTGCCGCCGCAATATCAACATTATCCACCCCGATACCAGCGCGACCAACAACTTTCAGATTTGTTGCGGCGTCCAAAATATCAACCGTAACCTTGGTCGCTGAACGGATCGCCAGCCCATCATAATCAGCAATAATGGCCTTTAATTGATCAGGCGAAAGCCCCGGCTTGACATCAACATCAATGCCATGTTCCTCAAAAATCGACGCCGCACGCGGGCTTAATTTGTCACTAATCAATACTTTTGGCATGGTCTCATCTCATTCATTAACTGGCCCCAGAAACAGGGCAACTCATGGCAATCAAAATTGGCATCGATACAGAATTGATATGATGCCAGCACCGCAGGATTGCGGTCGTCGATTTAACCGATCAGGCAGCAGCGGATTCGACTTGCCGGATTTCGGCATAGGCCCACTCAAGCCACGGCAATAGTGCTTCGACGTCACTTGGCTCGACGGTTGGGCCAGCCCAAATACGCAACCCAGGAGGCGCATCACGATATGATGCGGCGTCAAGCGCAACTCCCTCTTTTTGCAAGGCTTTTTCAAGCCGCGAAGCGACCGTCTTTTTTGCCGCATCATCTAACGCGACAAACCAAGGATCAATGATCGACAGGGTGATGCCGGTGTTTGAAATTGTCGCTGGATCTTGTGCCAGAAACCCGAAATATGGCGTTTTCGCAACCCATGATTTCACCGCATCAAGGCTGGCATTTGACCGCGCGATTAACGCTGGCAACCCACCAATTGATTTTGCCCAATTCAACGCGTCAATCGCATCTTCAACCACCAGCATTGACGGGGTATTGATCGTTGCAGCGCCAAAAATGCCTTCATTCAATTTTCCCTTAGAGGTCAAACCGAACAATTTTGGAATTGGCCATGACGGGGTGTAGCTTTCAAGCCGTTCAACAGACCGCGGTGACAGGATCAGCACGCCATGCCCGCCCTCACCGCCAAGCGATTTCTGGAAACTAAAGGTTACAACATCAAGCTTTTGCCATGGCAAATCCATCGCAAAACAGGCAGATGTTGAATCGGCAATGGTCAAACCGGCACGATCATCGGGAATCCAGTCGCCATTCGGCACTTTGACGCCAGCCGCGGTGCCATTCCAAGTGAAAATGACATCATTATTGAAGTCGACCGCATTCAGATCAGGCAATTGCCCATAGGGGGCGACATGTGTGACTGGATCAATTTTCAACTGGTTCACCGCATCGGTAACCCAGTCTTTGCCAAAGGCTTCCCAAGCCAAAAGCTCAACGCCGCGGGCGCCAAGCATTGACCACATTGCCATCTCAACCGCGCCCGTATCCGAACCGGGAACAATGCCGATGCGATAATCATCAGGCAGACCCAGAATTTCGCGGGCGAGGTTCATCGCTGTTTGGATTTTATTTTTTGCAGGTGCTGAACGATGCGACCGACCGGTGCAAGCATCGCCAAGTGCGGCTGGAGACCATCCCGGACGTTTCTTTGTTGGTCCGGAAGAAAAATACGGCATGACCGGACGGTTTGCCGGTTTGGCATATGTTGGCATAACACATTCTCGCGCTCAGATTTGGCTATCCGTTGGGGGGTAGCAGCCCGCGAAAAGAATTCGCATAAAATGATATCGCAAGTCAACATGCTATCTGACCGTTAGAGAGAAATAAATTACTATCTGGCCAGCATCTGTTTTTAATTACTTTTGTTAAGACTCGGCTTTAATGCGCAAAATTAACGCATCCATTGCCTCGGTTAAAAGCGCATCACTTTCGGCTTCGACCATCACGCGAACCAAAGCTTCGGTTCCGGATGGGCGGACCAGAACACGCCCCTTGCCGTTTAAATTAGCCTCAATGTTGGCAAGGTCGAATTGCAGCTTTTTATCCTGAAGAATAGCCGGATCAATTCCGCGCAGATTTTCCAGCCTTTGGGGATTTGGCGAAAAGCTGTTGAACAACGTGCTGGCTTTTTTACCGCTTGTCTTGAGCAGGGTTAGCATTTGCAATGCCGTCAGCAAGCCATCACCTGATCGCGCAAAATCGGTCATCAGCATATGGCCTGACGGCTCGCCGCCAAGATTCAGCCCATCTTGCCGCATCTTTTCGAGAATATAACGATCGCCTACAGCGACACGGTACAAATCAATCCCAGCCTTGCCAAGTCTGGTTTCAAGGCCGCGATTGGTCATCACCGTGCCAACAACAGCGTTATTGGCAAGCGTTCCACGTTCCTGCATGGCAAGAGCAAGACAGCCAAGAATCTGATCACCGTCAATAATCTTGCCTGTTTCATCAGACATGATCAGCCGGTCAGCATCACCATCAAGGCAAATCCCCGCATCGGCACCATGCGCCACTACTGCTGCTGCCATCACCTGCGGATGAACAGCACCGCAATTTTCATTAATATTGAAACCGTCGGGCGATACCGCCAATGGCACAATTTTAGCACCAAGTTCATAAAGCGTATCCGGTGCGGTGCGATAGGCAGCGCCATTCGCACAATCAACGACCAGCTTTAGCCCATCAAGACGGGTGCGTCCGGGCACGGTGGATTTGGCAAATTCAACATAGCGACCAACCGAATCAAGCATGCGGCGCGCACGACCAAGATCAGGCGCGTCAGCAAGCGCAATTGAACCGGCAGCCAATGCCGAAATTTCAGATTCGATTTTGTCATCAAGCTTGAACCCATCGGGGCCAAACAGCTTGATACCATTATCATGATGCGGATTATGGCTAGCCGAGATCATCACGCCTAATTCCGCCCGAAGCGAGCGTGTTAAATGCGCCACCGCTGGCGTTGGGATTGGGCCAAGCAAGCGGCAATCAAGTCCGATTGAGGTAAAGCCCGCAACCAATGCCGATTCCAACATATAGCCTGAAAGACGCGTATCTTTGCCAATGACAACAATCGGGCGTGCATGGCTAGACCGGTCATTATGATCGGCAAACCAACGCCCCGCAGCCAAAGCCAGCCTTACAACGGCTTCGGCAGTCATCGGCCCCGTATTGATACGCGCGCGTACGCCGTCGGTTCCGAATAATCCTGCCATGATGTTTCCTTTGTCACTTTGTCGATCACATTTCGGTAATCGCATTTGCGGCCAAATGGCTGCAAGGATTTAGGATAGAATAGCTTGCCCCTATTTCACAAGCATACAAAACAATCCAAAGCTAGCTGTCGGTGGCACTCAATGCCGCCTCAACCGCCAGCGCCTGTGCCGTTTCGGCAACATCGTGAACGCGGATAATCTGCGCGCCCTGCCGCCATGCCGCCGCAGCCAATGCCAATGAACCAGCAAGCCGCGCTTTGGCCGGTTCGCCAGCCGATATTTTCGCAATTGACGATTTACGGCTGGCACCAAACAGAACAGCGACACCAAGCCCATGAAATAATGACAACCAATTCACCAATTGCAAATTATGGGTCACTGTCTTGCCAAAGCCAAAGCCGGGATCAATGGCAATTGATGATGCCGGAATGCCAGCGGCAATGGCCGCTGCAACGCGCTGTTTCAAAAATTCGTAGATTTCTATTGGTGCAAAATCATAGACCGGATCCTGCTGCATGGTTTTGGGCGTCCCCTTCATATGCATCATGACCACTGGCGCACCGCTTGCCGTTGCGGCCTTCATGGCGTCTTCGCCCTGCAATGCTTGAACATCATTTATGATCGCCGCCCCCGCCGCTGTTGCCCGTGTCATTACCGCGGCAAGGCGGGTATCAACCGAAATCAGCACATCAGCCCGCGCCAACGCGGTAATCGGCGGCAGAATACGCGCCAATTCCTGATTACGGCTCACCGGCTCGGCGCCCGGATGGGTGGATTCGCCGCCAATATCAATGATTGACGCGCCTGCTGCTGCCATCGCCTTGCCAGCAGCAATTGCCTTTGCTGGGCCAAGATTAACCCCGCCATCTGAAAAGCTGTCAGGGGTCACATTCAGCACCCCCATCAGATGCGACTGGCGCATATCAAGACCTGCAAAATGCGGCCGCGCTATGGTCAAATCATCAATGGCCTTGCTTGCCATGTTCCGATCATCGGCAAGGGCAAAAAGCTGCTCGCAATCCATCCGGCTTGCCACATATCCATCATCACCATCAGCCATGACAACATCAAGCTGGCTAAAGCCGGCATGTCCGCCTGTCAATTTATGCTGGCCACCGGATGTAATGATGGGACGAAGCCATGTTTGCTGGCAAAAAGGCGGCACTTTCGGCGCCGCTTCATAGACTAGTTTGGATGTCGGGTCTGTATTCATCAAAATACAGGCTTAGGCAGGTTCACTGCCCGGCTTTTTCGGCCGACCGGTACCAGGAAGGCCAGTCCGCGATTTGCGCTTTGGCTTTTGATTGATTGGCGTGTCCTCGGCATCTTTGCGAACAAGCGTGCCACCTTCAACAATAATATTGATTTCATTACCATCAAGCGTTTCATATTCAAGCAGGCCCTGCGCCAACCGCTCCAGCTCAACATCGTTCTTTTTGAGGATTTTGGTGGCTTCTTTATAGGCTTCATCAACAATTCGGCGCACTTCATTATCAATTATCGATGCGGTTGCATCAGCAACATTCTTTTGCTGAGATACCGACCGGCCAAGAAAAACTTCCTGCTCATCTGCGCTATAGGCCAAAAAGCCCAGCTTGTCAGACATGCCCCATTCAGTCACCATCCGGCGTGCCATATCGGTAACCATACGGATATCAGATGACGCACCAGTAGTAATCTTGTCATGACCAAAGATCAGATCTTCGGCAATCCGGCCACCACAGGCCACCCGCAAATCGGCGTGAATTTTATCACGCGCCAGTGAAATACGATCGCCTTCTGGAAGCCGCATCACCATGCCAAGCGCACGTCCGCGCGGAATGATGGTGGCTTTATGAATTGGATCAGATGCAGGGCAATGCAATGCCACAACAGCATGTCCGGCCTCGTGATAGGCAGTCAGGCGCTTTTCTTCGTCAGTCATCACCATTGACCGGCGTTCGGCACCAAGCATAACCTTGTCCTTGGCCTCTTCAAATTCTGCCATCGACACCGTACGGCGGCCTTTACGCGCTGCCAGCAATGCCGCCTCATTCACCAGATTGGCAAGGTCAGCACCCGAAAAACCGGGGGTGCCACGGGCGATCACGCGCGGCTCAACACCTTCGGAAAGTGGTGTTTTGCGCATGTGAACCTTTAGAATTTTTTCGCGGCCAATCACATCTGGATTTGGCACAACAACCTGCCGGTCAAAACGACCCGGGCGAAGCAACGCCGGATCAAGCACGTCAGGACGGTTGGTTGCGGCAATCAGGATCACCCCTTCATTCGCCTCAAAACCATCCATTTCAACAAGCATCTGGTTCAAAGTTTGTTCGCGTTCGTCATTGCCGCCACCAAGACCGGCACCACGATGCCGTCCAACCGCGTCAATTTCGTCAATGAAGATGATACAAGGCGCATTTTTCTTGCCCTGTTCAAACATATCGCGAACACGACTGGCACCAACACCAACAAACATTTCGACAAAATCAGAACCTGAGATCGTAAAGAAAGGCACATTGGCTTCGCCAGCAATCGCCTTGGCAAGCAAAGTTTTACCGGTACCCGGAGGGCCAACAAGCAAAACCCCTTTTGGAATTTTGCCACCAAGACGCTGAAACTTGCCCGGATCCTTGAGAAATTCGACAACTTCTTCCAATTCGGTTTTGGCTTCATCAATACCAGCCACATCTTCAAAGGTGACGCGGCCTTGATGTTCGGTCAGCAATTTCGCTCGCGATTTGCCAAAGCCCATCGCGCCCTTTGACCCGCCCTGCATTTGCCGCATGAAGAAAATCCAGATGCCGATAAACAGCAGCATTGGGAACCATGACAGCAAAATCGAGAAGAAGCTTGGCATGCCACTATCTTCAGGGGTTGCAACGATGCGAACATCATTCTCATCTAAAATTTTTACAACATCGGTTGATGGCGGCATCACAGTTGTGATTACCCGTCCGGCGCTGGATTTACCGCGCAAATTACGACCATCGATCAATACTTCTTCGATCTGGTTGGTTTTGACCTTCCCCATAAAATCGGAATAGGCCACCTGATCGGCCGGTGTTCCGGTTGACGGGGTTTGGAACATATTGAACAGCCCCATAAGTGCCGCGCCAAAAATGAGCCAGATGATGATATTGCGTGCCAGATTATTCACCAGATTTATCCTATCAATGTATCTGCAAGAAACGTTGGACGACTTGCCATCCCTAGAAACCGCGCCGCCATAGTGGTTGGCGGTTTTGTGCTTTCATACCCTTTTAATTGGGGATAAATCGACCCGCCGTCAAGGGTTGTTAGCACAGGAATTGCCTGTCTTGCGCGATGCGGCAGCAAATGCCACCCATCCGGCATGGGTTTGGCATGCGAAGCAGCACCGGAATCACCCTGTATTTTGGGCGTATCATCCGATGCGTGCACCATTCCCGCCTGCGCGCTTTTGACCAACCAACAACCGGCAAAAACCACCTCTTGGCCAGCGGCAATCGGCATGGCAATTACCTTGCGGCCCGTTTCGCGAAACAGATGATAATTGGCCGCTGATGCGTGGCGTGATGGCGACGTGGCAATCGGGCTGAAATGACAGCCGCCAATCGTTGCCGAAACACCATCATCACAACGCTGGCGAAGCTGATCTAGCGCCATTTTTGCCGCCCCATATTGTCCGCCGCCAACCGCCATAATGAGTCGGCGCATGATAAGCGCCCAAAATGATTGCGGCAGATCGGCAAAGGCAGCCATGGTCACGCTGGCATAACCCGCCGGATGCCATTCAACCGCTTGCTCAATAATCCGATCACAAGCCTTGTCAGCCGCCGCGCTTAGCCGCGCTGCGCCAGCACCAAGACGGCGCAATTGCGCCGAAGATAGCGCGATATCGCCAATTGCGGCATCTTGGCGATCAAGATCAGCCAGAAATTTTCGGATACGAACGCGTTCAAACTGGTGATTCTGGTTACTGGGATCAATTTCAAAACCGCATTCAAGATGATGGCAAACCACCTTTAACTGATCAGGCATCCAGCTCAAAACCGGCCGCGCAACGACAACATCATGCTGCATTCGGTGGCAAGCAATTCCGCCAAGACCGTTTAAACCCGATGATTTCAACAAGCGCATTGCCACTGTTTCAGCCTGATCGCTGGCATGATGCGCAAAAAGCAAAGCGGCCTTTTTTTGCCGTGCCACTGATAATAGCACGTGATGCCGGTTGATCCGCGCCCATTCCTGCAATCCGGCTGTCGGAAGCGGTTCGGTAATCTGGATAATATCGCTGGTAATGCCAAAGCGGCGCAGACGCGTTTGGACCCTTTCTGCCTCATCGCCCGAGCTATCGCGCAAACCATGATCGACAATCACCGCATGATGATGCTTACCAGTTGCATCGGCATAACGCTGCGTCAATAAAGCCAGCGCGGTACTATCTGGCCCACCCGACAATGCTGTGACATAGCCTGTGCATTGATCAAGCTCCTGCCCGGCCATGACAGCGGCGAAACTGGCGTCAAAAGCCGTTGTCGGGCTAACTTTTACACTTGGCAGCATCACTAAGGGCGGCAAGCTGGGTCATGAAAGTTTCAGACGGCGTATCAAGAAACTTTGGCAAGGATGCATAGATTTCGCAGGCCTGTTCTGCCGGTGCGAAATGCGAAACTGACTCGGCAATCCACATGGTCGTATCAACAAGCCGTGCATCACCCGGATAGGTGCTGTTAAATTCGGAAAATGTCATTGCGGCCTTTTGATATTCACCGCGCATGAACTGCACCCGCCCCAACCAGAAAGTGGCATCGGCCTGACGTTCGTGATCTTTGTTAAAGACCCGAAATTCGGCAAAGGCCAATTCGGCTGTTTCCAGATCATTTTGTAAGGCCCGCCCTAGCGCAAAGCGATATTGCTCTTCGGGGCTTACCGCAGGCAAAACCTCAGGTTCGGCAGGTTGCGCAGGAACGGCTGGTGCATCATTTACCGCAACATCCATGTTCAGGGTCCTTGCATCGCCAGAAACCGCATTATCAGCAGGCAATGCGCTTTTATTGGCTGTTTCAAGCTCGCGGTTGAGCGCACCTTCTTCAACCGACCATTTGGTGACACCGCTATTGCTTTCACGGGTCATTTGTACATTTGCGGGCGCATCGGCGGCGGTTGTTTCCTGCTGTGCTGCCGCATTGGCAAGATCACTGCCACCAAGCGAGATCAGCGTTTGCACCCGCTTTTCCAGCCGAAGCAAACGGAATTCAGTATCAGATGTGATTTCAAGCGTGCGTTCCATCCGGCGACTGGTCATTGCCATTGTATCATTCAGCTTTTCCATCTCATTGCGAAGCGCATTCAGATCGGCCACCTGAGCAGTGCCAGCCTGTGCCGAGCTTGACCCAAGCTGTTCAACCTTAAGCTTGATTTCGCGAAGATCCTGTTCAATAACCCCGCGGATTTCTTTCAAACCCTGCTCCAAAATATCCATGCGTTGCTGTTGGCGTGTTAACAGCGCGCTGGCATTTGACGATATCGCATTATCGCTTGTCGCGCTTTGTGCCATCGCATTTGCTGGCAGCAGCAAACTGGCCAGCACCAAAAAGACTATCCGTTTATTCATCACGTCAATTCCCAACGACAAAGAAAAATTGATGACTGCAATCATCTGTTGAAAACATACTAAAGGCGGTTTTAGGCAGAAATTAGGCAAAAAAAGAGGAGCGATTGCCCCCCTTTTTCAATCAGATCGAACTGTCTAGTTCAGCACAGTTGCAGAACGGCGGTTCTTTGCCCATGATTCTTCATTCGAACCAGAAACCGCTGGCCGCTCTTTGCCGTATGATACGGTGCGGACACGGGCGGCGTTCAGGCCTTTGGCAAGAAGATAATCACGAACAGCCACGGCGCGGCGATCGCCAAGCGCAAGGTTATATTCGCGGGTGCCACGCTCATCAGCATGACCCTCGATGATGAGAACCATGGTTGGATTCACATTCAAAAAGGCGGCCTGACGATCCAGAGTGGCCTGTGCCTCTCCGGTCAGTTCAGAGCTGTCAAATCCAAAATACACCGTGTTACCAACCTGTGCCAGCTTTTCAGCGTCGCTCATCTGTGTTGCTGTTGTTGAGCTGCTTGCTGTTCCAGCGGCTGTCGCACTGCTTGATGAACTGCCAGAGGCACTGTCACTAGCGACGTTTGAAGCGGTTTCACAAGCGGTGAAGAGAAAAGCTACTGCGCAAATAGCGAGGAGGCGTTGAAACATCTGTATGCTCCCAAATTGTTTGTCCGGCACACCGGATGGTTTCTGGCTCGCGTTATTAGGTGACCATATAAACAACTTGTCATCTAAATGCCACGATATTCATCTAAGGGAGACACTCCCGAGACCAGTATACACTGGACTAAATATTATTTATTTTATAGCGTAAATTCATAGCAATTGAAACTAGAAAATTGACCGATTCACCTTTAAAATCGGAATCTTTTGGAAAGACCATCTATGTTCTCGGCAATTAACATGATGATCATTGGCTTGTCCAAACATCAACAGACAAACGAAAACCCTTCTCCCAAAGCTTGCAAACAGAGATTGTAGAGTTTCTGTTAACTCGCCAAGTTCGTTTGGTTAGCGCAATATAGGCGACCATGCTGGATCAGATGCATCCGATGGGGTAATGATACGCTTTTCGTTAAACCCAGTGATATCGATGCGGTAAACGTGCGTATCGCCACCACTGCCATCGGTTTCAAAGGGCTGTTGCTTGAAATACATCAAGACGCGGCCATTTGGCGCCCATGTTGGCCCCTCGACAAGAAACCCGCTTGCAAGAAGCCGCTCACCAGACCCATCAACATTCATCACGCCAATGTAAAATTGGCCATTCGCCATTTTGGTAAAAGCAATGATACCGCCGCGGGGCGACCAAACCGGCGTTGCATAGCGGCCTTGGTTAAAGCTAATGCGCCGGACATTGGCACCATCAGCGTCCATCACATAAAGCTGCTGGCTGCCACCACGATCAGAATTGAACACGATTTTTGAACCATCAGGTGAATAGGATGGTGATGTGTCAATCGACGCCGATTGCGTTAGGCGATTGATCGCCTGGGTCCGCATATCCATTTCATAAATGTCGGTCATGCCATTTTGCGCAAGGCTCATGATCAATTTATCACCTGATGGCGCAAAGCGGGGCGCAAAGGTCATGCCCGGAAACGAGCCGAGCCGTTCGGTGCGCCCTGTTGCAATTTCGAACAAATAGACATTTGGTTCATCATTAAAATAGTTAAGATAGGCAATTTCATTGGCTGTCGGTGAAAAACGCGGGGTCAAAACCAGATCAGCACCTGAGGTCAAAAACTGATGATTATGTCCATCTTGATCCATAATGGCCAAACGTTTTAAACGACGGTTCTGCGAACCCGATTCAGCAACATAGACAACGCGCGTATCAAAATACCCTCGGTCACCAGTGAATTCTTCATAGACAAAATCGGCGATCTGGTGAGAAATCCGGCGAATGGCATTTTGATCAGCATTACCGCCACCACCAGTGATATTGCGCTGGATCACCACATCCCACAGCACAAATTCCACCTGCAACATGCCCGCCGAATCAACATAAGCCGCCCCAACAAGAAGCCCCTTGACCCCCAAAGGGCTCCAATTGGCGAAATTTGGCCGGATTGACGGCGCTTTTGGCGGCTCGATAAAGGCCGCGCTATCAACTGGTGCAAACAGGCCCGAACTTTCCAGATCTTCGGAAATAATCTGCGCGATTTGTTTGCCGACCTCGGACACGACGCCATCAGGGCCGGTAAAATTGGCGATCGCTATCGGTGTTGGCGCGACCTGGCCTTCGGTAATATCAATGCGAAGCTGGGCATGGGCGATATTGCCAAACAGACCAAAACAAGTCGCAATCACAGTTACCAATCGCAAAAACATCATCATCGCTAATCTATTCCTAATCTATTTACCTGCCGGTATGCGCTGTCTGGCGTGAACCATGTCACATCATTATCGTGTTAAAAATTTCGGATCAAACCCGAAGATAAAGCTTTTCCATTGTTCATATTTATCCAAAGGCACCGGCAAAGGCGAGCATTTAAACATTGTGCGAATGGCCTCATCGGCGGCAACCCGGAATGTCCGGTCGTTGGCAAGTCGCATTTTATTGTCAACCTCGGCTGTCACAACTTTTCCGCCTCTATCTAACGTGACAATTATGTCAACATTAAGCGTGTTTGCACCCGCCGTACCAATCGGCGGCGACCAGCATGATGACACATGCTGGCGAATGCGATCAATGTCGGAAAGGCCAAGCGGGCCAACAACCGGCTTTTCCGGGGCGCGGATGGCATTACCGGCCACTGTTGTCAAATTGCTGGTCAAAGTTTCAGCCGCTTCTTTGCGTTCTTTTTCGCGCCGTTTCTTTTCAGCATCTTCAGATACCGCCTTGGCCTTGGCAAGATTTTGCATCACCCCGCTCAACGCGTCTTCGCGTTGTTCTTGCAACGCTTTCTGGCGTGCCAGCTTATTGATGCGTTTTGGCGGTGATTGCGGCAGGCGTTTTGGCGCTTTGACTGTCGCTGTGGTTTTTGGCTTTGATTTTGGCGGTGCCGGTGGCTGGGCAATTGCCGGCTTTGGCTTTGGCGTGATTTTTTGTGGTAGGATTTCTGCTTTTGGATCAGGCGCCTTTGGGGCTGGCTTGGCAACGGGCTTTGGCGCGGGCGGTTTTGCACGCGGCGGTGGTGGTGGTGGTGGTTTTTTTGATTTTGCTGCCTTTTGTTCCTTTTTTGCCGTGTTCGGTTTATCGCCTTGCGTCAGATTTGTCGTTGGCACTGATTGCACCATTTCCATCGCCACGATGGGTTGTTCGTCGGGAAGATCACGTTTGATTGACGGCAAGCCGATCCACGCCAAAACCGCAACACTGACGTGCAATCCAACCGAAATAATCAGCGAACGACGATCCATCTCTAGCGTTCCACGCAAATTTCCATCAGGCGACCATTATTTCGCTTCAGGAAGCTGGGCCACTAATGCAACCTTTTCAAATCCGGCTGCCTGAATGCGACCCATAACACCAAGCACATCACCATAGGTCACTGCCTGATCACCACGCACAAAAATACGAACATCAGGATTGGCGTTGGAAATGGCCTTCAGGCGCGGGATCAAAACCTCGGCGTCAACCGCGGCTTCCTGCAAATAAAGACTGCCGTCAGCTTTGATCGAAACCACCAAAGGCGCTGCATCGGCATTGATTGCCCCAGCCTTAGTTTTTGGCAAATCAACCTCAACCCCGACGGTCAAAAGCGGTGCTGTCACCATAAATACAATCAGCAGCACCAGCATAACATCAACAAAGGGGGTGACGTTAATCTCGCCCATTGGACGATGCCGCCGCCCGCCGGTTGATCGTTTGACTCCCGCTCCCATTATTTGCCGCCTTCGTCAAGCTGGCGCGCCAATAGCGTACTGAATTCTTGTGCAAATGTTTCAAGCCGCGCGCCAAAACGTTCAAGATCACCAGCAAATTTATTATAGGCGATAACCGCCGGAATGGCCGCAGCAAGCCCAAGCGCGGTGGCAAAAAGCGCCTCGGCAATTCCGGGCGCGACAACCGCAAGGCTAGTGTTTTTTGACTCGGCAATCGACTGAAACGAACTCATGATCCCCCAGACCGTGCCAAGCAAACCAACAAAAGGCGATACTGAACCAATTGACGCCAGAAGATTCATCCCACGTTCCATCCGTTCCATTTCACGCGTGATGGTGAAATTCATCGACCGGTCAATCCGGCTAACCAATGACGCGCGCAAATCGGCACGGCCAGCATCGGCAAGCCCGCGTGACGTTGCCCGTCGCCATTCACGCATCGCTGCAACAAACACAATCGACATCGCATCGCGCGGATTGGCGCCCGTATCATCATACAGCTTGTCAAGCGATCCACCTGACCAGAAGGCATCTTCAAAGGCCTGCGCCAATCGCCGCTCATGCCGAATGATGGTGATTTTTTCCACCACAATCGCCCAGCACCAAACCGATGCCAAAATCAGAAGCAACATGACCAACTTGACGAAAGGATCCGCCGCCCAGAACAACCCCATGATGCTGAGATCTGCACTCGAATGGGTTACCGTCAACTCCACAGAATTCATTTATTCACCCTCTGTTTTCGTCCAAATAGCATTTGCGTTCGCACCTTTTAGCGGTGTTGGTTATCCATCTGACAATGCCAGATCGGAAAATTTGGCTTTGACCGCCGCGGGCAGCCGACATATTTTTGGCCGCGCCCCATCTGCCAGCCCGACAAGCCCTATTTCTACGACAAGTCGGGCAAGAATATGGCGATTTTCGCGATTTACGATTTTTTGTTGTAGTTTCAGCGATGCGCCGCCAAGCCGAAGCAAGCCGCTTTCAACATCAAGAATATCACCAAGACCGGCAGGAAGATGAAAATCAACCTCGATCCGGCGCACAACAAAGCCTAATCCGTCATCGGCAAGCATTGCTGGCTGGTCAATACCAAGACATCGAAGCCATGCTGATCTAGCGCGTTCGGCAAAGGCCAGATATTGCGCATGATAAACAATGCCGCCAGCGTCGGTATCTTCATATTGAACACGAAGCGGGTAAAGATGATTGCCAACATCCAGCCAGCCATCAAGCATGGCATCCGCACCTTCTGCCCGATTGGCATGATCGAGGGTTCCTACCTGATTTTTTTGCCGATCACCCAACATCATATCCTATTCGATTTCCGCCTCATCACCGGCGATTTGCGTCAGAAGATCTAGCTGTTTGGCAGACGATGCAGGCGGCGTCATGCCAAGATAGGCCCAGCCACCAACCGACAGGCACCGCCCGCGCGGTGTTCGCATCAATAATCCGGTTTGCATCAAATAAGGTTCAATCACTTCTTCTAAAACATCACGCTGTTCAGACAATACCGCCGCCAGCGTTTCCACACCAACCGGCCCACCAGCATAGGATTCGGCCAAACAGGCAAGATAGCGCCGATCCATCTGATCAAGGCCATTGGCATCAACTTCAAGTCGGTGCAAAGCGGCATCGGCAACCGCCGCAGTTACGGTTCCCGCGGCTTCTACCGCCGCAATATCGCGGACCCGCCGCAACAGCCGGCCAGCCACACGCGGTGTTCCGCGCGCACGCCCAGCAATTTCGGCCGCCCCATCAGCGCCAAGATCAAGCCCAAGCTTGATCGCTTGTTTGGTCAGAATAAGTGACAATTCGTCAGGGGTATAAAACTGCATCCGCATTTGAATGCCAAACCGGTCACGAAGCGGGGTTGTTAATAGCCCCGATCTTGTGGTCGCACCAACAAGCGTAAATGGCGGCAAATCAATCCGCACTGAACGCGCCGACGGCCCCTCGCCGATGATCAGATCAAGCTGAAAATCTTCCATCGCCGGATAAAGAACTTCTTCAACCGCAGGCGCAAGACGATGAATTTCGTCAATAAACAACACATCGCGTGGCCGTAAATTGGTAAGCAGAGCTGCCAAATCACCCGCCCGCGCAATCACCGGCCCTGATGTTGCCCGAAAGCCAACACCCAATTCAGCAGCGATAATCTGCGCCAAGGTTGTTTTGCCAAGGCCCGGCGGCCCGTGAAGCAAACTGTGATCCATCGCATCACCACGATCACGCGCGGCATGAATGAATGTTTCAAGATTACGGCGTCCATTGCCCTGTCCGATAAATTCGGCAAGCGAGGTTGGCCGCAAGGCATTATCACTTCTCTCTTGGCTATCAGCGCCAATCAGGCGGCTAGGGTCATCTGATTGGGTCATGTTCCCATCTCCCGCAAGGCCGCCGCAATCACATCTGAAAGATTATCGCCGCCAGCCTTTGCCTGAACCCGCATTACCGCGCTATGTGCCTCGGCGCGTCCATAGCCAAGATTGACCAGTGCCGAAATCGCATCACCAAATAATCCAGCGGCGGCACCGTCAAGCCCGCCAGCCGCACTGCCAACCGCGCCAGCACCAGAATCACCAATCGCCAAGGCCCCGCCAAGGCTGATGATTTTGCCAATTTTCTCGCCAAGTTCATTGACCACACGCTGAGCAATTTTGGGGCCAACACCATCGGCACGCGCAACCATTGCCTTGTCACCTGCGATAATGGCATTGGTTAAATCGCTTGGTGATAAAACCGATAAAATCGCCATCGCCGCCTTGGCACCAACGCCCTGAACCGTAATCAAAAGCCGAAACGCATCGCGCTCAGCCAGATCAAGAAACCCAAACAGGGTCATGCTGTCTTCGCGAACCTGCATTTCGGTTAAAAGCGTAACCTCTCCTGCCATTGTGCCAAGCTGGCCTTGCGTGCGACCAGAAATATTGACCGCATAGCCAACCCCCTGAACATCAAGAATCGTTTGCTGATCATCGGTTCGCACTATGGTGCCACGCAATTGCGCAATCATGTCTTGCCCCCATTGCCGGCATCATCTCGGGCAAGCGCCTCTGCAATGGCCGCCGAAAGACCATTGCCCGCTTGTTCCTTGCCCGACTCTACCCCGACTGACGCCGCTGTACCAGCCTCATTGCTGGCGGCGATCGCAATTGCCAGCGCATCGGCAGCATCGGCATTTTGTGCCGTGACTGCCAACAGTCGGGTGACCATATCTTGGATTTGTTTTTTATCGGCAGTGCCAGTGCCAGCAACAGCCTTTTTGACCGCACGCGCCGAAATTTCGCCAACGCCAAGCCGATTGACGCCACAAGCAAGAACGCCAACGCCGCGCGCCATGCCAAGCCGAAGCGCCGATCCGGCTGATTTTGCCACAAAAATCTGTTCAATCGCCGCCTGATCGGGCTGGTGAAGGGTAATCACCTCGCAAAGCCCATCAAAAATAATTTGCAGTCGTGACGCATCGTCAAGGGTAGGTTTGGGCTGGATAACACCATTGGCAATATGCTGCAACCGCCCACCATCAACCGCGATGACGCCCCAGCCGGTGCATCGCAATCCGGGATCGATGCCAAGTATCCGCATCATCGACCCCACTCAGGCAAGCTTGGCAATGACGTCATCCGAAATGTCAAAATTTGACGATACATTCTGCACATCGTCATTATCATCAAGCGCATCAAGAAGCTTTAACAAGGCAGAGGCCTGCCCCTCATCAACGCCGATCAAATTTTGCGGTTTCCATGTCAGACCTGATTCTTCGGGCGCACCAAATACGATCTCCAATGCTTCCCGAACGGCGTTGAAATCATCCGGCGCGCAAACCACTTCATGCCCATTTTCATCGGATTCCAAATTTTCGGCACCGGCTTCAAGAACCGCTTCGAACATTGTATCAGCATCGGTCACATCAGCCGGATAGATGATCTGGCCAACCCGATCAAACATAAAGCTAACCGATCCAGTTTCACCAAGTGAACCGCCGAATTTATTGAAGGCGGCGCGCACTTCTGATGCAGTGCGGTTCCGATTATCGGTCATCACATCAACGATCAGCGCAGTGCCACCCGGGCCATAGCCCTCATAGCGAATTTCATCATAGTTTTCACTCTCACCGCCCTCGGCGCGTTTTAGCACGCGTTCGATATTATCCTTGGGCATATTGGCAGCACGCGCCGCCGATAGGGCCGAGCGCAAGCGTGGGTTTGAATCAGGATCGGTGCTGTTTCGGGCGGCGACGGTCAATTCTTTAATAAGACGACCAAAAACCTTGGCGCGTTTTTTGTCCTGCGCACCTTTGCGATGCATGATATTTTTGAATTTGGAATGGCCTGCCATGATCTCTTATTGCTTTATCTGCTTTAATGTCTGGTTTGCTTGTCTTTTTCGGCTTAAGCCAACGGCAAGGCCCCATCTGCAACAGTATAGCAGATCAAAGCTTGGGGAACCAGCCTTGCCACTCATTTTTCGTCACAACCATTATGGCTGGCAAAGATGCTGCATCGGCTAGGCTAACGACAAAACGCCACCACGGCGAAGCGGATAAATCGCGGTTGCAAGGCCGATTTCTGCTGTTTCAACAATCACACCGCTTAGCGTTACCGGCCCAAGCGCGACCAAAAGACGGCTATTGCCACGCCCAAGAAAGCGGTCGGTTGCCGCGCCTTTATCCATACCAATCACACTATCATAATCGCCGCACATACCAGCATCGGTCTGATAGGCCGTGCCACCTGCCAAAACACGGTGATCGGCCGTTGGCACATGCGTATGCGTTCCCACCACAAGCGAAGCTCTGCCATCAGCATAATGGCCAAGCGCCATTTTTTCCGATGTTGCCTCGCCGTGAACGTCAATCAAGATGAAATCGGCATCACGGCCAAGCTTGTTGCGAACCAGCGCATCATTCAATGCCGGAAAAACTGGATCATTTGCCGCCATGAATAGATTGGTCATCAGATTTACCGCAACAAGCCGCTTACCAGCAGCATTCGTCACCTGAACAATGCCTTTTCCTGGGGTGCCTTCAGCCATGTTCAACGGCCGCAGCAACCTTGGCTCAGACGCGATGTAATCAATAATTTCTTTTTTGTCCCAAACATGATTGCCGGTTGTCAGAACATCAGCACCAGCGGCAAAAAGCGCATCACAGATTTTCGGCGTGATGCCAAACCCACCAGCAGCATTTTCACAATTCACCACGATAAAATCGAGCGCCAACTCATCACGCAGAAGTGGTAATTGTTCAATCACATCATTGCGCGCCGTCCGGCCAACAATATCTCCCAAAAACAAAACGCGCATTACACTCTATCCTTACTGATCTGCCGCCGATTTGCAGCATTGCTTGGCATGTCACGATCACCTAAACGCTTAACGCCAGTAAACATCAAAAAGCGGCACCCCAACAGCGGCAATCAAATCAATTTTGCGGAGGCACCGGCGTGTACAAGCCGGTTGTACACAGAACCGCATCAAGCGGCATGTCGTAGGGGCCGACCGGTATTTTATCCAGCTTTTGTCCATCATAGGCAATGCCTATTACCGATAGATGATGCCCCGCGCCCCTCAGAACAGCAAGCGTGCGATCATAAAAACCACCACCATAGCCTAGCCGCCAGCCAGTCGAATCAAACGCCAGCATCGGTGCGAGAATCACATCAGGACGACAAAGCGGCTGATTTGCAGGCGGTTGTTTGGTGCCATAAGGCCCATCATCAAGCCGATTACCAACCGCCCAGCGATGAAAACGCAAAGGCTGGCCCTCAGCTGGCGTGACCGGCATTGCGGTCGCACAGCCCAAATCGGCAAGCCGCGCCAATAGATCAAGCGGCGATAATTCACTTCGGATTGGGAAATAGGCGGCATAAATGCCGGTGCCAAACTGACCAATCAGACGCTCAGCATGCGTTGCCAGCAAGGCTGGGGCATCGGTTCTGCCTACGGCAAGATGCTTGCGGTTTTGCGCCGCCAGCTTGCGGCAGGCCGCTTTGGCTTCAACTGGATCAAGATTGGCTTTGGACAAGCCAGACGTCTTTTGTGACATTCAAGCCTCATAGCCAATAGCAAGAAAGCGGCGGCGACCACCTTAACCGTCGTTGTATCATCCTCTGTGACCTGCTTTGCAGGTGGGTGCCACATAACCAAACCACGGCTCGGCCAGAGGCAGCTCCCGAGAGAAAATTTATGGCCCCAGGGATTGAATAACTAATCGCGAAAACGCAGTCGTCGCCTAGGCATCGTTTAGGGTTTTGTCGCATCAAATGCAAGCTTTGATGTCAGCGTGGCAATCTTTGCCGCTGCATCTTCCAAAAGCGCCGCAGCCCGATCTTCGGCTGCATTCACATCATCAGCCGATGCGCCTGCCGGCGGGGCAGTTGGTGCCGCCACATTGGATGAGCCATTTGCCGCTGCGGCCGTGCTTGCGCGATCGGCCAGAATAAGTGCCACCATAGCCAGCAACCGCGCTTCGCCAATCTGGCCAACCGAACCAACAAGCGACTGCATGATCGATTCAACTTCAGCTCCCAAATTGGCAACATGGTCTTCTTCACCGTTACCGCAGCCAATCTGATAAGGATGGCCGTTCAACCGGATGGTGACAACTGACTGGCTCATGCACTGTCTCCCATGTCGCCAGCATTGCCCACGCTTGTTTGTGCCGCGTCAATATCTGCAATGACCTGCATGGCTTCGCCAAGCATGGCCTCAATTCCGCTAACCTCGTCAATCAACGCGGCAAAATCAGCCTTTGATGGAGCCGCCGCAATGGCGCTTGAGGCGGACGCCTCGATCGATGATTTAACTGCCGATTCCAATGCCGCAAGGGCGTCGCTTAGCTGTTTTTCGGCATTTTGCAATCGCGTCATTACCTGCCAAATCTCTCTTGTTAACCGTGCCTCTTGTTATCCTATGGCATACATTACAGCCAAAACAGACAGAACAATAGGCCGGTTTTTTCTCTAGAACATAATATGTTATGAAGCGAAGCTTGCCTGATTCACGAATCGAAATAAAGCGCAAAATATGACTCAACCCAGAAAGATGGCCTGTTTGACCAAGGTAATATTGGCGTTGATGCATTGACGAACGCGCCCAACAAGGGCAAATTGCGGCTGATCAATTACTTGTCAAATATGCCAAAAAAACAGCATGATCTTGCCTGACATTCAAACCAGCAATCTTTGGAGGCTATAATGCCGAATTCGTCTCAACGTCAAACAATGGCAAATGCGATTCGGGCTCTTGCAATGGATGCTGTCCAAGCCGCCAATTCGGGCCACCCGGGCATGCCAATGGGCATGGCCGATGCGTCAACCGCGCTATTTTGCGACCACCTGAAATTTGACGCGGCCAGCCCTGACTGGCCTGATCGTGATCGTTTTGTCCTATCTGCTGGACATGGTTCGATGCTGATTTATGCGCTTTTGCATCTTACCGGTTACGAAGACATGACCATCGAGCAGATTCGCAATTTCCGCCAGCTTGGTGCCCGCACCGCCGGACATCCCGAATTTGGTCATGCCAAAGGCATTGAAACCACAACCGGCCCGCTTGGTCAGGGCATTGCCAATGCTGTTGGCATGGCGATGGCCGAACGCCATATGGCCGAACGCTATGGCGATGATCTGGTGAATCACCACACTTATGTCATTGCTGGCGATGGCTGTCTTATGGAAGGTGTTAGTCATGAAGCCGCCTCGATGGCAGGACACATGAAGCTTGGCCGGTTGATCGTGCTATTTGACGATAACAATATTTCAATTGACGGCAGCACTGACCTGTCGATATCGGATGATACAAGCGGCCGGTTCGAGGCCTATGGTTGGCAGGTGCTAAGCTGTGATGGGCATGATATGGGCGCCGTTTCCATCGCGATTAGCGCCGCCCAAGCCGATGACCGACCAAGCCTGATCTGCTGCAAAACCATAATCGGCCTTGGTGCGCCAAACAAACAAGGCACATCTGGCGTTCATGGCGCCCCGCTTGGTGATGCCGAAATTGCGCTGGCACGCGAAACACTTGGCTGGCCACATGCGGCGTTTGAAATCCCCGCCGATATTCTGGCCGAATGGCGCGCTGTTGGCGCCCGCGGCGCGGCGGCGCATCAATCATGGCAAGATCGGCATGCCGCAAGCCAAAATAAAACCAGCTTTGACGCCGCCATTGCCAATGATTTTGACAAGGATGTTGCCGCTGCGGTTCTTGCGTGGAAAAACCAATTGGCAAGCACGCCGCAAAAACTGGCAACGCGCGTTGCCAGCCAGAAAGCCATCGAAGCCATTTTGCCAGCCTGCCCAACCCTATTTGGCGGATCGGCCGATCTGACAGGATCAAACAATACCCGGGTTGCCGATCATACGATTTTCGATCATGGCAATTATGGCGGCACCTATATTCATTATGGCGTTCGCGAACATGGCATGGCGGCAGCCATGAATGGCATTGCCCTTCATGGCGGTGCCATCCCTTATGGTGGCACCTTTATGGTGTTTACCGATTATTGCCGCCCATCCATTCGTTTGTCGGCACTGATGGAACAGCGCGTTATCTTTGTCATGACGCATGATTCCATCGGCCTTGGCGAAGATGGCCCAACACATCAGCCGGTCGAACATCTTGCCGCGCTTCGCGTGATACCAAATTTATTTGTTTTCCGCCCGGGCGACGCTGTGGAAACCGCCGAAGCATGGCAAACCGCACTTGAGGCAAAAACCACACCATCAATTCTGGCATTAAGCCGTCAAGGGCTGGCGCAATTCCGGCATGGTGATATGGCTGAAAACAAAACCGCAAAAGGCGCTTATGTTGCCGTTGATTGTGGCGGCAAACGCCAGATCACTTTGCTGGCATCAGGATCCGAAGTCAGCATTGCCATTGACGCGCAAAAGCAGCTTGCCGATAGCGGTATCAACGCTGCCGTTGTTTCGGTGCCTTGTCTTGATCTTTTTGCCATGCAGGATGCAGCCTATCGCCTACAGGTGCTTGGCAAGACGCCGCGCATTGCCGTTGAGGCTGGACTGCGGCAAAGCTGGGATTGGCTGCTTGGCGAGACTGACAGCTTTATCGGCATGACCAGTTTTGGTGCCTCGGCGCCAATTGATGATCTGTATAATCATTTCGGCATTACCGCTGACGCTGTTGTTGCGGCGGCAAAACACCAAATTGGATAAACAGACGATACATAAACAGCATAGTTTCTAGATGATATCTGGCCATACCGTGATTGGTCAGCCGAACAAACCAAGGAGATAGTCGTGTGACATTAAGATTGGCGATCAGCGGATTTGGCCGCATTGGCCGGATGACACTTCGTGCTTTTCAGGAAATGGGGCATCAGGATATGGAGATTGTGCTGATCAACAGCCCCGGGCCGATTGAGACCTCGGCACATCTTTATGAATTTGATTCGGTTCATGGACGCGCTGTCGGCACGGTGACACATGGCGAAGATTGGATGCATGTTGGCAGTGGCAAAATCCATATGAGCCGCGAACGCGACCCGGCCAATATTCCGCATGCGGCACATGGTGTTGATATTGTTCTGGAATGTTCAGGAAAATTCAACAGCCGCGAAGCATCAGCCGTGCATCTTGCCGCTGGTGCGAAAAAAGTGCTTGTGTCCGCACCATGCAAAAACGCCGACCAGACCATTGTTTTTGGCGTCAATGACAGCCTGTTAACGGCTGATGCCGATGTGGTGTCAAACGCGTCCTGTACGACCAATTGTCTTGCCCCTATTGCCAAGGTTCTGGCCGATACTGTTGGTATTGAAGCTGGCTATATGACAACAATCCACGCCTATACTGGCGATCAGCCAACGCTTGATTCAAGCCATAAGGATTTGCGCCGCGCCCGCGCCGCTGCCATGTCGATGATTCCAACCTCAACCGGCGCCACAAAAGCTGTTGGCGAGGTTCTGCCAAAATTACAAGGCAAGATGTCAGGATCGGCCATTCGGGTCCCAACGGCCAATGTTTCGGTTGTCGATCTGGTGGTCACGACAAGCCGCGATACATCACTTGAAGAAATTAACCAGCTACTCACCGCGGCTGCAAATGGCCCAATGAAAGGCGTTCTTGGCGTCAATGAGCGCCCGCTTGTTTCGATTGATTTTAACCATGACCCTCATTCTTCGATTGCCGACCTGACCCAAACAAACGTATTAAACAAGCGTTTGGTGCGGGTACTGGCTTGGTATGACAATGAATGGGGCTTTTCCTGCCGAATGCTGGATAATGCCGCCGCCATTGGCAAATTTTTGTAAACACGGATAGACCTTCGCTGCAAACCGCAGCTATGCGAACAAGGATTTAGCGATGAAACTCAACGGAAATGCCGTCAAACCCGGCAATGTGATTGAACATAATGGTCGTCTTTGGACAGCGGTAAAAGTGGCGCATGTCAAACCTGGAAAAGGCGGTGCCTTTGCCCAGATCGAATTGCGCGATATCCGCGATGGCACCAAATTGAATGAACGCTTCCGTTCATCAGAAACGGTTGAGCGCGTAATCCTTGATGAAGCTGCCTGTACCTTTCTTTATGATGAAGGTGACCATCTGGTGTTCATGCATTCAGAAACCTTTGAACAAATCAGCATCGTCAAAGACATGGTTGGCGAGCGCGCTGCCTATTTGCAAGATGGCATGGTTGTGACCATGTCCAGCCATGAAGGTGATCCAATTTCAGTTGAGCTTCCCGATACGGTTGTGATGGAAGTTGTTGAGGCCGATGCTGTTGTCAAAGGCCAGACCGCATCATCATCATACAAACCCGCTATTTTAGAAAATGGCGAGCGTGTAATGGTGCCACCGCATATCGAATCTGGCACACGCATTGTTGTGCGGCCGGAAGATGCAAGCTATGTAGAGCGTGCAAAGAATTAATTTTTAGAGTTACAGGACTTTTTATGGCAACCCGCTCCGCCCTCATTAATGTCATGCACAAGGCGGCCACCGCCGCTAGCCGCAATATGCTTCGCGATTTTGGCGAAGTCGAAAATTTGCAGGTTAGCCGCAAAGGGCCAGCCGATTTTGTTTCGCGCGTTGACACCAATGCCGAACGCATCATCAAGTCTGAATTATCAAAGGCACGCCCCGATTGGGGATTTGAGATGGAAGAAAGCGGCATCATCGCTGGCGCCGATCCTGATGCGCCTTGCTGGATTGTTGATCCGCTTGACGGCACCACAAACTATCTTCATGGCATTCCGCATTTTGCCATTTCGATTGCCGTTCGCGACAAGGGCAAAATCACCGCAGCGTTAGTCTTTGATCCGCTTCGCCATGAATATTTCTTTGCTGAGGCTGGATCAGGCGCCTATGTCAATGATCGCAGATTGCGCGTTTCCGGACGACGCCAGATGGGCGAATCTATTTTTGCCACCGGCATTCCATTTATCGGGCGTGGCAGTGATGAAGACCATGCGCTTTTTGCCCGCGAATTATTCAACATCATGGGTGTCAGCGCTGGCGTGCGCCGTTTTGGTTCGGCTGCGCTTGACCTTGCTTATGTCGCCGCAGGGCGGTTTGACGGCTATTGGGAGCATGGGTTGAAAAGCTGGGATATCGCCGCAGGTATCCTGTTGGTTCGCGAGGCTGGTGGCTTTGTGTCTGACTTTGCGTCGCGCGACCGCGTCTTGCAAAGCGGCGATGTCGTTGCTGGTAATCCGGCCATCCATGCCGAATTGCTAAAGCATCTTGCCAAGGCGCGGGCATAAGCCCCTTGTCTTTTCCTGCCATATTTTGGAATGCGGCCAAAAGGCTGCTTGGTTTTGCTATCCAGAGTCAGGGTGACTTTCGTGCCATGATTGCGATTTGATCCGGCAAGACTTATTTCATCTGGCAAGAATCATTTCATCGGGCAAGGCTTGCGAATATTCACAATTCTGCCATTGTTTCATAACAAGAATTTACTCTTTGTGGATTTTCGCGCCAGCCTGACAATTGCGATCATCCGCATAAAACTGCTGTGACCGACCATGCCTAGGAGATAAGATCATGGAAACCAACCCAAGACGTTATCTTATCAGAATGCTCATCTTTTTGCTTGGGGTTGGCATTATTGCCGCGCTTTTGGCCGCGCCGTTAAAAGCTGCCTTTATGGGAAACCCAGCATTAAATGGCGTTATTCTTGGCGCATTTGGCATTGGCATTCTCTATATCATCCGGCAAACCCTGCGGCTGATGCCCGAACGCAACTGGCTTCTTGCGGTAAAATCCACTGGTAAGCTTGATCCACCCGAACGCCGCCCCATTCTTTTAGCAACCGTTTATGCAATGCTAGCAGATTCGCGCCATGATGCGCAGCTATCGGCATTGTCGCTTCGTTCGGTTCTTGATGGGGTGGCTGCCCGCCTTGATGAAGGCCGCGAGATTTCCCGCTATATGATTGGCCTATTGGTCTTTTTGGGATTGCTTGGCACCTTTTGGGGGCTGCTTCAAACGATTGGCGCCGTTGGGAATGTTGTTAGTTCAATCGACGCCAACAGCAACAATTTCGAGGCGATGATGGGGCAATTGCGCATTGGACTTGATGCGCCACTCTCCGGCATGGCAACCGCTTTTTCATCATCTTTATTTGGCCTTGCCGGTTCTTTGATCCTTGGGTTTCTTGACCTTCAGCTAGGCCAAGCCATAGGCCGGTTTTTTAACGAGCTGGAAGATTGGCTGTCGGCCTTTGCCCGGTTTAATGATAGCAACCCATCATCAAACGCCGAACAGAGTGCGCTTGCCAGCGGCATGAGCGAAGAAGCCGCCCGCGCGGTTATGGCTTTGTCGCAATCAATTTCAAATGGCGAGGATAATCGCGAACGCCTGCTAGAGCAGGTCTCACAATTGACTGGTACGATGGCGCATTTGAACGAGGCCTTGGCCGATGACCGCCGCATTCGGGATCATCTGGCACAGCTAAACGCCAATATCATGCAGCTATCCGAAGATTTGCGCGCTGATCGAAACCGGCAAACCGATATTGTGGCCAGTGAATTGCGCGGCCTGTCCTCATCAATCGCCACGATGATTGACGTCAAAACACGTCGCGGCAAAGGGGAATAGCCACAATGGCGCTGGCACGAATTGGCAATGCGCGGCGGGTCGAAAATTTTACCTGGCCCGGCTTTGTTGACGCCTTAGCAACCTTGCTGATGGTAATCATTTTCGTGCTGATGGTCTTTGTGCTGATTCAGGTGAATTTGGCCTATCGTGTCTCTGGCCAAGATGCAACGCTTGGCGAAATGCGCCAGCAATTAGCCTCGCTTGGCGAGCTGTTGAATATTGAACGCCGCGCAAGCGCCAATCTTGCCGCCGATCTGGTGCAAATCAACAACCAGTTAAATGCCAGCAATGCCAATCGTGACAAATTGCAAGCCCAATTGGTAAGCGTGCAAGCCGCCATTGCAGCGCAGAACAGCCAAATTGCAAACCTCACAGCAAAACAGGCCGATACCGAGATATCCCTTGCCGCCGCGCGGAACAGCCTTGAAGAACGGTTAGGCGCACTGCAGCTTGCTGAAGGGCAATTGGCAATGGCACAAGCCCAGAACCAGAGCGCCACCAATCGAATTGACACGTTGCGCGCCGAAACCACCGCGTCAAAAGCCAAAATTGCGCAAATGACCGGTGCCTTGGCCGCCTTGCGGCTTCGCATTAAAGAACTAACCAGCCTTCTTGCCGGAAAAGACCAGCAGGCAACGCGTGACAAGGTTGCCATTACCAGCCTTGGGCGGTCATTGAACAATGCCTTGGCAAGCCGTGTTCAGGAGTTACAACGCTTTCGGTCAGAATTTTTTGGGCGGTTGCGTGACGTATTGAAAGGACGCGATGATGTTGAGATTGTTGGCGATCGTTTTGTCTTTCAATCTGAAGTTCTGTTTGCCCAAGGTCAGGCCGAAATTGCAGCCGAAGGTCAGGATCAGCTTGCCAAGCTTGCGGTTACCCTTACCGATATCGCCACTAAAATTCCCGAGGACATCAATTGGGTTTTGCAGGTTGACGGCCATACTGATGACGTACCAATCCGCGCTGGCCGCTATGCTGATAACTGGGATCTTTCAACCGAACGCGCATTATCCGTGGTACGCTTTCTCAATCAGCAAGGCTTGCCAGCCAACCGGCTAGCCGCCGCTGGCTATGGCGAGTTTCAGCCACTTGATGCCGCTGATAATGGTGATGCCCGCCGTAAAAACCGTCGTATCGAGCTGAAAATCACCCAGCGTGTTGCGGTGAAATAGCCCCGCCCAAACGCCAAAAAACATCAAGACGGTATGTATATTACCAAGTCGCATTGCCTATTTATATTAGCAAGTCGCATCACCAATTAGCATCATCAAGCAACGCCGCCGCGGCATAATTGCGCCAAATTATACTTTTGGGCTATCCTTTTTGATATGTGCATGCCCCCCGACAGATGGTCATTGCTGGTGCATATGACCTGGCAGCATCAAAATGGGCTTGTTTGCGGCTTTTTGACCGCTTTGATCACCACAACAAGCAGCTGTATATCTATTGGATTCAAATGGAAACGCCGGGTAAAGGCGCACCGCAAACAAGCTTTCAGAAAGCCATGGCGGCAGTGGCCGTTCCGCCGATGCCGATTACAGCTTTTGACCCGCAGATACGCAATTGTCCGAATATTGGACGCTCACTCATCAAAACCTCTGATTTTATGGCGTAGGATTTGGCGATGGTCGAAACGGCGGTTTCGAAACTTCACGATTTTGACCAGTTTGTTGGTTTCAAAGCTGAATTTCTATTACTGGACATCAGCAATTTGTATTTTGTCTACCTCGATCAAACCCATCTTCAATCAATAAACAAAATCACGCTTGAAGAGCAATCCTTGCCGTCCATTGACTTCTATTTCTAGCAAACCATCATGCCGATTGTATATTTTTCGGAACCGTTGACGACCAGCCTGTATCGGCCATTGGCGATGCAGACGCTTTGCTATTATTTTGGATCTGAGAGCCCATCCCGTTTTTCCGGCACTGGCATGATTAATTTGGATTTCACAAGTCAAACCGCCGATGTCCACGAGATTGATCTTCGCGATGACGATATACACAGCCTTCGCAACAAGGTATTTCAGATCAGCAATTGAACCAACAGCTTTTTAGATGAAAGCGCCACTATGATGCTAAGGTTGGATCAGCGAAGTGAAAATAGCTGGGACACCCGCGTGATTAGCGTAACCCAAACGCCTGAAACAACCGTGATCAGCGACCAATTTATCGCCACATCAACGGCAGATGAGGCGATGATGAACGGGCAATTTACCAGCCAGTAATAAGGCTATTTTGGAAATTACCCGACTTTTGGAATTGAAAACTGCAATCCGGCAAGCGTGCGATATAATGCCGATTCAACCATTAGCGATTCATGGGTTCCAACCGCCAGTAACCTACCCCGATCCATCAACAAAATACGATCGGCGCGAACAACTGTTGCCAGACGGTGCGCAATCACAAGGCTTGTGCGATCGGCCATCAGATTTTCCAAAGCATGCTGAACCGCCGCTTCGGACTGCGCATCAAGCGCACTTGTCGCCTCATCGAGAAGCAACAGACGAGGATTGCGAAGAATCGCTCTAGCAATGGCAATACGCTGGCGTTGCCCGCCTGAAAGCCGAATGCCCTTTTCACCAATAAAGGCATCATAGCCGCCATCAATGGCCATGATGAAATCATGCGCTTGTGCCTGTTTTGCCGCGGCAATAATGGCCGCATCATCGGCATCTGGCTGGCCAAAGGCGATATTTTCGCGAAGCGTTGTCGAAAACAGCGCCGAATCTTGCGGCACCAAACCGATATGGCTGCGCAAATCAGCAAGCGACAAATCCCGAAGATCAATCCCGCCAACCCGAACCGCCCCATTCACCGGATCATAAAATCTGAGAAGAAGATGAAAAATCGTTGATTTACCTGCCCCGCTTGGCCCAACAATCGCCACACGCTCGCCGGCCTTGATCGCAAAGCTTGCATCGCTGATTGCAGGCCGGTTCACCGCAGCCGGATAGGCAAACTGAACATCGGCAAATTCACATGCTGTTGCAGCCGCCATATTGATCGGTTGCGGCGATGCTGGTGCGGGCAGGCTTGCCTTGGTGTCCAGCAATTGCGCAATGCGTTCAGCCGCACCCGCCGCCCGCTGTAAATCGCCGGCAAGTTCGGATAGAAAACCGGTCGAGCTTGCCACCAAAAAAGCATAGAAAATAAACGATGACAGATCACCAGCGCTGATCCGTCCAGCCATCAAATCTTGTCCGCCAATCCACAGAATGACGCCAATACCGCTAAAGACCAGAAAAATCACAATGCCGCTTAACAGACCGCGAAGCCGAACCCGCGCAAGACCTGCGTCAAGCGATAGATCAACCGCCCGTTCAAAATGCCCTTTGACATAATCTTCACGGCCAAAGGCCTGCACCGTGCGAATGGCGCTAACCGTTTCTTCAGCTTCGACCCCGACATCGGCAAGCCGATCCTGCGCCAATCTTGAGGCAGCGCGTAACCGGCGTCCCATGAAAATCAGCGGCAACACAACCATTGGCACAACGATCAACACCACAACCGACATTTTCGGACTGGATAGAACCACCATCACAAGCCCGCCAATCAAAAGTAGGAAATTACGCGCCGCCATTGATAGGGTCGAGGTCATGACCGTTTGAACAATGCTGGTATCGGTTGTGATTCTGGATAGCACATCACCGGTTCGTGCATTTTCAAACCATCCAGCCGATAAGGTAATGGCATGGCCAAAAATCGCGCGGCGAATATCAGCCAGCACCATTTCGCCAATTTTATTCACCATGCTGGTGCGAAGATAGCTGCCAAAGGCCAGAACCACGGCAATCATCGCTGTTGCCATTACCGCGCGATCAAGCAAGGCAGGGTCGCGTTTGCCAAGCCCTTCGTCAACAAGATAGGCAAGCCCACGCCCCATTCCAAGAAGCGCACCAGCAACAAGCACAAGCGCCAAAATGGCAAGCGCGATTCGGAGACGATGCGGCTGGAGATAGGGCCAAAAGACGACCAATAGCTGGCGGCTGGTGAAACGGCGATTTGTTTCTGAGATCTGATCCGCCGGAAATGCTGTCTGGTGATCAGTTTTCTGCCCGTTATTCATTTATTAACCCCAATTTTTGTTCATCTAACCCGCTAACCATTTATTTTCTACGTCGGGGGCTTGCTTATCACCGCTATAGGGGATATACCACCAGCGCTGTTTGTTGGCGAGGATCATTCTGCCGCATAGCAAATCTAGCATCGCGAACAGACAGTTAAGCGTAAAATCGGAGACCGGCATGAAAAAAGATACTCACCCAGATTACCACGAAATCACCGTTGTAATGACCGATGGCAGCGAGCATACAACGCGCTCGACTTGGGGAAAGCCTGGCGATGTGTTGAAACTCGACATTGACCCAAAGACCCATCCAGCATGGACTGGCCAGCATCGTATCCTTGACTCAGGTGGTCAGGTTGCCCGCTTTAACAAGCGCTTTGGCGGTCTTGGCATCAAATAAGGCTGTTCCAGCCAGATTTGAAAGCCAAATCTACCCATCGACTAAAGCCAGCATTTTCTGGCTTTTTTCTTGTCTTATCTCTTTTGATGACAGGCGGCCACGCCGCAACTGAATCAGCGGCGTTTTTGCGGCCGCGGTTTATGCCGATAACCCGCGAGGATTAACCGGTTTGGCGGGTTTTGATCGTGGCCTGTGCAGCAGCAAGACGCGCCGCAGGAACGCGATAAGGCGAACAAGACACATAATCAAGGCCGACCTTTTCAAAAAACAGAATTGATTCGCCATCGCCACCATGTTCACCGCAGATACCAAGCTTGATATCGGGGCGGGTTTTGCGGCCACGTTCAACCCCCATTTCAACCAAACTGCCAACCCCTTCAAGGTCAATCGACACAAACGGATCAACCGGATAAATACCTTTATCAGCATAATCATGCAGGAAAGATCCGGCATCGTCACGGCTGATGCCAAGCGAGGTTTGCGTCAGATCATTCGTCCCAAAGGAAAAGAATTCCGCCTCAACCGCCAGATCAGCCGCACAGATTGACGCACGGGGCAATTCAACCATTGTGCCAACAAGATATGAAATCGTGACGCCGGTTTCGGCCATAACCGCAGCCGCAGCCGCGTCAATCTCGGCCTTGCAAAGCGCAATTTCCCGTGCAGTTGCCGCAAGGGGAACCATCACTTCGGGAATTGGTGACTCGCCAGTGTTTTTGGCAACAGCGCAGGCCGCCTCAAAAATAGCGCGGGCTTGCATCCGGCAGATTTCCGGATAAGTCACCGCCAAGCGGCAGCCACGATGACCAAGCATCGGGTTGGTCTCGGCAAGCTTGATCGAGCGTTGGCGTGCCGTTTCGATTGTTACGCCAGCGGCGGCGGCAACTTCGGCCAATTCATCGGCCGAATGCGGCAAAAACTCATGTAATGGTGGATCAAGAAGCCGGATGGTGACCGGCAAACCAGCCATGATGGTAAATAATTCTTCAAAATCACGGCGCTGCATTGGCAATAGTTTGGCAAGCGCCAATTCACGGCCTTCAGTATCGGCAGCCATGATCATCTGGCGCATGGCAATGATGCGGTCAGCATCGAAAAACATATGTTCGGTTCGGCATAGGCCAATGCCCTGCGCGCCAAAATCAAGGGCAACCCGCGCCTCGGCCGGGGTTTCGGCATTGGTGCGCACTTCCATGCGGCGCACCTCGTCAGCCCAGCCCATAACGCTGGCAAAGGCACCTGACATTTTTGGCTGGATCGTATCGACTTTACCGGCATAAACCTCGCCGCTGGTGCCATCAATGGTGATGACATCACCTTCGACCAAAATCTGATCGGCGATAAAGACCTTGCCGCTCACCTCGTCAAAGCGCATATCGCTTACACCCGAAACACAGGCCCGCCCCATACCACGAGCAACCACCGCCGCATGGCTTGTCATGCCGCCACGCGCCGTCAGGATACCGGCAGCAGCATGCATACCGTGAATATCTTCAGGGCTGGTTTCAAGACGCACCAGAATCACCGCCTCGCCGCTGGCCGCCATTTCCTCGGCACGATCGGCATTCAGCACAATCTTGCCGCATGCAGCACCTGGTGATGCGGGCAGACCGCGTGCCAGAATGACCTTTTCAGCATTGGGATCAAGCGTTGGATGAAGCAGCTGGTCAAGCGTATTCGGATCAATCCGACATAGAGCTTCGTCGCAGGTGATCAACCCTTCATCAGCCATTTCAACAGCTATGCGAAGCGCGGCTTCGGCAGTGCGTTTTCCGCTACGGGTTTGAAGCATATACAGCACGCCCTGCTGGACAGTAAATTCAAGATCCTGCATATCGCGATAATGCGCCTCAAGCTTTTTGCGAACCGCATCAAGCTGATCAAAGGCCGCTGGCATTGCTTCTTGCATCGACAAAGCATCGCCACCGCCTTTTTCGCGGGCAGCCGCCGTCAATGGCAATGGCGTGCGAATACCAGCAACAACATCTTCGCCTTGCGCATTGATCAAAAACTCGCCGTAAAAGCTGTTTTCACCAGTTGATGGATCACGCGTAAACGCAACACCGGTTGCGCAATCATCACCCATATTGCCAAAAACCATGGCCTGAATATTGACCGCTGTTCCCCATGCCGCAGGAATGTTATTCAGCCGCCGATAGGTGATGGCGCGGGTATTCATCCAACTGTTGAATACTGCGCCACTTGCACCCCAAAGCTGTTCCCATGGGTCTTGCGGAAAGCCAGTACCAGCCTCATCTTGAACAATGTCCTTATAGCTGGCGACAAGTGCTTTTAAATCATCGCCAGTCAATTCAGTGTCTTCATAAACGCCGCGTTGAAGCTTCATATCTTCAAGCGCATCTTCAAACAGGCCGTGATCGACCTCCATCACGACATCGCTATACATCTGGATAAACCGGCGATAACTGTCATAGGCAAAACGCGCATCATTGGCGCGGCTGGCAAGGCCTTCGACCGTGACGTCATTCAGACCAAGATTGAGAACCGTATCCATCATGCCCGGCATCGAAGCGCGCGCACCTGACCGAACCGAAACAAGAAGCGGGTTAGCAGAATCGGCAAAACGGGTGCCGGTTTCGCTTTCGATTTTCGCAATCGCGTCACGCACCTGCTGATCTAATGTGTCAGGATAGGTTTTGTCATGGTCATAAAAATGCGTGCAAACATGGGTACTAAGGGTAAATCCGGGTGGAACCGGTAGGCCAATACCGCTCATTTCGGCAAGATTAGCACCCTTGCCGCCAAGGAGATTGCGACGCGTTGCATCGCCATCGGTTCCGGTTTTGCCAAAATTATAAACCCATTGTGTCATGTCTCTATCTAGCCTTCTATTTTCGTGAAATCCGCCACAGCCAACATTTTTTTACGAATCATTGCCAATAGCCCAAGTCGATTCAGGCGGATCGCCGGATCATCATCATTCACGACGATTTTTTCAAAAAACAAATCAATGGGGAAACGCAGCGCACCAAGCGCGGCAAGCTGCGAGTCAATATTGTCTTGTTTCACAGCCATTGTCGATAGTGGTTCAAAAAGTGCTTTTTCAGTCTCGGTAAATAGCGCCGGATCAGATGTTGCAGCAAAGCCGGTTTTGGCCTTTTTTTCCTCAGCAGCAAGGATGCTGCTGACCCGCCGCCAACCAGCCATCAATCCAGTGCCATCGGCAGCTGCCAAAAAGCCAGCAAGCGCCGACGCGCGTGTCGCCATCAAATAGATATCATCACCATCATCATCGGCCAAGGCCGCGGCAACCACATCATGGCGCATTTTCTGATCACGAAGATAGCCGCGAAGCCGGTCACGAATGAAGGGCAACAGATCGGCATCAACTTTGGCAAAGCCATAGCCGCTAGCACCCGCTTGCAAAATCTTGCCAAGCGGGATGGTTAGCTGTCCATCAACAATGATGCGAATAACGCCCAAGGCCGCACGGCGAAGAGCGAACGGATCTTTTGATCCGGTCGGTTTGGCATCAATGCCGAAAAACCCGACAAGCGTGTCAATCTTATCCGCCAGCGCAACAACCATGGCTTCGGGTGTTGCTGGCAAATCATCGGCCGGGCCTTGCGGCCGGTAATGCGCGGTGACGGCGTCGCAAACGGCTTTATCCTCGCCACTGGCAGCCGCGTAATAGCCGCCCATGATGCCCTGCAATTCAGGAAATTCACCAACCATACCTGTGACAAGATCAGCCTTGGCAAGACGGGCGGCGCGTGATGCGGCTTTTAGGTTGGCAGATGGCATATGCGGCGCAATAGCACTAGCCAGCGTTTCCATCCGGATTGCCTTATCATGGATTGAGCCAAGCCCCTCATAGAATGTGACATCGCCAAGCGCGGGAAGATAGCTTTCCAGTTGGCGCGCCTGATCCTGTTGCCAGAAAAATTCGGCATCGGCCAATCGCGCCCGCAACACACGCTGATTACCGGCGATAATCACCTTATCGCGCGCTACATCGCCAAGCCGATTTGATAGAACGATGAAATGTGACGAGAATTTTCCAGCAGCATCATTAAGCGTGATGTATTTCTGATGCGTTGCAATTGTAGCCTGCAGCAATTCTGGCGGCAGCACCATGAACCGGTCTTCAATCTGCCCCATAAGCGGCGTTGGCCATTCGACCAAACCAGCAATATCGGCAAGATAACCGCCAAGCTGCGCCTCATTGAGATGGCAGGACTTGCTGGCAGCTAATTTTTTAGCCTCACTGATAATCGCATCGTGGCGTTCATCTTGGTCAAGCATCACATAACCCTCACGCAATCTGGCCTTTACATCATCAAGGCTGGTTACGCCGGTCAGGTCAATATCGTCAGGTGCCTCAAAATAATGGCCGCAGCTAGCCATCCCAAAAGTGATTACATCGCCGCCACCCAGATCCAGCGCACCGGCAAGCGGTTTGCCATCAAACAGAATATTGATCCGGTGAAGCGGGCGCACCCAGCGGAATTTGCCACGACCCCATCGCTGGCTTTTCGGCCACGGAAAATGGGTCAGGATATCAATAATGATCGGCGCCAACAGCGCGGCCGTTTCACCGCCGGTGATTTCGCTTCGCGCAAATAAGAACCGGCCTTTTGGCGTATCTTCTTTAACAAGTTCTTCGCGGCTGACCCCAGCCGATTTCAAAAAACCGGCAATCGCCGCCTCAGGCGCATCAACACGTGGCCCGCGTTTTTTAATAATGCGATCCGGCTGCGATGCAGCAATATTGCTGACATAGGCCAGTAAATGACGCGGCGCACAAAGGCCGGTTGCCACACTGTCATCATGCCAGACACCAAGCGTTGTTAGGGCCGATTCAATTAGCCGTGCCAGATCACGGCCAGCAACAGCCTGCATGCGCGCAGGAATTTCTTCTGAGACAAATTCAATTACCAGATCAGCCATTGGTTGCGGTCTCCGTTATTCCCATCCATGCTTCACAGCATCCTTTGGCCAAGTTCCGAACACGCCCGATATAGGCGGCGCGTTCAGTCACCGAAATCACCCCACGCGCATCAAGCATATTAAACAGGTGGCTGGCTTTCATACATTGATCATAGGCCGGCAATGCGAGTGGTGTTTCCAGCCCCAGCAAGCGGCCACATTCCATTTCGGCATCACGGAAATGCCCAAGAAGCATATCCGTATCAGCCTGTTCAAAATTCCAGCCAGAAAATTCAACCTCGGCGCGTTTGAAAATATCGCCATAAGTTTTGCCACCTTCGGCCGCTGGCACGCCATCCCAATCAAGGTCATAGACATTATCAACACCCTGAATATACATCGCCAGCCGTTCCAACCCATAGGTAAGTTCAAGCGGCACTGGATTACATTCAATCCCGCCAACCTGTTGGAAATAGGTGAATTGGGAAATTTCCATGCCATCACACCAGACTTCCCAGCCAAGACCCCATGCGCCAAGCGTTGGGGATTCCCAATCATCTTCGACAAATCGGATATCATGCTTGTCGGGGTCAAGTCCGATTGCCTCTAACGAGTCGAGATACAGCGCCTGCGATTCCGCTGGTGATGGCTTGAAAATCACCTGGAACTGGTAAAAATGCTGCATCCGGTTTGGGTTTTCACCATAGCGCCCATCCGAAGGCCGCCGCGATGGTTGAACATAGGCCGCGCGCCAAATATCATCGGGACCAAGCGCCCGAAGCGTTGTTGCCGGGTGAAATGTACCCGCGCCAACCTCCATGTCATAAGGCTGCAAGACAACCGCGCCCTGCCTTGCCCAATGGCGTTGTAAATTCAGAATAATCGACTGGAAATCGGTTCTTATTTCGTCACTTTGTGATGTTGGCATCCGTCACGATTCCTATTGCAAAAGATGCACGGAAATTAGCCGGAAACCATACCAAAAGGCAAGCTGTTGCTGCCGCTAATAGGGACAGTTTTCCCGATCACAGGTCTCGCCGCTTACCCATGCCCCACAAATTGTGCATTCCTGCAAATCAACCGATGCGTCATTCTGGTCTTTTTTCGCCGCCCCCGCCGCGTCGCTATTTTTGTCTAATGGCTGATCAGCACGGTTTTTCTGACGTGCCTCGAGAAACCGAAACGCCATCCAGACAAGCCAGATCAGGGCAAAAAGACTAAGGATTTTCGGGAGTGAGATAACCATTATTCAAGCGTCCTTTAAAGGCGTGATGCAACCGGTGTGATGCTGCGTTTTGCGTAAAGCCAGCCATTAATCTGCCAGCAACGGCAAATATGGCTCTATTCTGACATAACCGGTTTGGCTTTTACAGTCCGAAACGCGAAAAATAAGCTCGCTCAATCACAAGATCGGCAGTTTCCTGAACAAGATGGCTGCTCATTGCCGGAAGCCCAAGCGGCAGGAATTTGCGCTTTGGCTCAACAAACATCACGTCAGTGTCATCGCCAAAACGTCGAAGCAATGTTTGACGGCATTCACCAAGTCCGTCAATCAATCCCAATTCAAGCGCACGTTTGCCTGTCCAGAACGCGCCGCTGAATAATTCATCATGCGCACCTTTCAGCCGTGATCCACGACGCTGTTCAATATGGCTGATAAATTGTTTATGGATATCGGCCTGCAACCCTTTCAGCCGGTCGATTTCTTCATCGCGTTCAGGCTGAAACGGATCAAGCGTCATTTTGGCCTCGCCAGCGGTGTAAACCCGCCGGTCAATGCCAAGCTTGGCAATGGCCTTATCAAAACCGAAACCGGCCGATATCACCCCAATAGACCCGATCACCGATGCCGGATTGGCATAAATCTCATCGGCTGATGCCGCCAGCCAATAGCCGCCACTCGCCGCCACATCTTCGCAAAAAGCCAAAACCGGCACATCGGCGCGGTTGGCAAGGTCACGAATGCGCTGGCCAATCAATGATGATTGCACTGGCGAGCCTCCGGGCGAATTAATGATGATGGCTACCGCCTTGGCACGATTGACCGAAAAGGCTTTTTTCAATTGCGGCTCAACCGATTCAAGCGATAGGCCGCGCCGCCCAAGACTGCCCGATTGCGAGATCACACCGCTTAGGCGCACTACCGGCACAACCGACCTGCGGCGGCGCCAAAACATTATTTTGGACAAAAGTCCCATTTCGCCTATTTCCCTTCATCTGGCATCACTGCCGGTCACGCCTAGACCCTGCGGGCAGGATGCACCATATACAGACCTTCACCATTCATAATCCGACTCGCCGCTTCGGTAAAGCTGCCATCATCATTATGCATGATAAGACCGGCTAAAATCGCGCCCGGGCCAGACACCGCCTTGCGCACCTGAATGATTACCCGCCCAGCCGGCACCATTGGCCGCGGCCAAAGCGGGAATTGCAGCATTTCTGAAGCGCCCGCCATGGTAAAGAGATGGATCAATTCATCCGCCCGATCAGCCCGGCAAATAAAGCTGATCCGTCCACGCGGTTTTGCCGCCCACATTGCCGATGTAACCCAATCACCAAGCGCCAAACCTTCGCCGATATGCGCCAAAGCCCGACGTTTGTCGCGCGGCCTTGTGCCGGTTGCGTAATGATAGGGCGGGTTACTGACAACATGATCAAAACTGCCTGCCATAACTGGTGGCATTTTGGCAATATCATCTCGCAGAATACGAAGCCGGTCTTCAAAACCATTGGCCGCGGCATTCCGTTGTGCCAATGCCGCCACTACCGGGTCAATCTCAATCGCGGTTATCTGCACCGCATCAAGCCGCCGTGCCAAGCACAGGCTAACCCCGCCAACACCTGCCCCCATATCCAGAATACGGCCGCGATTGACCCCAATCGCCGCCGCCAGAAGCACCGCATCCGTGCCAACACGAAACCCACTTTTTGGCTGCATAATCGATACGGTTTTGCCAAGCAAATGATCCTGTGTTACCGCCAGATCATCAAGGCCCTCAAGCGGTACGCCATCGCCTGTTTTGGCATCATTTCCAATTGTCAGATCTTGGCTCATGTTTTTTTCACCCTTATCAGGCGTTGGATCGGCTGGTTTTGCTGCCAGCCGCCGGACAAACGACTATGATCAATTACCATAAAATTCATTTGCATCCTCAAGCAGCGTTTTTGCCGCCAAAAGCCGTTTCGTTGGCACCATAATCCGGCGCGGAAAAGCCCCAATGCCAGCCTCAAGCGCCAAAATATTTGCATCAAACACATGCGCCTTGATGCCTGTATCACGCAACAGCGCCAGCAAAAATGACAGGCGCACACTATCGGTGACGCTAACAAAATGTACCATAAAGCTGCATCATGCCGCATTTTTGGCGAATTACCAAGCGTTGCAACGACAAAATTCGCCGTGGGCTAGCTTTTTTTCCTTGCTAGGCGGTAATGTGACATCGTAATGAATGGGAAAGATTTCAGACAAGTCATCCATGCGCGCTGCCAACGGTCAGCACGATGATGCTGTCGCCAAAAAGCCAAACGGCTTTGAATTGCACAAATACATATTTCCGTTAGGAAGATGGCAAATAGCCATTTGGTGGGTTGAAAGAATGAGTGCTGATCTTGCGATCAAAAATCACGGCGAACTGGTTTCGCTTGACCCGTTGGTCAATCTGCTTGCCGATGATATGAAAGCCGTCAATGCAATGATTTTGCAGCGGATTGCCAGTGATGTGCCGTTGATCCCCGAACTGGCCGGACATTTGATTGCCGCTGGCGGTAAACGCATCCGCCCGATGATGACATTGGCCGGAGCGCAAATTGCCGGTGGCAGCGCGAATGCTGTGGGGCTGGCAACCGCCGTCGAATTCATCCATTCGGCAACGCTTCTTCATGATGATGTGATTGATGAATCGAATTTGCGACGTGGCCGCGATACGGCAAATGCGCTTTGGGGAAATGAGGCGTCGGTTCTGGTGGGTGATTTTCTGTTTGCCCGCGCCTTTGAATTAATGGTTGAAGCTGGTGATATTACGGTTCTTGGCCAGCTGGCCAATGCGTCGGCGCGGATCACCGAAGGTGAAATCAAACAAATGACGATCGCTGGCATGCCCGACACGCCGCAAGATGCCTATTTCGATGTGATCACTGGCAAAACAGCAGTTTTATTCGCTGCCGCTGCCGCCGCAGGTGCCAAGCTGGCAGGCGCAAATGATGATGATGTTGCGGTGATGCATGATTACGGGCTGCAGCTTGGGCTTGCATTCCAGATCATGGATGATGCAATGGATTATGGCGTCAGCAGCAGCGCGATGGGCAAAAATAACGGCGATGATTTCATCGACCAGAAAATAACCCTTCCGGTTATTCTGGCATGGCAGGATGGCGATGCAAATGACCGTGAATTCTGGCAACGCACAATGGTTGATGGCAATTTTGCCGATGGTGATCTTGCCACTGCACAGGCCATCCTTGCCAGCCATGATGCCATTGATCGTTCGATTGCGATTGCTGGCGATTATGCCAATGCCGCCATTGCCGCGCTGTCGCGGCTGTCATCACCCGATCAAAGCCAGATGCCCATCATCGCCGCGCTTGGGGCCGCCGCTAGGTTTTCAGCAGCGCGGCAAAATTAGTCGCCTAATCACCCGCGCCCAATCACCCGCAGCAAATAAGGGGCATCTTTTAACGCCATTTGTTTTACGGCTTATGCAAGCCGCAAAGCCGTGCGGCAATATCGGTAGCGCGGTGCCGTGTTTGACGCGCTCAAAGGCTGTTTTTGGCTTCATTAGCCGCCCCCTGCCAATTGCCACGATTAATTGCCCCGCGCATCCGCCGAAAACCGGCAAGACGCGGTTTCCCAAGATTAAATGCCATTGAAACAAGCGCTGCCTGCTGCGCCGGAGTAAAGCTGGCAAAACACGGATATAAATCTTGGCAAATCTGCAGCACACTGATCAGATCATTTGCAAATAGATAGTCAATTTCATCAGCGGCGATTCGATAGTTCCGCTTCTTGAACATGATGACACGGTGATGCTTGGTTGCAGTCAGACCCACCCGTCACCGCTGGGTATTTTCATTCTTGATGATGGCGTTGGCCTTGTTGCCAAACGCATTAAAATTATTCCCAGCACCACACCGCAAATGCTTCGCATTTCTTCGAAAAATTTGGCCTGTAGCAGTTACCAGCGGCGGATTGATGAGGTACATATCATCGGGCGTGTGGTATGGTTTGAACGCCGTCTATAATTAAGCATTTTTAATTGAGTGTTTTCTTTTTTGCGCAAATGGCGCATGTCACATTTAACCAATAAGGGCGATCAGCAAATGGCACGCCAATCCAACCGAAAGCCAAGCAAGAAACGGTCGGCAAAATCGAACCAGATGGCTGGCCGCCTGCCTCGCAATACGCCGCCAATCGAGGTGACAATCAGCCATATAGGTGGGCGCGGCGATGGCATTGCCAAAGCGCTTTATACCCATAATTACAGCGAGGCCGAACATGATGTATTTGTTCCGGCCAGCCTTCCGGGCGAACGCTTGTTGGTTCAGCCGCTTTCCTTGACGTCACAAGGAATTAAGGCGCGCATTATCGAGCTTTATACGCCGTCACCCGATCGCCATACACCGCGCTGCGATGCCTTTCCGGCATGCGGCGGGTGCCGGTTCCAACATTGGGATGAAACCAAAATCGGCAGCTGGAAAAGCGCCCTTGTTGCTAATTTCCTCGATCGCGCCAAAATCAAGGCTGGCACGATAAGGCCGCTTTACAGCACGCCCCTGAAAAGCCGAAGACGCGCCAGCTTCCATCTGAAATGCATTGCTGATGGGGCGATTGTCGGTTTTCGCGAACACATGGGTCAACATATTGTCAGCCCTGACGGCTGCGCTGTTCTTCACCCAAACCTGTTGGCCTTGCAAGACGCCTTGCAGGATTTTGCCAGCGCCCATCTTCCAGCTGGCTTTGCCGCAGATGCGCATGCCAACCTTCTTGACCGCAGCACTGGCAATGCAGAAGATAGCAATATCTGTCTTTATATTGAGCCAATTTCAGGAGCGCAGCCTTGGAGTCCGGACATGCTTGCCAAATTGGGCGACTGGGCGGCGAGCATAAGATTGGCACGGCTGTCGGTTACCGATCACGGCAGTCCGATGACGCTTTTCGCCCCTGAAATTTCTGTGGTTCAATTTGGCAAGATCGGTGTTTCACCCCCTCCTGGTGCTTTTTTGCAAGCGACCCGTGATGGTGAGGCTATGCTACAAAATGCCATTGCTGAAATCGCGGGATCAGCGCGCCAGATTGTCGATCTTTTTGCCGGATGCGGCACGCTTAGCCTGCCGCTGCTGGATAACATCACCAATCTTCTAGCGGTTGAACAAAGCGAGGATGCCCTTGCTGCGTTGAAATTTGGCGTTGATGCTGCGGGCATTGGCGGGCGGGTCAAGACCACCAGCCGCAATTTGTTTGACGCGCCGTTAATGCCCGATGAGTTGGAAGGATTTGACATGGCCATTCTTGACCCGCCACGAAGCGGCGCTGCTGCACAATGCCAGATGCTGGTGCAATCCGGTATTGCAACAATCGCTATGGTGTCATGCAATCCGGCAAGCTTTGCGCGGGATGCGGCCATTTTGACAGAAAGTGGGTTTCAGCTTGAATGGGTTCAGGTCATTGATCAATTCTCATTCAGCAATCATCTTGAGCTGATTGGCGCTTTCCGCCGCTAGTACCAATCACTGGCACCGTCTCAAATCTTGGCCAAGCCACCGCATTGCCAAATGCTTTTGCCAAGAACGTCTATGGCAAAAATACCCTCGCCAAAGTTGGCCTCGCCAAGTTTGATTTGACCAAAAACGGGTTTGCCAAAAACTGCCTTTAAAGCGCATGATATTACGATGATGATTAAACGATCCATGACCATTCACGGACACCGGACAAGCGTGACATTGGAGCAGCCTTTTTGGGACATGCTGCAGGAAATTGCCGCCAGCCGTGAGCAATCGCTTGCCAGCCTTGTGCAAAAGATTGACCGCAGACGTGATGGCGGGCTGTCATCAGCCTTGCGGCTATTCGTTCTGGCCGAATTAAAAAAAGAAACTGCCGTTGTTAAGACAGATGTAAAGCCTCTGGATCACTAGCCTTTTTGGGATTACAAGTCGCTTTGCGTTCATAAGTGGTTTTGGGTTGGCATGTTAATGCCGCAGATAAACGAGCCCTGCGAATAGATAGGAACCATCACATATGCATATCGCAATTCTTTTGGCAGGTCATACCAACAAGGCAATGCCCCAGCGCTTTAATGATTATAATGATATGTTCAGCGACCTTTTTGCCGGCCTTCCAATTGGCAAAAATTTCCGCTTTACCACATTGGCCGTGGTCGATGACGTGTTTCCGGCGCAAATTGGCGATTATGACGGCTATCTTGTTTCGGGTTCCGCCTATGGCGTTTATGACGATGCGCCATTCATTCCAAAATTGATGGATTTTCTGCGCCAAATCTATGCTGCCAAAAGGCCGCTAGCGGGTGTTTGTTTTGGCCATCAGATCATTGCGCATGCGCTTGGCGGCCATTCTGGCAAATGGGATAAAGGCTGGGGTCTTGGCGTCAAGGAACTGGCCTTAACCGACCTTCCAGATTGGATTAAAACCAGCCATAACAAAATCAATCTGATTCATGTTCATCAAGATCAGGTGACCAGCCTTCCCGATGGGGCGCGGCGTATTGCCAGCGCCGACCATTGCAAAAATGCGGCTTTTGTTATCGGGGATGATGTTTTTGCCATTCAGGGCCATCCGGAATTTGACGCTGACTATACCGATGCGCTTTCTAACCTGCTGGTTGATAGGGCCGGTGCCGATTGCGTCAATCAAGGTCGTCAATCACTTGCCACACCGCATGACGGCAAATTGGTTGCAAGCTGGATTTTGGCGTTTTTTGCCAAACATGCGCAAACGGGATAATCGCATTTTCTGGTGATCGGCGTAATTTGCTATCTGGCACCAAACCAAAAGGAACTATCGCATGTCACTTGTAATCGGCCTTGATACTGGCGGCACCTACACTGATGCGGCACTTCTTAATGTCGATCGCGGTGTTGTCTTGGCAACCGGCAAGGCACTGACCACACGCGATGATTTATCGGTTGGTCTTGGCGGTGCGATTACCAAGGTTCTTGCCGGTTTCAACGGTGCGCCAGATGATATCAAGATGGTGTCACTGTCGACAACGCTTGCCACCAACGCTGTTGTCGAGGGCGTTGGCGGGCGCGTTGGTCTGTTTTTGATCGGATTTGACGAGGCCGCGCTTGAACGTGCCGATCTGGCGCGCGCCCTTGGACAGGATCCGGTTTATTTCATCAATGGCGGCCATCGCCCCGATGGCGGCATTCAGGCACCATTAGACATTGCCGCACTAGATGCTGCTGCAAACAAGCTGAAATCCGAAGTCTCGGCCTTCGCGGTTGCTAGCCATTTTGCCACGCGAAACCCGCTTCATGAGACCGAAACCCGCAATTTGCTTCGCGAAATAACCGGCCTTCCCGTCACCTGCAGCCATGACTTATCCTCATCGCTTGGCGGGCCGCGACGCGCCCTGACCGCGGTGTTAAATGCCCGCCTGATCAATCTTCTGGAACGGCTGATTAACGCCACACAAAACATCATGTCACAACAAGGCCTGACCTGCCCGCTGATGGTGGTCAAGGGTGATGGCTCGCTGCTTCATGCCGATTTTGCCCTGTCGCGTCCGGTTGAAACTGTTTTGTCGGGTCCGGCCGCCAGCCTTTCCGGCGCGGCATTTCTGGCTGGTGCGAAATCAGCCTTGATTGCCGATATTGGTGGCACCACAACCGATATTGCCTTTTTGCATAATGGCACACCGCGTTTGAAAAAAGACGGTGCCTTTGTTGGCGGCTGGCAAACAATGGTCGAGGCCGCCGAGATACGAACCTGCGGGCTCGGCGGCGACAGCGAGGTCACGCCAATCTTGCGCGGCAAAACGGGCGGGCTTACCCTTGGCCCAAGACGGGCAACGCCACTGTCCTTGCTGGCGCTGCGCTGGCCGACATTAAAAGACCATCTTTCGCGCCAGCTTGATCTGGCCGTGCCAATGGCCACTGATGCGCGGTTCGTCTTTCCGATCATGCCTGATGGCGTTCCGCAATGGCTTACGCGTTCGGAAATCAGGCTTGCCGAAAAGGCCATTGCCGCTGGTCCCGCGCCAGTTGCTGAACTGGCGGCAACGCAATTGGCGCTTGGCGCGGTTGACCGGTTGATTAGCCGCGGGCTTCTTGGCCTGTCCAGCTTTACCCCAACCGATGCTGCGCATGTTACAGGTGCCTTTAACGAATTTGATGATGAGGCCGCTATGCTTGGCGCAAAATTAATGGCACGCCAGCGCAATGGCGCCGGCATTGCAATTGCCGCAACGCCGCTAGATCTTGCCGAAATGACGCTTGACGAATTGCACCGGCGATCGGCTTTGGCCTTGATGGATGCGGCCTTGGCGCATGAAGGTGGCGGCGAAGCGGCGGTTTCCAGCAACCCACTTCTGGCGCAATCATTTCGCAAGACACCGACCAGCAACGACCAGCTTGTCTCGGTTGGGGTAAAATTAAATACCGATCTAATTGCACTTGGCGCATCAGCCGCCACCCATTATCCGCCAATCGCCAACACGGTGGGGGTTGCGCTGACGGTTCCTGATCATGCAGATGTTGCTGGCGCGGTTGGCGCGGCGGCCGGATCGGTTCGCCAGCGGGTGATGGTGTCGATTACCCAGCCGGCCGAAACAAAATTCCGCATTCACCTTGCCGATGGCCCAATTGATAAATCCAGCCTTGACGACGCGCTTGCCACCGCACGGATTGCGGCAAAACAGCTTGCCGAAGCGCGCGCCAAAAGCGCCGGTGCCACCAAAATTGATATTCATCTTGAAGAAGATATAAAGCTGGTGCCATTATCATCGCATAAGGATTTGTTTATCGAGGCGCTTATCTATGCCACTGCCGAAGGCCGCGCAACTTAAGACCACTTGCTCGCTAGAACAAACGCTGGCGCATCACATCACAATCAGCGGTGAATAATTTATGTTCGCTATAGCGTTTCTTGACGCTTCGAAGCAAGGGTTGGTGGGCCCGGCAGGACTCGAACCTGCAACAACACGGTTATGAGCCGTGGGTTCTAACCAATTGAACTACAGGCCCCCACCCTTTGGCGGGTTAATGACAAGCGCCAGCGCCAGCCCATTTCCCCGCAACAGATATATTCACGGCGCGCCCCATCAGGGCATGCCGCATCAACCTAGCTTTCGAGAAAGCTACGCAATTTACGCGACCGTGACGGATGCTTCAGCTTGCGAAGCGCCTTGGCCTCGATTTGCCGGATCCGTTCGCGCGTCACGCTAAATTGCTGTCCCACTTCTTCAAGCGTGTGATCAGTATTCATGCCAATGCCAAACCGCATGCGCAAGACGCGTTCTTCACGCGCTGTCAGGCTTGCCAGAACCCGCGTTGTGGTCTCGCGCAAATTGGCCTGGATGGCGGCGTCAAGTGGCTGCACCGCATTTTTATCTTCAATGAAATCACCAAGATGGCTGTCTTCTTCATCGCCAACTGGGGTTTCAAGGCTGATTGGCTCTTTGGCAATCTTCAAAACCTTGCGCACTTTATCAATTGGCATTGACAGTTTTTCGGCAAGCTCTTCAGGCGTTGGCTCACGGCCAATTTCATGCAACATCTGGCGCGATGTCCGAACCAGCTTGTTGATTGTTTCGATCATATGAACCGGAATCCGGATCGTGCGCGCCTGATCGGCAATCGAGCGCGTGATAGCCTGTCTAATCCACCATGTAGCATAGGTCGAAAATTTATAGCCGCGCCGATATTCAAATTTATCAACCGCCTTCATCAGGCCAATATTGCCCTCTTGAATAAGATCGAGGAATTGCAGGCCGCGATTGGTGTATTTCTTGGCAATCGAAATGACCAGCCGCAAATTAGCTTCGACCATTTCGCGTTTGGCGCGTGCTGCTTCGCGCTGGCCACGCTGGATGGTTTGGATCACTTCACGGAAGTCGGGAACCGACAGACCAATATCATCAACGACAAGCTTGATCTTGTCGCGCAGTTCGGCAATTTCTTCAGCGCTATTGGCCAAAAGCTTTTTCCAAGCCTTGTTATTATAGCCGGTGCCGGGCCAATCGTCACAAACCTCACGGCCATTCCATGCGTCAATCATCTGAACGCGGGTCACGCCATTATCGGTGGCAAGGCGCATCAGGCGGCCTTCGATCTGGGTAACATGCCGATTCAGGGTAAAGACCTGCTCGCTCAAGGCTTCAATGCGGTTCGGGTTGAAAATCACCCCTTCCATCAATTCACACAGCTTGACCTTAATCTCGAAATGCGTGATTTCACTTTTTGCGACAAGCGGCTGTTCCTTGGCCATACGGGCAAGGCGACGATCCTGGCTTTTGACAAACGTCTTGTAGGTTGTGCCAACTTCGTCAAGAAGCGCCATCACATCATCACGAACGGCGTCTTCCAGCGCAGCAAGCGATAGGTTTAGATCGTCATTTTCATCATTGTCATTATGCGAATCACGGGTTGATGTGTCGGTGTCGCTATCGCCACTTTCATCATCCTCATCCTCATCCTCAACTTCATCTTCTTCGTCTTCAATCTCTTCTTCTTCGTCTTCATCATCCTCGAGATCATCATCCGGAATGTCATCGCCAAGCGGGTTGACGGTATTCTGGTCGATCAACGGGTTGCCATTGATTTTGGCGTAGGTGGCTTCAAGATCGATAATATCGCGGAGAGGTACAACGCCATCGGCAATCTGGTCACGCCAATGCATCAAGGCGCGAATGGTCAATGGTGATTCACAAATGCCACCAATCATCATTTCACGGCCAGCTTCGATCCGTTTGGCAATGGCAATTTCGCCCTCGCGCGACAATAGCTCGACACTACCCATTTCGCGGAGATACATCCGCACCGGGTCATCGGTACCCGATACATCACTATCGGACAGATTGCCTGCGACGCGGCCGGCTTCGGTTGCATCTTCATCACTATCGCCGTCGGCGCTATCAACAACCGAAACGCCCATCTCACTCAAAGATGACATCACATCATCAATCTGTTCGGACGTATAATCTTCGGCAGGAAGCGCCGCGTTCAGCTCGTCATGCGTAACAAACCCGCGTTCTTTGCCAAGCTTCATCATGGTTTTGATGGTTTGCTGAGCCGCATCGAGGCTGGCCGCTTCGGCTGCTTCTGGCGTGTTCTGATCAGGTTCGGCTTGTTTTTTTGCTTTGCTGGCCATTTTGTTGCTCTTGTTCCTGTCCGACTGTGCGCTCAACCAGATGCGCTTGATCCGGTGATGTTGCATCAAATGTCATTTGCCTGCCATTTCGGCAAAGCCTGTGGGCAAAGGCCCGGTATTATCTATTTTTTTTGGGTTCCGGCCTGCGAAAACAATCCGGACTTACCACCGACAAGTTGCAGTAATTCATCTAGATGTATCGCGGCTTCGTCATTTGACAATTGGCTCGGATCAAATGGCAGTCTGGCTTTCATGTCATCCCCCGTCACTGCCGCCAATACATCACCTAAATCCGATCCTTGTAAATGATAGTTTATCGCTGCTGCGTCAAGGTCTGGATCGCGGATTACCGCGTCAATAAGTGCTTTTTTCAGGCTTTCAAGTGATCGATCCCTCGAATCGAGCATCGACAAGGCCTCAAAATTGGCAGAAACCAGGGATGGATGCGCCAATAACAGCGCCACAACCGCACGATGCCGATTAATCAGCCCTGTTTGCGGCCGAGACGCGCGCCGCGGTTCCACCATTGACGATATGCCGCGAATTTGATTACGCATTGCGGCGATTCGGCTTTCGATTTCATCACCGTAGGCGCTTCGCACCTGATTATTGCCAATGCTGCGAACATGACCGCGAACCACCTGCCAGAATTGCGCCCGCGCCTCGGGCTGGCGAATATCAAATTCGGCCTGAATCTGTTCCCACAAACTATCAACAAGTGACCGCGCCGTGCCAATCACTTTGCGAAACCCCTCAGGCCCGCTTGCCGCAATCAGGTCGTCAGGGTCCTTGCCTTCGGGAAGCACCGCCAGCCGCGCCGATCGTCCGGGCTCGAGAAGCGGTAAAATCCGTTCAAGCGCACGCGTTTGCGCCCGCTGTCCAGCAGCATCACCGTCAAAACACAAAACCGGTTCATCATGCAATTTCCACAACAGCGCAATCTGTTCGGGCGTCAAGGCCGTGCCTAGCGGTGCCACTGCCGCGGCAGCGCCGCTACTATGAATGGCAATCACATCCATATAGCCTTCAGCAACGACAAGCGGCAGATTCCGGCGAAGCCCTTCACGCGCCTGAACCCAGCCATAAAGAACGGCTTTTTTCGAAAAGGTCGGCCCCTCGCCCGAATTCAAATATTTTGGCTGGGCATCACCAAGCGCCCGCGCGCCAAAGGCAATCACCTTGCCTTGTCTGTTTTCTATCGGAAACATGACGCGGTCGCGAAAATAATCATAAAGACTGCCATCACGATCCGATTTGCGGATCACACCCGCGGCAAGCATATCCTCATCGGAAAAGCCCTTATCCTTTAGTGCGGCACGCAACCCCATTCGCGGCGAGTAGCCAATCCGGTGGGTTTTTACAATCGCCAAATCAAGCCCGCGCTGCTTTAAATAGCGGGTTGCATCGCGGCCATCATCACGCCGCAATGCGGCTTCGAAAAACAAGGTTGTCTCTTCCAGAATATCAAGCGCGGCCTTGCGCTGACGTGATGCGGCCGGGTCTTGTGGCACTGTGCGCGGCACGGCCAATCCGGCCATTTCGGCAAGACGTTCAACCGCTTCCATAAATTCCAAACCGTCCATTTCACGAAGAAACGAAATCGCATCGCCATGAACACCACATCCAAAACAGTGGTAAAACCCATCATCATCAACAACGGAAAAAGACGGGGTTTTTTCGGCATGGAAAGGGCATAGACCGCTGTGACGGCGGCCTTTGCGGATCAGCTTTACCCGCCGCCCAACAACATCAGACAGCGGCAAGCGTTGGCGAAGATCTTCGATAAATTCGGGCGGCACCGCCATAATTCAAAGCTCCGCTTGGCTGGTCAGCTAAAAGAGGTTTCAGTGATGGGATCACTGTTGGCCAGCAACCATATTTACTAATATCATAAACCGAGGCATCAAAACCACCAAATTTGGGCAAGGACATTCAATATGGCATCAGGCGCGCATGATCAGAATGCCTTAAAACCGCAATGACTCGCCGGTGCATTCGGCATGGTGAAAAGACTGATCAGCCTTTTCCCATCAGGGCTGTCTTGACCGCCTGACTGGCAGCCGAAAAATCCATCTGGCCAGCATAATTGCTTTTCAAAAAGCCCATCACCTGCCCCATATCCTTGACCGATGCTGCGCTTGTTTGTTCGATGGCAGCGGCAATTGCCGACTTCATTTCGTCATCACATAGCTGGGCTGGTAAAAATCCTTTGATGATGGAAATTTCGGCTTCTTCAGCGTCGGCTAGTTCGGGGCGCCCACCATCATTATACATTTTGGCTGATTCGGTGCGTTGTTTGATCATCGTCTGTAACAGACCGAGGATATCATCATCGCTAATGCCATCAGGATTGCCATTGCCTCTTGCAGCGATGTCACGATCTTTTAGGGCAGCCATAATAAGCCGAATTGTGCCTAAAGCTGCCTGATCCTTATCCTTTAATGCCTGCTTCATTGCTGCTGCAATTTTTTCGCGCATGAGAATGTAATCCTTTATGAAACCAATCGAGGTGTCGCGACAACTAAACGACGCGCTTTTACGCGACTATAGCAGATGCCGCAAGCCCTCCCGCTTTGGCTTGACCAATGGCGTCTGCTCGGGTAAACAACAGCCGTCTGGCAAACGCCGGTTTGCTAGCGGGTTTCTTATAACAGGGTATGGTATCAAATGGGGCAGAAAATCAAGTCTGGCCAGTATTTTGCTGCGCTTCGCGCCAATCGGGACAATCCGACAGCAGCCCTCGCTCTTGAAGATGGATCTGTCTTCACCGGCTATGGATTCGGTGCCGCCATCACCAATGTTGGCGAAATATGTTTCAACACGTCAATGACTGGCTATCAGGAAATTCTGACTGATCCTTCCTATGCCGGACAGATCATCACCTTCACCTTTCCGCATATTGGCAATGTTGGCGCCAATGATCAGGATTTCGAGACCATTACACCGGCTGCCTTAGGATTGATCGTTCGTCAAGCGGTCACCAATCCGGCAAGCTGGCGGGCGACAAGTGATCTTGATAGCTGGCTGAAAACGCATAATCTGCCCGGGATCAGCGGCATTGACACCCGCGCGCTGACCCGCCACATTCGCGAACTTGGCGCACCGCGCGGCGCTTTATGTTGTGCGCCTGATGGCAATATTGATATCGACGCGCTAAAGGCACAGGCCGCCGCATGGCCTGGTCTAAAAAATATGGATCTTGCGATTGATGTCACATGTGACAATCCCCATGATTGGCATCAGGGAAGCTGGCAGATGGACAAATCAGCCCATCTTGAAACGCCATCCAAATATAAAGTCGTGGCCATGGATTTTGGCTGCAAACACAATATTTTGCGCAGTCTTAAAGATGCTGGCTGCGCGGTTCATGTTGTGCCAGCAAATGCCACAGCTAACGAAATCATGGCCTTGCAGCCGGACGGGGTGTTTTTATCGAATGGCCCGGGTGATCCGGCTGCAACCGCCGCTTATGCTGGCCCGCAAATTGCCAAGCTGATTGATCAAAATATGCCAGTTTTTGGCATCTGTATCGGTCATCAACTTATGGCCTTGGCGCTTGGTGCCAAAACCTACAAAATGGACCGCGGTCATCGCGGCGCCAATCATCCAGTCAAAGACCTTGCCACTGGCAAGATCGAGATCACCAGCCAGAATCATGGTTTTATGGTTGATCCAGACAGCCTGCCTGCCGAATTGGAAGTGTCGCATATTTCGCTTTTTGATCAATCGGTCGAAGGGCTGCGCCACACCAGCAAACCTGCCTTTTGTGTTCAATATCACCCCGAATCATCACCTGGACCACATGATTCGCGGTATCTTTTTGAACGATTTACCGACCTGATGGAAAAAACGAGAGCTTAAGATATGCCGCGCCGCAACGATATCAAATCTATTCTCATTATCGGAGCCGGCCCCATTATTATCGGGCAGGCCTGCGAATTCGACTATTCTGGCGCTCAGGCCTGTAAAGCACTGAAAGCCGATGGCTATCGCATCATTCTGGTAAATTCCAACCCAGCAACAATCATGACCGATCCGGACATGGCCGATGCCACCTATATCGAGCCAATCACGTCGGGCACCGTTGCCAAAATCATCGAAGCCGAGCGCCCCGATGCGCTATTGCCGACCATGGGCGGCCAAACTGCGCTGAATACCGCGCTTTCGCTTTATCATGACGGCACTTTGGAAAAATACGGCGTCGAAATGATTGGCGCACGAACCGCCTCAATCGAAATGGCCGAAGACCGGGAATTATTTCGTCTGGCGATGGAACGGATCGGGCTTGAATGCGCCCGCGCCAGCTCGGTCAATAATTCTGCCGATGCACTGGCTGCCCTTGATAAGGTTGGTTTGCCAGCGATTATTCGCCCGTCTTTCACCCTTGGTGGTGAAGGTGGCGGCGTTGCCTATAACCGCGCCGAATTTGAAACCATCGTTGACAATGGTCTTCGTCTGTCGCCGGTGTCCGAAGTGCTGATCGAAGAATCGCTTCTTGGGTGGAAAGAATTTGAGATGGAGGTTGTACGCGACACGGCCGATAATTGCATCATCATCTGTTCAATCGAAAATATTGATCCGATGGGTGTCCATACAGGAGATTCGGTTACCGTTGCCCCGGCGCTGACCCTGACCGACAAAGAATATCAGGTACTTCGTGATGCGTCATTCGCGGTGATTCGTGAAATTGGCGTCGATACTGGCGGGTCAAATGTGCAATTTGCCGTTTGCCCAAATACCGGCCGTGTCATTGTGATTGAGATGAACCCGCGCGTCAGCCGCTCATCGGCGCTTGCTTCAAAGGCAACCGGTTTTCCGATTGCCAAAGTTGCTGCCAAATTGGCAGTTGGATATCGGCTTGACGAGCTGGTCAATGACATTACCGGAGTCACCCCGGCCAGCTTTGAGCCAACCATTGATTATGTTGTGACCAAAATCCCGCGCTTTACCTTTGAAAAATTTGCTGGTGCCGAACAAAATCTTTCGACCTCAATGAAGTCGGTTGGCGAGGCAATGGCGGTTGGCCGGTCATTTGAAGAAAGCCTGCAAAAGGCGCTTCGGTCGATGGAAATTGGCCTGACAGGTTTGAATAATGTCGATATGCCTGCACCTGATAGCGCGCTTGGTGAAGACCCGCTTCGTGGCTGGCTTGGCGAGCTAGTTCCAAACCGGATTTTGCGCATTGCAATGGCATTGCGAAGCGGCATGTCAATTGCCGAAGTGCATAGCGCAACAAGCTGGGATATTTGGTTTCTGGAACGGATTGCGGCCATCATTGAAGCTGAAAGCGCCGTTATTGATAATGGTTTGCCAGATGACGCGGTATCGCTTCGCCATCTGAAATCGCTTGGCTTTGCCGATAGCCGCCTTGCCGAGCTTGCCAATCTTGATGATGCCACCGTTCGGGCGATGCGCGTAACCGCAGGGGTCAAACCTGTCTATAAGCGGATTGATACCTGCGCTGCCGAATTTGCATCTGATACCGCCTATATGTATTCAACCTTTGAAGTCACCGATCAAGCTGAATGTGAATCTGATCCAAGTGACCGGAAAAAAATTGTCATCCTTGGCGGCGGGCCAAACCGCATTGGTCAGGGAATCGAATTTGACTATTGCTGTGTTCATGCTTGCTATGCGCTGTCCGAGGCTGGCTATGAAACCATTATGATCAATTGTAATCCAGAAACGGTTTCAACCGATTATGACACGTCCGATCGGCTGTATTTTGAGCCTTTGACCGACGAAGATGTGATTTCGGTTATCAAGCGCGAGGCCGAAAATGGCGATCTGCGCGGCGTTATCGTCCAGCTTGGTGGACAAACCCCGTTGAAAATCGCCGCCGCTTTGGAAGCCGAAGGTATCCCCATCCTTGGCACCAGCCCGGATGCAATCGACCTTGCCGAAGACCGCGAACGCTTTCAAAAACTATTGCAAAAGCTGGATCTGTTGCAGCCCGAAAATGGCATCGCCCATTCGGCCAAAGAAGCCCGCGCGATTGTTGACCGAATTGGCCTGCCAGTTGTCATCCGGCCATCCTATGTTCTTGGTGGGCGGGCGATGGAAGTCGTTTACCAGATCAGCGATCTTGAACGCTATATGCGTGATGCCGTTGTTGTGTCGGGAAACAACCCTGTGTTGATTGACCGCTTTCTCAATAATGCCATCGAAGTTGATGTTGATGCGCTATGCGATGGCACTGATGTCTATATTGGTGGCATCATGGAACATATCGAAGAAGCTGGTATTCATTCTGGCGATTCTGCGTGCTCCTTACCGACACAGCATTTATCCGACGATATCCTTGCCAAAATCCGCCGCCAAACCTCAGAGCTTGCCTTTGCCCTGAATGTTGTCGGTTTGATGAATATCCAATTCGCCATCCGCGAAGATAAAATCTATCTTCTTGAGGTAAATCCGCGCGGCAGCCGCACGGTGCCGTTTGTGGCGAAAACCACAGGCGTTCCGCTTGCCAAAATCGCCTCACGCGTGATGGCTGGTGAAAAGCTGGCAAGCTTTAATCTTAAGGATCTTGATTTGCCGCATGTTGCGGTGAAAGAAGCGGTCTTCCCATTTGCCCGATTCCCCGGTGTTGATGTGTTCCTTGGCCCTGAAATGAAATCAACTGGTGAGGTCATGGGTATTGATTGCAGCTTTGGCGCAGCATTTTCCAAAAGCCAGCAAGGCGCCGGTGTTGATTTGCCGCTATCGGGCACTGTGTTTATTTCGGTCAAAGATGAAGATAAACAAGCGTTTGTCGAAATTTGTCAAAGCCTTGTCGAAGATGGCTTTAAGGTTCTGGCAACAGGCGGCACCACCGATTCTTTGAATGCGGCAGGGGTTCCGGCAACACGGATCAATAAGGTGATGGAAGGCAGGCCGCATGCTGTTGATGCGATGCTGTCTGGCGAGATCCAGCTTGTTTTCAACACCGCCAAGGGCGCTGGGGCCATCAAGGATTCTTTCTCGCTTCGGCATAACGCCCTTACCAATAAAATTCCCTATTACACAACGGTTTCAGGAAGCCGCGCCGCGGCTGAAGCCATTCGCGCCCTTCGTCAAGGACAGCTTGGTGTCCGCACCTTGCAGGATTATCTTGCAGATATTAAGCGTTAACCGTTAACCTACGGTAAGACTATTGGGTAACGCCGCTTTGCGGCTCGCGTAAATGGATTTGTAGAACGATGGAAAAAATACCTTTCACCCCACAGGGGCTTCATGTCATTAAAGAAGAGCTTGCGCATCTAAAAGGCATTGAGCGTCAGGCCGTAATTAATGCCATTGCCGTTGCCCGCGAACATGGTGATCTGTCGGAAAACGCCGAATATCACGCTGCGCGTGAAAAACAATCATTCATCGAAGGTCGCATTTCCGAGCTTGAAGATGTGACAAGCCGCGCGGAAGTTATTGATGCGGGAAAATTAAATGGTGAAAAAGTGACATTTGGCACAAGCGTTGGTGTTGTTGACGAAGAAACCGACGAAGATTCATTGTATCATATTGTCGGGCCTTACGAGACCGATATTTCCAAGCGCATGATTTCAACATCATCACCCGTTGCACGTGCCGTCATTGGCAAAAGTGTTGGCGACTCGGTTGAGGTGCAAACCCCGGGCGGCGTGCGGTCTTATGAGATATTGTCAATTGCCTTGTTTGACATCACCAAGGTCTAATAAAACTAACCAAGCTTAAGCAAAACCAACCAAGGCTTGGCAGTAGCTAGGCTTGGTTGATTGGCACGCCAACAAGCTGTTTTGCTGACCGGATCGACAAGGCGGTTTTCACATGGCTGACATTTTTTGCTGGTGTCAGATGGCTTGTTAGGAATTTCTGAAAATCATCCCAATCATGCGCAACTATTTTCAATAGAAAATCGGTTTCGCCCATCAGCATATGGCATTCCCGCACTTGCGGCCATGTCGATACAAGCGTTTCAAAATCCTGCAAATCGGTTTCAGCCTGACTGGTCAGACCAACAAAGGCAAACACCTGAACGCTATAGCCAAGCGCGTCCGAATCAACATCGGCATGATAGCCTTTGATAATACCGGCATCTTCCAGCGCGCGAACCCGCCGAAGGCATGGCGGTGCCGAAATACCGGCATTTTTGGCAAGATCAACATTCGTCATGCGCCCATGATCTTGCAAATCATGCAAAATCTGTCGATCAACCGAGTCCAGTTTGATTTTTTCAGCCATAAATACAGCACCAGCATTGATAAAGCGTTACGATAAGACTTGCATAATAGACGCGCCATCCATCATTCGACAAGCAATATTGCGTAATATTATTGCCTGAAGACCGCGCCCGAGTTACTTATAGTTATCAAACCAACCGAGATGGAGACATCGCCTTGCCTGCATCCACCTCTTTGCCCCCTTCGGACAAAACCACCGAAACCAACGGTGAAAATTCCCAGATTTGGGTGATTAGCGATGGCACAGCGGGTATGCGGCTGCAGGCAATTGCGCTTGGCGAGGCGTTGATCGCTGCAGACATAACAAACCAGACAAGCCTCGTCGATATTATTAGTAAACCATCTTGGTGGCTTCGGCACCTGCCGCGGCTTGTTCTTTTCATGCCAAAGGCCTTGTTATCATCATGGCTTGGGTCAATTGCCAATCGCCTGAGCAAGGACAAACCGGCAATCATCATCACTTGTGGTCGGCGTATGGCGGGAACTTCGATTGCCCTCAAACGGCTTTCAAAGGCACATGCGGCTGGCACCCGCACAATCCATATTCAAGATCCGCGTTTGCCACCGCATTATTTTGATATTTTGATCGTGCCACAGCATGATCCGGCACGCGGCGCCAATGTACTAACAAGCATGGCATCGTTAAACCGTCTTGATATGCCTAAGATCGCCGATGCGGCAAATCAGCTTGGCGAGAAATGGCGGACCCTTCCCGCACCGCAGGTAGCGGTGCTGCTTGGCGGGACCAATCGGCGCTATGGTATTTCGGCGACCATGGCAAAGGATATGGCGAGCTGGCTTGCCGATTTTGCCACCAAAACAGGGGCCAGCCTTGCGCTCATCCCCTCACGGCGCACACCTGTCAATCTTATTACCCAGCTTACGGCCGCGCTTGGGCCATTGCCCTATGCGGTCATGGATCAGACCGAAAATAACCCTTACCCGGGGATTTTGGGGCTAGTTGATGCGGTGATTGTCACATCTGATTCAGTCAATATGATTTCTGAGGCAACGATCACCGGCCTGCCAATTCTGATTGCCGAATGGCAAAGCGAAACCGGCCGGATTGGTGCGTTTCATGATGCGATGATGGCAGCAGGGCATATTGCACCATTGTGCGACCAGCTTCCGCAAGACGGCTTTACCCCACTTTTTGAAATGCCCACAATTGTAAAATCGGTTTTGGCGCGGCTTAACAGCTAGAGTGCCTCCAGCCGAGCCAGGGGTGATCAGTGAAATAATTTGCGGTCATCATTGGGGAACATGCCATCATAAAGACCGGCAACCTGTTCACCATATCCGTTATAGATTTGCGTTCTTACATTCTTATTACTGCCAAGCAGCCGTTCGGTTTTTTGCGGCCAACGCGGATGCGGCACATCGGGATTCACATTTGCCCAAAATCCATATTCACGCGCATTTAACTGTTCCCAAAAAGACACGGGCTGTTGGTCGGTAAAGGTAAAACGCGTAATCGATTTGATCGATTTAAACCCATATTTCCACGGTGTCACCAACCGGATTGGCGCGCCGTTCTGCGCTGGCATTGGCTTGCCATAAATTCCGGTTGCCAAAAAGGCCAGTTCATTTGTGGCTTCGGCAAGGGTCAGCCCCTCAACATAGGGCCATGGATACCAGCTTTGCTTTTGTCCGGGGGCAATTGATGGGTCAAAAAAGGTTTCCATCTGCAAATATTTGGCTTCGGGTTTTGGATTTGCCAGCTTGACCAAATTGGCCAATGGCACCCCACTCCACGGCACCGCCATCGCCCATGCCTCAACACAGCGATGCCGGTAAAGTCGTTCTTCCAGCCCGCCTGCCTTGGCAATCAAATCTTCGGCATCTAGCTGCATTTCAGTTTCAACCAAGCCGTCAATTGTAACGATCCACGGATCGGTAACCAGCTTTTGCGCCCGTTTCAAGATATTCTTTGATGATCCAAATTCGTAAAAATTCGTATAGGTTGTTGCATCATCCTCGGACGTGATATCGCGGTCTAACCGATAGGCCTTAATGCGTGGCGCTGGATAACCTTCGATGCCAGCCGCCGCCGCAGCCGCAAACCCGCCAACGCCGGTAAAGGCAGTCGTCAGCCCAAGACTGGCAAAGCCTGCAGCGCGAAGCCATTCTCGGCGGTTTAGGTAAATATGTTCAGATGTTGCATCGGCTTCAGCCATAGCCCAGCTTGGGCGTTTGTTGATCAGCATTGGCTATCTCCTTCGGCGACAAGACGCTGATGGACTTTATCCGAACTGAGGCAATATGGCAAATATGCGGCATAATCTTGCTACATTCGCACCAATCGCAACATCAGATGTTTCACGACAGGCTGGCGGTTACTTTTGCAATTCTTTGCATCGCATCGGCCAAAACATCATCCGCCGCGGCATAGGAAATTCTGAAATAAGGCGACAGACCAAAAGCAACCCCCGGCACCACCGCCACTTCACCCGCCTCAAGAAGATAGCTGACAAAATCACTATCGCTTTCAATGATTTTACCATCAGGCCGCTTTTTCCCCATCAATTTGGCAATCGAGGGATAGACATAAAAAGCCCCATCGGGAAGCGGGCAATCAATCCCGTCAATATTGTTCAGCGCTTCACAAACAAGCTGGCGACGGCGGGCAAAGGCAGCGCGGTTTTCAGCCATGAAATCCAACGGCCCATCGAGTGCGGCAATCGCAGCATATTGCGCCATTGAATTCGGGCTTGATGTTGATTGCGATTGTACCTTTGCCATTGCCTTGATCAATGGCACTGGCCCGCTGCCATAGCCAATGCGCCAGCCGGTCATGCAATAGGATTTCGACACGCCATTAACGGTTAGAATACGGTCTTGCAGATCCGGCGCAATTGTTGCCATGGTTGCAAATTTGAAATCGTCATAGACCAGATGTTCATAGATATCGTCACTGATCAAATGCAATTGCGGGTGGCGGCGCATGACCGCGGCAAACGCCATCAAATCATTCGCATTATAGCCAACCCCGCTCGGGTTTGATGGGCTGTTCAGGATAAGCCATTTGCTATTTGGCGTGATGGCTGCTTCCAGATCTTCGGCGCTAATCTTCATGGGATTGGCACCGCTTCCCTTCACAAAGACCGGTTTTGCATCGCAAATTTCGACAATGCCGGCAAAGCTGACCCAATAAGGTGTTGGGATAATCACTTCATCGCTTGGGTTCAAACTGGCCATTAACGCGTTAAACAAAACCTGCTTGCCACCGGTGCTAACCGTAATCATATCCGCCGTGCAGCTAACATTGTTTTCACGCGCAATTTTCCGGCAGATCGCTTGTTTCAATTCAGGGATACCGTCAACTTGCGTATATTTTGTTTTGCCTGCCTTCATCGCTGCAATCGCAGCATCCTTAATATGCTGCGGCGTATCAAAATCAGGCTCACCAGCAGCAAGCCCAATCACCTTGCGGCCTGCGGCTTTCATATTCAATGCCATGTCGGTAATAGACACTGTTGGCGATGGCGCGATGCGGTTTAGCCTGTCCGAAATAAGGCCCATTGTTCCGGTCTCCTTTTCCCTTTCAAATTTATGGGGTGCTTTATGGATTAGGACAAGTGCTTTTCGCTGCGCCCCTTTCTTCTTTGGGCGAACAGGCCTATCTTAGGGGCATGAATGAAACCAGTAACGACAATCTCATCATCACTCGATCAAGCGGCCCGGCAAATTTTGACCTAACCTCAGAATTTCAACCGGCTGGTGATCAGCCAACCGCCATTGCCGAATTGATCGAAGGCATTCAAACCGGCGAACGCGACCAGGTTCTGCTTGGGGTGACAGGATCAGGCAAAACCTTTACCGCCGCGCATGTCATCCATCAGATCAAGCGGCCAACGCTTATTCTGGCGCCAAACAAAACATTAGCAGCCCAGCTATATGGCGAGATGCGGTCGCTATTCCCCAATAATGCAGTCGAATATTTCGTTTCCTATTATGATTATTACCAGCCCGAAGCCTATGTGCCGCGATCCGATACCTATATCGAAAAAGAATCGTCAATCAATGAACAGATTGACCGGATGCGCCATTCAGCAACTCGCGCCCTTCTTGAACGTGACGACGTAATCATTGTTGCGTCGGTATCATGTATCTATGGCATTGGTTCGGTTGAAACCTATTCCAGCATGACGATGAAGCTCACCACTGGTGAAACTGTTTCACGACAAGATTTACTGCGCCAGCTCACCGAGCTTCAATATCGCCGCAATGATACAAATTTTGTGCGTGGCGCATTTCGGGTTCGCGGTGACTCGGTTGAATTATTTCCGGCTCACCTTGAAGATAGAGCATGGCGCATTTCGCTTTTTGGCGATGAAATCGAAGCTATTTTTGAATTTGACCCGCTAACCGGCTCAAAAAATGCGAAATTGGATGGCATTACAATCTTTGCCAATTCACATTATGTGACGCCACGACCAACCTTGCAGCAGGCCTGCAAGCAGATCAAACAGGAACTTAAAGGCCGTATTGCCGAATTTACCGCCAACAATCAGCTTCTCGAAGCCCAGCGTATCGAACAACGCACGCAATTTGATGTCGAGATGATCGAGGCGACTGGTGCTTGTGCCGGTATTGAAAATTATTCGCGCTATCTTTCAGGTCGCGGACCGGGCGAGCCGCCGCCAACGCTGTTTGAATATCTGCCGGAAAATGCGCTTTTAATCATTGATGAAAGCCATGTCACGGTACCCCAGCTTGGCGCGATGTATAAAGGCGATTTTGCGCGCAAGTCAACCTTGTCAAATCATGGCTTTAGACTGCCATCATGTCTTGATAACCGGCCTTTGAAATTCGAAGAATGGGAAGGATTCCGGCCACAAACCATTTTTGTTTCAGCCACCCCGGGCAAATGGGAGTTAGAGCGAACCGGAGGTGCCTTTAGCGAACAGGTGGTGCGACCAACAGGGTTGATTGACCCGAATTGTATTGTCCGGCCAACGGTCAATCAGGTTGATGATATCATTGCCGAATGCCGTGACGTTGCCGCCAAGGGTCAGCGGGCGCTGATTACGACCCTGACCAAAAAAATGGCCGAGGCCTTATCCGAATATATGTACGAATCAGGATTGCGCGTTCGCTATCTCCATTCCGATATCGATACGCTCGAACGGATCGAAATCATGCGCGATCTGCGCCTTGGCGTGTTTGACGTGTTGATCGGCATTAACCTGCTTCGTGAGGGGCTAGATATCCCCGAATGTTCGCTTGTTGGCATTCTGGACGCTGACAAGGAAGGCTTTCTTCGGTCTCGAACATCACTCATCCAGACTATCGGGCGCGCCGCGCGAAATCTTGATGGCCGTGTTATCCTTTACGGCGACCGCGTGACCGATTCAATGCAATATGCGCTGGATGAAACCAACCGGCGACGCGAACGCCAAACAGCCTATAACAAAGCCCATGGCATTACGCCTAAATCGGTTCGCAAAGACATCGCTGATGTTCTGGATTCAGTCTATGAACGTGGTGATCATCTAACGCCGCAAGCTGGTGCCAAATCAGGTGACCTGATCGGCAGTAATTTCAAAACCGTGCTTGCTGACCTTGAAACCAATATGAAAGCCGCTGCCGCCAATCTGGAATTTGAAGAAGCGGCAAGATTGCGCGATGAAATTCGCCGCATGGAAGCTGCCCAGCTTGGCCTGTTTGAACCCGGGGTTCCATCCGCGATTGCCGAAAGGCATGGGTTTCCTGCTGGCACCCCCGGCGCGCCAATTAAAAAGCGTGGGCGGCGGCGCTAAGGCTGATAAAGGCCAAACAGCCAAGGCGTCACACCGCTTTGCGCCAATCACAAAAATCAACGTAAAACAGCCGCTAATCACCAGTGGTTTTGCACAAGTTATGCAAAAATGCCTTGGTTCGGTTAGGTCGCTTTAAAATTTACGCCGATTGAACATCTTTTTGCCCTTGAAATATATTAACTATCTGTATTAATTATTTTTTAATTTTATGCCTATTTTTTAGGCAAAGGGTAGTTTTTCGTAGAAAAACAGTACGCCATAAAAAAAATTAGGGGCTTTTCCACAGGTTTATCCACAGCAATCGGGGAAAACAATTTTGACCATTTCTGAAGATAACATGTAGCTGATTCGCGAATTCCGCATTCGCGCAGCTGGACAGCAACCATATCCTTGTATTTGGGCGTAAATCATCGATCAGTCATAGATCATTCTCGGTCAAGGACCATCAGCATGACTTGAAAATCGTCTCTTTCCCGACTGCGGCAATGACTTTGCTTGGGAAATTTTTTATAATGCTGTCCTTGTTGGATCGCGTGCCGAACCGCCGTCAATAATTCGGCAGTCATAAGACAGCCTCCAAACCCAAATCGCCGCCAAACCCAAATAGGTGAGACATACAGTGGAAGACACACCGAACATTCTGCCAAATTTGAAACGCGGTATTGCCTATTTAAAAACCGAGCTTAAGACCTTGCCAAGTCAACCCGGGGTTTACCGCATGCAGAATGCGGCTGGTGAGGTGCTTTATGTTGGCAAGGCGCGCAATCTTGTTCGCCGCGTCACAAACTATACCCAGCCAAATCGCCTATCCAACCGGATCATGCGCATGGTTGGCGAAACCCAAAAATTAGAAGTGATTGTCACAAAATCCGAAATCGAAGCGCTGCTTCTTGAATCAAATCTGATCAAGAAAATGCAGCCACGATATAATATCCTGCTTCGTGACGACAAAAGCCTGCCGCAAATTCTGCTAACCAACGATCATGAATTTGGCCAATTGACCAAACATCGTGGCCGGAAAAACCGCAAAGGTGATTATTTTGGGCCATTTGCCTCGGCTGGATCGGTCAACCGCACCGTGGCCGACCTTGCTCGCGCCTTTATGCTTCGTACCTGTTCTGACAATGTGTTTGCGGGCCGCACGCGCCCCTGTTTGCAATATCAAATCAAACGTTGCTCGGGGCCTTGTGTCGGGCTTGTCACCCGCGAAGATTACGCCAAGCAAATTGCGCAAGCCCGCCGTTTCTTAAATGGCGAATCCGCCAATGTGCAGCGCGAATATGCCGCCCGCATGCATGCTGCGGCTGAAACGCTGGAATTTGAAACGGCGGCCATCTGGCGCAACCGCATTCGCGCCTTGACCGGTATTCAGGCCAATCAAGACATCAATCTGCCAACTGTCATTGATGCTGATATCATCGCGGCGGCGCGAAGTGGCGAGCGAAGCTGCATTCAGATTTTCTTTATTCGTGGCGGATCAAATTATGGCAACCGGTCCTATTTTCTGACACATCTTGCTGATACCCCAGCCAATGAGGTGATTGGTGCCTTTATAGGCCAATTTTATGAAGATAAAGAACCACCTGCCGAAATCATGCTCAGCGAAATGCCCGAGGATCATCGCCTTCTGGGCGAGGCATTGACCCGTAATGCAGGCCATAAAGTCACGCTTAGCTGTCCGGTGCGCGGCAATCGGCGCAAAGTCACAACAATGGCGCTTAAAAATGCCGAAGAAGCGCTTGCCCGCCATCTTGCCAATGCATCATCACAACGCCGTCTTTTGCGCGAACTGGCCGTGGCGCTTAATCTGGGTAAACCGCCAGCGCGTATTGAAATTTATGATAATTCCCATATTCAAGGCAAACATGCGGTTGGCGGCATGGTTGTTGCGGGGCCGGAAGGTTTCGAAAAAGGGGCCTATCGCCGCTTTAACATCAAGGATGAAGGCAAATTTGCAACTGCCATTGGTGATGATTTTGCCATGATGCGGCAGGTCATTCATCGGCGATTTTCACGCGCCTTAAAAGAAGATGCCGACCGCGAGTCGGGCAATTGGCCTGATCTGCTTTTGATTGACGGCGGGGTTGGCCAGCTATCGGCCGTACATGAGGCGCTTGATGATCTTGGGCTTGTTGATCTAAACGTTGTTGCAATTTCAAAAGGGCCTGACCGGCATGCCGGACGCGAACAGTTCCATAGCCGTGGACGTGCCAGCTTTACCCTTGCACCCGACAGCGCAGCGATGCATTTTTTGCAACGGCTTCGTGACGAATCACATCGCTATGCCATCGGCACGCATCGCGCCAAACGAACTAAGACCGAATTCACCAATCCGTTGGACGCGGTTCCGGGCATTGGGCCAAAGCGCAAAAAGGCGCTTTTGGCGCATTTTGGCTCGGCACGGGCAGTTTCTGCCGCTGGGCTTAGCGATTTAGAAGCGGTTGAGGGGATTTCGAAAAAATATGCTCAACAAATTTATGATTGGTTCTATAGTGGATCTTAGATAGTCAAGCTGGTTCACCTGAACCATCTTTAAAGGCTAGATTATAAACAAGGCTTTTCGCAAAGGATCACAGGCGCATTCATGTTTACACTTGCTTCGCTTCCTAATTGGATGACCGTTATGCGCATTGCCATCACGCCGCTGATTGCGGTTTTGATCTGGAGTGACGTAGCGCCCTTCTATTACCAATTGGCGCTGTATCTCTATACAATCGCCAGCGTCACTGATTATGTCGACGGCTATATTGCGCGGCGGCTTAAAGTTGAATCGCCGTTTGGCGAGATGCTGGACCCAATCGCCGATAAATTGCTAATCGCGGCGGTATTGCTGGCGCTTGCCAGTGTGCAAACAAGTGGGTGGCTGTTTTTGGTGCCAGCTTTGACAATTCTCATTCGGGAATTTATGATTTCAGGATTGCGCGAATATCTGGCCAAACAAAATGTATCAGCACCGGTCACCAAGCTTGCAAAATGGAAAACAACCGCACAGATTCTGGCACTGGGCTTTTTGATAGGTGCACCGGGCTTTCCGGGCTTTCCTTTTGCGCATGAGATTGGGCTGATCCTTTTATGGATTGCCGCGATTCTGACCGTGCAAACTGGGTCAGGCTATGTCAGGGGTGCCTTGGGGCATGTAAATAGCCTTCACTAGGCTGCATCAGTGCCGCAAAATCACGATTAGGCCTTGATTGACCTCATTGGCTGTTGGATCATAGCAAGGCACAATTGGCAGCTGCGTGATTACCGGCTGCCCGATAATGATAAATGAGACCATAGATGATGAAAATTATGTATTTTGCATGGCTAAAGGAACATACCGGCTGTTCATTTGAAGATATGTCCATCCCCGATGGCGTTGATACCGTTGGTGCCTTGATCCCGCATATCACATGCAAATCAGCTGGACATAAAACCGCTTTACAAAATCTTGATGCGGTGCGGGTTGCGGTAAACCGTGTTTATGGTGATCTTGCCACACCGATTGGCGATCGTGACGAAATTGCCTTTTTCCCGCCAGTTACAGGCGGCTAACAAAAAGCCACCAACCGTATGCAGTTCGTGGCTTTTGCAATCTTCAGATCATTTTGGACGTTTGGTCTATTAAGCGTGAACCAATGCGCTATAGCCTTCGACCATCTTGCGGCAAACATCACCCGGGGTGAATTGACAGTCACCGATTCTGGAAACCGGCGTGACCTCGGCTGCCGTGCCAGTTAAAAAACATTCCCGCATCGAGCCTAACTCTTCTGGCTTGATATGCCGTTCGACCACTTCAATTTGCATTGATTTGGCCATGGCAATCACGCTTTGGCGGGTGATACCATTTAGGAAACAATCGGCAATCGGCGTATGAAGCGTGCCGGCATCATCAACAAAAAACACATTCGCACCGGTGGCTTCAGCAACATAACCACGATAATCCATCATCAACGCATCTTGAAAGCCTTTTCGCTCGGCCTCATGTTTCGACAGCGTACAAATCATATAAAGACCGGCTGCCTTGGCATGAACAGGCGCTGATTCGGGCGATGGCCGTTTCCAGCTAGCAATATCAAGCGTAATGCCCTTCATCTTGGTTTCAGGGTCAAAATAGCTTGGCCATTCCCATGCAGCAATAGCCAGATGGGCAGTTGTTTGCTGCGCCGAAATCGCCATCATTTCGGAACCGCGCCAACAATAGGCCCGCACATAACCATCAACAATATTATTGGCTTCGATGACCGCCTGTTTGGCAGCATCCACCGCATCATCTGAAATCGGCAGATCAAAATCCAACAATTCACTTGATTGACGAAGCCGAACAGTATGTTCGCGCCCTTTAAAGATTTTACCGGCATAGACGCGCTCGCCTTCGAACACCAGACTGGCGTAATGCAACCCGTGGCTTAGCGTATGCGCTTTTGCATCACGCCATGGCACAATCTCGCCATCCATCCAAATGCTACCATCGCGATCATCAAACGGAATCAATGCCATATCCTGCTCTCCCTAAAAACAGCCAAAACTTTTATCTCACGAATTTAAATGGTTCCATTTCGGCCATTTCATGCTAGAGACTTAAGATGATTTTTACCACTTACATCTGTATTGGTCAACATGACTGACGTAAAACCAATTGGCAAGGCTCTTTTTCTCCGCGAAGAAGAATTGCGCCGCGGCATTGAATTAATGTTTTTCGCTTACCGCGATTTCACCAGTGAAGCCGACTCGATTCTTACTGAACAGAATATGGGGCGTGCGCATCATCGGGCAATTTATTTTATTGGTCGCAACCCAGGAATCACGGTCAGTGATCTTTTGACCATCCTTTGCATCACCAAACAAAGCCTGTCGCGTGTTCTATCTGGATTAATGCAGGATGACTATGTCATTCAAAAACCCGGCTCAACTGACCGCCGCCAGCGTTTGCTATTTCTTACCGAAATCGGCATCGCGCTTGAATCACGCCTAACCTCAGTGCAGGGGCGCCGTTTTGCCGCTGCCTATCGTGAAGCCGGTGTTGATGCAGTTGATGGATTCCAACGGGTATTGCGGGGATTACTCGACAGCGATACGATTAACCAGATCACTCAGCAAGATCAGACAAGCGACATCTGATTTCGATAATTGCGCCAATCGAATCGAAATGACCAGAATTGCGCTAAATTGAATTAACGGGCCTTAAATTCACTTAACCCAGCATTCAATCATAGAGGGGCTTTATGTCAGAGCATCACATCCTTGTCATCGATGATGATGAACGGCTTCGCGTTCTGCTTCGCCGGTTTCTCGAAGAAAGCGGTTTTCGCGTCACTGATGCTGGCAATGCCAGCGAAGCGCGCAAAATCCTGCAAGGCATTGCTTTTGATCTTTTGGTTGTCGATATCATGATGCCTGGTGAAACGGGGCTTGAATTTCTAGCTGATATTCGAAAAGACAATTCAGTGTCTGCCCTGTTCCTGACCGCAATGTCCGATACGGAAAACCGCATTGAAGGGCTAGAGGCTGGCGCTGATGACTATATGTCAAAGCCATTTGAGCCGCGCGAACTTGTGCTGCGGATCAAACGCATTCTCCAGCGCAACCGCAGCAATGACCATTTTGACATGCAAATCAATTTCGGCCCCTTTCTGTTTGATCCCGATACCGGCATGTTATCAAAATCAGGCGTCCGGCTGCATATCACAACGGCCGAGCAGCAGCTTTTGACCAGTTTTGGCAAACGCCCCAATCAAATCCTATCGCGTGATGATCTTGGCGCAGCGCTTGATGGGCGCATGGAAGGCCGGTCAATTGATGTGGCCGTTGCCCGACTTCGCCGCAAGCTAGAACCTGACCCGCGCCATCCTGTTTACCTGCAAACTGTGCGGAACCGTGGCTGGATGCTGCGCACCGACACTGCCGCACCAAAACGTTAGGCACGGCTGATCATGCAATTGCGCGAATTTCTTCCCAAAACCCTGTTTGGCCGAATGCTGTCAATCATTTTGGTGCCGATGATTTTTGTGCAGGTCATTACCGTTTTCATTTTCTATGAACGTCACTGGGATACTGTCACCCGCCATTTGGCGCAAAATCTAGCTGGCGAAATGGCCTTACTGGTTAGTGATATTGGCACAAATCCAGATCCGGCCAGCATCGCGGCTGTTACCGAAAAAGGCTGGCAATATTTTAGCTTTCCGATCGATTTTCAAGTGGGCGCGGTTTTACCTGCCACCTCAATTTACCCACCGGAAACTTATGCCGAAACCATGCTCCAGCGTGAATTGAGACGACAGATCAAACTGCCCTGGATTCTTGATATCAGCACTGATCCAAATCTGATTTTCATTGATCTGCAAATGGAAAATGGCGTTTTGCGGATTTATGCAGGTCGCAAACGAATCTTTAGCTCAACAAGCTGGACTTTTATTGGCTGGACGGTTGGCAGCTCGATCATTCTGTGTGGCATTGCCTTGATGTTCCTTCGCGGACAGGTGCGCCCAATCCACCGTTTGGCCGCAGCGGCGCGCCAGCTTGGGCTTGGACGGGCTGCCCCCGATTACCGGCTTGAAGGCGCGCGCGAGGTTCGGCTTGCTGGCCGTGCGTTTCAGGCAATGCGCTATCGCATCATGCGGCAATTGAATGAACGCACCGACATGCTTGCCGGCGTTAGCCATGATTTGCGCACTCCACTGACGCGCATGCGTCTTCAACTGGCCTTGATGACCGATAATAAAGACACCAAAGCCATCAACAGCGATATTAGCGAGATGGAAGAAATGATTGACGGCTACCTTACTTTTGCCGCGGGCGAGGGTGATGAGACCCCACAAATGCTGGCGGTTGATGACCTTTTGAACCGGCTGGTTACACAAGCGCAAAAAAGCCACAAATTTGATATCACCCTATCGCCGGTCAAAGATGAGATTCCGGCGTTCCCGATGCGGCGCAATGCCATCCAGCGCGCCTTTTCCAACATCATTTCCAATGCCATTCGCTATTCAACCAAAACAATTGTGGCAATCCACATGCGCAATGATGAGATAATCATTACATTTGATGATAATGGTGCTGGCATTCCGCAAGAACGCCGCGCCGATGCAATCCGCCCCTTTATCCGACTTGAGGAATCGCGCAACCGACGCACCGGCGGTACCGGTCTTGGTCTGTCGATTACCAGTGATGTGATACTAAGCCATGGCGGCGAGCTAACTCTTGGTGACTCGTCGCTTGGTGGCCTTCGTGTTGCGATCAAATTACCTGTCTAGGATAGTTTTCCGCCATCTGGCACCGGTTGATCCGGCGTGACCAGCACAACCTCGCCTGCGGCATCCGGTCAACACTTCTGACATAAATGGCCCAATCTGGCGCGGTGGAAAATCAACCACTGCCATGACTTTTTTGCCAATCAATTCATCTAGCTGGTAATGGGTAGTGATTTGCGCGTTCCAAGCGGCGCGCCAAAATCAATCTCCACCTTATAGGCGGGTTTGCCCGCTTCGGGAAAAGGCTTGGCCGCAACAATCGTTCCGCATCTGATATCGAGTTTCAGAAAATCTTCAAATGAAGCCTCAGTCATTGTCAACGCCATACCGCCCCGCTGATGCGTCATCCTGGTGATTTTGATCGGCATGATCGCCATGCTTACCGCCAAACAGGCGAAGGCTGACACCCCATTCTTCAGCTTTCACCATCCGTTGATCGAGCATTTTCATCGTTGCTGCAAGATCAGGGCTGTCATCTTTCAGCCAAACGCGTGCTGTTGTCAAAAATACCGTAACAACCCCTTTGACCCGCAACATGCCTTTTAACCCATGCGCGGGATCACCAGCCATCATCAGAACACGCCGAACCACGGCTTCCAACCCATCAAACAAGCGCAACGCCAATTCAGGATGGAGGCGAGCCGACCGGTTCAACCGCTCAATCTGAGCGCGATATGGGGCATAGGTTTCAAACCGGTGAAGCAAGCCTTCGATGATTTTTTCGCGGATAGATACCTCGCCAGCATCTTCAATATCGTCAAAGCTTTCCATGACTGATTGGTGATCCAACGCGGCCATCTTGGCCAGAACCAACCGTTGCACACTGCCGCCAAGCGCTCCTGCCAAACCATGTTCAATGCCTGCCAGATCGGCAACCATATCAAGGCCAATCTTATCGATATCATGCAAGGCCAAAAGCGCCCATGCCGCATCGGCAAGCGCGGCGCGTTTTTCATCATTTGAGTGCGGCGAGGCAGAGTCCTGCAACATCAGACATCCTTTTCATAAAATTTTAAAACAGTCTGAACAGATGATGACACCGTTCAGCAGGTGCAACAAATATAGCACAGATTCGGCACGAAATCTAAATAGAGGATATTTTGGCAGTCTTTTGGCCTATTTGCCAAGTTCGATTGACCGCGCTTTTGCCGCTGTAACCGCCTTTGTCATCAGGCTTGTCAACCCATCATGGGCCATCAAAACCGCCAGTGCCGCCGCCGTTGTACCGCCTTTGCTGGTCACATTTTCGCGCAGAATAGAAGGTGCTGTATCAACCGCCGCCATCAGCGCGCCAGCCCCGCAAACCGTTGCCTTTGCCAATTCACCCGCCAAATCATCGGTAAGCCCTGCTTTGATGCCTGCCTCGGTCATGGCTTCGACCAGTAAAAACACATAGGCAGGCCCCGATCCGGACAAAGCGGTAACGCCATCCATGAGGGCTTCATCTTGCACATGCACAACCTGCCCGACAGCCACCAAAAGCTGACTTGCCAGATCACGCGCCCGATTTGACGAGTGATTTGACGCATCGGCATAAAGCGCGGTGATGCCTTTGCCAATCGCCACTGGCGTATTCGGCATCGCCCTGATGACAATCGAATCATCACCAAGCCGTTGTTTCAACCAGCCTGTTGAAATGCCAGCAGCAATCGAAAGATAGGCGCAATCAGCATGTTTCATCACGCCAAGACCGGCGATAGCATCATCCATCATTTGTGGTTTAACGGCAAGAACGATCATTGTGCTGACCGGTACGCCATCGGCAATCGCCGCTGCACAATCGGCGTAAAGCCGAACAGTTTTTTGCCCTTCCAACCAGCCAAGATGGGTTTGATGCGGTTCGATAATGGTAAAATTGGCGTCAAGGTTGGTGTCGGCAAGCCAACCTTCCAGCATTGCGCTTCCCATTTTGCCACACCCCAACAGAGTGATCTGCTGCTGCGCCATGATAATTAGGCCTCGCCCTCGGTGGTAAATAATGCCGCCGCTGCCGCATCACTTGCCGACAACTGGTTACGCGCCACCTGAAAGATTGCTGGAAAACAATGTTCACATTCGCCAAGCATGATATCGACAACATCTTCAATCTGTTCAGGTGTCGCCCCGCCAGCCCCACGAAGTGGCAAAGTATGCCGTAATTCCAGCTCGCCAGTGCCAATATCCAATGCAAGATGCCCCATGAATATCTGCTGATTCAATAATGCGGCAAGAAGGGCAATCTCACCAAGACGGTCATTTTCACATTGAACATCAATGCGGCAGGTGACGTGCATCGCTTCTTCATTATGCTGCCAAGTCACCGCCAATTGGTAATCACACCATTTGCCAGGCACCTCGACAAGAACCGCATTTTTGGCACGTCGTTGCAACAACCAGTCCTGATTGGTGACAAAACGCGTGACCAATTCGATGGGATCGCCAAGAAGGATTTCATGTTGATTTTGGCTAGGTGCCATACGATGCGTTCCAAAAATCTGGGCTCGGCTTCATTGCCGATTACCAACCCTAAAATGCCAAATTCGGATCGCGCATTCAATCTAATTCAATACAATATTTTGTGGTGCAAACAGGCATGGCCCACATTACATTGTGTTTTTCCAGCCTTTTCCGCTGATTCGCGGTGGGTTCAAACCGCTGATTATTTTCCAGTCTTTTTTGCCGCTGACTTAGCTTTTGCCGCTGGTTTAGCAGCCATAGCAGCCTTGCCCGCCGACTCGGCCGGTGATGCCATTGTCGATTCGAGAAATGCCAAGCGCGCCGCAAGTGCCTCATGACGGGTGCGAAGCGCGTCAAATTCTTCGCGCGTCACAAGACCGCGGGCATTCAAGCTTCGTTCCATACGTTGGCGAATCAGATTATCCACTTCTTCGCGCATTCCGCCAAAGGCTGAAGCCGCACCGTTTGCCATTTGCGCAATATCGGCCATGAAATTTGAACGCTTTGCCATAATGTCTTTCCTACTCGGTTTTCATCGTCCGGTTTATGCAACCAGTGATTGTGACGATCTTTTCGACTGATGGATGTTTCTTATCATAGATAATGCCGCTAGAGTAAGGTTGCAATCGGTGTTGACGGCGACAAATCGGGTCGCAGATGCATATTTTGATGACAAATGCCATTGCGGCGCTGCCAAAAGACCGAAAGACACGATATGACAATCCAGCCGAAACCCGTTGAATTTCTCCATAACGCCATCACGCTTCCGGAATTTAATGTCTTTGCCATTGAATTTGGCGGGTTTGGCATTCGTTGGTATGCGCTTGCCTATATCGCTGGTTTACTTATCGGCATTTATATTCTGCGCCGTGAAACGCGGTCACCCCACGCGGTTATGACAGCCGATCAGACGGATTGGCTGCTCAATTATCTGTTGGTCGGCATCATTCTTGGTGGGCGGCTTGGCTATGTGTTTTTCTATAATGCTGCCTATTATCTGGAAAATCCGCTTTCGATCCTGCATGTCTGGCAGGGCGGCATGTCCTTTCACGGTGCGTTGATCGGCGTTGGGCTTTCGCTTTTAACGATGGCAAAACGGCATAATATCGCGTTTCTGGCCTTAAGCGACAGGGTGGCGATGGTCACACCAATTGGCCTGTTTTTGGGGCGCTTGTCCAATTTCATCAATGGCGAGCTTTATGGCCGCGTTACCGATGTGCCTTGGGCGATGATCTTTCCACATAGTGATGGTCTGCCGCGTCACCCAAGCCAGCTTTATGAGGCTGGACTTGAGGGTGTTCTGCTTGGGCTCGCCATGTATCTATACTGGCGACGGGGCTGGTTAAAAGCAACCGGACGGCTGACCGGCCTGTTCTTGTTTGGCTATGGGCTGGCACGGTTTCTTGTCGAGTTGGTGCGCCAACCCGATGCGCATATCGGCCTTCTTGCGGGTGGGCTTAGCATGGGGCAGTTATTGTCATTGCCGATGATGCTTTTGGGATTGTATCTGCTTCGTTATGCCTTGCAGCCAAGCCGTGATCAAGGGCGTGGTCATGAGTGAGCCGCATCTTTCGCAAACCGCAAAAGACAGCGCTCTATTTGAGACAATCGCCAGCCAGATTGAACATGACGGGCCAATCTCACTGGCGAATTATATCAGCCTTGCGCTTGGTGATGCGAATCACGGCTATTATCACAAACAAGACCCGTTTGGGGCAGATGGCGATTTTACCACTGCACCTGAAATTTCCGGCCTGTTTGGCGAGATGTGCGGGCTTTATCTTGCGCATATGGCCAATCTGTCCGGCCTTGGCCAACCGGCCATTCTAGAGCTTGGCCCGGGCCGCGGCAGTCTGATGGCCGATATGCGGCATGTCTGGTCGCAAATCATGCCGCAGCTGGTCGAAGCACCCGTGCATCTTGTCGAAACCAGCCCCGCGCTTCGCCAACGGCAAAAAGACCGGTTAGCGCCAGCCGATCTTTATTGGCATACAGATCTTGACGATTTGCCAGCCACGCCGGTTTTTGGTATTGCCAATGAATTTTTCGATGCCTTGCCGATTGATCAAGCCATTTGGCGCGACGGTCAAAATGGTACCGCCGGTTCATGGCGACACCGGCTTGTCGGGTTTGTCGATGGACGGCTTGGCTTTGTTGATGGCGCGCCGCTTAGCAAAGCCGAAATCGACATTTGGCATTTGGCGTCACTTCCCGCACCAGCCGATGGTAGCATTACCGAATATTGCGCGATGGCTGATGCCTATGCGGCCAAGCTGGCAGCACATATTACATCTTATGGCGGGGTTTGCTTAATTATTGATTATGGGCGTGACGGGCCAAGTGGCAACAGCCTGCAAGCCGTTGCCAATCACCAGCCCGTTGACGTGTTTCACCAGCCAGGAGATGCCGATTTGTCGCATTGGGTTAATTTCAGTGCCCTACGCCAATCCGTAATAAATTGCGGTGCCCGCCTTGTGGGGCCTGTAACTCAGGGGGTTTTTCTTCAAGCCGTTGGCATTGCCCAACGAACCGAAGCAGTCGCAAAACTTGCCGATGCCGAAACAAGGCGCGGTCTGTTTGCCGCGGTTGACCGGTTTGTTAGCAGCCAGCAAATGGGATCGACTTTCAAAGTTGCCATGATACTTCCATCTGGAAATGGCCTGCCGCCTGGCTTTGCGGCTGCCAATGAGCAAGGATCAACAGCATGACCGCCACGGTGCCAGTCAATCTTGAAGGTGAGCCACAATGTTATCAGCATGCTGGCTGGCAGGATGACGCGGCGCGGCAATGGCACATAAGACATGGGTTTTTCACCGCCAATGGAGGGGTAAGCACCGGTCTTTATCAAAGTTTGAATTGCGGTTTTGGATCAGATGATGATCCGGCATTGATTGCCGAGAACCGGCGGCGCGTTGCCAACAGCCTTGGGTTTCGGCTTGACCAGATGTTTGGCCTTCGCCAAACTCACTCGGCAAGCGTTGTGAAGATTGATTCGACCAGCGACGCCAGCATTGATGCCCGCGCCGACGCCGATGCCCTGATTACAAACAACAGCGGTTATGCGCTGGCGATCCTGACCGCCGATTGCGTTCCAGTGCTGTTTGCCGCACCGGAAATGGGGGTGATCGGTGCTGCGCATGCGGGATGGCGCGGCGCGGTTGATGGTGTTTTGGAAGCAACCATTGCCATGATGGCCAAACAGGGGGTTACGCCCGACCAAATCGAAGCCGTCATAGGCCCTGCCATTCAACAGGCCAATTATCAGGTTGGTGATGATCTTCGCCATGCCGTTCTTGCAGCGCATGATGATGCTGACGGTTTTTTTGATCCGGATCAGGACATAGACGGGAAGTACCGGTTTGATCTTCCCAGATTTGTCCAATCGCGCCTTCGCAAGGCAGGGTTAGTTAATGTGGCCAATCTTGGCATTGATACTTATGGCGAATCATCTGGCCTGTTTTCGCATCGTCACGCAACACATGCGGCTTTGCCAGATTCAGGCCGCCAAATTTCAGTGATCGGCCTTGTGCAAAACCCAACTCCAAAAATGACCTGAAAGAGACAGTAACCATGCCGCATCTCTATATTTTTCTTGGATTGATATTCCTTGCATTGATGGCATCTTGCTTTATTTCCTAGGCATGATCAGACAGTTTTTAACAAAATCCTGGCATATCTTCTTGCCCCGTCCGACCGTGATTGCTATAGCAAGCTTCCAAGCCAAAGCGGGTCCCCCTACACAGGTTTTTAACGCATGAAGATTTTATCCTGCAATAGCAACCGACCGCTGGCTGAGGCCATCGCCGCCTATTTGGATGTCCCCCTTACCAAAGCCGATGTAAAACGCTTTGCCGATATGGAAGTTTTTGTCGAGATTGGCGAAAATGTCCGCGGCGAAGATGTGTTTGTTGTGCAATCAACATGTTTTCCGGCAAATGACAATGTGATGGAACTTTTGGTGGCACTTGATGCGCTTCGACGTGGATCTGCCCGCCGGATTACTGCTGTAATCCCTTATTACGGCTATGCACGGCAAGACCGTAAATCGGGCCCGCGTACGCCAATTTCAGCTAAATTGCTTGCCAATCTTATCACCTCGGCGGGGGCTGACCGCGTTTTGACGATTGATCTTCACGCTGGGCAGATTCAGGGCTTTTTCGATATTCCAACCGATAATCTGTTCGCCGCACCGGTTTTTGTAAGCGATATCAAAGAACGTTATGACGGCTCGAAAGTGATGATCGTATCGCCTGATGTTGGCGGTGTTGTGCGTGCGCGATCATTGGCGCGCCGCCTCGAAGCCGATCTTGCCATTATCGATAAACGTCGGCCAAAGGCAGGGGTTTCTGAAGTGATGAATATCATTGGCGAGGTCGAAGACCGCCATTGCATCATGGTTGATGATATTGTCGATTCTGGCGGCACGTTATGTAACGCTGCGGTTGCATTGATGAAAGCTGGTGCGCTTTCGGTTGATGCCTATGTGACACATGGTGTTTTGTCTGGAGGTGCGGTCAGCCGTGTTGCCGCCTCACCGCTGAATTCGCTTGTCACAACCGATTCGATTCCGGCCACGGAAGCGGTTCGAGTTGCACGGAATGTCCGGCAATTGTCGATTGCTCCACTTCTTGGCGAAGCCATGCTTCGGATCAATGAAGAACGGTCAGTTTCGACGCTGTTCTAGGCGGCGCTTTGAATCACCGCTGAAAACGCAAAAACGCTTGTATTTTCCCGATAATAAGCCTATTAATCCGCTGCCGCGCACCCCTGGAGGCGCGGTGCATTGTTTTTTTTAAAAGGAGTTAGCAATGTCTGACAATACAACCATTAGCGCAGAACAGCGCGAACGGGTCGGTAAGGGGTCCGCCCGTGCGGTACGCCGTGCAGGTCGAGTCCCTGCCGTCATTTATGGCGACAAAAAAGATCCATTGGGCATCACCCTAGAGACGCGTGAGATCACCAAGATTGTTCATCAGCCTGGCATTTTTGGTCGGCTTTTAGATATTCAGGTCGGCGGCGGTAAACATACCGTTCTGACCCGTGATATTCAGTTTCATCCGGTGTCTGATAATGTCCTTCATATGGATTTCCTCCGCGTATCAGGCTCGGCCAAAGTGGCTGTTGCTATTGCTGTTGAATTCATCAATGAAGATGAATGCCCTGGAATCAAGATTGGCGGTGTATTAAACGTTGTTCGTTACGAAGTTGAACTGCTTTGTCCAGCGACGACAATTCCGGAAAAAATCACGGTTGACCTCAGCGGTTTGAAGATTGGTGATTCGGTTCATATCAGCACCATCGAACTGCCGGATGGCGTTACCCCGACAATTACTGATCGTGACTTCACCGTTGCGACCATCGCCTCACCTGGCGGCGGCGTAAAGAATGAAGATGACGAAGATGCCGAAGCTGGTAACGGCGGAGACACCAATGCCACAGAAGAAAAAGCATCTGACGACTAGGCTTTTGCCTATCCAACCCGAACGGGGCAATCATGCGTCTATTTGCAGGACTGGGGAACCCCGGATCAAACTATGCCATGAACCGGCACAATGTCGGTTTTTTGGCTGTTGATCGTCTTGCCGACCGGCACGGATGTTCACCGTGGGGGAAAAAGGGGCCATCGCTAATTAGTTATGGCCGCATCGGGCCAGAAAAAATCATCCTTGTGAAACCGCAAAGCTTTATGAACAAATCCGGCCTACCAATTGCCGAGATTGCGCGATTTCACAAGATTGATACCAATGATATTTTTGTGTTCCATGACGAGCTTGATCTTGCAGCCGGAAAGCTGCGCGTCAAAACCGGTGGCGGCCATGGCGGTCATAACGGGCTTCGTGATATTGACCGGCATATCAGTGTTGATTATTGGCGCGTCAGAATTGGCATTGGTCGCCCGCCGCATGAGGCGATGGATGTCAAATCATGGGTTTTAGCTGATTTCGGCCGTGGCGAACAAACGAGCTGGCTGCCAACGCTTTTGGATGCAATGGCGGATGAAGCCGACCGGCTTGTTGAGCATGATGATGGCGGCTTTATGAGCCGTGTTTCCTATCTCGCACCGGCACCCCAGCCAAAAGGTGATAACGGCAAAGAAAAACCCGCTAGCGCCGTATCAAAACAAAATTAACCAAAGACAGGATTTACTGGATATGGGATTTAATTGTGGCATTGTTGGTCTGCCAAATGTAGGAAAATCAACCCTGTTCAACGCTTTAACCCAAACAGCGGCGGCCGAAGCGGCCAATTATCCGTTCTGCACAATCGAACCAAATACCGGACGTGTTCCAGTGCCAGATATCCGGCTTACTACATTGGCCGAGCTTGCAAATTCAAAAACCGTCATTCCAACTCATCTTGAATTTGTTGATATTGCTGGCCTTGTTCGCGGCGCATCCAAAGGCGAAGGTCTTGGCAATCAGTTTCTTGGCAATATCCGCGAAGTCGATGCGATTGCGCATGTTTTGCGCTGTTTTGAAGATGGCGAAATCACGCATGTTGATGGTAATGTTGATCCAGTTCGCGATGCTGCCACTGTTGAAACCGAATTGATGCTTGCCGATATTGATTCGCTTGAACGCCGGATGACCGCGCTAGTGAAAAAATCGCGGAGCGGTGACAAGGACTCAAAGGCCGATCTGGCTATTATGGAAAAGATCTTTGCCCATCTATCAGATGGCCAGCCTGCCCGCAGCACCCCCGGCCTGACCGACGACGAGACCTCCCGCCTTCCCCATTTACAGCTATTGACCGCAAAACCGGTTCTATATGTCTGTAACGTTGCCGAAAGCGATGCAGCAACCGGCAATGCCTATTGCCAGCTTGTTGCCGATAAGGCCACTGCCGAAGGCGCCGCCTATGTGATTGTCTCGGCTGCGATTGAATCGGAAATCGCCCAGCTTGACGAAGCTGACAAGACTGAATTTTTGGGCGAGCTTGGGCTTGAAGAAGCCGGGTTGGCGCGGCTTATTCGCGCTGGTTACAGCTTACTTGATCTTTTGACCTTTTTCACCGTTGGCCCAAAAGAGGCACGCGCATGGACCGTTGGCAAAGGCGCAAGCGCACCACAAGCAGCAGGCGCAATCCACACTGATTTCCAACGTGGCTTTATTCGGGCGGAAACGATCGCCTATGCCGATTATCTGGCCTGTAAAGGCGAAAATGGCGCCAAGGAAGCTGGTAAATTACGCATCGAAGGAAGCGACTATAAAGTCGTTGATGGCGATGTATTCCATTTCCGCTTTAACGTCTAAGCCGCCAATTAAGGTAGCAGTTAAGATAGCAGTAAAGCATACGCTTAAGCCACCAGCACAGGCGCGATTGCTCATACGCACCAGCGATATGATCATTCATCAATAATTGCCCAAGCTTTACGGCCAAGCGCGCTTGGCCATTGGCGGCGTTATGCCAAAATAGAGCAACCCTAAAACAGCTAAGGCGTAAAATCGGGCAAGAAAAAACCCCGTCACAAGGACGGGGTGATTTCTTTTCAATATCTAGCCCCTCAATGGGGCTTGTCGCTTAATGGACGTCAGCCCATACACGGCGTTTTGCCATATATGACACCACCACAAAGATGCCAAGGAAGAACACCGCAGCCACACCAATGCGTTTGCGGACTTCCATCTTTGGTTCGGCTGCCCACATCAAGAACTGCACCAGATCACTGGAAATACCTTCAACCGAATTATCGGCATCGCCGCTGTAGGTCACATCTTGACCATAAAGTGGCTGCGGCATCGCAATCAGATGACCCGGATAAGCCGCGTTATAATACATGCCGTCCGGAACTGTCATGCCTTCAGGTGCGTCTTTATAACCGGCAAGAAGGCTGAACAGATAATCTGGGCCATTACCACGCGCCTTGGCAATCAGTGACAAGTCGGGTGGCAAGGCACCGTTATTGCTGGCACGAGCTGCATTGTCATTGGCATAGGGAGATGGAATACGGTCGGCAGCAATGCCCGGACGCATAAACATTTCGCCATCGTCATTCGGGCCGTCCTGCACTTCATATTCGGCGGCAATCGCCTTGATCTCGTCATTGTTATAACCAAGATCGGCGAAATTGCGGAATGCAATCAGCTTCATGCCATGACAGCCAGCACAGACTTCACGATAGGCCTGAAATCCACGCTGCATGGCGGCTTTGTCAAAGGTGCCAAACGGGCCAGAAAAGCTCCAGTCGCGCTTTTGCAATTCAACATCACCACCCGCGGCCATCGCTGGGCCTGCGAAAGTCACGGCAAACAGTGCTACAAAAAGACGTTTCAACATTAGGCTGCCCTCCCCAATGACCCAAGCACCGGTTCCGAAATCGATTTCGGCAAAGGTTTCGTTGTTTCAAACATGCTCAATAGCGGCAGGATGGCTAGGAAATGCAAGAAGTACCAAGCTGTCGCAACACGTGACAAAATGACGTAGATCCCTTCAGCAGGCTTGCCGCCAAGATAGCCAAGCGCGATGGCATTGACAAAGAACAGCCAGAAGAAAATACGGAACAAAGGCCGGAACCGTGCCGAGCGAACAGCTGATCTGTCAAGCCAAGGCAGGACAAATAGAACAGCAATCGCACCAAACATCAACAACACACCGCCAAGCTTGTCAGGCACCGCCCGCAAGATCGCATAGAACGGCAAGAAGTACCATTCAGGAACAATATGCGCCGGAGTCTGTAGTGCATCTGCTGGAATATAATTGTCTGGATGACCCATCGCATTTGGGAAGAAGAACACAGCCATTGCCAACAAAAACAAGAAGACTGCAATGCCAAACACATCTTTGATTGTGTAATAAGGGTGGAATGAAATCGTGTCTTGCGGGCCTTTTGTGTCAATGCCGATTGGGTTGTTTGACCCAAATCTGTGCAAGGCAACAATATGAAGAACCACAACACCGGCAATGATAAATGGCATCAAATAATGCAAGGAGAAGAACCGGTTCAATGTTGCATTATCAACCGAGAAGCCGCCCCACAATAAGGTAACGATGCTTTCACCTACATAAGGAATGGCCGAAAACAGGTTGGTAATAACGGTCGCACCCCAAAAGCTCATCTGACCCCAAGGTAGGACATAGCCCATGAAAGCAGTTGCCATCATTAGCAAAAAAATAACCACCCCAAGCATCCACAATAATTCACGCGGCGCTTTGTAGGAGCCATAGTAAAGCCCCCTGAACATATGGAGATAAACGACAATGAAGAAGAAGCTCGCCGTATTCATGTGAATATAGCGGATCATCCATCCATGGTTCACATCGCGCATGATCCGTTCGACTGAGTCGAATGCGTAATCGACATGAGGCGTGTAGCTCATGGCAAGCACGATACCTGTCACAATCATGATGGCCAGCGATAGGCCTGCAAGGCTGCCGAAATTCCACATGTAATTGAGGTTTTTGGGCGTTGGATAATCATGCGCTGTATGATGCAACATTGAAAAAACAGGTAGCCGATGATCAATCCATCGTACTACCGGGCTTTTAAACTGGTTGGCAGACATCGTTTTTGCACCTTCAATTTTGAGTGATTAGATAAATTATTTAGCCGATACGGACGACCAAATCGGATAGGAAATTATAAGGCGGAACTTCTAGATTTGTCGGCGCAGGGCCTTTCCGGATCCGGCCTGATGTATCGTAATGTGATCCATGGCAAGGGCAGAACCAACCATCATAGTCACCACGCACTTCGCCAGTTTTCTGACCAAGTGGAACACAGCCAAGATGCGTACAAACACCAACCAGAACCAGATATTCAGGCTTTTCAGCGCGCGCTGTATCAACTTGCGGGTCGCGCAGATCATCTAGGTTCGTGGCATTTGCACGGGCAATTTCATCAGCGGTTCGATGCCGGATAAAAACCGGCTTGCCGCGCCATTTCACAGTGATCGACTGGCCAACAGCGATTTTCGAGATATCGACTTCGATATTGGCAAGCGCCAAAGTATCGGCAGCTGGGTTCAGCTGATCAATCAGTGGCCAAACAACCGCAGCAGCGCCAAGGCCTGCCATCGCATAGGTTGCCACAACGATAAAATCGCGACGTCCCGGTTCATGAGCATCACCATTAGCGGGATTTTTGTTTGTATCCGAATTAGCCATCTTATCCTCTTTAACGCTGTTTTCCGAGCATGTAATTCGACATAAATAAAGGTCATTTCGATCTTACTAGATCAAACATGCCGGCTGGCAAAGTTTGTTGGAGATTTCCTAGCATGGTCACGTCCTGTTTTCCTACCCTAATTTTGCATGATTCGCGCAAAAATTTGCCGGAAATTCGCCAGTCTAATGATTCCAAACGCCAAAACCATCACGGCCAGCGCACTTCAGGCGGTAAACTCATCAAAATCGCTTCGATGTTACCACCAGTTTTCAAACCGAATAACGTGCCACGATCATAGAGCAAATTAAATTCAACATAGCGGCCGCGGCGCACAAGCTGGGCATGACGATCTTCGTCAGTCCAGGGTAAATCCATGCGGCTTTTGACAATCTCGGCATAGCCATTTTTAAATGCGGTTCCAACATCGCGGTTAAAGGCAAAATCCTTGGCCCAATCGCCGCTATTCAAATTATCATAGAAAATCCCGCCAGCACCGCGCGGCTCGTCACGATGTGGCAAGTAGAAATATTCATCACACCATTTTTTATATTTCGGATAATAATCAGGATCATGGCTGTCACAGGCAGCTTTTAACGCTGCATGAAATTCAGCACCCGCCGCCTCATCTGGCAAAAGCGGAGTCAAATCACCCCCGCCGCCAAACCAGTTTTTCGAGGTCGCAATAAATCTTGTGTTCATATGGGCAGCCGGCACATGCGGATTGCGCATATGCGCCACCATTGAAATGCCGGACGCCCAGAACCTGCCATCATCTTCGGCACCGCTGATCTGGCCTTTGAAATCATCTGAAAATGTGCCGAAAACAGTAGAGATATTTACCCCAACCTTTTCAAACACGCGGCCGTGCATAAGACTGATCTCGCCGCCGCCACCGCCATCGCGCTGCCAGTTCTTTCGTACAAAACGGCCAGCCGGACCATCATCATCCCGGCCTGCATCTTCAATCGTTTCAAAAACCGCGCAAATCTCATCGCGAAGTGTTCGAAACCAGTCCCTTGCGTCAGTCTTTCTTTGCGCAATTGATGGGGTGGATTGGCTTGCTATTGCGGCCATGATTACCTTCACCTAATTTCCAAAAAGCCATTCCAGCAATGTCGCTTTTCCAAGCGTGAAATTTGACGTCACCCAACGGCGTTCGGCTTCTTTTAACATCTGGCCCAGACCCGGGCCATTGTCAACGCCGTGCGACAATAAGTCTGCTCCGCAGATTGGGTTTTGTGGTGGCGTCCATAAGGTGAACTCGGCAAGGCGCGACGCATCTAGCGCATGGCCATTGCGCCATGATTGAACGGCAAAAAGCAATGCCGCCATATCGCCAAGATAATAGGCTGCTTGCCACCATCTTGCGCCGTTTAGCATCGTCATGTCATCATCGCCAAGACCAAGATCAAGCCGGGTAAGACAGCGTTCTTCAGCGCGGCTTAGCCGCAGCCGCTTTGCCAAAAGCGCGGCTGATCCAGACGGCATCGCCACTGCAAGATTTATCAGCCATGCAAAATCGACATTTGCGCCAAGACCAGCAATCATTGACCCGATTTCATCATCATTTGCCAATCGCGATGGATCAAGCGATAGGCCAAGCGCGGCTTGGTCTATTTTGCTATCTTGCATCAGGCCCATGACCTCTTTTAAGCGGCCACCAACCATAATGCGCCGCATTTCATTGGCAATACGCTCACCAGACAAGCCGGTGCATAGGCTAGCATGTTCGCGCAGCGCCATTTGTGCCTGCGGATCAATACCCGTTGCAGCAAAGCGCGGCAAAAACCGGCAATAGCGAATCATGCGCAATGCATCTTCTTTTACCCGCAGGCCAGCAACACCAGCAAAGCGCAACCGGCCAGCCTGCAAATCTGCCTTGCCGTCAAGCGGATCAAAAATGCCGCCAGATGAATCAAGATATAAGGCATTGATGGTAAAATCACGCCGCGCTGCATCAAGCGCCCAATCCTGATCATGCGCCACAATTGCATGACGCCCATCGGTTTTCAGATCGACGCGTGTTTGGGTTAATTCGATTTGATCATCATTGTCATACAGCGTGATTGTGCCATGTTTCAGGCCGGTTTCAACAACGCGCATATTGCATGCCACCATATGGCTTGCCACAGTTTCGATTGGCAAATTAATCGCCATATCAATATCACCAACCGGATAATTGGCAAGCCAATCACGAACTGCGCCACCAACAATGCGCGCCTCGCCACCTAGCGCCTGCGCTTGGGCAAAAACCTGCATGACAAGCGGCCGCTGCGCCCAATCAGGCAAGCCGCCAAAATCATGGTCACTTCGGCTGCTCAAAACTGCCCCCGGTTATTGTTCCATTCTCAATTTTAGCAGGAGAATAGGTTGCATTCGCGGGTGCGCTATCTGATTCCAGCCACCATAAACCAAGCGCAAACACAACGAATCCAACAAGCGTCCCCAAGATGTAATTATTATTGATCGCTTCAACTGGCTTGCCGGTTTTGATGGCCTTTCGCGTCTGCCAGTTTCGCACATATCCCATAACCAAAAATGCTGCACCAAGGGCGGACAAAATCACCAGTAAGGCTCGCATCTTTAATCCACTCCAATGTTGTTTCTATTTCGTGTCACCATTTTGGTGATCAGCTTATCGCTATATCGATTTATATATGGGGTTTGCGTGCGGCAAGATCAAACGGCCATGCCAATGCGCCGATGAAGATCGTTCAACACGCGCGCTGAAAGCCCCCAAATCAGGTGATCATCATGGTCAACAACCCAATAATCATTACGTCGACCATCGGTTTCGCGCGGCACCAAACGGAAATTGCTGGGATTGACGACATGCGACAGGGGAAGGGTGAAAATTAAATCAACTTCGGCCGGATCAGCCACCAAACCATCCAGACCATCATCACCACCAACAATACCGACAATAGGCTGGACGATAAATCCCGCCGGACTGCGCACCGCGTCAAGCCCGCCAGCAATGTTTACCAATTGTGGCATCAGGCGCACTTCTTCAAAAGCCTCACGAAGCGCCGCCGAAACTGGCCCATCATCATCAGGTTCGACCTTGCCACCGGGAAAGCTGATCTGTCCTGCGTGATGCGCCAGATGTTCGGCACGCTTGGTCATCAGAACATGCCAGTGACCCGCGGATCGCAGCAAAGGAACCAGAATCGCGGCCGGTCGGTCAGGCACTGGCGCCACTTTAAGCCACATTGCCGCCATATCGGCAAGCGGGTTCAAACAGGCATCAAGACGCTGTTGCAAATCCAGATGGGTGATTTGCAACGCGGTGTCTGTCACTATAGCTGGATTATCAGACAAACGAGACATCAGGCCTCTAACGCAAAAAATTGATCATGGCTCCATACACCAAGCCTGCCATCTGGCCCAACCTCGGCATAATCGGCAAGCTGGTAATAGACCGGCCGCGATAATTTGGCCAGCAACCCGTCGCGCACCTCAATATAAGGACGAAGATCGGGCGATTGCGTGGCAGCGCGCAATTGCAGCGGGTGCTTCATGTCCAGAAACACCGTCTCATCAATATTGGTTTGAAAGCATATTTTATTTTGCTGGGATCTGACGCCAGTTTTTACCGTCAAATCACGAATAATAAAAGGCGCGTCATCAACGGTAATTCGCCCCTTTTCAGCAGGCGTTGCCAACCAGTAATCACCTTCATCATCAAGAACCAGAATTGAGGCAAATAATTTGACCAGCTCGATACGGCGAATTTCATCACCTTCATGGAACCAACGGCCATCACTGGCAATCCGAATATCAAATTGCTGAGCGGCAACATGGCGCAAACGTTCAAGGCTGGTTTTAGGTGAAATCGGTGTTTTCATGGCCGCAGTTTAGCAACTCTGGGTCTCATACCAACAAGATTTTGCAAAAACCCATCTCAGAAACGCATGATTCGTCGCATGGCGCGCAAAATTTTGTCGCGCGCACAAACCTTTTATAAACCCTTTTCTGTCATGCTTTGTTTTGGGGTTAGCGGTTAGAGTGCTTTTTTACAGGAGCCCGATCCCCATTCGCCGACGGTTCAACGACTAGGGCAGTAGTAATTATATACGGGCAAATATTACGATAAATGATACCGGCATTATTCTTGCTGCTTCTAATACCCCACCGCCAATCGGCGGTGCAGCCGTCTGACGCATTAATCAGAAAATGTCCATCACACCATGGCGCCAAACCAACCGTGCATGCCTTACTATCATTGATCCGCGCGCTCAGAGCCTTCAAAACCACGATCAGACTTTATCATTCTGGCGCAAATGGCGCTGTCCAGTTTGAAAAGCGCCATTGAATTGGTGACACCTCAACTTTCAACCTTTGACAATCTGCCCGATGATCTATTGCGGCTTGCGCGCATGCCGCTTGATACACCCGAAGTGTTATCGTCGTCGATTAAGGTTTATGATGCGCATATCAAAAATCTTGTTCTTGTCGACCAATCATTATCAATGAAATTATGTTTTATCGTTGTTCCCAAAAATCTGGCTTGGCCAAAGCCGTCGCCTCTATTGGCGCAATCACTCGAACATTGTCTCGATCCGCCCTTTAATTACTGGCTTGCCATTACCTATGAAACGGCAATGGCGATCCGGGGATCTATTTACCAGCATGGCATGATTCGAATTGATCAAGGGCCGGAAC
>CAWUWE010000009.1:0-120571 GCA_963926175.1 uncultured Alphaproteobacteria bacterium | reverse complement strand
GCCGCGCTTGTCAGCATCGGATCAGCGGCAAACATCCAGATCAGCGCCAGTAAAATTGCCGGCACCAGAACCCATAAAGATACATAGAATCCGTAATATTGATTGAGCGAGTGTGATTTGTTCTGACTGGCAATAGCTTGTTTGCGAACGCGTCCAGTCGCCAGATAAAATGACAGAAATGCGGCCGCAATTGTCGCCGCAAAAACCACAAGGTTAGGTGAAAGAAAATCACTCATATTGCCCTACATAACCTAAAATAAAACATGCCCATTCTGGCGCCTACCCCGCTTTACGATACCCGCCTTGCCGCCTCAAGTGCCATATTATTCTTGGCAGGCAAGCATCTATCTTTGGCTAGCACGCCAATGGCCAAAACAAAAGACATGCCACAAACTGAAACATCGTTTGTGGCATATCGGTTTTATTTTGAGCTTTGCCTAAAGCGCGTCACGCGCCAAGACCTGTTTGGCAAAATCATCTTCAGACAAAGGCACCAGGCCTGCGGGAAACAGATAACCATCCAATCCCATTGCCTTTTCTGAGACGAATTCATTAATGAATTCCTTCAAACCCGGGATAACGCCGATATGCGCCTTTTTCACATAGAAAAATAATGGGCGTGCTGCTGGATATTCATATGAAGCGATATTTTCAAAATTCAGTTCAACGCCATCAAGAAGGGCGGCCTGCACCTTGTCGCGATTCTGATCAAAGAATGAATAGCCAAAAATACCAAACATATTCTGGTCAGCGATAAGCTTTTCAATGATCAGTGAGTCATTTTCACCAACTTCGATAGCGGCGCCATCCTCGCGAAGCTTTTTATATCCGCCTCCCTCAAGGCCAAGTTTTTTCCAGCCATGTTTCATGAATAATTCGCCCATCGCATCGCGCGTACCAGATGTTGGTGGTGGCACCATGATCGAAACCGGAATATTTGGTAAACCAGCAAGCGCGCCGCCAATGCGTTTTGCTGTGTAGGCGTCGACATCGGCCCAGGTCTTTAGCTGGTTTGGGGCTGCATCTGATGCACCACCGGCCTGAAATGGCAATTCAGCTGCTAATGCGGCCGCGACATGCGCAATTGAAATCTTGAAATGCTGGCCCTTCAGGCTATTGGAAAAAGCGATGCCATCATTGCCAACGATAAATTCCTGAAACGCGACACCAGCATCAGCACACATCTTGGCTTCTTTGCTTTTGATCGCGCGAGATGCATTGGTCACGTCGGGATATTCGACACCAATTCCCTTACAAAACAGCTTCATGCCGCCGCCGGTTCCGGTGGATTCGATAACCGGCGTTTTAAAACCGCTTGTTTGACCAAATTTTTCTGCCGCAATCGTTGAAAACGGATAGACAGTCGACGAGCCGACAATTGAAATCTGGTCTCTTGCTTGCGCCGCTGTTGACAGGGCAAGGCTGGCAATAATGCCTGCAATAATAGGGGTAAAACGCATATCTTTCTCCTGCATTCACAATCCGTCAAACGATCCATATCGTCTGATCTAGTTCGACTTTAGCGAGCTACTACGACAGTTAGATGACAGGGATGTTACAGTTTTATGACAAAGGCGCTTTTTTTGAAAATATATGACCGGTTAAGGGCATGATCGAGGCGACAAACGGAGAAATCACTGGGGTGGTGCCAGCGGGAAATCAACCGAAAACCTTGTTGTTTCGCCGAGCGTGCTGGTGATCGACAGGCTACCGCGATGTCGGTTGACGATATGTTTCACAATGGCAAGTCCAAGACCCGTACCGCCAATCTGGCGTGATCGGGCTTTATCAACACGGTAAAAACGTTCGGTCAGGCGTGGTAGATGGCGTTCTTCGATTCCCTCACCAAAATTGGTAACGTCAATACGCACATGGCACGGTGCCACCATGGTGGCGGCAAGTGTAATATCACTTCCGTCAGACCCGTATTTGATCGCATTTTCCAAAAGATTAACAAATACTTCGGTAATTTCATCATGTTTGCCAAAAATCACCAGCGGCGCAGCGCGCGATTGCGCATCATCGGGCTGGGTGATTTGGATATTCATGTTCTTTTTCATCGCGCGACCAATCATGCTATCACCGACCGAATGAAGCAATTCAGCTAGATCCACACGATTTTCGGGAATGATATGTTCATCTACCTCGACTCGCGATAATGACAATAGATCATCAATCAGCCGCGACATGCGTTTGGCTTCTTCATCCATGATAGTCAAGAACCGCGTCCGCATCGCCGGATCTGGCACTTCATCCAACAGCATGGTTTCAACAAAACCGGCAAGGCTGGTTAGCGGCGAGCGCAATTCATGGCTGACATTGGCAACAAAATCACGCCGCACCTTTTCCAGATTACGTTGAAGGGTCATATCCAGAAACAACAACGCAACCGATTGATCGCCAACCCGCTGCAGGCGCATTCGAAATTCGCGCTGTATGATATTGGTTGGCTCATAGCGCATTTCACACCGCTTGGCACCATCCGCCGCCTTGGCAAATAAGTCACCAATATTGGGGTGATTGATCACATCAAAGATCTTCTGTTCGGTCAGGTTTTCACCAAACCAGCGCACTGCCGCCGGATTTGCCGAAAGAATAACACCATCAAGATCGGTCAGGATCAACCCATCATCAAGCATGTCACCAATCTGGCTAATAGGCGATTGTGTATGGCTATCTTGTGACATGATCATTTCTCATTTGGTGTTGGGCGGGGTGTTGGGCGGGCCATCAACAAGCCACAAAAGCCTCGTTATAAATCACTTCGGCACTGCAATTTGCCGATGCTGCAAAATCAATGAACCGGCGTTGACAATGCGAATCAAACAGGCCACGCGCCGATGGATCAATATGCAACCGCATCACATCTGGCTGGCATTCAAGCCGGATATTTTTCAGATAATCGCATGTTCCGGCACTGAAGATCAGCGCAAAGCGCAAGGCAAGCCCAACAGTTAACGCCTCGGCACGCCGTTTCGCGCGAAGCAGGTATTCCATTTCTTCAGGATGCGGCTTATTCTGCTTTAGCCCAACATAGCGGTGATACAACACCATCGCCAACCAGATACGTTCCTTATGCGTCATACAATTCACGGGCAGACCAAGCACCCGCCGTGCGGCAAGATCACCGCGCATATCGCTATGTTCGTGCCAACACATATCAGCAAAATTACAGGCCACATCAAGCAACCGCGCAAAGCTAGGTTTGCGGCCAATGGTCAAGGGCTGCAAAAAATGTTTCAGCGCATCCGACACACCAACAAATCGGCCGCTTGCGCCAGAAATTTCCTGACTGATCGCCTCCAAAAAATCAGCTCTTTGGGTTTCGTTCAACTCATTGATGGCAACAACACCATCCCGAATACTGGTGCCGCTGACAATCACTCGGCGCACCGCCGCAATATCAACCAACGCCCGAATGATTTTTGCCGCCATCGGCATGGTGCCTCGCCGCGCCACCGGCACGCCTTCGAGCGCTGAATCGGACTGGATAAAATCATCGCATAGCGTCATCACCATATCGCTGCTGATCTTGAGACCATGAAGCACCGGCAAGGGGTAATCCTCGCGTTCGATAAAAGCCGAACCAAGCGCTCTAAAGCTGCCGCCAACGCCGAATAGCTGTTTGGCTGCAAAGCTTTTAATCCAGCCAATTTGCGTCAATGCGGCAATAATTTCGGCCTCATCGGCATTTGACAAATGGCCATAATTCAAACTGACCGAATGCCGAATCTCGCCTTTTTTCAAGGCCACAATTTCGATACTGCCGCCACCAAGGTCGGCGACCAGCCCGCTGGCCTCAGGCACATTCAAGGTCAAGCCACGCGCCACATGGACTGCTTCTTCTTGTTGCGACAAAACCTGAATCGGCTGGCCAAGAATAATCTCAGCAGAACGACGAAATTCATCACCATTGCCCGCCCGCCGAACCGCCGCTGTTGCCACCGGATAACAGCTATCAACCTTCATCGCACGAATGATGGCGGCAAACCGCGTCAAGGTTTCAAGAGCAACCGCAATACGATCACTGGCAAGCATGCCGGTTTCATCAAGCCCCGCACCAAGCCGGCAATTTGATCGCTCGTCAAATAATGGTGCCGGATAAGCGCCATTCTTGCCATAGACAACCAGCCGAACCGAGTTGGAGCCAATATCAATCACCGCAATGCGCGCGGTTGGGGGCACAGCATCTTGATAGGCTATATGCGACAGCCGTTCGGCAGCAGTCATGGGTGATTGATTTGCAGAAGAGCTCATTGCTTCGGTCCCAATTACCTAACCATTATCCTGCGTGGCTGCCAAACTGCCAAGCCCAGACAGGCTAGGGTTTGACATGAAATATTCATGGCATGAGAAGCTAGTCTCAACGGTTTGTGGATGCACATAACTTCCATCAGGCTGCAAGTACCAAGCGTTCTTTTCATCACGAAGAAGTGCCACCAGAATTTGGTGAAGCACCTGTTTGCGAATGGTCGGGTTTTCCAGCCGCATAAAACACTCAACACGGCGACGCAGATTACGCGGCATCAAATCAGCCGATGAAATCATGACGATATTTTTGTCAGACAGAAATTCACCACCATTGGCAAAAACATAAATCCTCCCATGTTCAAGAAACCGGCCAATGATTGACCGAACCGTAATGGTTTCGGACAGGCCGGCCACACCCGGCCGCAAACAGCAAATGCCACGCGCCATAATTTCAATTGGCACGCCTACCTGCGAGGCCTCATACAGCAATCCGATCAAGCGATGATCAACAAGCGAATTGCATTTCAGCCAGATGCCTGAGGGAAGACCATTTTTGCAATTTTCGATCTCGGCAAGAATCATAAGCTTTAACTGGGGAAATGATTGATGCGGCGAAATAAAGCTGCGTTTCAATTTATCTGGCTGCACATGGCTTGTAAGATATTTGAAAATTTCATAGGCGTCACGCCCCACATCCTTGTCGCAGGTGAAATAGGACAGATCCGTATAGATGCCAGCGGTGATCGGGTGGTAATTGCCGGTGCCGACATGTGTATAAGATACCAGCTTGCCATGTTCACGCCGCACAACAAGCGACATTTTAAGATGGATTTTCAAATCAGTCAGGCCATAGGCAACCTGCACACCAGCACGGCCAAGCGCCCGCGCCAGCTGAATGTTATTGCGCTCATCAAACCGTGCCTTTAATTCAATCACGGCAGTAACCGTCTTGCCATTTTCGGCCGCTTGGATCAGTGCCTTTACAATTGGCGAATTTGACGTGGTTCGATACAGCGTCTGGCGAATTGCCAAAACATCAGGATCGGTTGCGGCCTGCTGGAGATAGCGCACCACCACCTCAAAACTTTCATAAGGATGATGAACGATAATATCCTTATTACGAATCGCGGAAAAGCAATCACCATTGAAATCCCTGATCCGCTGGGGAAAGCGCGGCGTAAAAGCTGGAAACAGCAAATGTTTGGGAATGTAATCCAGCAATTCGGAAAAATTATTCAACGCCACTGGCCCATCGGTATTAAAAAAATTATTTTCATCAATACCCATTGCTGATTTCAGCAAATACCGGATCGGTTTTGGCGCATCTTTTGACAGGGTCAATAAAACCACATTGCCACGTTGGCGCGCCCGAAGCGCATTTTCAAATTCATGGATCAGGTCATTCGCCTCATCATCAATTTCGATTTCAGAATCACGCAAGATGCTGAACATCGCTGCCGACACAAGCTGATGACGCGGATAGATTTTGATAATGCTGGCGCAAATCACCGCCTCGACCAGAAGCAGCCGCAACCCATCACCGGGCAATTTGACAAAACGCGGCAAATTCGCCGGTAGCAAAATCACACTTTGCATCGGCTTGCTGTCTGGGCTGGTCAATTCCAGCATCATGCCCTTGCCGTCATTATGAAAAAACGGAAAGGGGTGGGATGGGTCAAGCGTTGTCGGGGTGATCAATGGCAGAACATTATCAATGAACCAATCTTCAAGCCAAAGTTGATCTTGCTCATCATCGGGAATATCGAACAGAACACGGATATTTTCATCGCCAAGACAGCCAATCAATTCGGGCAAAACCTGATTTTGGCGTGCCATCAATTTGGCACTTCGCGCCATAATCTGCGTCAGCAATTGATCAATATCAACATCATCTTTTGGCAAACGCTTGAAACCACGATCCACAAGCTGGCGAAGACCGGCAACGCGCACCATGAAAAATTCATTCAGATTATCTGCTGAAATAGCCAGAAACCGAATGCGTTCCCCAAGCGGTTTATCGTCATCCTCGGCCAAAGATAGAACACGCTCATTAAACGCAAGCCAGCTTAGCTCGCGGTTAAAAAAGCTCTCATCTTCCTGTGACCCTTCAAGGATCGGATCTGTTTTTTTGCTTTTCATTTCGTTACATTTCCGGTGGGCGGATATCTGGTCCTATCATGGTGATGAATTGTTATAGAAATGTGACAAAAGCCAAACATCAAATATCATCTTGGCTGTATTTTGCCATCATTGAACCGCCAGACTGTTGGCAAGATTGCTAATAATCGGGCAATCAGGGCGTGAATCACCATGACAGTTTCCGGCTAAATGGCTTAATTCGTCACGTAGTTCCTGCAATTCACCAAGCTTGCAATCGATTTCGATGATTTTTTCAAGAGTAATTCGCTTTACTTCGGAACTTGGCCGCTGATCATCTTCATAAAGGCTGAGAAGATCACGGCATTGCTCAATCGAAAAGCTGTAGCGGCGTGCCCGCCCGATAAATCCCAGCTTGGCAATGTCTGATTCGGCATAAAGCCGGTATCCGGCTGCCGATCGGCCTGCCGGTTTTACAAGTCCAATATCGGCATAATAGCGAACGGTTTTCACTGTTAAAGCCGCGCGCCGTGCCGCATCACTGATTTTATACATGATCGCCTCTGTTTTGGTTTATCCTATTGCCGCCGATCGCAAGAAACCCGCACCATCCCTGTCATAGCAAACCAATAACAAGATGGCAGACAAAACCATGCTGGCGGTTTTTACTGATCCTCTAGCATCAAGCCAGACATTCCTTTTACAAGAAGGTTGGGTATAATCTAGCGATTCTGGTCAGGCATGGCAAGAGTGCCATCAAAAGGGAATGCGATCTGATTGGCAGATTTTCATCAACCCCTAGATTTGCTTTAGACCCCCGATTGGTCTCTAGACCAAAGTGATGCGCCGCGCCAGATAACGATTATCAATTGCCGCCGCCGCGCCGCGCAATCCTGCAAGCGGATCAATCGATAGATAAATTGGCAATGAATGAAGATAAGGCCGGCGGCGACCATGATCGTCAAACCGGTCGATAAGCCCGCTATCGCCAAGAAGCACCGATAATTTACCAGCAATACCGCCAGCAACCACCACGCCGGCTCGCGCGCCAAAGCTGAGTGCCGCATTCGCCGCAACTGTTCCAAGGCTTTGCAGCATCAATCGCACAGCCGATAGAGCCGCCGCATCACCAGCAAGTGCCAAAGCGCCAATGTCCGGCGCTGATTTGTGATCACCTGTCTGGCATTGATAAATTGATTCAAGGCCGGGCCCACTGACAATCCGTTCAGCCGAAACATGGCCAAATTCTTTTGCCAGATGCGCCAGAACCATATCTTCGTCAGAGTTACGCGGGGCATAGCTGACATGACCACCCTCACCTTCGATCACCTGAACATCATCACCGGCAGGCACTAGCGCCGCGACCCCAAGACCTGTTCCAGGGCCAATCACAAGCAAAGGCGTGGCTTGATTAGCCGTTCCATCGCGCAAAATCTGCAGGCGATTTACCGGCATTGATCTATTATATTGCAACAGATCGCGATGGGCCATTGCCTGGGCGGTAAAATCATTGATCAGCAAATAGGCACGAGGATTCATCGCCGCCGCCAGCTTGCTTGCATCAAATTGCCAATGATTATTGGTGATATCGACCTGCGCGCCGGTTACAGGACCAGCAACCGCTAGACAAAGCATGTCGATATCAAGCTTGTGTTTGGCGCAATAATCGGCAAACGCATCTTCCGCTGTGGCGAAATCAGCACAGGCCATAGTAGCCGGATCGCAAAGCGCAGGATCATCATCATGTTGATGCGCCAACCGCAGCGATGTGCCGCCAATATCAGCGATAAGCCGTGTCATATCTACCAGCCTTTTGCCGTTTCCAACCAGCCAAGTCCGGCCTCGGTTGACTGTGCCGGACGGTATTCGGCACCGATAAACCCATCATATCCTGCCGCATCAAGCGCCAGCAAAATATCCTTAAAGGCAAGTTCACCATGATCCGGCTCGGCGCGGTCAGGCACCGCGGCGATTTGTATATGACCAATAAAATCAAGATTGGCCTCGATCCGGCGGATCAAATCGCCCTGCATGATCTGGACATGGTAACAATCAAACATCAATTTAATATTGCCAAGCCCAACCTGTTTGATCGTCACAACGCCAGCTTCAACCGTTGAAAGATGATAATTGGCAACATCACGCTGATTGATCGGTTCAATTAAAATCGTCATATCATGGCGCGCAGCAGCAGCACCAGCATAGGCAAGCGCATCGCAATAGGCGGTTTCAGCCGCAACATTGCCATCAGTTCGCCCCGCCATCACATGAACCGACCCAGCGCCAATCGCGGCAGCGTAATCAACCGCCTCGTCAATATAGCGCCGCACTTCATCTTCGCGGCCAACGCATGCGGCAAGGCCAAAATCGCCAGCATCGACATTGCCAGGCCGCGTATTCAGCCCCAGCATTGGTAATTTAGTCGTTGTTAACGCCGCCACAATTTCGGATGACGGCACGTCAAAAGGCCAATGACATTCAACCGCGTTAAATCCGGCCTTTGCCGCGGCCATAATGGCGGCTGGCAGGGGCAGTTCAGTCCATAAAAACCCAAGATTGGCAGAAAATCGCAACATAACAGCTCCTCAAAAGACCGTTCAAGAATGCAGCTTTTACTTTTGAAAATCAATCAATCTGGCCTGTCTGATCAGCCGCATGATGGAAAATTAGAATATAAGCTGGTGACGTTTGGCTTTCGGCTTAGTATTGTCATTATGCATTGTGATCAATGACCGGCATCGCATCAGTGATGCAATGGCCGCAAGGCGCAACGATTGGATAGAGCATGAAACATACAGGTCAGGACATTATCAAGGAATTGCAAGATCGCCGGGAACAGGCGCGACTTGGTGGTGGCGCCGCCCGCATTGAACGCCAGCACGCCGCTGGAAAGCTAACCGCGCGTGAGCGCATTGATGTTTTGCTTGATCCCGGATCGTTTGAAGAAATTGATATGTTTGTCGTGCATCGCACCCGCGATTTCGGCATGGATGGTAATACGATTGCCGGTGATGGTGTGATTACCGGATCAGGCCGTGTCAATGGCCGCCTCATCTATGTATTTTCGCAAGATTTTACCGTTTTTGGCGGCTCGCTTTCGGCGGCGCATGCCAGCAAGATTGTCAAGGTTTTGAAACTGGCAATCCAGAATGGCGCGCCGGTCATCGGGCTGAATGACAGTGGCGGGGCGCGGATTCAAGAAGGTGTTGATTCACTTGGTGGCTATGCTGATGTGTTTTTGCAAAATGCGCTTGCGTCAGGTGTGGTGCCGCAGATTTCCGTGATCATGGGGCCATGTGCTGGCGGTGCTGTCTATTCGCCGGCAATGACCGATTTCACCTTCATGGTTCGGGGCAGCAGCTATATGTTTGTAACCGGCCCTGATGTTGTCAAAACCGTGACCAGTGAAGAGGTGACTGCCGAACAGCTTGGTGGTGCTGAAACCCATACAACCATATCATCCGTTGCCGATGGCGCATTTGACAATGACCTTGAAGCACTTGCCGAAATTCGCCGTCTTGTTGGGTTTTTACCATCACATAACGCTGCCGGATTACCGCAATTAGCACGCGATGATGATCCGGCGCGTACCACACCAGCGCTCGACAGCCTGATCCCCGAAAATGCAAATATGCCCTATGATATGCGCGAGCTTGTCACAAACCTTGCCGATTATGGTGATTTCTTTGAATTGCAGGAAGATTTTGCCAAAAACATTCTAACCGGTTTTGTCCGGCTAAACGGATCGCCAGTTGGTGTTGTTGCCAACCAGCCAATGGTTCTTGCCGGTTGTCTGGATATTGATTCCAGCCGCAAAGCGGCGCGGTTTGTTCGGTTTTGCGATGCGTTTAATATCCCCATTCTAACGCTTGTCGATGTTCCGGGATTCATGCCCGGAACCGCACAGGAATATGGCGGCATCATCAAACATGGTGCCAAGCTATTATTTGCCTATGCCGAAGCGACTGTTCCCAAAGTGACCTTGATCACCCGCAAAGCCTATGGCGGTGCCTATGATGTGATGAGTTCAAAACATCTTCGCGGCGATGCAAATTACGCTTGGCCGACCGCCGAAATTGCCGTGATGGGGGCAAAGGGTGCGGTTGAAATTCTCTATCGATCCGAGCTTGGCGATGCCGAAAAAATTGCGGCGCGGACGGCTGATTATGAAACGCGGTTTGCCAATCCCTTTATCGCGGCTGAACGCGGTTTTGTTGATGATGTTATCATTCCGCAGAACAGCCGGTTTCGCATCATTCAGGCTTTTGAAAAACTGCGCGGTAAACGCCAGCAAAATCCTGCCAAGAAATTTGGCAATATTCCGCTTTAATCTGTGGTTGATTGCCGCGCAATTCGTTTAGAGAGTTCGCCATGTTTAAAAAAATCCTGATTGCCAATCGTGGCGAAATCGCCTGTCGGATCATCCATACAGCCCGCAAAATGGGCATTGCCACTGTTGCTGTCTATTCCGATGCTGATCGGGCAGCCAAACATGTGCAGCTTGCCGATGAAGCCATCGCCCTTGGTGGCATGACAGCACAAGACAGCTATCTTCAGGCCGACAAGATTATCGTTGCCTGCAACAAAACCGGTGCACAAGCGGTGCATCCTGGCTATGGCTTTTTGTCTGAACAAGCCAGTTTTGCGACTGCGCTTGAAAAAGCCGATATTGCCTTTATCGGGCCGCCAGCCAATGCGATTGCGGCAATGGGTGACAAGATCGAATCCAAAAAACTGGCCAAGGCTGCCGGTGTTAGCACCGTCCCCGGCCATATCGGGGTGATTGCAACCGCCGAAGAAGCGGTCAAAATCGCTGACGAAATTGGCTACCCGGTAATGATCAAGGCAAGCGCTGGCGGCGGCGGCAAAGGCATGCGGATTGCCCATTCATCTGGTGAAGTGGCTGATGGCTATGCCACCGCCATGCGCGAAGCCGCATCCAGCTTTGGTGATGATCGTGTGTTTATCGAGAAATTCATCACTAGCCCACGCCATATCGAAATTCAAATTCTGGCCGATAAATCCGGCAATTGTATCCATTTAAATGAACGCGAATGTTCGATCCAGCGCCGCAACCAGAAAATCATCGAAGAAGCACCATCGCCTTTTCTGGATGATGCCACCCGTCAGGCAATGGGTGCCGAAGCCATTCGGCTTGCCGCAGCTGTTGGCTATTACAGTGCCGGTACGGTCGAATTTATCGTTGATGGAGATCGCAATTTCTATTTTCTGGAAATGAATACCCGCCTTCAGGTCGAACATCCGGTAACCGAAATGATCACCGGCCTCGACCTGGTCGAAGAAATGATCGCGATCGCCACAGGTAAAAACCTGCGTCACAAGCAAAGCGACATCGGCATTCATGGCTGGGCAATGGAAAGTCGGCTTTATGCCGAAGACCCCTATCGCAATTTCATGCCAGCCATTGGCCGGTTGTCGCTTTATCGTCCCCCTGCCGAACAGATGCATGATGATGGCACGATCACCCGCAATGATACCGGCGTTGGCGAAGGCGATGTTATCTCAATCTATTATGATCCGATGATTGCCAAATTATGCAGCTGGGGCCATGACCGCAACGCCGCCATTGGCCGCATGCAGACCGCGCTTGATGCTTTTACCATGCGCGGGATCGGGCATAATATTCCGTTTCTGTCGGCAGTGATGGAACATGACCGCTTTATCAGCGGGGACATCACCACTGCCTTTATTGATGAAGAATATCAAGAAGGGTTTCGCGGCGTCACCGCATCGCCTTCCCGCAAACGCCATCTTGGCATGATCATGGCGGCGGCGGCCTGTGACGAGATGCAACGGCTTGCCAGCCTTGAAACCGCCCCAACACATCCCCGCCATGATGACAATTCAAACCGCCAGATCGTACAATTTTCCAATGCCGAAACCGGCGCGCATGACGCAGATGAAGATCTTGAGATTGGCATCACTAGATCAGATGATGGCAGCTTTAACATCACCGCGCCACCGGAGGCCGAAACCGATATTCATCTGGTTTTTGACCGCGACCCAAGCCATCCACGCCTGCATATTTTACTGACCGAAGATGGCAAAATGAGTGAATATTTATGTGAATTATGGCGGCAGCAGGGTCGATGGCATCTCTATTATCGGGGGATCAGCCTTTGTGCGCATGTCCGAGCGCCGCATATTGCCGCGCTTGCCCATCACATGAAGCCGGTTGAACGGCCAGATACATCCAATATGCTGCTTTGCCCCATGCCCGGAAGCCTGATCAAATTATTCGTTGCCGAAGGCGAAATTGTCGAGGCTGGTCAAACGCTATGTATTGTTGAAGCAATGAAAATGGAAAATGCGCTGATCGCCGAAAAACGCTGCAAAATCGAAAAGCTGTTTTCAGGCGAAGGCGATATCCTGAGCGTCGATGCAACCATCATGACCTTTGCCGCCGCCGATTAAAATGACATCAGAACATCGGGCGCATCAAAGATTGGGTTGGCTAAAATATCTGATCAGCTAGCGAACCTGGTTGGCAAGCCGTGCCGCCACCCGCATGCTAGCAAGTGAAATTTCACTTGCCGCGGCAACATCACCAAGACTGCTTGCCATTGCTGGGCCAACCAGTAACAGCGTAGGAATTGCCTGACCTTCAGGATTGATCACTTCATTTTGATGATTTACCCGAAGCCCCTGTCCAAACGCATCGGGCAGGCCAATACCATCTGTCACAAGATTGGCAAGAAGCGGGTCATGCCCAACACCAGTGCAATTAATCACATGATCGACAGCGAGTTGGCGCGCGCCAGTTTTGGCATCATGCAAATACAGCCGCAAAGACACATCATCACCCGCCATTTCCAGATGAATGGCACCAAGTCTGGCATGGCAGATTTCAAGAATGCCGGTTTGCTGTAACCGGTTTGCAGCGGCAATCGTTTGAGGTGCCGCCCGATAGCGATAGCGCGACCATAGCCAGCCAAGCCGCCGAATCAGCCGCCGCTGGTCACAATCGCTTAAGGCTTGCCACCGCTGGTTGATATCAATGCGCAATTCTTCAAATGCCTGCTGCCAAACGGAATCTTCAGGTGGCAAATCGGGAAGATAGCTTCGAAACCGGCGCAAGATTTTTGATGGGCGCGGCGCATCGGGCCATGATGGCGGTGCCTGTTTCACCCAATCGGCCTGTTCTGGCGGCAAGCTGCCATGCGGTGCCAACAAGAAAATTGGCCCATGATGATCTCGCCGCGCCAAGGCGGTGACTGCATCAAGCGCGGTTAACCCGCCGCCAATAATGGCAAGGCGTGATTGCGTGGGGATATGATCAAGCCAGCGACCATTCCACGGATTTTGCACAAGCCGGTTTTCATGATCGGGCAATTGAGCTTTTGCGCCATGGATTGGGCATGGCCATTGCGGCGGCGGATTACCGGTTGCCAATAGAACCAGATCAGCCTTGATCAAACGCCCGTCTGAACATTCGACCTGCCAGCCGCCTTGATCAATCTTGCCAAGCTTTATGACAATTTGCGGATAATGGGTAAGGGCATTATCTTGCCCGCCAGAAACGGTCAAGGCGGCATCAACACAGCTTGCCACATAGCGTCCAAAATCGCGGCGGCGATAAAACATGCCGCCGCTGCGCACCGCGTCTTTGTCACCTTTGATATGGGTTTTGGCCCAATTGCCAAAATCATCGCGCCGGTCAGGCCATATCCACATCAGATTGGCGCGCACATTCAACCGAAAATCATCATCATTACAGCCATAGGCGTTGCCCATGCCAAGCTGGCCTGGCCCAACAATTGTGATTTGTGATGGCTTGATTCCCGCCTCGACAAGATGAATTAGATTTGCCGCGGCGGCAAAGCCACTGCCAATTATCAAAATTTTTTGATCTGCCACGGCCAAATCCCTTTATTGCCTTTCAGCCTGATATTGGTGTGATCAGATCAGTTCATCGCTTCGGTCATCGGTTTCGCCAAACCGTTTCAGAACCGCTGGCCTTGTTCCCTCATAGACCTTGTCAAGCGAGGCCGAAATGCGGGCATTTTCACGTTCGAACAGGCTGTTGCCGTCAAGGTCACTTTCGACAATGAAAGGGCCAAAATTTTCAACATCAAGAACCCACATGGCTTGAGCCAGTCCAAGTTCTTTTTTCCAGTGAAGATTGCTCACCTGTTTGACACCACGCCCCAAAAGCGCACCCGTGCCATAGCCAACCGTGGTCAGATAAATTGCACCATGCGGAACGAAATGTTCGCGGTAATCCTTGGAACGCATCCCCCCTTTGCCAATGATCAATTTGGCTCCTGATGCGGCCAGCCATGGGCCAATCCATTTGGAAAAGCGAAACGACGCCGTTGCCGTTACCGCGCCAAGATCAAAGCTGCCATCATCATGCTGGGTTGCGGCTGGCGAACAGTGAAAATTGGCAGCACTATCGGCAGGTAAATCCATTGGCATAGCAATGCCATCCTCAAGAACGCGTTTATAGACACCTTCGCGCGCCGTATAGACCGTGCCATCAAGATAAACAATATCGCCAATGCGAAGATCGGCAAGCGCCGCGGCAGTTGGGTTTGCACTTAGACGAATTTTGCGCAGTTTATTGTCTTTTACCATTCGACTGTCTCCCGCCGCTGATAGTCGGTGAACCAAGCCGGATCCGTCCGGAATTCAACCCGCCCATCGTCATAAATCCGCGCCACCGCACGGCGTGATGACAAACAAAAAGCATGAACGCTCATCTGCATGCCACCCGTATGGCAATAGCCAACCTCAATATTGCAATCAATCACCATGGATTTGCCAACAAACCCCATCGCACCCATGCCGATGCTGTTTCCCAATTCTTTGAATTCATCTTCAATCGCGGCAATTTTCGGATCGGGATTGCGATCACCAACCATGCGAAGACAGGCAGCGCGTTTTCCAAGAACCATACAGCTATCTTTAGACCCGCCAAGACCAATGCCAATAATCGCTGGCTGGCAGGCAAGGCCGCGCTTGCCAAAAGCGACAAGCGAGTCAAGATAAAACCGTTTAATGCCTTCAATCCCGTCACTTGGGAACAGCATCCGGTAATCAGTGCCGAAAAGACCACCTTTATGAACTGTGACAAGGTCAATCCAATTGCCATCAGGTTCAAAACCGTATTCGATTTCCGGTGCCCCAATGCCAACATTATTATCATGGTCGGTTCGCCATAGGGGGTGGACACGGTTCGGGCGAAGCGGCACTGATTTGGTGGCATTTGCCGTCGCACGGCGCAACGCCGCCTCAAGCGCGATCGGCCCACCATCAATCTGCGCCTCATTGCCCATTTTCACATACCATCTAGGACAGCCAGTATCACCACACATGGCGCGGCGATCTTCCTTGGCAGCAACATAATTTTCCAACATCGCCTCAAGAACAAAGCTGGACAGATCACCATCTTCGTCATTGGCCGCCTTTTGCAAACCGGTTAGATAATCATCCGGAATTTCAATTGCCGCTTTTGCCATCAAACTTTCGGCGGTTTTTTGAATCAGCTCAATATTGATCATTGCGCAGCCTCCACCAGCGTCTCGGCCTCATCTGCCCCAAGCAGTGATTCACCCGGTTTGACAATGGTAAATTTTACCGCCTCGCGACTTACCTCAATGCCCTTATCGCCCGACGTGGCAATGGTGAAATAGGAATCATCAAGCGAGCCAGCATCGGGGAAATCTTCGCGAAAATGCGCCCCGCGTGAATTTTCACGCGACAGGCCAGCCTTGGCAATCACTTCGGATGTATCAATCAGGCTTTGTAGGCTTAGCCAATCATGCCATGATAGATTAAACGCCAGATTGTCACCCGAGACACCAACATTTTCCATATCGGTTTTCAAGGACGCAATCTTTTCAATACCGTGCTTTAATCCAGCCGCATCGCGCATCACCCCAACATCGTCCCACATGGCATCCATCAGGCGGACACGAAGTTCTTGAACATTCCCGGGCTTGGCCGAAAATGGAATGATTGCGCGCGCTAATTCTTGGTCAAGAATGGTTTCATCCGGATCATGGAGCGCACCCATTTTCTGCGCGTCAGCCGCCATCACATCGCCAGCGATACCGCCATAGACGGTAGAGTTCGCAACACCATTGCCGCCAAGCCGGTTTGATCCATGCGCCCCGCCAGCATCTTCGCCAGCCACATAAAGACCGGCAAGGCTGGTGCGTGTTTCAACATCAACCACAACCCCGCCCATAAGATAATGCGCGGTCGGCACAACCTCGACAAGACCAGCGGCAAGATCAAAGCCGCTATCGGCGCAGCGTTTCACCATGCCCTTAAATTTCTTGGCAACATTTTCTGGCCCAAGATGCGCCATCGAAATATAAACCCCGCCATAAGGTGATGTACGGCCTTGGCGCATTTCTTCATAAATGGCGCGGCTGACAATATCGCGCGTTGCGCGTTCACCAGCATCGTCATAATTGAACATGAAGCGTTCATTTTTGCCATTCATTAAATAACCGCCAGCACCCCGAAGCCCCTCTTCAAGAACCGTTCCGGTCATTTTGGTTTGCTCACCAGCCATCAAGCCGGTTGGGTGAAACTGCACCATTTCCATATCGCGAAGCTCAAGCCCGCGGCGCAAAGCCATCGACAGACCATCCATGCTCTTATCACCCGACGGGGTGTGATATTTATACATTGTCGGGCCACCGCCAGTGGCCATCAATACGGTTTTGGCACGAACCAGCCGGAACGTGCCACGGCGCATATCAATGAATAAAACACCCGCAAGCGCGCTGCCATCACGCGACGGAATCAGGCCGATTGCCCGATGTTCCTGCAATTTTTCGATTGGCCGTGACAGCACCTGTTCCATCAAACGGCTAATGATTTCAATGCCGGTCAGATCGCCCTTGTGCGCGGTGCGGTCAAAGGTTTGACCGGCAAAGGCTTTTTGATGAAGCGTGCCGTCGGGATTGCGATCGAAAAAACAACCAATTTCATTTTCCAGCTCATGGATTCGTGTTACCGCCTCGGTCACAAGCTTCCATGCCATATCCTGATCAGGAAGCCATTTGCCGCCAATAATCGTATCCATGAAATGCCGCTCAACCGAATCTTGCGGATTTAGCGCCACATTATAGCCGCCTTGAACCATGCGCGTGCAGCCCGATTTTCCAATCAGCCCTTTTACCGCAATGGTGACTTTTTGATCAGGCGACGCTTTTTGCGCGTGAAGGGCGGCAAATAATCCGGCGCCGCCGGTTCCCAAAATCAGAATATCAGTATCATGTCGTTCAATGATTGGTTTCATCAGATTAAATCGCTTTCAAAAAGAATAACGTCGACACCAGAAAGGCGAGCGCCACAGCCAGCGCCGCCATTGTTTTCTGATGCGGGCTCCATGGCAAAAATTCCAGTGCCATCAGCCGAAGCCCACCAAATAGATGCGCTGCCAGCAAAAACACCAAACCATATTCGGCCAGTTTCACAATGGTCAAATCGGTGAAACGCAAAAACCCGTCAAGGCGCGCCGGTGCTGAAATTGCCAATGACAGCATGTAGAAATGGATTGGCAGAAACAGCGCCAGACCAAGCCCTGATAAACGGTGAAGTAAAAAGGCAAACCATAATGGATGCGTGCGATGCGGCCGGATCATAGCCCATCTCCTGCAAGGGTAACAGCATAGACAGCCTTTGCACCTAGCCCGAACAAAAGTGAAAAAATCGCCCAACTAAAAAGCTGTAGGGCGCGCCCCTTAAGGCCAAACCATTCAAAACTAATCACCCGCAACCCGATGGCACCATGAATCGAGACGGCAACAACAAAGCTGCCATAAAACAAAAACCACGCAACCGAGCCTTGTGTTCGAGCCAGAATTTCGCCAACCGTCAAACCGCCCTGGACGGCATAGATCATCACCGCAATATGGCCAATCACAAGCGGCGCCATGATCAGCGCCGTCAAGCGCTGTAACATATATAAACGAAGATCAAGCATCTAACGGCTCCGGCGGAAAAGGGCTTTTGTCGTTTCGCGCTTCAATCCGGCAATCGACAAGGTTGGGTTCAATTCATTTGGGCAATATTGCACACAGCCTTGCTGGGAATGGCAATTATGACAGCCGCCATTTGACCCAACAGCGGCAAGCCGCACATCTTGCCCATCATCACGGATGTCATTCACCAAAGACCATGACCGGTTCAACGCCGCCGGTCCGAAATAATCGGGGTTGGATTCAACCACGTCACAAGCCGCATAACAGACCGCGCAATTGATACATTCAATCGCCTCGCTGGCCGCAATGCGCATTGGATCATCAGGGGTGATGGCTGCCATCGGGTCATGGCGTGTCTTGCTTGGGTGAAACACCGCTTCAGCAGCAACCCATTTCTCAAAGAACGGATCCATATCGGTTGCCAGATCCTTAATCACCGGCAAATTACGAAGCGGTGCAACCTCAAGCTGATCATTGGCAACAACCTTGCTGACATGTGTTCGACAAGTCCAGCGCGGCGACCCATTGACCATCATCGCACAAGATCCGCACATGCCAACGCGGCAGGAAAACCGGTAAGATAAAGTGGGGTCAATATGCTGTTGGACATAGGCCACAACATCAAGCACCGTCTGGTTTTCCCGGGCCGGCACTTCATATTTTTCAAAGCGGCCATCATCGCCATTTTCGCGCCAGATCGACACTGTCATTGTTTTTGTCATTGTTTGCGTTTCATTCGCCACCAGATCACCCCATTTTCTTCGTGATCACTTAGTATAAATTTCATTTTTTCTTAATGAAACTAAATAATATTTACTTATTATGTAAGAAAGTTTTACATTAATGCCTGCAAAACAGAGATCGTTATAGGCTGGATAAACACATATGTCCCTTCGCCAACTTCGCACCTTGCTTGCCATTCAAACACATGGCTCGTTCAGCGCCGCTGCTGCTGCCTGTCACATCACCCATGCGGCGGTAAGCCAGCAGATGAAAGCACTGGAATCATTATGGGGAATCACGCTTTTCGACCGGAAAAACCGGCGCCCTGAATTGACCCCGACCGGACGGGCAATGGCCAGCAAAGCGGCAGATATTATCCGTGACTATGATGGTATTCTGGCATCGGTCATTGGCGAACAGGGCTTTCAGGGTGAATTGGTGCTTGGCGCGGTGCCGACCACTTTGACCGGATTGGTGCCGCTTGGCCTGTCTTTATTGCGCCAGCGTCATGCCAATTTGCATGTGGTGATTTTTCCGGGGCTGTCATATCAATTAATGCAACAGCTTGATCGCGGCACGATTGATGCGGCGATCATCACACGCCCCGCCCTTTTGCCGCAGGGATTATCCTGTTTTGATATTGCCGCCGAGCCAATGCAGCTTTTGGCACCGCCGCAAACCGAAAGTGACGACCCGCTTGAACTGCTTCGCACCCGTCCTTTTATCCGGTTTGACCGCAATGCCATTTTTGGCCAGATGGTCGAAAGCTGGCTTCAAAAGAGCAAAATCACGGTCAAGGATTCGATGGAGCTTGAGGGGCTGGAAGCAATTTCAAGCATGGTGATGGCCAATCTTGGCGTCTCGATTGTGCCCAAAAGCTGTGTTCGGAATATGAACCCGCTACCGGTCAAACGCCTTGCACTTGGCGCCAAAGCGCCAGCACGCCGGCTTGGGCTTGCCTATCGTGACGGCAACCCCAAATTAACCGTGATCAAAGCTGCCGAGGCGGCATTTCTTGATGCGGTTCGAATTGGCGAATTTTCGGCCTAAGTCCAATCTGGCTCAAATGCAGCTTTAACCAATATCCAAACAATCATCTATGAAAATTCGGCGCGGATAGCCCCACTATGCTGGCCAAGGTCGGGAACATCACCCAATCTTGGTAAGATGCCATTCACAATCGCGCCAGGTGATAATAGCTGTACATCGCCCGCCGAGGTGCGAACCGAAACAAATCGGTTTTGCGGGTGGTTGGTAAAAACATCCATATCATTCAATCGGCCAAAGGCAATCTGCGCCGCCTGCAATTTATCGGCAATTTTATCGATTGAATATTGGCTGAAAACACCATTCATGATGGCATCAAGCGACGCGCGATTTTCAACCCGATGGACATTGCTGTCAAATTTTGGATTCTGCGGTAAATCGGGCTGGTCAAGAACATCACTACAGAGCCGCAGCCATTCACGTTCATTCTGGATTGAGATCAACAGCATCCGGTCATCGCCACAACGGTAGGCACCATAGGGCGCAATCGTTGGATGATGCAGCCCGGGCCGCCGAATTTCCCGCCCGCCATAATGATGTTGCAGATAGGGAACATTCATCCAATCGGCAAGCGCATGAAATAACGACACTTCAATGGCGCGGCCTTCGCCGGTTTTTGCGCGCGCCACCAAAGCCTGCAAAATCGCCGCATGCGCAGTCATTCCCGCCGCAATATCACAGATCGAAACACCAACGCGGCCAGGCTCTTCAGGCGCGCCAGTAATCTGCGCCAACCCAACTTCGGCCTGAACCAGAAAATCATAGGCCTTCATCTGGGCAAAGGGCCCGGACGCGCCATAACCGCTGATATCGCAGGTAATCAATCGCGGGTCGGCCTGCCGCAAATCGGCCATCGAAACGCCAAGACGGTCAAGCGCCCCGGGCATCAAATTCTGGATAAACACATCAGCCTTGGATAGCATTTGTTTAAAAATTTGCAGATCATCTGGCTGTTTGAGATCAAGTGCGACCGATTCCTTGCCTCGATTGAGCCATACAAAATACGAACTATGCCCATTCGCATCAGCGTCATAGCCGCGGGCAAAATCACCTTCTGGACGTTCAACCTTGATCACCCGCGCACCAGCATCGGCAAGCCGGCTTGCGGCATAAGGTGCGGCAACAGCCTGTTCAAGACTGATCACCAGCAATCCGTCAAGATCACGATTTGAGCTATTCGCCATTTAAATCTCCTGCCAATTCAGTATTTGGCCAATTCAGTATTTTGTCGCCATGATCTGGCCAGCATTTCATTACGCCAGCGCCTCATAATCACGGATAATCGCCTCGGCACGTTTGATCACCGGCACATCAACCATTGCCCCGTCAAGCTGTACCGCTGATGCGCTATTGGCAACAGCGGCCATAACGCGCTGCGCCCATTCATAATCGGCATCACTTGGCCGAAACACGGCCTTTGCCGGTGCAATCTGTTTCGGGTGAATTAACAGCTTGCCACCAAAGCCCATGTCACGCGCGCGCCGCGCCTCACCAGCAACAATCTCGGGATCATCAAACCGCACCGCGACCCCATCAAGCGGCGGTGCCTTTTGCCCAAGACGTGATGCAACAACAATTTTACCGCGCGCATAGTGAAGCGAATCCCATTGTGGATCAGCCCCGATATCAAGCGAGAAATCTAGATGACCAAACGCGCATTGCAGCACTGATGGATGCATCATCATTGCCTCGATTGCGGCCAGCCCAAGCGCGCTTTCGACAATTGGAATGATTGGCATATCCGCGCCAAGCTGTTTGGCAATCACATCAAGATGATCAACCGATTCCGCCTTTGGCAGCATAATCATCTGTGGTGGGTTTTTGGCCAAAGCTGCCATTTCTTTGGCAAACCAGCTCGAGTCGAATCCATTGCAGCGCACGACCAACGGCACCGGCAAATCAGGCCGCGACATAAGAGCGGCATGCGCTGCCGGTTTATCAGCATCAGCAACCGCATCTTCGAGATCCAGAATCACGGCATCGGCGCCACTAGCGCCGGCCTTTGCCAATAATTCAGGACGATGTCCCGGTACAAATAGCGGAACGGATAGGGGTTTTGGTGTGGTCATAGATCTGTCTTTCACAATGTCGGCTAGGGGGTAACGGTGGCTTTCATGGTTATATTGCCATCAGCGCCGCGAACACAGGCCGCAAGCATGGGCTGGCCAGAATCATCATTTTCAGGTGACGCATCAACCATGATCGGATCGCCACAAACCAATGGCCGAACACCGCGATAGGCCATATGTTTTGGCAATTTTCCGTCAATGCCACAGGCCAGATTCAGCATTAATGTTGCCTGCAATGGGCCATGGACCAACAAACCACCATGCCCTTCGACATTGGTCGAATAGGGAAGATCATAATGAATGCGATGACCATTAAATGTCAGCGCCGAATAGCGAAACAGCATCACGCTATTGGCGTCAACCTGCCAGCGATGCGCCGCCACGCTGTCGGTGACCGGATCAAGCGGCGGCGCGACCGTCACTTCTTCACGATAAACAACATCATGGCGCTCGCGCAATTTCAACTGGCCCCCAACAGAAAATTCATGCGTCACCGCAACAAAACATAAATTGCCACTTTTGCCTGATTTAAAGCTGATATCATCAATGCGGCTTTGCTTTTTGACATGATCGCCAATCTTGAAATCACCATGAAATTCCAGCCAGCCCCCTGCCCACATCCGGCGTGCATAGGGAATTTCAGGCAGAAAATCACCGCGCTTTGGGTGGCCATCAGGGCCAAGTAATTCTGGACTAACCGCTTCGGGCGCCAAACACCAATGCAACCCGGGCGGCACCTCATTAACGGTAAAACAATGATCACCAAGCGTATGTTTAAAATGATCAACCATGCGCGCCGTAATCACGTCATCGCTTGACACGCTATTGCCGATCCAATCGGAAAAATCCATAAATTCACTCCTTTGCTTGGTCATATCATCATGCCAGATAGTTTATCAGACAACCGGCTATGCTTGTAATTTGGCGGCGAGATCAGATGCTGAGACTTGTTCAAGCGCATTTGTCATCGCCCATAAATCATTGGCGCGATCATCACCAATAAGCGCTTTGGCCTTGGCAAGCAATCGCGTGCCAAGAAGCGCCGGATCAATCGGCGACAGCAAATCAAATGATTGGGACCGTGATTGACCATCCGTGCGCTTGAAATCAACGCGCGCGGCGCTGTCGGCAATCTGATCATCGCCACTGACCTTTACCCGCTCGGCAAGTGCAATCAAATCAGCATCGTGGCACAGGCCATCATCATAACTTTCACACGCCGCAAGATTGACACCCCGAAGCACCATCGCCGCCAAGAAAACATAGCTAAATTTAATTTCAAGGCCGGTTTCAGGCGTCTTTATATCGCAAACATTCTGCCAGCGGGGCGCGATATAAACCTGTATTTCATCAAGATCGTCAACCGCAACAGCGCCATCAGCGCATAGCAAAAGCAACGCTTCGATCATCGCATGAGTTCCGTGGCAACAGGCATGAAGCTTGTGGCTGACCGCGGCAAAAAAGAACTGGTCAAAAGACCAATCATCAATTGCGGCACTGCCGCTAGCCGCGCCATGATGCGCCGCAAGAAAACTTTGCGGGCCGGCAAAGGCATCGGCGCTGGCGGTAAAGCCTCGTTTGGCGAGGCTGGCCGCCTCAATCCCGTTTGCCGCTGCCGCCCCTGCATTAAACGGTTTACCCATTGTGCCAAATTGTGATTTAAGACCCGACGCGCGGGTGCTGACCAGACCCAGTGCCGCCGACATCGCACCGCGATCAAGCTGGTAAAGGCGCGCCGCCGCAATGGTTGCACCAAAAGCGCCTGATGTTGCAGTCTGATGGAACCCAGCATCATAATGATCACGGCCAAGAACCATGCCAATCCGGCAGGTCGCCTCAGCGCCAAGCAGAAATGCGTCAACCACATCATCGCCTGACGCTCCCATCTCTTCAGCGGCCGCCAATGCCGCCGGAAAGATCGCCACTGACGGATGACCAATATAGGCAAAATGCGTGTCGTCATAATCAAGTGCGTGCGAGATCGTGCCGTTCGCAAGCGCCGCAGCGCGTGCTGGTACGCGCAATTTACTGCCGGTAACTGCTGCCTTGGCAACCCCGCCTTCGGCCGCAACAAAATCACGGATGATGTGAGCCAACGGCTGATCAGCACCAGCAAGACTGACCACCATCCAGTCAAATAATGATAATTTTGCCATCTTGCGGGCATCTTGCGGCAATCGGGCAGGTCCAATTGCGGCAAGGTCAAGAATATGCGGCAGTAAAGCTGCGTCGGGCATTGTTGAACCTATCAAATCATTACCAAGTCAGATCATTAAATAGTCATTGATCGCCAATGGTTGGCCTCCCCAGTCTAACCAGAACCACCGGCCTTTAACAAGCGCCAGATATCATTGCATCCATATCAAATCAGGCGACAATAATTCTGTCATATTTTCTGGTCATGTTTTCCGGTCATGTGTTTTGGGCAATTAAGGCTAGCCGGGCATTTTCCACGTGGCTGTTGCCATAGCGGCAAGTTTGCCATCGCTGCCCCACAGACGGCTTTCCATGAACGACAGCGCACGCCCTTTCTTGATAAACCGACCCTCGACAGTCGCCCGCCCCTTTAGCGCAGGGCGCAGATACTGTATTTTCATTTCGATAGTGATGCCCATCCCAGCGGTTTTGTGCAAAAGATGCCCCATCGAAATATCCATCACCGCCGCAATCATGCCGCCATGAAGAGACCCTTGCGGGTTCAACAGCATTTCATTGACCTCAAAGCTGATGCGAAGATGATCCTTGTCCGCATCGGCTGCCTCTGCCGGCAGATAGTCAAAGTCCAATCCGATAAATTTTGACAGGAAGAATTTCTCAAAGACCTGTTCACTGCTCTCAAGAACAGACTCGATATGATTGCGAACCTGGACTGGATCGACTTTGCGTATATTCGTCAAAATATTATCTCCTATGACGTCATCATTTATGGGGTCATGATTTAAAAATACTGAGATGGAAGCGGTGCTGAACTAAGCCTTGGCGAGATGCCGTGGATATCGCTGTTTGTCTAACTTGCCTATTTTACCGTCACAGAACACATCACGGCGTCCAATATGGTGGTCAAGAATTACACTGCATCAGGCGTTTGTCCATAGCGAATATTCGGTATCATACCGCTGATTTCCCTATGGATTTTTATCATATGATCGCAACGGCGAACTGGCGGCACATACGCAACCAGAAACATCCGGAAAACCCGTTATTTCTCCGAATTTGCGCTGGCAATTCCGCGGGCAGGCGTCTAATCTGAGGCTGGATCGGCTCGGCATCAGCATGATTAAGCTACCGCGCCTTATCACAATTGATTTCTTGCCAGATTCACGCGCGGTTATCGTCAAAATGAATTTATCAAAGAGGTAAACAATGAGCAGTGGCAGTAAGACCGCCCTTATCACCGGATCTGGTCAAAATATTGGTCGCGGTATCGCCAATCAACTAGCGCTGGCCGGCTTTAACATCATCGTCAATGGCAGCCGTAACCAAGACGCTGCCGAGGCGGTTGCCGCTGAGGTGCGCGCGCATGGTGTCGAGGCATTGGTAGCGATGGGCAATGTCGGCGTTAAAGCCGAGGCCGAAGCGATTGCCAAAGCCGGACTAGATCATTTTGGCCAGATTGATGTTCTGGTCAATAATGCGGCAATTCGCCCGCATGATCCGTTTTTGGATATGAGCGAGGCTGAGTGGCAAAAGGTCATGGATGTCGATCTGAACGCTGCGATCTGGCTATCACGGATGATTTTGCCCGGCATGATCGATAATGGCTGGGGCCGGATTATCAGCTTTTCCGGCATGAATGCCCAGCGCGGCTATCCGGGCGCCTCGGCAGTCTCGGTTGCGAAACACGCTGTTTGGGGGTTAACCAAAGCATTCGCCGTTGAATTTGGCACCAAGGGCGTTACCGCCAACATCATCGCACCGGGCACATTTCCGCCAAATGACGCCGATATTGCAAATGATACTAAATTCTCTTCATTGCTAAAGGCAAATCCATCAGGCCGGCTTGGCCGCACCGAGGATATTGGCGCTATGGTTGCCTATCTCTGTTCGGAAAATGGCGGTTTTGTGAATGGTCAGATGCTGCAAATTAATGGCGGCGTGGTGATGCAGTTCTAAAACTGTTAGCGGTAAAAGCCCGCCCTATCAGTTGTCGACTAGCCTAAAAAACCGTCAATCCAACAATTGGGAGTGACGGGTTTTTTGTGGTGCGCTATCGCCAAATTATCAATAACGCTTACCCCTGTAATCAGCTACCTGTCCAAACCGGCTTGCGCTTTTCCATAAAGGCCCGCCGCCCCTCAATATAGTCGGCACTGTCAAAACAGGCCTGAACCATCGCATCGCACGCGGCCAGATCACGCTGGCTTTCGTCCATGCTGGTCTGATTGGCGATGAATTTAACCGCATCAACAGTCAAAGGCGCATTGGCGGTGATCATTGTTGCCATATCTTCTGCCACCGCCTCAACCGCGCCATCTTCGGCAACCCGGTTGACCAGCCCCATAATCCGCGCTTCTTCAGCGTCAAAACGGCGCGCTGTGAAAAAGATCTCCTTGGCAAAGGCTGGCCCAACAAGGGTTGCCAGCCGGTGAATGCCGAGAAAACCATAGCCGAGACCCAGCCGCGCTGCCGGAATGGCAAAGTTAGATCCCTGTCCACAAATACGGATATCACAGCAGACCGCCAGCGCCACGCCGCCGCCAACGCAGAACCCGTCAATTTGCGCGATCGTTGGTTTTGGGAAGGCCTCTACCTTGTCATAAACGCGCTTGGTCGTGGCGTTATAATGCGTAACGCCCTCGGCACTGGCTCGCTCACTTTCAAATTTGGAAATATCAGCGCCTGACACAAATGCCTTGCCGCCAGCGCCTGACAAAATCAGCACCCGCACTTCATTATCAGCGGCAAACCGGTCAAGCGCCACTTCGACCGCCTCCCACATTTCCAGCGAGACAGCATTACGCTTTTCCGGCTGATTAAAGATAATACGGGCGATGGGGCCAGATTGTTTTACGATGATTTTATTTGTCATGGCTGGGGCTGTCCTCTGCTTGATCTTTCTGGTGAAGAACTGATTTGATTAGACCTATGGTGTTGAATTGGTGACGTTAAATTAGCATTGCCTTGATGGTTTCGCGTCTAGGACCGGCTTTACTCTATATGGTTTTGGCCTCACGAAGCGCAGCGATTTCCGCAGCACTATAACCCAATGTTGATAGAATATCATCGCCGTGCCCACCAGCAAGTGGCGGCGGTGCCGCAAGGTGGCTTGGGGTTCGGCTCATCATAATTGGCTGACCGACCAGATGCGTATCACCGCGTTCATGGCTTTTTACCGGCTGTGCTAGCCCAAGATGTTTAACTTGCGGGTTCTCGAACGCCTGACCAATATCATTGATTTCACCAGCCGGAACACCGGCTTTGTTCAGAATATCAATCCATTCTGCAGTCGTTTTTGTGCCGGTAATCGCAGTAATTGCAGCATTCAGCGAGCCACGGTTTTTCGACCGGTCAGGGCCAGTCGCATAATCAGGATTTGTGATCCAATCCTCGTTCCCAAGCGCGGCCGCAAACCGCTCCCAGATCAATTCGCCGGCAACGGCAATATTCATGTAACCATCACTAGTCACAAAAACACCGGTCGGGATTGAGGTCGGGTGGTTATTACCTGCCTGTTTGGCGATATCGCCATCCATAAGATATCGCGCCGCCTGAAAATCAAGCATGAACATTTGCGCCTGCAACAGTGAGGTCTGCACCCATTGCCCCTGGCCCGAATGCGCCCGTTCCAGCAGCGCAATAAAAATACCCTGCGCAGCAAAAAGGCCTGCACAAAGGTCGGCAATTGGAATGCCCACACGCATTGGCCCTTCCCCCGGCACACCGGTAATCGACATCAGGCCGCCCATCCCCTGGGCAATCTGATCAAACCCGGGGCGCCCGCTATAGGGCCCGTCCTGACCAAAGCCTGAGATTGACGCATAAACCAGACGCGGGTTAGTTTTGGACAATGTTTTATAGTCAATGCCCAGCCGGTTTTTCACGTCAGGACGAAAATTCTCAACAATCACATCTGCCTTTGCCGCAAGCTGGTAAAAGATTTTTATACCAGCTTCACTTTTCAGATTTAGCGTCAGGCTGCGCTTGTTACGATGTAGGTTCTGAAAATCTGGCCCTTCACGCGGCCCGCCAAGCTGGGCGTCATCTGCTGGTGTTTCAATCTTAATCACATCTGCGCCCCAGTCGGCCAACTGGCGAACACAAGTCGGCCCCGAACGAACCCTTGTCAGATCAAGCACAAGATAATCCTTCAACGCGCTGCTGGCAGGCGTCGTTCTGGCACCAATCTGACCGGCATGGGTCGGGGCGTTTGTTGGTTCAGTCATTTTAGTCTCCAAAAATAGGTCGGCACGTTAAATAATTAGAGTGCGGGCTGTGATTTCCACATAACATGGCCTGGCCAGAAACAGTTCACCCAGCCGGAAACGACTCGTCCAGATTTAACTTATAGCTAATTTCCTCTGACGATTGCTATGCAACATTAGGTTTTATAATGCAATGAACGATACTGCGCGGTGGAATTGTATTTTAAATACATATTATTGTATACTATTGGGAGAATATCGAGGCTTGTCAAATATTGTATTTCGTTTTTAAGGGTCAGCAAAAGATCACTCGGCCACCAAGAAAACACCTGAGCGATCAGAGGCGCGATCAGGAAAGCGGCGTCTTAGCGCTGTATGGCCGTTTGGTCATAAAGTCGAAATCAACCCCTTCGCCAGCCTGATTAACCTGATCCATATAAAGCTTTTTATAGCCGCGATCGGCACGAACCGTATGAGGGGGCTGCCAGTTGGCACGGCGGCGTTCAATCTCATCATCATCCACCAGCAATTCCAGCATCCGGTTTGGCACATCGAGGCAAATTTGATCGCCCGTTTCCACCAGCGCCAGCGGCCCGCCAATCGCAGCCTCGGGGCTGGCATGAAGAACAATACTTCCAAAGGCGGTACCACTCATTCGGCAATCCGATATCCGAACCATATCCTTGACTCCGGCTGTTGCCAGCTTTTTTGGGATCGGAATATAGCCTGCCTCGGGCATGCCCGGCGCGCCCTTCGGCCCGGCATTTCTAAGAATCAAAACACTGTCTTTGGTAACATCCAGATCGGCCATATCAATACGATTCGCCAGATCTTCCAGAGAATCAAAAACCATTGCCGGCCCCTGATGCGTTAATAAATCAGGTGAACAGGCCGATTGTTTGATAATTGCCCCATCCCCGGCCAGATTGCCGCGCAAAAAGGCGATGCCACCACCAACATGAATCGGATCATCAAGACTGCGAACCACCACTTGCGGAAAGGCCGCTGGCATCGCATCAATTTCTTCGCCAAGCGTTCGCCCTGTGACCGTCAGGCAATCCAGATGCAAAAGCGGCATTAGCGCGCGCAGGATTGGCGCCATGCCGCCGGCGCGGTGCAGATCATCCATATAGAATTGGCCATTTGGCTTTAAATCAACCAGCACAGGCGTATCAGCACCAAGCGCATCAAAAGCTGGCAAATCAACCTCGATGCCAAGCCGTCCTGCCATCGCGGTCAGATGGATAATGCCATTGGTTGACCCTCCAATTGCTAACAATACCCGCAAGGCATTTTCAAATGATTTTGGCGTCATAATCTGTGACGGACGTATTTGGTCTGCCGCCAAACCCATCGCCCGCGTGCCGACCATTTCGGCATGGCGCAACCGGTCAGCCGCCACCGCCGGAATTGTGGCACCACCAGGCAACATCATGCCAAGCGCCTCGGTCATGCAAGCCATTGTGCTTGCCGTTCCCATCACCCCGCATGTTCCCGCGGTTGGCACCAGCTTGCCTTCAATTTCATTAATTTCGGCATCATTGATACGCCCACCACGATAATCGCCCCAGAACCGTCGGCAATCAGTACAGGCGCCAACGCGCTGATCACCAACGGTTCCCGACAGCATCGGACCGGTGACAAGCTGAATGGCTGGCACATCGGCACTGGCCGCCGCCATAAGTTGGGCTGGCACGGTTTTGTCGCAGCCGCCAATCAGCACACAAGCATCCATTGGCAGGGCGCCGATCATTTCTTCGGTATCCATTGCCATCAGGTTGCGGAAATACATGCTGGTTGGAAAGGCAAAGGCCTCATGCAATGAAATTGTCGGAAATTCCATTGGCAAGCCACCGGCAAGCATGACCCCGCGTTTCACCGCCTCTACCAGCTTTGGCACATTGGCATGGCAAGCATTATAATCGGAATAGGTGTTGGCAATGCCAATCACTGGACGCGCCAGCGCATCATCGCTATAGCCCATCGCCTTGATAAAGGCCTTGCGAAGATAAAGCGAAAATGCCTCATCGCCATATCGGGTCAGGCCGCGCTTCATGCCTTTTTGCTGGTCACTCATTTCATGCCTCATAAATTAGATAATTCGAAAACTATAGCAAGGAATGAGCAATTTGGTTTGCAGTTTTTTCATCCCTCGCCAGCGATCGATTGGCCAAACGCTTTTTGCTTGATAGCGCAAAGCCAATGCGGCAAGCTTTGTCTCACCCTTGCCCTGTAACTAGCAATGGCCTTTTCAGCTTTTATCGAGTCCTGCAATGTCTTCAGCTTCTTCTGCTCTTATCCAAACGCTTGCTAATAACGGGGTTGAGGTAATTTTCAGCCTTTCCGGCAATCAGATCATGCCTCTTTATGACGCTTGTATTGATGCGAACATCCGCATCATCCATACCCGCCATGAAGGCGCTGCCGTTTATATGGCCGAAGCCTATGCCCAGCTATCGGGCAAGCTTGGGGTGGCACTGGTAACCGCGGGGCCCGGATTGCTAAACGCGGTGTCGGCGCTTTATTCGGCAGCACGATCAGAAACCCCAGTATTGCTCATCAGCGGTGATGCTGGTCTTGGCATGGATGGGCGCGGCGGCTTTCAAGAGCTTGATCAATGCGCGGTAACGGCGCCAATCACCAAACATTCGGCACGGCCACTGAATGCTGCGGCGATTTTATCTGATCTCGATCATTGCATTGCAACCGCGCTTGGCGGCACGCCCGGCCCAACACATCTGGCACTTGCCTTTGATCTATTATCGCAAACAACCGGCCTTGACGCTGCCAAGCAAGTGAGCTTGCCACCAGCCAATGCCATGCGCCAAAGCGATCTTGAAACCGTCATCACGGCGATTAATGCGGCCAAACATCCGTTTATCATGACCGGCCCACAGGCAAATCGCACCCGCCAGCCAGCCGCCAATACCGCGCTTGAGGCGGCGTTGGGAATGCCGATTATCTGTCTTGAATCGGCACGCGGCCTTTCCGATAGTTTTTATGGCGATCTAACAGCGGCGCTGAAATCGGCCGATCTGATTATTCATCTTGGCAAGCTGGCCGATTATTCAACTGGCCTTCATGCCAGCGGCCGTATCACCAAAGGCACGCCGATCATCTCGATCCTGACCGATGATCAAACCGCGCCGATGCCAGCCAATGACGATCATCCAATCACGCTTATCCGCACCGGCAATATTCCCGCCAGCATGACACAGCTTGCGACAGCTATTACTGATCAGAAAATTACGGTTTGTGATGCCGCTTGGCCAGCTGCCGTCACCGCATCAATCACCCGCCGCCTTGCATGGCAGGCAGGCGATCAAGGCCGCCATCCAGCCGCGCTTACCACGCAATTACAATCTGCCATCAATCAGACTGCATCACCAATTCTCATCGCCGATGGCGGCGAATTCTGTCAATGGGTTCAGGCCGGCTGCATTGCCCCGCGCCGCATGATCAATGGACCATCAGGCGCGATTGGTGGCGGCATTGCATATGCGATTGGCGCCAGCATTGCCTGCCCTGAAGCCGAAATTTTTCTGGTCATGGGCGATGGAACCGCCGGTTTCTATCTTGGTGAAATCCATACCGCGGTCAGAACAAACGTCAATATCACGGCAATCATTGGCAATGATTATCGCTGGAATGCCGAGGTGCAAATCCAGATTGATACCTATGGGCCAGATCGTGTCTATGGCTGCGATCTTGATGAAAAGGCCGATTATGCCGCGGCCGCGATCGGGCTTGGCGCACAGGGGCAAAATGTGGGGACAGGTGATGATTTGGATGCCGCGCTTCGCACCGCCAGTGCAACGCAGGGACCAACCGTGTTGAATGTGTTGATTGATGGGCAGGCTGCACCAAAATTCATACCCATGAAACTTTAACCAATAAAATGATAAAGACTGGCGAAAGCCGCGGTCTGCCGCTAGGCAAAGCTGGCTTCGCGCGCCCGCACCAAAGCCACTAATGTGTCATTATAGGGTGTCTTGATTCCCATCTCACGCCCAAGCACCGGCACCATGCCATTGATGGCATCGATCTCGGATCGCTTGCCAGCAAGATGGTCAAGCCGCATTGACGGGCTAGCATGTGGCATATCAGCGGCAAATTTAACCCCATAGGCAACCGCGTCATTAAAGGAAAAGGCAATATTTTTTGCCAGCCCAATTTCATAGGCTTCAAGCATACAGCCAAGAGCAACAATGCGCCTATCTTCATCACTGAAAAGCTTACCAATTGTGCAGTCAAACGCCACCGATGGCGCGCTGCACATCACATTGCAGATGAATTTTTCCCAAACAAGTTGATGAATATCGGCAAAGGCGGTGGCCTTGAAACCGGCTGCCTGCCAAAGTGATTCAACCCAAACCAGCCGATCTGTCATGCCGCCATCCATTTCACCAATCCGGATTTGCCGCATCGCATTATGATGAACATGACCCGGCCCCTTGATTGAAGCACCAAAGCCTTCAGCAACGCCAAGCAACACATTGTCGGTTGGCATATATTGGGCAATCCTCTCGCCAGCACCAAGCCCGTTCTGGATTGTCAGAACCAACGAATCCGGCTGCATGACTTTGGCAATTTCCGCCGCAGCTCCCCCAACGCCATTGGCCTTGGTGGCAATCACATAAAGATCAATCGGGCCAAGATCGGTAATCCGATGAACCGCGGCAATGCCGTCGACAACACGGTCACCACTCGCGCCTTCAAGGTGAAGGCCCGTTTTGCCGATAGCGGTAATATGTTCCTGCCAAAGATCAACAACTGATGTTTGATACCCGGCTTCGGCGAACAGCCCTGCATAAACCGACCCCATTGCGCCTGCGCCAACAATGGCAATGCGTGGCACATTCATGTTTTCAGAACTTGATTTTGTCACCTGCTAACCCCTTTGACCCGTCATAAATTATAATTATCGAAAATAGAGATTTAACCATCAGCCTGAACAACCGTACCAGCAGCAATCAAGCCGTCAATTTCAGCGTCATCAAGCCCCGCCGCGCCAAGCACCGCACGCGTATGTTCGCCAAGCATTGGCGGCAAACACGTCACGCCAACATCGCTTGACCGGCTGAATTTGATAGGTGATGCCAACCCCTGATAGCCATTTTTTTCAAGCACCATTTTGCGCTCGGCTGTTTGCGGATGCAATAAAGCTTCTTCAATATTGCGAACCGGCCCAGCTGGCACACCAGCAGCAAGCAGAGTTTCAGCAAATGACGCGCCATCAACCTTGGCCAATGCCGCTGTCAATAAGTCGGTCAATGCGGCGCGATTAACAACACGATCGGCATTATCGGTAAAGCGCGGATCATCGGCAATTTCGCTTTCGCCAAGCGCATCACAGAAACGCCGAAAGGCGCGGTTATTACCAATGCCGATGAAAATGTCATTTGTCGCAGTTGCATACTTATCATAGGGTGAAATATTTGGATGCGAATTGCCGGTGGCAGTTCCGGGTTTCTTGCTGAGAAAATAATTGGCACTATGCGGATGCATCAGCGCCAGCGCCGAATCATAAAGCGTCATATCAATATATTGGCCAAGGCCTGAATTCTGGCGTTCGTGAAGCGCCATCAAAATGCCGATCACGCAATAAAGACCGGTTCCCATATCAACAATTGGCGCGCCAAGGCGAACCGAGCCACTTTCGGCCATGCCGTTAATCGACATCATGCCGGTCATCGCCTGAACCACAGCGTCATATCCGGGCGCACCACCAAGCGGCCCTGCCTCACCAAAGCCCGAAATACGGCAATGCACAAGCCTTGGGAACCGGTCTTTTAAAACCGCTTCATAGCCAATGCCCCATTTTTCCAGCGTACCCGTTTTGAAATTATCAATCAGCACATCGGCATCTTCAAGAAGCCGTAGCAAAAGATCGCGCCCCGGTGCGCTGGCAAGGTCGATCACAACCGATTTTTTATTCCGGTTCACATTGATGAAATAGGACGCCATATCACGCGCAAAAGGCGGCCCCCAGCCGCGAACCTCATCCCCAGCTGTCGATTCAATCTTGATGATATCAGCGCCATGATCGGCAAGAATCTGCGTTGCATAAGGCCCGCCTAGAACACGGGTCAGATCAATCACCTTGACACCATCAAGCGCATGCTGACCTAGAATTGGTTTTGCATTTGTCATTCATTGTCTCCTATGCCCTTTGGCCAAGACATGGCACCAGCATGTTAATAGGATTTTGGCAAACCAAGCACCCGCTCGGCAATATAATTTAGCACCATCTGCGCGCTGACTGGCGCAAGCCGAGGGATCAGCGATTCGCGAAGCAAACGTTCAACGTGATACTCCTTGGCATAGCCCATGCCGCCAAGTGTCATCACCGCCTGTGTTGCAGCCTTGAATCCGGCTTCGGCAGCAAAATATTTCGCCGCATTGGCCATGCCGCCCGCCGGCGCGCCACTATCATAAAGATGCGCTGCCTTGGCGATGAGCAAACCTGCCGCTTCCAGTTCGACCCAATTTTCAGCAAGCGGGTGTTGGATTGATTGATTTCGGCCAATCGGCCGGTCAAACACAATGCGTTGACCGGCATATTCAACAGCACGGCGAAGTGCGGTTTTACCGATACCAAGTGCCTCGGCAGCAATCAAAATTCGTTCGGGATTCAGACTATCAAGAAGATAGGAAAACCCCTGTCCCTCTTTGCCAATACGATGCGCCTCAGGCACGATCAGCCCATCAATGAAAATCTGGTTACTATCAACCGCAGCGCGCCCCATTTTAGCAATTTCGCGCACCTCGATATGGGATCGGTCAAGATCGGTGTAAAATAAAGTCAATCCATCGGTTCGGCGACCTGATTTGCTTGGCTGGCTGGTTCGCGCCAAAAGCAGAATTTTGCTTGCCACCTGCGCCGTTGATGTCCATATTTTCTGCCCTGATACAAGATAGCCACCATCAATCTTATCAGCGCGGGTACGGATATTGCCAGTATCAAGCCCCGCATCCGGTTCGGTAACCCCAAAACAGCATTTCACCTCGCCCTTGATCAGCGGTGGCAGCCATGCCGAACGCTGTTCCTCAGTGCCATAAACAACGATCGGATGCGGCCCAAAAATATTGATATGAACGGCCGATGCGGCCGCCATGCCACCCCCAGTTTCGGCAATTTTCTGCATCATCAAGGCTGCCTCGGCAATGCCAAGAGCCGCCCCACCATAGGCCTCAGGCATGGCAATACCAAGCCAGCCACCAGCCGCAATAGCCGCATAAAATTCTTCCGGAAACCGCCCATCACGATCAGCCGCCAGCCAATAATCATCATCAAAATCAGCCATGATCACGTCAATCGCATCAATGATTGATTGCTGCGTTGGCGAATAGGAAAAATCCATCTCTATAAAACTCCTAGATGATGATACTTCGCGGCAGCGGGCATGGCGTACCAAGCGAGGTAAGGCTGAAGACAAATAGAACCATCACAGTGAAAGGTTTTTTTGCAAAAACCCAACATTTTTTCGCAAAACATAATTTCACGCCTCAGCCAGCCTGACTCATTAGCCAGTGCTATTTGATTTCCATGATGGCGTGCGGCGGGCAAAAAACGCATCAACCCCCTCGCGCGCATCAGAATGATCCCAACAATCGGCAAGTGCCGTAATCGTCATATCAATCACGGCGTCATCAATGGCTGGTTGCAGCTTGCGGATCAGGTTTTTTGCCGCCTGCATCGCGGCCGGGCTAGCATCAAGATAGGGCGCGATCATGGCGTCAATTTCAGCAGTGAAATTGACGGCTGGCACCAGTTTTGTGATCAGCCCGACCCGCTTGGCCGTTGCCGAATCAAACCGCCGCGCCGACATAAATAATTGCCGTGCCGCCGGTGCCCCAATCCGCGCAACAACATAGGGGCTGATTGTGGCGGGGATCAAGCCAAGACGTGTTTCGGTCAGGCCAAAACGCAAACCATCGGATGCTAGCACCTCATCACAAACCGCCATGATGCCAATGCCGCCGCCAAACGCGTTGCCATCAACACAGCCAAGCAACGGCCGCGGGAACCGATCCATCACCTTTAGCAAATGCGCCAATTTTGCCGCCGCAGCCATGCGCTGTGATCGTGGCGCGTCAATCTGCTGACGCATCCAAACAAGATCACCGCCAGCGCAAAAGCTGGTCGCCGCTGCCTTTGTTGCCCGCAAACATATCAACCGGCAGGACGGGTCATCGCCAAGTTTGGTAAAGGCAGCAAGAAGCGCGGCAATCATGTCTGGCGATAAGGCATTATGACGATCAGGCTGGTTCAAAAAAAGATGATCAATGCCGTTGGCATCACGGGTTTGAATAATGGGCAAATCAGGCATGATGGTCATATCCTCTTAAAGTCAAAAAACCGATTAAGGCGCTTGCCTATTGGCGCTTGGCTGGCGAAGGCTGGTGGCAAATTTTGCAGCGATTGCCAAGGCATCATGATCAAGGCCTGTGGCAAAACCGGCTTGGGCAAGCATCTCGGCCACCGCCTCACTTGCCACATTTCCGGCAGCCCCCGGCGCAAAGGGGCAGCCGCCAAGCCCGCCAACCGACGCATCAAAACAACGAATCCCATAGGGCAGGCTAGCCGCAATATTGGCAAGCGCCTGCCCACCCGTGTCATGGTAATGGCCAGCAATATAAGCACCATCAACCGCGCGAACGCATTGATCAAGAAGCCTTTGGATCGCTGGCGGTGTTGCCATGCCAACCGTATCACCAAGCGAGATTTGATAGCAGCCCATATCCATCATTCTGGCAGCAAGATCGGCCACAATCTGCGGTTCGGTATCGCCATCATCAGGACAGTGAACAACCATGCTGATATAGCCGCGAACCGGTACTTTATGCGCCGCCGCTGCCACCATGACCGGCTGAAATCGATCCAGACTTTCGGCAATTGAGCAATTGATGTTTTTCTGGCTAAAGCTTTGCGATGCGGCGGCAAAGATGCCAATCGAATCAACCCCTGCGGCAAGCGCGCGATCAAAGCCGGTCATATTTGGCACAAGCGCAGCATAAGACAATGATGGCAGCCGATCGATAGCCGCCATAACAGCCGCACCATCCGCCAGTTGCGGCACCCATTTCGGGCTGACAAAACTAGTCGCTTCGATATCGGCAAAACCGCATTCCGACAAAAGATTAATCAAGGTGACTTTGGCAGCGGTGGGAATGGAAACAGGTTCATTTTGCAGCCCGTCACGCGGACTCATTTCAAAAATACGAACGCTGTTTTGGGTCACTTTGATTTTCCATTTGGCTATGGCATGCGCTTGAGGCTATCATGGCGATCCAACAATCAACGGCCAATCCGCGCCGCCATTTTTGGCGCAGCTTCAAGCCACCATCCTGTTTGACCCACCATCGGAGCATCATTCCATGAGTAAAATCAATATTGAATTTACCCTTTTTTCGGCCTTTTATTCGCCGTTGATATCAACCATGACTGGCGGTTTTCTGAAAGAAGAAGGGCTGGATTTCGAATATACGGTTTCCGCACCGGGCGTGACCGCCATTACCGCGCTTGATAACGGTGCCGCCGATGTTGTTCAATCGACCCTCAGTCAGGGCTTTAACACCTTGAATAAGGGCGATGTGCCAGCTTGTGTTCATTTTGCACAGATCAATGAGATGGACGGGTTTTTCCTGACCGGCCGTGATGCTGATCCGGCATTTAGCTGGAGCAAGCTCGAAGGCGCCGAAGTCTTGGTTCACCATGGTGGCCAGCCAATGACGATGTTTAAATATGCTTGCTACAAAGGCGGGGTTGACATCAATAAGATCAAGATTATCGATGCTGGCAATGGCGGGGAAATGGACAAGGCATATCGCGCCGGAACCGGTCAATATATCCACCAGCAAGGCCCAGCCCCACAACAGCTAGAGGCTGATGGTGTTGGTCATGTTGTCACCGCGCTTGGGCCAACAATTGGCCCATGCGGTTTCTCCAGCCTTGCGGCCAAACCAGAATGGCTGGAAACCGATGAGGCCAAAGCCTTTACCCGCGCCTATATCAAAACCCGCAATTACATGAATGACACTCCTGCGGCCGAAATTGCGCGCGCGGAAAAGCCATTATTTCCGAATATTGACGAGGCCGTTCTTGCCGATTGCATTGGCACCTATCAAAAAATGGGAGTCTGGACCCGCCATATCGACATTACCGATGCTGGCTATGAGGCGATGCTGGATATCTTTGAATATGATGGCATGCTGAAAACCCGCTATGCCTATGATCAGGTATGCGCCAAACCGCCAATCGTTTAACCTACCAATTGCCTAACCCACCATTTATAAAATGGGTAATGCAAACCAAAAACATCAGGGGCTGAGCGGCTGCTTTTTCGCATGCGCTTGGCCCTGTTTTCCAAGTGCGATAAACCGCTTCATAAATGGTTTTGTTTGGTCATCGCGCCGCACCGCCGCATAAAGCTGGCGCGTGAGGCCATTTCTGGTGACAGGTTTTGTAACAAGCCCACTATCAATATCGGCCGAGCGAATAACCCAATCAGGAAGCACCGCCACCCCCTTATTTGCCCCCACCAGCATCAGCATCACCGCGGTCAGTTCAACCTGCCGGATCAATTTTGGTTCTATCTTGGCAGGAATCAAAAGCTGGCTGAATATATCGAGACGGGTGCGTTCAACCGGATAGGTGATCAGCGTCTGATCGGCAAAATCAGCAGCGTCAACATAGTCTTTTTCGGCAAGCCGGTTGGTTTTCGCCGCAAGAAATGTTGGTGCATAAGGGAATAGCTGATGAAATTCAACCCTGGGAATATCTTCAGGGTCTGACGAAATGACAACATCAACCTCTTCATCGGCCAATGCTTTTAACGCCCGAAACGCCAATCCCGGACGGATATCAATATCAACATCGGGAAAATCTTGACGAAACAGATTCAGAACCGGAAACAGCCATTCAAAACAGGCATGACATTCAATCGCGATATGCAACCGGCCAGTCTGTCCATTTTGCAAATTATCAAATTCAGCTTTCAACAAATCGATTTCGGGTAAAATACGCTCGGCAGCGCGCAAAAACCGCAAACCTTCGGCCGATAGCCGCATCGGTTTGGTGTTTTTGACAAACAGATCAACCCCAAGCTGATCGCGGATGGCCTTGATCTGATGCGATAGCGCCGATTGCGTGATATGCAGCTGTTCAGCCGCTTGCGCCACCGATCCGGTGGCATGAATGGTCATTATGGTTCGCAAATGACGAAGCTCGATGTTCATGAATATTTCTCACAAAGTTTATGATTATTATGAATTTGTTTCACAAATATATTTCTGGCACAAATGATTTCATTGAACAAGTCCAGATCATTTGCCAGTTGCGAGGATGTAAAAATGGGTCATAAGCCCCCAAAAATTTCATTTGAATTTTTCCCACCAAAATCGCTTCAGGCGAGTTTTGATTTGTGGGAGTCATTGAATGTTCTGGCACCGCTTAATCCCGAGTTTGTGTCTGTCACCTATGGGGCGGGTGGCACAACGCGCCAGCTTACCAAAGAAATGACCGAAGCCATTGGCAAAAGCTATGGCTTGGATGTTGCCGCGCATCTGACCTGCGTCAATGCCAGCAAGGCCGAAACATTAGCGATTGCAAAAAGCTATGTTGATGCGGGGGTCAAACAGATTGTTGCCCTTCGCGGTGACGCCCCAAAAGGAAGCGCAGGTTTTTGCCCGCATCCCCAAGGATTTGCCGATTCCGTTGATCTTGTCGCCGGCCTTGCCGCCACCAATATCAAAACCATTCATGTTGGTGCCTATCCCGAACCCCATCCCGAAGCCAGCAATGCCGATGCCGATATTGATTGGCTAAAGCGCAAAATTGATGCTGGTGCCACCTCGGCAATCACCCAGTTCTTTTTTGATAGTGAGATTTTTTTACGATTCCGTGATCGCTGCGGCAAGGCGGGGATCCATGTGCCAATCATCCCGGGCATTCTGCCAATTGAAAATTGGGACAATGTCAAACGCTTTGCTAGCCGCTGCGGTGCGAGCATTCCGGCAAGCCTTGACGCCGAATTTGTCATGGCTAAACGCAATGAGGTTGAAGATATTCTATCGGTTGTTGTGGCAACCGATATTTGTTCTGATCTGATGGATCACGGCATTGAGCAGTTCCATTTCTACACCTTGAACCGGCCTTATCTAACGCGCGATGTCTGTCTGGCACTTGGGATTGTTCCCGATGCCAAATTGGCGCTTGTTGCCTGATTGCGTCTTGTTACCGGATTGACGCTTGGGGCTGGCGCCTCAAACAAAATTGGCGCGTTGATAACGCAATTTTGCTAGATGCCAAGATGCAGCTTTGGTTTCCAGAATGGGCGGAACAATTCAATTTTTGGACAGCGATCCATCACGACCTTAAGACCTGCCTCTTCGGCAAGGCGCGCCGCATCATGATTAATAACCCCAATTTGTCCCCATAACACTTTGGCCCCAATATCAATGGCCTGTTTGGCGATATCATATAAATCTTCTGGCTTACGAAACACTTCAACCATATCCACTGCCCGATCGACAGAGGCAAGGTTTGGGTAAACCTTCAACCCCCTTATTGAGTCAAGGCCGGGTCGTGGGTTAATGGGAATCATGTCATAACCAGTTTCATGCAAAACGCGCAACACACCATAGCTGAATTTGGTTTTGTCAGGGCTGGCACCAACCATGGCAATCGTTTTTACCGAGGACAGGATGTCCTGAATATAGGCATCGGTGTAGGGCTCATTATGGTTCATTTAACTTTATCCGCCGAGGTCGCAATATCTGCTTTTAGTTCGTGTGATGCCAATGGGTCAAGAAATGGATTGCGATAAAGTTTGTCATGGCTTTCCACACCAACTTCAATCACGCAATCACTTTTTGCCCGCGCCACGCACAACACAATATAGCCGTTATTAATTTGCCGGTTGTTAAGCGCGACTTGGGCCCGCTGATCAATATCGCCGTCCAATAGTTTGGCCGCACAGGTAATGCAGCCGCCATATTTACAGCCATAAGGCAAATCAACGCCCTGATCTCTTAGCTCGTCAAGCAGCGGTTTGCGGCCAGAAACGACAAAGGCTGCATTGTCACGATTGGCAATGGTAATCGTCTTCATAGCCAAATATCACTTGTACAATCACCACCTGGATAACGCGCTTCATGGCACCTGCTTGGCCCGTTCGGCTCATTGCCAAAATCGACAATAAAATCAGGATTAATGGACATGCCACCCTTTTCAGGGTCACAATCAATCATCACCATGACGCCACCCTTTTCCCGAATTTTAGGATAGAATTGATTGTCCCATGTGCTGAACAGCGACGTGGTGACATAAAGGCGCTTTCCATCAAGCGACAATTGGAACATCTGCGGCCCACCTGCCATAATGACGCCATTTACAATGGGCGCCTTCCCAAGCAAGCCACCCATCCAAATCTGGCCAGTCAACTTTGGATTATGGGGATCAGAGATATCATATTGCCGCATATCTCCATGCAGCCAGTTATTTAGGTAGAGATATTTATCATCCATTGAAATCAGAATTGCTGACATAACCCCCGGAATAGGGATAGGCCAATCCGGATGTGGTTCATTTCCAACATCGATGATTTTTTCCCACTGCCATTTTCCATCATCATTTTTCCACCAATGAATGACATTCGAGCTGAGCGCTGCACCACAAAATCCGTGTGAACTGTCAGGATTATGATGAAATTTTACCTCAAGAGGAATCAGCCCATCTTCGCCAAGATAAAAACTCTCAACCGGTTCCCTCTTCTCAAAATCCCAAAAATGCAACTCACGCCCATATTTGAGATATCCAACTTCTTCCAAATCAAAGCCGGGCATAAACGTATTGGGGGCTGCCCATTCCGAACTAACCATCACATTATGGCGAGGCTGGTACCAAAAATCATAGCCAAATTTGATATCGCCCATTGAGTTTTCCCACCGACCAACGATTTCAAAATCCTTGTTGAGATGCAGGTAGCCACCCGGCGCCTCGCCCTTGGCATTGCCAAGAAAAGAAATGATGATTTCGCTCCTAAGGCAATGCACTGTATGCGGGCCAGATAGGTCAGTCTTGGATTTGATCTCAGCACCATCAATGACGGTGTGGATGCGCGGCGCAAACGGATCGGTCGCGGTATCAACGACATAGATATTATTTGAACGCACGCCGGGAAGAAGAAGATATTTACGCGCCATACCTGCATCATCATGGCAGGATGAACAAGCATTCCAGCCCATGTGATGGAGCTCGTCGCCAATATTAGGCATATCAAGCCGGTGAATAACCTTGCTGAAAGTCGGGCTTTTTGGGTCGACATCAATCGTCGCAAGATAATCTGGTTTCTGGATACCCGTGCCGGTATAGATCGCAATCGTGTAAAGCAACAATTCTCTTGGGGCTCTAATCGCCTCTTCGGGACTGGCATAACCCGGACCGCAACATTCCATCTTAATTCCCCCGCAGATCCCACTGCACGCATTTGCCTCAATCAATCTCGAGCTGAATTATTTGGGTCTTGAATTCTTTTTGCACCGCCATCAGCCTAACAGGCTCAATAAAAGCCGAACCAACAGGATATTGCAACCATCAGCATGATCAGCTTGCTTGCATGACCAAAGGCGCAATCTGCCTTGATCTTTTTTACAAGCAACCACTGGCGTTTGCGATTGTTAGGTTATACATTCTCTAACCATCATATTACGAGTGGATGAAATCATGCTTAGCTCAGATAGCCGAAACGATCTTTCGCATTGGTCGATAAACATTGATGATGATCGCATCGCGTGGTTGCAGATTCAGACCGATGGAAAATCTGTTAATGTCCTGACTCATGCGGTGATGGACGAACTGGCAATCCTGATTGACGGGTTAGAAGCCGCCGATAAACTGGCCGGGCTGGCACTGCTATCGGGCAAGCCTGGCGGTTTTGTTTACGGCGCCGACATCCATGAATTTGAAACCTTGAAAACAGCGGCAGATGTGGCGAGCCATATGGAATTGGTCCATGGGCTTTTTAACCGGATTGAAGCGCTTGCTGTACCAAGCTGTGTTGGCATTGACGGCATTGCTGTTGGCGGCGGGCTGGAAATTTCGCTGGCGTTTGACCGGCTGTTTGTCACCTCCTTACCAAAAACAAAGCTTGGCTTTCCCGAAATCAATCTTGGCATCATGCCGGGCTATGGCGGCACTGGCCGCGCCTATGGCCGTATTGGTACCAAGGCCGTTCTTGATATGATGTTAACCGGCCGGCCAGTTGGCAGCAAAGATGCCATCGCAAGTGGTCTTGCCGATGAAATGGTCGGCAGCGCTGATGATCTGGCGTTGGCGATGCGCGCATGGATGCTGTCCTGCAATGGCGCAAAACCAGCTCGCAGCCAGCGCGAAACCACGGCCGATGCCAGCGCCATTTCAGCGGCACGCGACAGCTATTTGAAACGCGCCCGCGCCGATCATACGCCAGCGCCTTTTGCGATCATTGATCATGTTGCGGCCTTTGGGCATGATTCGGCTGCCATGTCGGCTGGTGAAATGGGCATTTTCCCCGAATTGATGGTTGGTGATGCTTCGAAGAATTTGCGCCGCGTTTTTTATCTTACCGATGCTGTTCGCAAATCGGCACGCGGCGATAGCGGCATCCAGCGTTTGCATGTTGTTGGCGCCGGCGTCATGGGCGGCGATATTGCCGCGGTTGGCGCAATGGCCGGACTTGATGTCACTTTAACCGATATGAATGAGGCGACAATTGATGGTGCGATTGCACGCGCAGCAAAACTGTTCGAACGGCGGCTGAAAACAGATGATAAAATTGCCGCTGCAAAAAGCAGGCTTCGCGCCGATAAAGATGGCAATGGTGCAGGTGATGCCGATCTGATCATCGAAGCGGTTGCTGAAAAGCTGGCGGTCAAACAGGCCGTGTTTCAAGCCTTGGAAGCCGCCAGCAAACCCGAAGCAATTCTGGCAACCAACACATCTGCCATTCCGTTGGAAGACATTGCCACAGCATTAAAAGCCCCTGAACGTTTAATTGGTTTACATTTCTTTAATCCGGTGCCGGTTTTGCCACTTGTTGAGGTCATCTGGTCAGAATTTTCCGATCAGAATCTGGTCAATCGCGGCATGCAGTTTGCCGGACGCATTGGCAAAATGCCAATCCGTTGCAAATCAGCTTCAGGCTTTTTGGTCAATCGCGCCTTGCTTCCTTATATCTTCAAAGCGATCGAGGCGGTTGCTGCTGGCGAAAACGCCGATCTAATTGATGAAGCATTGGTTGATTTTGGCATGCCAATGGGGCCAATCGAACTTGCCGATCAGATCGGGCTTGATGTTTGTCTTGATGTTGGTGTTGTTCTTGGCATCGGTCCCGCCGCCAAAACATTGCTAACCAAAAAATGTGCTGCAGGCACGATTGGCCGGAAATCGGGAAGCGGCTTTTATGATTGGGACGGCAATCGCGCCATTCGCCCCCGCCAGCCACAAGATGCTGCCATCATGACGGGCATTGTCAAATCCATGCTGGCACCGATGATTGAAAAATGCCAGCAAGCGGTTGATGACAGTGTCGTTGATTCGGCCGACAGCGCCGATGCAGGCATGATTTTTGGCATTGGCTTTCCAGGCTTTCGTGGTGGCCCGTTGAATTGGGCAAAATCATAAAGACGGATTAAATGAACGGGTTGGGAGATCTTCATGACAAATATTTTCATTCTGGCAGCCCAAAGATCGGCTATTGGCAGTTATGGCGGCAGCCTGAAAGATACGCCACCAATTGATCTTGCCATTCCGGTTGCCAAAGATGCGATTGCCAAATCTGGTGTGCCTGCTGATACCATTCAGCATGCGATTTATGGTCATGTTATCCATACCGAGCCGCGCGATATGTATTCGCCGCGTTGCATTTCGATTGGCGCTGGCCTTGCCGAAACAGCGCCTGCTTTTCAGGTTAATCGTTTGTGCGGAAGTGGCCTTCAGGCGATTGTAAGCGCAACTCAGCTTATCCAGCTTGGCGATTGCGATACCGCGCTTGCTGGCGGTGTTGAGGTGATGAGCCGTGGTGCCTATATCCTGCCAGCGCAACGCTGGGGCGCGCGGATGGGCGATGCCGCAGTTGTCGATATGATGACCGGCGCCCTGCATGATCCGTTTGGGATTGGCCATATGGGCATAACTGCCGAAAATATTGCCGCTGATTATCAGATCAGCCGTGAAGATATGGATGCTTTTGCCGCCCAATCACAAAGCCGCGCAGCGCATGCCGATGAAGCTGGATATTTTGCCAGCCAGATCACCACAATCGAGCTGACCCAACGCCGCAAGATTGTGGCTTTTGCAAAAGATGAATATATCCGCGCCGATACGACTAGCCAAAGCCTTGCCGAATTGCGTCCAGCCTTTGCCAAGGACGGGCTTGTCACCGCTGGTAATTCATCGGGAATCAATGATGGTACGGCATCGCTGATTCTGGCCAATGATGATGCGGTTAAAATGCATAAAGCCAGCCCGATGGCGCGTATTGTCGCCTATGGGTTTGGCGGCGTGTCACCTCGCATCATGGGCATGGGGCCAGTGCCGGCAAGCAAAATGGCGCTTGAACGCGCTGGCCTGACCATTGATGATCTTGATCTTGTCGAAAGCAATGAAGCCTTTGCCGCGCAGGCCTGTGCCGTATCGCGCCAGCTTGGCCTTGATCCGGATCGCGTCAATCCAAATGGCGGGGCGATTGCGCTTGGCCATCCGGTTGGTGCCACCGGCGCGATCATTATGACAAAGTTAGTTCATGAATTGCACCGTATCAATGGACGTTACGGCATGGCCACCATGTGTATTGGCGGCGGTCAGGGGATCAGCGTCATCATCGATGCCAAACCTTGATATTGTTCTACCACGCGTGTGACCATTCGCTTTGAACCAGATTTTACGGAGCCAAAACCATGTATAAAGCGCCCCTCGAAGATTATCAGTTCGTTCTTGACCGGGTTATTGGTTTTGATGCGCTGATGGCGCTGATCGGCAATGATGACGTCAATCAAGAGCTTGCTGATGCGGTTCTCGAAGAAGCTGGCAAGCTGGCTGGCGATGTGATCGCGCCATTAAATCATAGCGGCGATATTACTGGGGCGAAACGGCAAGATGATGGGCAAGTCATCACGCCTGACGGCTTTTGTGATGCCTATGCGGCGATGGGGCAAGGCGGATGGACAGCCATGGAAGCTGCCGAAGATTTTGGCGGCCAGAATTTGCCAATGACGCTGACCACCGCGGTGAATGAATTATGGCAATCGGCCAATATGGCCTTTGCGCTTTGCCATCTTTTGACGCAAGGGCAAATCTATGCCCTGCAGAAATCGGCAAGTCCTGAATTGCAAAATATATTTATCCCGCCAATGGTCGAAGGCCGCTGGACCGGAACGATGAATTTGACCGAGCCGCAGGCGGGCACCGACCTTTCTGGCATCAAAAGCCGCGCTGTTCCCAATGGGGATCATTATCTGATTTCTGGCCAGAAAATCTATATCACCTATGGCGAACATGATATGGCCGAAAATATCATTCATCTGGTGCTAGCACGCACGCCAGATGCACCTGATGGCATCAAGGGTATTTCGGTCTTTATCGTGCCGAAATTCCTTGCCGGTGATGATGGCAATTTCACCAAGCCAAATGATCTTCGCTGCCTGTCGATTGAAAAAAAGCTTGGCATCAAAGGATCGCCAACCGCGGTCATGCAATATGGTGAAACCGATGGTGCCGTTAGCTATCTTGTCGGTCAGGAAAATCAGGGAATCGACATCATGTTTGGCATGATGAATCACGCCCGCCTTGCTGTCGGCCTGCAAGGGCTTGCCATTTCTGAACGTGCCTATCAACAGGCCAGAACCTATGCTCGTGATCGCGTTCAAGGCGTGCCGCTTGACGGTAAAAAAGGTGACTCCATTGTTCATCACCCCGATGTTTTGCGGCTTCTTGGCACGATGAAAGCCGAAATAGAAGCTATGCGCGCCCTGATGATGATTGGCGCGGCAGCGATGGATAAGGCGCATCATGCCAGCGACGCTGAAAAGCCCGATCTTGAAGCCCGCGTTGGTTTGCTTATTCCCGTGATCAAGGGTTGGATGACCGAACGCGCCCAGAAAATCACCTCGGATGCGTTGCAGATTCATGGCGGCATGGGCTTTATCGAAGAAACTGGCGCCGCCCAGCATTATCGCGATGCCCGCATTCTGCCCATTTATGAAGGCACAACCGCAATTCAGGCCAATGATCTGGTTTTCCGCAAAACCATTCGTGATAATGGCGCGGCGGTCACCAGCCTTTTTGATGAAATTGATCACGATATGGCAGCATTGGAAACCCATCCGAATGCAGCTATTTCGGCAGCGGCAAAATCAGTTATCGAAGCCAATAAAACTGCCCGCACCGCCACCGCTAGCATCATTGCCAGAGCCAATTCACCGCGCCGACCAGCCGCAGCAGCAAGCAATTATTTGATGCTTCTTGGCTCATTAACCGGTGGCTGGTTGATGGCACGATCTGGCGCAGCGGCAGCAGATGCAATCGCCAATGGCGAAACCGGCACAATTGGCAATGATGATTTCATGGCTATCAAAATTACCACAATGCAAATCTATATAACGCATCATCTGCCAAAGCTGTTTGCGCTTGCCCGAACCATTGCCGATGGTGATACGCCCGTATTGGCGATGCAGCCCGAGTGGCTATAGCCATTTGGGATTAGGGCTTGTCAGTTTCTTTGAAAATGATATGCGCCCACTCTTCCCACAAGCGTGACAAAGCCGCATAATCGGCATCACCAAGCCCATTGGCCTCGGCAATTTCATAAGGCGTATGCGATGCCGAAATGGCAAAAAGCGGCACCCCCATCTGCTGGGCTGTTGCCAGCGCGAGACAGGAATCCTTGCGCGCATTCGTGACCGACATGCCACCCTCAAAATCGCCATATTTCATCCGGTTTTGAACACGGTGAACTAGCGGGCGAAGCATACCTTCTTCGCGGTTCAGGATCGAAATCAGCGTGTCGCTTGGAACGCCAAGTTTCTTGGACATGGCAAAAGCTTCGATCAGCACCACCATAAGCGCATGCATCACCGCATTATTGACAACTTTAATCCCCATGCCCGCGCCAAGATTACCAAGATCATAAATGCTCGCCGCCACTGTTTCTAGAACTGGCATTGCCATGGTTTTGGCCGCATCATCGCCGCCCATAAAAAATGTCATTTGCCCGGCCGCCATGCTGGCCACGCCGCCAGCAATGGCCGCATCGACAAACCCCACATTTTTTGCCGCCGCCAAGGCAGCGCAATCAATCGCGGTTTGCGGCGTAACCGTACTGGTTTCAATCACCAGCTTTGGCCGGGTTGGCTGTGCCATGATTTGCGTTGTCACCGCGATTGAAATGTCGGGATGCGGCAATGACAAAATGATCACATCTGCTTGTGATATAACCCCGCCAAGATGGTCATGTGTGATAATGCCCTTGCCAGCCGCTTCATCGCGCCGGCTGGCATTTTGATCATATCCGTGAACCTCTCCCGATGCGGTAAAGGCCGACGCAATAGCGCTTCCCGCATTGCCAAGACCGATGATTCCGATAATGCTATCACCCGACTTTTTATCCCGTTGATCTGTCATTTTCATTCCCATGCAAAGGTCATTGGCCTAATCGTCACTCACCAAACCGGCGGTTTCGACAACAGCATGAAACAGAACATTGGCGCTTGCTGTCGCCCAGTCCTGACTGATTTCTTCAGCTTCATTATGCGACAACCCATCAACACACGGACACATGATCATTGCGGTTGGTGCCACCCGACTCATCCAGAAAGCATCATGTCCAGCGCCTGAAACAAGATCCATATGCGAATAGCCAAGCCGGTCTGCCGCCGCGTGAACACGGTCGATACAGGCCGAATCAAACGCCACCGGATCAAACGCCCCCGCCAATTCAAATTCGATGCCAAGCCCAAGCGTTTTGGCAATCGCGTTTGCGCCAGCTCGCAACTCATCATGCATCGCCGCAATGATCGCCGGATCAGGGCTGCGAAAATCAATCGTAAAGATCGCTTTTCCCGGAATGATGTTGGTTGAATTGGGGAAAATTTCGCAATGGCCTACCGCACCAACCGCATGGGGTGCATGTGCCACTGCAATCTGATGCGCCAGCACCGTAATCTGCGCCATGCCAAGCCCCGCATTTACCCGCGATGGCATTGGCGTTGATCCGGTATGGGCTTCTTTGCCGGTCAGGGTAATGCGAATCCAGTTCAATCCCTGACCATGCGTCACAACGCCGATATCAGTTTTTGAATCTTCTAAAATGGGACCCTGTTCGATATGAAGTTCGAAAAAGGCGGCAACCGGCCGACCACCAACCGCAGCATCACCAACCCAGCCGATCCGTTCCAGCTCGTCACCAAACCGCGCGCCTGCCGCATCGGTGCGGTCATAGGCCCACTCCAAATCATGCACACCGGCAAAAACGCCCGACGCCATCATTGGCGGCGCAAAACGGCAGCCTTCTTCATTCGTCCAATTAACAATTTCAATCGGATGGCGCGTTGTCAGTCCAGCTTCATTGAGGCTGCGAATGATTTCCAACGCGGCCAGAACGCCAAGCGGCCCATCATATTTTCCGCCTGTTGGCTGGGTATCAAGATGGCTGCCAACCATCACGGGTGGCAAGCTGGCATCACTTCCATCGCGACGGGCAAACATATTGCCCATTTTATCGGTATGAAGCGCAAGGCCTTCAGCCTCGCACCATGAGTGAAACAAATGACGCGCGGTCGAATCATCATCGGTTAGCGCCTGCCGGTTATTGCCGCCAGCCACGCCCGGGCCAATTTTTGCCATATCCATCAGGCTTTGCCATAGACGGTCTGAATCAATGCGCAGATTGCGGCCAATCATCGGGTGGGTCTGGGTCATGGGTTTTCTCTCACTCTTTTTGGTTTCAGTCACATTTTCAGGTTCGGTCACATTTTCAGATTTGCTGGCACCTGGAAGGTCAATGATGCCCAAATCGATTCCCACATGGCATCACCCGATTCAATCGCCCCATCCATTGGTCGCAAAATCACACTATCAACAAGATAATCCCGTCCAGCCAATAGGGCAAAATTGCTTCGCCCGTCCTTGTCAGTTTGGTATTTTGCCTTTTCCACATGGCGCGGATTATGACGCGTAAAAACGGTGATTTGCGCATTGGCAAGCGGCGCACCATCAGCATAAAGGCGCACCGGCATGGATTGAAGCGGCGGCCATTGATAAGGATTGGCCTCGGCAACAAGCTCGATTGCCAAACCCAGATGCCGATCCTGTTCGGCACCCATTTTTTCAGGCCCGCCAACGGCAATCAGGCTTTTGGCATAGCGCTGATAGCGTTCGGTAATTTTATCAAGCGGCAAGCCGCGGCCTTCATGCTGGCCAAGCGCATCATCAAAACCTTTTTCGCGCGCAAATTCATCAAATTTTTTGGCATCACTATAAGTCAGGCGAATGGGAGCTGTCTGATGAACAATGATACGAAGTCCGGGCGTACCGGACGCCATCTTTCCGGCCGGGCGATCGCCATAACGGCCGGTAATTTCATATCGTTCAGATTGCGATTTGGCACCAGTTCCCAGCAATGCAAACTTTTCAATCTGATCAGGAACATAAATTGCCGATGCGCCTAAAAAATCAGTGCCAATTAAGAGATCTGCGGTTAAGCTTTGATCTGGATTGGGCTGAAATGAAGATGGTTCAATCCAAAATTCATGCGCCTGTAATGGCAAAGGCAGGATAAAAAATAGCCCAAAAATTGCCACTGCCCATTTGGGCAGATGCCCGATTATTCTGACGACCCATTTCACCGCCGTAATCAAGACCGCCCCAGCAGCAGATAAAATCATTACACCCTCAAAAAACCTAAAAGTTAAACAAGCTATGCCTCACAAAGACTTCAAACCATTGATGAAAAATTGTAAAGCCCTAACATACCGGTTGGTTCTTACGATTTGCTTGTTCGTGATCAGTCCTTTGACCATGTCGGCGATTGCCCATGAAATCCGGCCAGCCGTTGCTGATCTGTCAATGACCAGCGCGCCGCCATCGGCAGATGACAAGGCTTTGCCCGACCAGCTTTTCATCACGATTGACCTGAATGCCGAATTATTTCTTGCCGGTCTGGATGCCAGCCTTGTGCGTGACACTGATGACGCACCACAAGGCAAAGATTATGACGCGCTTCGCGCCCTTGCCGCCGGTCAATTGGCGCAAAAATTCACCAATCAATGGCCCCACTTTGAAAAAGCCCTGATCGGCCTTGCCGGTGACCGGCCTCTATCTTTCCAACTTGTTTCCATTCAGGTTGAAGATAATCCGGCGATTACCTTGCCCCGAAGCACCAAAATAAAGATTTCCGCACCGCTTGACCCAAATGATGCAAGCGTTCGCTTTGGCTGGAACACCGCCCTTGGGCCATTGGTCATTCGCCAGCAAAACCAAACTGAAAAGCCGGGGAATCTCTATACCGCCTATCTTGAGCCGGGTACGATCAGCGCCCCGATCAAAAGACAGGGCGTCACCGCCCAGCCAGTTTTAACGATCATGCTGGACTATGCCAAAATCGGGTTTATTCACATCGTGCCAAAGGGTCTTGATCATATTCTGTTTGTATTGGGGCTGTTTTTCTATGCGGCACAATGGCGCCCGCTTCTGGGTCAGGTAACGTTATTTACGCTGGCACATACGACAACCCTCATGCTTGCCAGCACCGGCCATATTGTTGTTTCGCCGAATCTTGTCGAACCATTAATTGCCGCCTCAATCATTTATGTGGCTTTCGAAAATCTCCGAAGCGAACGGCTTCATGCTGGACGGCTTGTGGTGATTTTCGCTTTTGGTCTTCTTCACGGTCTTGGTTTTGCCAGCGTTCTTGGCGATATTGGCCTTGCCGATGGTCAATTCATGATCAGCCTGATCAGCTTTAATATCGGGGTTGAACTTGGCCAGCTTGCCGTTCTTGTTCCAGCCTTTTTATTGTTTGGCGTGGTGGCCGGAAATGCGCTTTGGTATCGGCGATTGATTGCCATTCCGGCATCTTATCTAATTGGCGCAATTGGCATGTGGATGTTGATAACTCGGGTCTTCGCTAACTAAGCCGAATAGCAAGTTTTGGCCAACTAAGGAAAAGGGGGCGTTAATGATTGAAGAGATGCAAAAACGGGTTAATGCTGATCAGGCGTTGCAGCATCGTGGGCGTTGGGTCAATCTGACCTTTGTTATTGGCATTGGCGATGATGATTATCTAATCACCATTTCGGCTGGCAAAATCACCAGTATACGCCAGCGCCAATTACCAACCGACACAGGCAGTTTTTCCATTCGAGCCAGTAAAGATAGCTGGGACAAACATTGGCAAGTGACGCCCCCACGTGACTATCACGATATTTTTGCGATGCTGCCAAAACAGATTGCCAGAATTGACGGAGAGTTGCTGCCGCTGATGCAGAATTTGCAATATTTTAAAGATATTATTGCCAAGCTGCGCGATGGCAAGGGAGACGAAAATGGCGGTTGAATTCGAACCTATGATAGGTCGGTATTTCATGTTGGAAGTCGGCGGCAAATCCTATCGAATTTATATGGAAGAAGCAGGCCAAGGAATCCCACTTTTATGTCTTCATACCGCCGGATCAGATGCGCGCCAGTTCCGGCATATTCTGGCTGATGAGGATATCACCAACCGATTTCGGGTAATGGCATTTGACCTTCCGTGGCATGGCAAATCAAATCCACCAAAGGGCTTTCGCGAGCAGGATTACAAACTGACTGTTGACGGCTACAAAACAATAATCAACGCAGTTTGTTCAGCACTGGAGCTTGAGTCACCAGTTGTAATGGGCTGCTCGATGGGTGGCCGCATTGTTTGCCATCTTGCTCTAGAAAATCCAACCTATTTCCGTGCGATGATCGCGCTTGAAGGTGCCGACAAGTTAGAACCATATTACAACCTAGAATGGCTGTACCGGCCTGATGTTCATGGCGGTGATGTGCAGGCTGCCTTTGTGTCATCGCAGGTGGCACCAACCAGCCCTGATGAATATCGCTGGGAAACCTTGTGGCATTACATGCAAGGTGGGCCGGGCATATTTAAAGGCGATTTGCATTTCTATTGGCTGGATGGTGATTTTGATGACCGCTCGCCGCAAATTGATACTAGCGCCTGTCCGGTCTATTTAATGTCCGGTGAGTATGATTGTTCATGCACACCAGAACGCACAATGGCAACCGCTAGCCGCATCAAGGGATCAAAGGCGACCATCATGGCAGGCATGGGGCATTTCCCAATGAGCGAGAATCCAGCTTTATTCAAAACTTATCTGATGCCAGTTCTAGATGAAATTGCCAGCAAAAGCTGAACCATCGCTTATCGCTTCGCCACGACTGTAAGTAAATATTAACAAATATTTTCACCAAGACCTTAAAGTACATTGCGTCATGGGGCGGAATTGGCAATGATAGACCAGACAGAAAGCGCTTGGGAACGACAATAAAAACGTCCAATCATGCCAGTCCATACCAATAAAAAACGAATGTATGTGGCGACAAACCAAATTGCATTTGGAGGGAGATAACCATGAAAAAACTGATAACAATTTGCGCTGTCACGGCGACAATAGCGGCAGGGTCTTATATTGTAGTGAAAGAATTTGTCGCAGATACAACTGACGGAAAAGTAAAAATCGGCTACATGACCACATTATCTGGGGGGGCCGGCATTATTGGCAAGCAGATGCAGAATGCGGTTAACTTGGCCATGCAGCACAAGGGTGGCAAGCTTGGCGGTATGGATGCTGAAATCATCTATGCCGATGATCAGCGCAAACCCGATATCGCCAAACAGCTTGCCAACCGTTTGCTGAAAAGCGATCAGGTAGATATTGTTGCAGGCGTTATCTGGTCTAACCTGCTGATGGCGATCCACAAGCCGGTAACCCGCGCAGGCAATCTGCTGATTAGCTCGAATGCAGGCCCGTCGCCAATTGCCGGCGATCAATGCCATGAGAATTTCTTTTCCATGTCATGGCAGAATGACCAGACGCCAGAGGCCATGGGCAAACATATGCAGGATGCAGGCATTAAATCTGTCTATCTGATGGCGCCAAACTATCAGGCGGGAAAAGATATGCTAGCCGGGGTGAAGCGCTATTATAAAGGCAATGTTGTCGGCGAGGTTTATACCAAGCTGGGCCAATCTGACTTCCAGGCCGAACTGTCGGCATTGCGCGCCGCAAAGCCTGAAACAACCATGATTTTCCAGCCGGGTGGTATGGGCATCAATTTTGTCAAGCAATGGAAACAGGCTGGCATGGATCAGATAAGCAAGCTATACACCGTCTTCAGTGTCGACGGCGTATCATTGCCAGCGCTAAAAGATTTGGCCCTTGGCATCCTTGGGACACAAACCTGGTCGCCTGATCTTGATAATGCGATCAACAAGAAATTCGTTGCTGACTACAAAGCACAGTTTGGCGGCTATCCGTCATTCTATGCAGCACAGGCCTATGACACGATTTTGGCGATCGACTATGCAATTGCAAAATCTGGCAGCAAAGACACCGCCAAAATGCGGGCTGCGCTGGCGACAGGCGATATCCCGACCACCCGCGGCAATCTAAAAATGAACACGAATCATTTTCCGATCCAGAACGTCTATCTGCGTGAAACGGTGAAGGATGCTGACGGTGTTGTCACAACCAAGGTGATTAGCACTGTCTTTAACGATCATGGCGATTCCTACGCGGTAAACTGTAAATTCTAAATCCTAGAAAAGCCAGCCAGCGTTCATTTCTGTGCCGCTGGCTGGCAAAATGCAGTCTGCACAACGGCGCGGCTAGCGCGACTGGTTACGATTTATGACTCTTACTCTTATCCTTGAACAGACCTTTAACGGCCTGCAAGCTGGCGTTACCTTGTTTCTAGTTGCGGCTGGCTTGACCCTAATTCTGGGGATTATGGATTTCGTATTTCTGGCGCATGGCGCGCAGGTGATGGTCGGTGCCTATGCGGCGGCGGTGATTACCCAGGCCACTGGCAATTTCTTTATCGGGCTGGGGCTGGCAATTCCAATTACATTTGCCAGCGGCTATCTTCTTGAACTGCTGATCATTCGCCATCTTTACCGACGCGACCATATGGAACAGGTGTTGGCAACCTTTGGCCTGATCCTGTTTTTCAATGAAGCCATTCGCATTGGTTTTGGACCCGCCGCGCTTTATTCCAACCTGCCGCCATCACTATCAGGCTTTGTCGAGATTCTGCCAGAAACGCCCTATCCTGCCTACCGTCTTGGGGTGATTGCCGTTGGCCTTATTTGCGCTTTGGCGATCCATCTATTCGTTTCCAAAACGCGCATTGGCGCAATGGTTCGTGCTGGTGCCAACAACCCTGAAATGACCGCCGCGCTTGGCATCAATATCAAGATTTTATTCCGGCTGATTTTTGCAACAGGGGCGTGTCTTGCCGGTGTTGCTGGCATGATGCTTGGGCCACTAACCTCCGTTCAGCCGGGCATGGGCGAACCTTTGCTGATATTATCTTTGGTGGTGATTATCATTGGCGGCATCGGGTCGGTTCGCGGTGCCTTTATCGCCGCGATCATTGTCGGGCTTGTCGATACGCTTGGGCGGGTTTTTCTGCCGTCGATTTTGCGGCTGTTTTTCGAAGAGGCCACGGCCGATGGTGCGGGGCCTGCGCTGGCGTCAATGCTTGTCTATATCTTGATGGCGGTGGTGCTGATTTTCCGGCCAACCGGCCTGTTTCCGGCAAAAGGATAATCGTATGACAGGGTTATTTCATTTTGCCAATTTGGTTCGTGCAGGCATTCGTGACAACCAGTTACTATGGATGCTGATTGCCGGATTTGCGCTTTTCCCGATTTTCACGCATTTCGCCAATTTGCCATTCTGGAATGATGTGGCGATGCGGATTATGCTTCTTGGCATGGCGGCGATGGGGCTTAATCTTGTTCTTGGCTATGGCGGCATGGTGTCTTTTGGCCATGCAGCCTTTATAGGCATTGGCGCCTATTGTGTTGGCATAAGCCAGTTTTTTGGCCTGTCAAATGGCTTGCTTCATATTCTTATTAGCATTGGTGTTTGCGGCGCGCTTGGGCTGGTGATCGGCTATCTTGCGCTTCGCACGACCGGCATTTATTTCATCATGATCACCCTTGCCTTTGCCCAAATGCTGTTTTTCTTTTTTGTATCGCTTGAGCAATTTGGCGGGGATGACGGGATGAGCATCGACCGTGCCGATTTTCTGATTATCGATCTTTATGAACCGTTACGTCTGTATTTTCTGATCTGGGTTGCCTTGGCGCTTGTTGCACTTGTTCTGATGTTTATTGTGCGATCACGTTTTGGCGTAACCTTACGCGCCATCAAAAGCAATGAATCGCGGGTCGAGGCAATGGGGCTTGTGCCGCTTCATTTCAAAATCACCAGCTATGTGATTTCGTCGGTGATTTGTGGGCTGGCGGGAACGCTATTTGCCAGCTGGCAGGAATATGTATCGCCCGACATCATGCATTGGACACGATCAGGCGAATTAATGATTATCATCATTCTTGGTGGGCTTGGCACTTTGGCAGGCCCACTTCTTGGCGCCATTGTTTTTCTGCTTCTCGAAGAATTTTTACCGCTGGCGCTTGGCGCGGCAGCACCAGCCTATGCCGAAAATTGGATGATCCTGTTTGGCCCACTTTTGATCATGGTGGTGTTGTTTGGACGTGGCGGCCTAATTGGTCTTTTGGAAAAGGCTGGGCTCAGCCATATCGTCAAGCGTAAAATCGCGGTGAAATGATGGCAGATCCGGTTTTAGAGCTTTGTGGCCTGAACAAATCCTTTGGTGCCTTAACCGCAACTAACAACCTTTCATTAACCGTGATGCAAGGTGAAATTCATGCCCTGATCGGGCCAAATGGCGCTGGAAAAACTACCTTGATCCAACAAATTTACGGCGCGTTAAAACCAGACTCGGGTCAGGTGTTTTTGAATGGCCGTGACCTAACCCGCCTGTCAGTCCCGGAACGGATTCGGGCTGGCATTGGCCGATCGTTCCAAATCAGCAATGTGCTGATGGATTTTACCGTTCTGGAAAATAGCATTATTGCCGAACAGGCACGACTTGGCCAAAGCTTTCGATTTTTGCAGCCTGCCTTTTCCGATTCGAATCTCATCAAGGGGGCCAGTGCCATTCTTGATCGCGTCGGGCTATTGGATCGTGCGCATCTGCCAGTTGGTGATTTGGCGCATGGCGACCGGCGCATGCTGGAATTGGCCCTTGCGCTTGCCGCATCGCCAAGCCTGTTACTGCTTGATGAACCCATGGCGGGGGCTGGTCCTGATGAAGGCCAGCGCATGACCGAAATTATTGAAGCGCTTCGTGGTACGGTAGCTATCTTGCTTATCGAACATGATATGGATGCAGTTTTTCGCCTTGCAGACCGGTTAACCGTGATGGTTGAAGGTGGCGTCATTGCTGCTGGAACCGTTGCCGAAATCAGCCAAAATCAAGCGGTGAAATCCGCCTATCTTGGAGATGAGGATTAATCGATGCTGCATCTTCATGACATTGAATCAGGCTATGGCGCAGGACAGGTATTATTTGGCGTCTCACTGTCGGTTCCGGCAGGCCATGTTGTCTCGCTGATGGGGCGAAATGGCATGGGTAAAACCACAACCATCCGCACGATCATGGGACAATTACCCCTGACCGCGGGTCGGATTTCGCGATTTGATAATGACCGGCCAGACCAATTGCCATTTCAGATCGCCCGCTTGGGAATCGGGCTTGTTCCCGAAGGACGGCAGATTTTTTCCAATCTCAATGTCACCGAAAATTTGAAAACATTTTACCGGCCACCGCGTGATGATGGCGGCTCGCACTGGCATTATGAGCGGGTTCTTGATTTATTTCCGCGCCTTGCCGAACGCCGTGATCATGCTGGCAATCATCTTTCCGGCGGCGAACAACAAATGCTGGCCATTGGCCGCGCCTTGATGACCAATCCAAAATTACTGATCCTCGATGAAGCCACCGAAGGGCTGGCACCCATCATCCGAACGCAGATTTGGGATTGTCTTGCCAGGCTAAAGGCCGAGGGCCAATCGATCCTGATCATCGACAAGAATGTCAAAGCCATAGCCAGATTGGCCGATCACCATTATATTCTGGATAAGGGGCGGGTTGTTTGGAATGGTGATTCCAAAACACTGCTTGCAACCGAACGATTGATCGCACGCTATCTCGGGGTTTAACCCCTGTAACGGCCGGAATGCCAGATTGGATTTTTGACATGGACGCTTTTATCTGTGATGCCGTTAGAACACCCATTGGCCGCTTTGGCGGGGCGTTATCATCGGTGAGGCCGGATGATCTGGCCGCGCACGTGATTAAGGCGCTTGTTGCACGCCATCCAGATCTTGACCAAGGCGCAATCGACGAAGTGGTGTTTGGCGCGGCTAATCAGGCTGGTGAAGATAATCGCAATGTTGCCCGTATGGCGTCGCTTTTGGCCGGATTACCCGTTGTGGTGCCAGCCAGCACCATTAACCGGCTTTGCGCATCGGGCATGGATGCTGTTGCCAATGTGGCACGCGGCATTCGTGCCGGTGATTACCATCTGGCGATTGCTGGCGGGGTAGAAAGCATGAGCCGTGCGCCCTTTATTCTGCCGAAATCGGAAACGGCGTTTAGCCGCAAGGCCGAAATCTATGACACCACAATTGGTTGGCGATTTGTTAATCCGGCGATGAAGGCGGCTTATGGCGTTGATTCAATGCCTGAAACAGCCGATCATGTGGCGCTTGATTATCATATCAGCCGCGCCGATCAAGATGCTTTTGCCGTTCGGTCACAGCAACGCTGGGCGGCCGCGCATGCCGCCGCAAAATTTGCCGATGAAATCACCCCTGTTATGATCCCGCAACGCCGTGGTGATCCGGTGATGGTTGATATTGACGAACATCCGCGCCCCAACACCCAACCCGAACAGCTTGCCGCCCTCAAGGGGGTTAATGGTGACGGCATGACCGTGACCGCTGGCAATGCGTCGGGCGTCAATGATGGGGCGGCGGCGTTGTTGCTGGCATCGGCCAATGGTCTTGTGGCGCATGGATTGACGCCAATGGCGCGAATTGTGGCCATCGCCGCGGCCGGTGTGCCGCCGCGGGTGATGGGCATTGGCCCAGTACCAGCAACCCAAAAGGCGCTCGGCATGGCAGGACTTCGCATTGATGATATGGATGTGATCGAAATTAACGAAGCCTTTGCCGCACAGGGGCTTGCCTGCCTTCGCGAGCTTGGCGTTGCAGATGATGCCGCCCATGTCAACCCGAATGGCGGTGCCATTGCAATTGGTCATCCGCTTGGCATGTCGGGGGCGCGGCTGGTTCTGACCGCAGCCTATGAATTGCGCCGCCGCGGGGGGCGTTATGCGCTTTGCACCATGTGCGTTGGTGTTGGACAGGGCGTTGCGATGATTATCGAAGCCGCCTAATCATGGATTATTTGCCAAGATAGGTTGTTCACCGTCATGCTTATTTACCGGTAAATTCTGCTGGACGTTTGGCTAAAAACGCCCGCACCCCTTCGGCATAATCATCTGATCGGCCGCAAGCCTGTTGCATTACCGCCTCATCATCCAGATGCGCGTCAAAATCATGATTGGCGGCACGCTTCATCAAGGTTTTGGTACCTGCATAGGCCATGGTCGGACCGGCGGCAAATTCGGCGGCAAGCGCATAGGCTTCAGGCATCAGATTGGCGGCATCATAGCTTTTCCAGATCAGCCCCCATTCGGCCGCCTGCGGTGCCATAAGCGGCGCGCCAGTCAGGGCCAAACCCATCGCCCGCGCCATACCAAGACGCCGTGGCAAAATCCAGCTTCCACCAGCATCAGGCACAAGCCCAATTTTGGAAAATGCCTGAATAAAGCGCGCTGTATCAGCCGCCAAAACCACATCACATGCCAAGGCTAGATTGGCACCAGCACCAGCCGCAACGCCGTTTACCGCACAGATGACCGGCATTGGCAAATTAGTGATAAGCCGCACCAGCGGGTTGAAATAATCATTTAAAGTCTGGCCAAGATCAGGCGGCCAATGACCACCATCAGGATTGCGCTCGCCAAGATCCTGACCAGCGCAAAAGCCCCGTCCCGCGCCGGTAATCAAAACCGCGCGCGCATCACCAACCGCCTCTAGGGCGGCACGAAACGCAAGATGCATTTCGACATTCAACGCATTCAATCGTTCCGGCCGGTTCAAGGTAATTTGAATCCATTGATCCATTTTATCGACAATGATCACATCACTCATCTTGGCTTATCCTTTGATGTTCCCTGATCGGGTTTCTGTATGGCGGCCAAATTATGACCCGAGCTTTTTTATAAAAAATTGAAAACAATTCTTTGTCGCGGCAGCATAATCTTGCATGATCAAACACAGTCTTCGCAAGTATTCTGGTGGGTCTTTTGCCGGTTTCTTGGATGATTGCCACAGCATGGCCTTGCTATGCATTCCCCAATTGCAAGTGCGTTACCCATCACCCGCACCACAACCAGCCAAAAAGGAACAACATGACGATAAAATTCTGGCGCGATGACAAGTTGTTTTTTGTCGAGCTTGCCAACCCGCCTGTTAATGCCATCAATCTGGCGGTTCGCCGAGGGCTGCACGATGCCATGCTGGCGGTTCAGGCCGCAACCGGTCTTGAACGTGTTATGCTGATGGGAAGCGAAACAATCTTTGCCGCCGGTGGTGATGCGCGTGAATTTGATGCGCCGCCAATTGCCCCGCATTTGCCTGATGTTCTGGCCATGATCGAAGCATCAGCCATCCCTTGGATTGCCGTGATCAATGGTGCTGCCCTTGGTGGCGGGTTGGAACTTGCCTTGGCTTGTCGCTATCGCATTGCCAGCCCGAAGGCGCAGCTTGGCCTTCCCGAAGTTTTGCTTGGCATTGTTCCCGGGGCTGGCGGAACGCAGCGTTTGCCGCGCTTGATCGGCTTTGCCGCCGCATTGGAAATGATCACAAGCGGCAAATCCATAACTGCCAAGGCCGGTCTTGAGGCCGGATTAATCAATCTTATTGATGCCGATCCAATGCAGGCCGCCTTGGCAATCACGCCAGCCGATCTCGCCGCGGCAACACCAGTTGGTCAATTGCCAAACCTGAAATTGGATGAAGCCGCGTTGGCAAAAAGCAATGCTGGCCTTGCCCACCGCGCCAAAGGCCAGATTGCGCCGGTCAAAGCAACCGAATTGGTTGGTTTAACAAGCCGCACAAATTTTGCCGACGGCATGGCCGCCGAACGTGATTGTTTTCTTACGCTTCGGCAATCTGAACAGGCAAAGGCGTTGCGTCATCTTTTCTTTGCTGAACGCGGCGCAAAAGCACCAGCCGAGCTTGCCAACCACATGCCAAAGATCATTGATCAGGCGGTTGTTGTTGGGGGCGGCACGATGGGGGCTGGGATTGCGCATGCGCTTGTTCGCGCTGGCATCGCCACGGTGACGATTGAGACCAATGAAGCAGCAGCAAAGCAGGCGGCCGCGCGCGCCGAAAGCTTGATCGAGGCTGGGGTAAAACGCGGCCTGATCGCGGCGCAAAAGGCGGATGAGATGCGGTCGCGCTACAGCGTTTCAACCGACTATGCCAGCGCCACCAATGCCCAGATTGCCATCGAAGCCGTGTTTGAAGATATCGATGTCAAAATAACAGTATTTCAAAAGCTGCAAGAGGTGATGCCAGCAAACGCCATTCTGGCAAGCAACACTTCCTATCTTGATATCAATGCGATTGCCGCTGCGCTTAATGATCCGTCACAGCTTGTCGGGCTGCATTTTTTCGTGCCAGCCCATATCATGAAATTGCTGGAAATCGTCAAGGGTGATGCCAGCGCGCCAACCGCGCTTGCCAGCGGATTTAGGCTTGCCAAACAGCTTGGGAAAATTCCAGTTGTGGCGGGGGTATGTGACGGTTTTATCGGCAACCGGATTTTGGTGCGCTATCGCGAGGCGGCCGATCTTTTATTGCTTTATGGCGCGACACCTGCACAAATCGACAAGGCCATGACCGGCTTTGGCTATGCGATGGGGCCTTATGAAGCACAAGATATGTCAGGCCTTGATATCGCCTTTGCCAACCGGCGTCGCCAAGATGCCAGCCGCGATCCAAACCGAACCTATGTCCGCATTGCCGACAAGATGGTTGAGGCTGGTCGGCTTGGCCGCAAAACCGGCCTTGGCTGGTACAGCTATGCCAACGATGGCACGGCTGCGACCGATCCCTTGGTCGATGCCTTGATTATTGCCGAAGCCGATCATGCTGGCATCACCCGCCGGCATTATTCTGATGATGAGATTGTCAAAAGGCTCTTGCTGGCCATGATCAATGAGGGCGCCAATATCCTGCAGGAAGCCATTGCGCAAAACGCCAGTGATATTGATCTGGTAAGCGTTCTTGGCTATGGCTTTCCGCGCTGGCGTGGTGGGCTGATGCATTATGCCGACCAGCTTGGCATGGCCGCAATTCTGGCTGGGTTAAAAGATGTTTCAGCCGAAGACCAACATATCTGGCAGCCAAGCCACTTGATTCTTGACGCGGTAAAAAAGGGATCTGATTTCGCTTCATTTAAGAATTAAACCCGCACCATAATCGCCAGCAGATTGATCATTGCAAACGGCTGATCAAATGCTGGGGTGATGGATGGGTTAGATTATTTACGCGATCATTTATTGTATATCTGGCAAGGCCAAAGCGCGATGGACGACATCACGCCAAATACTCTTTGGCAATTTACCCCACCACCAGATGATTTGATCCGCCAAGATATTGCGCCAAATCCAACGGCTGCAGCAACGCCTCTTGCCAATTGGCGGGATGGGCGGGATGCCCGCACAGCGTCATTGCATCAGGCGGTTCTTGGGGCGCTTGATCTTGTTCATAGGCAATTTGCCTATAAGACGTCCGAACTTGAAAGCCAGTTTTTAGATCATTATGCGTTTTTTTGTATTAATCGGCCCAACCAGCCATTTCCGGTCACACTAATGCAATGTCTATTTTGGCTATTGGGGGCCAAATCTTTTCTATCCGGTGCATTATCCCGAAGCAGAAGAATTGTATTTCGTGATTAGCGGCAAAGCAATGTTTGCCGCAGATGGCACCGCGCCAAAAGAGCTTGGCCCAACCCCTTCAGACATTTCACGCAAGCTGACAACCGCACAGGATGACCACCGGCGTAAATGCGGTTTTAACCCTTATCCCCGGCCTGACCGGCGCGCCTATCCTATGCGCGAAATAGGGGCTGCCTTGCCAATTTACAGCCCGCTTGCCTGATAGATCAAAAAGACGCCGCCGCCAATAATAAGCCCTCCGATCAGAAGATTATGAAGCATCATTGCCATCATGGCGACAAGGCGGCTGGCAATCCATGTTCCCGGAAATGTAACCAGCCCCCCATCAATAAAGCAGCGATAAAGATATCGCGTGGTAGGCTGTCAAATTGCCAATAGGCCGCCGAACGAGCAATTGCATTGACCAATCCGATTGCCGCATCAGTGCCAAGAAGCGCAACCCCGCCAAGCCCAAGCCCCGACAGGCCAGCAATGAAAAACATGCCTGATCCAGTGGTGGTGCCGCTAATCGTGCCAAACAGAAATCCAAATCCAATGATTGTTTTCATGCCATAGCGAAATTCAATTTTTTCAAAAGCCGCCTTATTGGCACTGCGATGATCAGCGTCAGCCCAAGAAGCATGCCAAGCATCGCCTCATTCATCCAGACAAAAACAGTCGCCCCAAAATACACCCCGGGCAAGGACGCAAGGGTAAATTGACCGACAAGCGGCCAGCAAACACAAGCCGTAATCAAAACTCATAAAACCCTAACCCCTAAAACCGGCGTTTTAATCCGTGATCTGTTGCAGATTATCCGGTTTATGAATCAACTCTTGCGGATGAAAACTATCGCCGCTGACCCGGTGCCAATAGGATGCAAGCCGCGGATCATCGACCGGCTTGCCATCAATCAGCGCATTGATTTCAACACGAGCATAAATTTGATCGGCAAGCAGGATTTTGTTGGCTGATAGCCGCCGCACAATGTGACGCCGATTCAACTGGCTTGTATGGGTAAGGCCTGCAGCCTCTAACATTTCGGCAACAGCATTGATGCTGTTCTGGTGAAAATTAAATACCCGCCTTGCCCGATTTTCAACATCAAGAACCCTATAGCGTTTTGGATCCATTGTTGCCACGCCGCTTGGGCAACGGCCAGACGCACAATCGCGCGCCTGAATACAGCCAAGCGCAAACATGAAAGGCCGCGCCATGTTGCACCAATCCGCACCAAGGGCGCAGTGCCTGACAATATCATAAGCGCTGATGATCTTGGCCGAGGCCGCAATCTTGACCCGATCACGAAGCCCTGCCCCGCGAAGACAATTATCAACAAAGACCAACGCATCACGAAGCGGCGAACCAATATGATCGGTAAATTCAACTGGCGCGGCGCCGGTACCGCCTTCTGCGCCATCAACCGTGATGAAATCAAGCATGATACCGCTTTCAACCATCGCTTTGACAATCGCGATAATTTCCCAAGGATGACCAATACATAATTTGATACCAACCGGTTTGCCGCCTGATAAATCGCGAAGTTTTGCGGCAAAGGCCAATAATTCGTTCGGCGTTGAAAACGCGCTGTGACACGGCGGCGATATCACATCCTGATATTCAGGAACCCCTCTTGTTGCGGCAATTTCTGGGGTTACTTTTGGTGCCATCAACATGCCGCCATGACCGGGTTTTGCGCCCTGACTTAACTTGATCTCGATCATCTTGACCTGATCAAGGCAGGCACGGGCGCGAAAGGCTTCGGGATCAAATTGCCCATCCTCAGCACGACAACCAAAATAGCCAGTGGCAATTTGCCAGATCGTGTCACCGCCGCCAGCAAGATGATATTTGGATAGCGACCCCTCGCCCGTATTATGCGCAAAGCCGCCAAGCTTGGCACCGGCCGATAGCGACTGGATTGCCGGTGGCGACAAAGCGCCAAAACTGGTTCCCGAGATATTCAGCACCGATGCATCATAGGCCTTATCACCCTCACCAACCCGAATGCGAAAATCCGATGAGTCGATTTCCGCTGGCTGAATCGAGTGATTGAGCCAATTGAAATCTTCGGCATACATATTCTTATCCGACCCGAAAGACCGTGTCGCATTAATGCTTTTTGCGCGTTGATAAGCCATTGCCCGCTGATTGCGCGAATAGGGCAACTCGTCAGTATCGGATTCCCAAAAATATTGGCGCAACTCAGGCCGGATGGACTCAAACAGAAACCGGAACCGGCCAATAAGCGGGTAATTGCCAAGAACTGCCCGCTTTTTCTGGTGATAATCATAAAGCCCGATCACGGCCAAAAGGCCAAGCAGAAGCGCAACCACCAAAAACACCGGCTCAACCGCGCCTGCCAGTCCAAAGATAATGGCGCCAATAGAGGCAAAAACCATCAATGAATAGCGTCCAAACAGAAAATCCATTGTCACCCCCAAAAGCGCAGTCTTAAATTACCACCAAAACTGCCAACAGATGCAAGTCTTTTGCGTGATGCCTTCATTATGGATAAAGTATGGGTCAGATGAGGATCATTTTAAAAGAAAGCCTGATTCCTGCAAAAATTTGAGCATGTGTGGCCGCGATTCCTTGCTGAGCATCCCCGCCATCTGCTCGCTCCAGCTTTGTGATTTCTGATTAGAGGTGCGCGTTTGGTAATAGGCGCGGATCACATCATCATAATCGGCAAGCCGGTCAAGATCGACATCACCGCCATAGCTGTTTTCACGAAGCACGATCTCAAGCGGTAGACGCGGCTTGACCTCAGGGTCTTGATCGGGCCAGCCAAGGCAAAGACCAAAAACCGGATAGGTGTTTTGTGGAAGTTCCAAAAGCGATGACACCTCGGCCGGATTATTACGCAAGGCACCAATATAGCAAATGCCAAGACCGGCTGATTCAGCCGCCACCACAATATTTTGCGCAACAAGTGATGCATCCACAGTTGCAATGATGAATTGTTCGGTAAATCCGGTATTGGCGGTGGCGTCATGCCAATCACAACAGCGCGACGCTCGATTCATATCGGCGCAAAACACCAAGAACTCGGCAGCTAATTCAATATAGGGTTGATGATTGGCCAAGGCAGCCAAGGAAGCGCGTTTTACCGGATCACTGATGCGGATGATCGTTGCGGCTTGCAAAAAGCTAGATGACGCCGCGGCCTGACCAGCCTGAATCAGTTCATGCAACAGATCTGTTGCAATTGGCCGATCCTCAAATTTCCGAATCGACCGATGCGCCTTTAATAGCTCGATTGTTGGGGTCATGATGTTTTTCCTTATCGGTTGGTCAAGGACATGTGGCACCAGATCAAAAAAACCGGCAGCAAGATGGCAAAATCACCATCATGCTAGTATGTTTTTTTTAGCGACAAGGCAAGGCGACAACGCCAACACCGCGTCACCGGCACCCCCGAAATGATCGGCCCAAGATTGAAGGCTAAATATCATAGCCCGTTCACGATAGCCTCGTCACGGTGCCCTAATTATTGCGGGCGCGGATCACATCAATGATAGCCGCAGTCACTTGATCCGTCGTGGCTGTCCCGCCAAGATCGGGCGTATGGAAATCAGGATTAGCCGTGATCACTTCAATAGCCTCCATCAGCCGTGCCGCTGCAACCGTTTCGCCAATATGATCAAGCATCATTGATGCACTCCAGAAGGTGGCAACCGGATTGGCAATGCCTTTTCCAGTAATGTCAAAAGCTGAACCGTGAATCGGCTCAAACATTGACGGGCTGGTGCGTTCCGGATTCAGATTGGCCGTTGGCGCAACGCCGATAGAACCAGCAAGCGCCGCTGCCAGATCAGACAATATATCGGCATGAAGATTAGTTGCCACAATCGTATCGAGACTTTTCGGCTTCATCGTCATTCGAACCGTCATCGCATCAACAAGAATTTTATCCCATGTCACATCAGGAAATTCGGCTGCCACTTCAGCGGCGATTTCATCCCACATCACCATGCCATAACGCTGGGCATTTGATTTGGTCACAACGGTCAGTAATTTACGCGGCCGCGAGCGCGCCAAAGCAAAGGCATAGCGCATCACGCGCTGCACACCAACACGGGTAAAAACAGCCAGATCCGTTGCCATTTCATGCGGCTGTCCACGATGACTGCGGCCACCTTGGCCTGCATATTCACCTTCGGAATTTTCGCGAACAATCACCCAATCAAGATCCTTTGCCGTCACACCGGCAAGCGGGCTTTTGATTCCAGGCAGGATACGCGTTGGCCGCACATTGGCATATTGATCGAGCGGCTGACAGATATTCAACCGCAAACCCCACAAGGTTAGGTGATCAGGAATATCAGGCGCGCCAACCGCGCCAAAGAAAATCGCATCAAAATCGCGCAGATCTTCAGCGCCATCAGCAGGCATTAATGCCCCTTCGCGCTTATAGCGATCGCTGCCCCAGTCAAAACTGGTGACATCAAGCTTGAAACCACCCTCGCGCTCAGCGAGAGCCTCTAAGACACGAAGGCCAGCATCAATCACTTCAACGCCAATTCCGTCACCCGGAATTGAGGCGATTTTATAAGTTTTCATTAAAATTCCCCGTGTAAAATCTTGGTGGAGTGCCAACGGCAGACCGGCATGGCATTGAGTATCAAAGCGCATGTGACGCTCTATATTCAAAATTTAGCATGTCACAAAAAGCTAATCAGCAAAAAAATCCATGACATAGCCGCCAGCCGTGAAAAAAACACCGCCAACACAAGCTCTAAGACGCCTTGCCAGCCAATTTCTAACCGACATTGCGCAATAAATTACTCGATTTTGTCGCAGAGTTAGAAACCTATGCTTGATTTGGCAGTTATTAAAAATTTATTTTAACATTCGCTAATTTAACCCTGGTGAATGCAACATTTTTCTATAGTTTGTTTTTCTGTTCTGTTTTCAAAAAGGCAAAGATTATGTCAACGACCTCTCTTAATCCAGAAACGCTTGTATTACATGCTGGCAATTACCGAAGCGACAGCGCAACAAATGCTGTTGCTGTTCCCATTTATCAAACCACAAGTTATCAGTTTGATAGCACCGAACATGCTGGCAATTTGTTTGGCCTTCGCGAATTGGGCAATATCTATACCCGCATCATGAACCCAACCAATGCGGTTCTTGAAGAACGTGTTGCCGCGCTTGAGGGTGGTATGGTGGCGCTTGCGGTTGCGTCAGGGTCAGCCGCCGTTGCGCTTAGCTTGCAAAATCTATGCAGCGCTGGCGACAATGTTGTGTCATCGCCACATCTTTATGGTGGCACATGGAATCTGTTTGCCAATACCTTTAAACAGCTTGGTATCGAAGTGCGCTTTGCTGATGCTGATAATCCAGAAAGCTTTCGCGATTTAACCGACGATAAAACCCGCGCCTATTTTGCAGAAACACTGCCCAATCCGAAATTAAATATTTTTCCGATTGCCGAGGTTGCCGCGATTGGCAAGAGTCTTGATATCCCGTTGATTGTTGATAATACAGCCGCGCCAATCACCTGTCGGCCAATCGATCATGGCGCCAGCATCGTGGTTCATTCGCTAACCAAATATATTGGCGGTCATGGCACATCGATTGGCGGCATCATCATTGATAGCGGGCAATTCGACTGGACCAAGAATCCGGACAGGCACCCCCTATTCAACACCCCCGATCAAAGCTATCACGGCGCGGTATGGGGAAGCCTTGTTCCCGAAGCACTTGGGGCGCCCATTGCCTATGCCATTCGGGCGCGTGTGGTTATGTTGCGTGATCTAGGCGCGGCGATTTCGCCAACCAATTCTTTCCAGCTTATCCAAGGTCTGGAAACCCTGCCATTGCGGTTTCGCGTGCATCAGGATAATGCGCGCCGCGTTGCCGAGCATCTGGTCAAGCATGACGCCATTGAAGCGGTTATTTACCCAAGCCTGTTTGACGGTGCGCAAAAGGCAAAGGCTGATAAATATATGACCTGTGGCTATGGGCCAATTGTCGGCATTGAATTAAAAGGCGGCGAAGCAGCTGGCCGGAAATTCATTGATAATCTGAAAATGATTTATCATGTTGCAAATATTGGAGATGCCCGCAGTTTGGCAATTCACCCAGCATCAACAACGCATTCCCAATTATCTGCCGAAGATCAGTTAAAGACCGGCGTGACCCCGGGCTATGTTCGGCTTGCTGTTGGTATTGAACATTTTGACGATATCATTGCCGATATTGAACAGGCATTGACCGCGGCAAATGCCTGACCATTGATCTTTCCCTGCCGGCAAATGGGCTGCGGCGATGGTTGCAGCCCATATTTTCACCGCGTGACTAGACTGGTAAAAAGGTCTGAATTTCATCTTCAATGATGCTGGCGATCATATCGCAATCATCAATGGTAAAGGTAAGCGGCACCCGCATATCGAGGGTTTTTTCTAGAACGCGCAGGGTTGTTGGCAGAACCGGAATATCATCAATATAACGCCAGCTATCATAACGGCTGGTAAAGGCCTTTGGTTCATCATCACCAAACCATTTCAGTTCAACCCCGCGTTTTGCGCAGGCCGCAACAAATTTTGGAACAACCTTGGTGGCAAGCCCCTCAGCCCGAAACTGGATTGACGAGCCAACATAGAATTCTTCTTGTTTGCGCGCTGGAATAACCACCCCTGCCATGGCTGAAAATGCTGCATGAAGCCGGACATAAAGCTTATTCCAGCGCTCCAGATTGTCTTCAAGAACTGGCAGCTGCGACCGTAGAATCGCGGCGCGCATATGATCCATCCGGCCTGAATAATTTGGCGCATGAAGCCGCACTTTTTGAAACACATCTTCAGCCGGAATGGCGCCATGCCGTCCATAAAGCATGTATGAGCCAGACGACACCACGGCGCGCGCCGCAAGCTCGGCATCATTGGTGGTCAAAAACCCACCTTCGCCCGAATTCATATGTTTATAAGTCTGCGTCGAAAAGGCGGCCACCTTGCCGAAATTCCCCGACCGGATACCGCGCCATTTCGCCCCCATGGTATGGGCGCAATCCTCGATCAGGCAGATATCATATTTGGCACAGACCGCCAGCAGCTTGTCCATATCGGGAATATGACCCCGCATATAAGATAGCAGCAAATATTTTGCCCCACTTGCCGCCGCCTTGGCGTCAAGATCATCACAATCAATATGATAGGACTCATCAATATCAACCAGAACCGGAACGCCGCCAACATTGTGAATGGCCCCTGGTACCGGCGCCAATGTATAGGCATTGGCAAGCACTTTATCGCCAGGCTTAACATCGCAAACGCGCAACCCCAATTGGATGGCATAGCCGCCCGATGTGCAGGCAATGCAATAATCCACCCCCTGCCATTTGGCATATTCCATTTCCAAAGCGGCAGCTTCGCCAGCTTCATTAGGCAATAGATTATAGCGGTGAAGCCTGCCGGTTTTCATGATTTCAACAGCCCGCGCAATGCCCGCCTCGGGAATCGTTTCTTGCTGTGTGAATGATTTGCTGAAAACCGGCTTTGTCATTGCTTGATACCTCTGTCTATGGGCGCTCACTTGCTAATCAGTTGATTGCTTGGCAGCACCTATCCGGCCAGTTTTGGAAAATAATCCTCAAGACCACCTTCACGATAAACATCAGCCGTACAGCAATGCAACCCGCCACCAAAAGCATAGGCGTCACGCAATTCGACCTCGATGACATTCATGCCAAGCTTGTCCATCTGTTCGGCTTGATAGACCTCTGACTTTTCAACACAAACCGTCTTTGGATCGAGAACCAGAACATTCATGCTAAGCCAAACCGACGAATAGCAAAGGGCTGGCGGCGCATTATGCGCTGGCTGGGCTGCATCAACAATTTCCCAACCATTATCATTGAACATACGGTGCTGTTCTTCAGGCAAGCGGCGTTGTGGGTTATTCAGAATCAAACCTGGGCGAAGCGGGGTGAATGTTGCGTCAATATGGATCGGATAAGGATCGCCGGGAAAATTGACAGCATGAACACGGTGATCTAGAAAATGCCGCCGGATCCATTCAATGCCTTTAAGGTTGGTGGTAAATCCATGCTGAACGACAAGGTCTTTGCCAAAACGCAAAACATCGGCCGCATCAAATAATGGCTCTTCTTCGGTCGTGACAAAGAATTTTTCAGCCGCCCATTGCAAGCGCTTTTCAACGCCGATTTTTTCCGACAAATAATCGGGATGATAATCAGCATGGGTCAAGCGTGGTTTTGGCGCAGCCTCATGGCGGAAATTAGGATCTTCATTCCAATATTTTTGCATCAAAGGACGATAACAAAGATATTCAAACCACCGGCAACGATAAGACATGGTCGCTTCGAGAATTTCACTGCCAACCGTCAATAGAACATCGCGCGGCGGCATACAGCCAAACTGGCTTTCGGTTTGAAAATCGGGTGTGATTGCAGGCAACGAAAAATCAATCGGCGTTGGGCGGTCAACTTTAATGTCGCGTGATGCCAGTATGGTGGCAAAATTATCAAGCAATTCATTAGCACGATCAATGCTATCTTGCGGGCGGCGGCCCCATTGGCCACGCATGTCACTATCTTCAGGAACCTTCGCGTCCAAAGCTGGTTCTTCAGGCGGGATATGACAATCATCGGCACGCCCGACAATCACATGTTTTAAAGGATCCCATTCATTCCAGCTATTCACGATTGTTGACATATTTTTCTCCCAAACAGCGCATCGCAACTACGCAATTTCACAAAATCATCAGCGTTGATACAACAATTTTGCGCTGTCCAAAACAATATATTATTGGGGTCAATCAGCGGCATCATATCCGGCCAGTGATCGTGGTAAAATGCGCAATCGAAAAAAACACTTGCCTCTTTTGTGATCGCGCGTAATACAATTTGCTGACGGGCACGAGCGATGGCGTCGCTCCAATCGTGTGCGATTTCACGGTTGCGCCTTTTTTGAAAAAGTCCTGAACGCCGGGACCTTCTTTTGAACTAGTCAATGGAGGGTCTAGATGACTTTGCGACCAGACACATACCGTTTGCATAACGGTGAAAAAGCAACAGCCCAATTTTCCACAATTGAATATGAAACACGGCTTGCCGGTTTGCGTGCCATTATGGCCACTGCCGGTGTGAAAGCCGCGATTTTTACCTCGATGCACTCAATCACCTATTATTCGGGGTTTCTTTACTGCGCCTTTGGCCGCCCCTATGGGCTGGTTGTAACCGCCTCCGAAAATGTCACCATTTCCGCAGGCATCGACGCTGGCCAGCCTTGGCGGCGATCGTTTGGTGACAATATCACCTATACCGACTGGCAGCGCGATAATTTCTGGCGGGCCATTCGATCGGTTGCTGGCGAAAACAGCGCGATTGGCTATGAAGGCGATCACCTGACCCTTGACCAGCATGGCAAGCTTGTGGCGTTTCTATTGCCATCAAGCCAGACCGATTTATCAACCGCAATTATGCAGCAACGTATGCATAAATCTCCGGCCGAACTGGCGTTGATCCGAGAAGGGGTGCGCATTGCCGATATTGGCGGCTATGCCATTCGCGATGCGGTCAAGCTTGGGCAGCGCGAAATTGATATTGCCATGGCCGGACGTGACGCGATGGAACTTGCCATTGCCGAAGCCTTTCCCAATGCCGAATATCGCGATAGCTGGGTGTGGTTTCAATCTGGGCTCAACACCGATGGTGCGCATAATCCGGTCACTAGCCGGAAATTGCAAAAAGGTGATATTCTATCACTCAACAGCTTTCCAATGATTTCAGGCTATTATACCGCGCTTGAACGAACCATGTTTGCAGGTTCAGTTGACCCGACAAGCCTTGACATCTGGCAAGCGAATATCGCCGCCCATGAATATGGCATCAGCCTGCTAAAGCCCGGGATGCGGTGCAGCGAGGTAACGCATAAGATCAACGCCTTTTTGGAAGACCGTGATCTGCTTCAATATCGCAGTTTCGGCTATGGTCATTCCTTTGGCATTCTATCACATTATTATGGTCGCGAAGCGGGGCTTGAGCTGCGTGAGGATGTCGATACGGTTCTTGAACCGGGGATGGTTGTGTCAATGGAGCCGATGCTGACCATTCCGCATGGACAAGCTGGGGCTGGCGGCTATCGCGAACATGATATTTTGATTATCAATGATGATGGCAATGACAATATCACCGGCTATCCCTTTGGGCCAGATTTCAACATCGTTGGCTAGATATTCTTTATCCAGTGTGTCAAAATTCACACCGAACCTGCCCGCCGCAGGTTTGGTGCCTTTGACACGACTTTAAGAATTGTGCCGGTCATCCCGCTTTGCCCTTGATTGCCAAAGGACATATCCGCAAGGGATGGATTATCCCTTTCTTTGTTGAAGCCGCCATTTAGTCGGCCTATATCTTAGCGTGACAGTGCGCATCAAAGCAGATCATCTCCAAGGATATTTATGATGGAAATCGCTGACGAGATTACAATCCCTGCCCCTCGTGCCAAGGCCTATGCGGCGTTGAATGATATCGCAGTCCTCAAAGCCTGCATTCCGGGATGCGAATCACTTGAACATGAATCTGATACCAAGCTTGTTGCCAAGGTCACTTTGAAAATTGGGCCAGTAAAAGCCAAATTCAACGGCACGGTCATGCTTGATCAATCCAAGGCACCAGACGGCTTTAGCCTGTCGGGCGAAGGCGAAGGCGGCCTTGCCGGTTTTGCCAAGGGCGGCGCTAATGTCACTTTGACCGAAGATGGCGAGACCACCATTCTGCGTTATCAGGCAAAAGCGGAAACCGGCGGCAAAATCGCCCAGCTTGGTGGCCGCCTGGTTACCAGCACGGCCAAAAAACTGTCCAAGAATTTCTTCGAGAAATTCGAAAAAGTCATGATTAGTGAAGTTGAAATTAAACGCGGCGACGAGCGTTAGCCGTCAAGTCCCAAGCCAAAAACACCACTCACGCGCAATTGCTTGTCTGGCGGGTTAGACCTTCCAGCGCGCCAATGGCAATTTGACAAGAACCAGCATAGCCAACAAAAAGCCGGGCAGCATCACCATCAAAATGGCATCCTCGATTGGCGTTAGATCACCAAGAAACCCGATCAGAATACCGCCAAGGGTCAAACTGCCAAATGAAACGCTGGACCACCACGTCATAACGCGGGCGCGGTAATCTTCTTCTACCTTCAGCTGGATCAAGGTTTGCGCGCCAATGCCGGCAACCGTGGCGGTAAAGCCGGTTAGCACAAAAATCAAACTCATCGGAATGATTGTGCTTGTCAGATTTAGACAGGCCGTTCCGATAATGCCTATGGCCAGCATTGGCCATAGGCAACGCTGGATAAAATCTGGTGACAATTTGCCAAGCCCGATCCAGCCTGACGCCAACAATGCGCCAACACCAGCAGCAGCCGTAGCTGTCGCCAAGGCCTGACTTTCACCGCCAAGAATCTGGCCAATGATCGCCGGCTGAATTTCCAAAACACCCCGAACCAGAAAGCTGTTCAACGCCACCATACATAGGGCGGTAAAAATAAGTGGTGTTTGCAAAGCCACCTTGCCACCATCCCGCATCTTTTGAAAAAACCGGTCAGCATTCGACTTTGCCTTGGCGCGCGGTTCAAGCGGCAATAATGCCAAAGCCACAATCAGCGGCGCATAAAGAATAACCGCAATCCCAAATGTAGTTGCTAAGCCAAGAAGCACAATCGCAAAGCCGGCCAGCCCCGGGCCAACAACGCGCGACATATTCCATGACACTGAATTCAATCCGATGGCACTGGCAAGATAGGGGCGCGGCACCACAATCGAGATAAACACCAGCCGGATCGGGTGATGAACAGCGCTAAGCAGGCCAAGGGCAAGCGATGTTGCAATCAAACTATGCAGATTATGCATGTCAAAATATTGTAGGGCAAAGATCACGAAACTGATAAGCATCATCAGAATTTTTGTAATCAGAAAGGCGCGCCGCATATCCCAGCTTTCGGCATAAACAGCAATAAATGGTCCGATAATGCCAACCGGTGCCATCAAGGCAATCGACACAAAACTTGTCCAGAAAGTGGATTCGGTAATCTGCCAGGTCAGCCAGCCAAGACCCACTTTTTGAATCCATGTGCCAAGCAGTGACAATGTGTTTGTCAAAAAATAAATGACAAATGGCCTTAACGTGAAAGCGTTCATCGATCTTACCATGTGAGCCTTTTATTATGCCAAAACTGCATCAAGAAACACTTCGATGGCGGCGTTAAAACTGGCGGCATCTTCACAATAGGGCGCATGACCGACATCTGCCAGCAACCAATGATGCGCTTGCGGCAAACCAGCTTTTAGCGCGGCGGCTGCATCCGGTTTTACCACCACATCATCGGCACCTGTAAAAATGGCAACCGGCGCGGCGATCTTATCAAGGAATGGGCTTGTGTCGAGATATTGCATCGCAAAGCCGCCACAACGGATACCCTCAACGCGGATTTCACCAGCGACAGCCGCCAGAAACGCCATGGTTTGCGGATCAATCTTCCCCGACAGCATCTTGCCAACCCGAAGCGCGCCATAAGACGCATCATCCATCACTTCGCGCTGCTGGATTCGCTCCTGCACCGCCGCCCCAAGCGGCGAGCCAACAGGCTGCGCCCGTCCTTTGTGCGTGCAGGACAGAATGATCGCTTGGCATATGTCTGGATGGGTTGCGCCCAAAACCTGTGCCAGCATACCGCCCATTGAATGGCCAATGATAACGGCCTTGTCAGTGACAAGGCTGGCAATCAGTGCGGCAACCTCATCAGCAATTGCAACCATACCGCCGTCAACACATTGCGACTCACCAAAACCGGGGGCATCAATGGCAATGACCGTCTGCCTGGTAAAATGGGAAAATTGGCAGGCCCAACTCTTGCTGCTGCCATTAAACCCATGCAGAAACACCAAAACAGGACGTTCGGTGCTTTCAATCTGTGATTGATTGATTCGGTATGATGTGATCGTGCCACTTGTTTCATTCTGAAAGTTAGACAATGGTGGCAAAAAATCCATAATCAATTGATTTCCATTCATAAATTTTCACGCCCCGATTAAAAATAAATTTGTAATTCCTATGTAGACAAGTATTCAACAATGTAACAGACTAATTTTTATCGGCACTGAATTTACGCCGTAAAAAATTATCAAAATGGGAGGAATGCATGAAACTTACACGTATGATTACTATTGGCATTGCAGCGATTGGTTTGTCCTTTGCGGCAAATGCAGCTGACCTGCGCGTCGGCTTGCAATCTGAGCCAAGCTCGATTGATCCGCATTATCACAATCTTGGTCCGAATAACGGTTTTGCCACGCATATTTTTGGCGCTCTGGTCGGTAGTGATGAAAACCAGCAGCATTATCCGGATCTGGCGATTTCTTGGAAACCGGTCGATGATACAACTTGGGAATTCAAACTTCGCCAAGGGGTCAAATGGCATGACGGCAGCCCATTTAGCGCCGATGATGTTTTGTTTACCGTTGCGCGGGCGCAGAATGTACCAAATTCACCGTCAAGTTTTGTGACGTATCTTAAAGGCAAAACCTTCTCAAAAATTGATGACCATACGGTTCACATCAAAACGGAAAAACCATATCCGCTGATGCCAAATGACATGACTACCGTCAAAATCATCTCGGAGAAAGCTGGTAAGGGTGCCAGCACCGAAGATTACAACAGCGGCAAAGCTACGATTGGAACCGGCCCTTATAAATTCGTTGAATGGGTTCCAGGCGACCGGATTGTTCTTGAGCGCAATGATGACTATTTCGGTACCAAAGCCGAGTTTGACAAAGTAACGTTCAAGCCAATCAAATCAGGGCCCGCGCGAATTTCCGCTTTGCTCGCTGGCGATGTTGATTTCATCGACAATGTACCGCCACTTGACGTGGCGCGGCTAAAAAAGGACAAGTCGGTTCAACTTAGCGGCGGCCCGTCAAACCGTGTTATCTATCTTCACATGGATCAATTCCGCGAGGATTCACCACATATCAAAGCCAAAGATGGTGGCGCCATCAAAAATCCATTGATGGATGTTCGTGTTCGCAAGGCAATTTCGCTGTCAATCAACCGTGACGCCATTGTTGACCGCGTGATGGAAGGTGTTGCCGTCAAAGCGGGCCAGCTATTGCCAGCCGGTTTCCACGGTGTTTCAGAAAACATGAAGCCCGATCCATATGATCCAAAAATGGCGAAAAAACTGCTGGCCGATGCTGGTTATTCAGATGGATTTAAAATGGTGGTTCACGGACCAAACGACCGTTACATCAATGACGCTAGAATTGCCGAAGCATTGGCACAGATGTTGAATCGGGTTGGTATTGAGGCCAGTGTTGAGACCATGACAAAGGCAGTATACTTTGGCCGAGCATCGCGTGGTGGGCCAGATAAATCACCTGAGTTCAGCTTCATGGTTCTTGGTTGGGGTGCAGGATCTGGCGAGGCATCATCACCGCTAAAAGCTCTCCTTCATACCTATGACAAGTCAAAGGGCCTGGGCGCAGCAAACCGTGGTCGCCATTCTGATGCAGAGGTTGACTCTCTCATCCAGAAAGCGCTGGCAACAGTTGACGCTGATGCACGCGGTAAATTGCTTGCAACCGCAACAGAAAAAGCTGTTGGCGAAAATTATGGTGTGATTCCACTTCACTATCAGGTGAATACCTGGGCGGCAAAGGCTGGCTATAAATATCAGCCACGCACTGACGAGCGTACAATCGTGATGGGTCTTGGCACAAATTAGTAAAAGATCTGTTTCTTCTTAAACAAGTAACCTCACATGCCCTGCCGTTTTTTGGGCATGTGAGGTTACCATTGCCTTGCGCGGTGACTAAATGACAGCCTTTATTCTAAGACGATCATTACAAAGCATCATTGTATTATTCGTGATGTCATTGATCGTATTTGTTGGCGTCAACCTAGTTGGCGACCCAGTTGATATGTTAATCAATCCGGAAGCAGACCAGTTCGAGATTGACCGCGTGATCCGTGAGCTTGGGCTAGACCGGCCTGTTACTGAACAATATTGGTATTTCATGATCAACGCCTTTCAAGGTGACCTTGGACGTTCATTTGTTTTTGGCGAACCAGCGATGAAGCTTATTCTCCAGCGCATGCCTGCAACTATGGAACTAGCCTTGTTTTCACTTTTGATAGCCGTTCTCTTTGGCATCCCGCTAGGCGTTTATGCTGGCTTAAAGCCAACAAGCAAAATCAGCCGCACCATCATGGCAAGTTCTATCTTAGGGTTTTCTATGCCAACCTTTTGGGTTGGCATTATTCTGATTATGTTTTTTTCGGTACACCTTGGCTGGTTGCCATCAACCGGTCGCGGTGATGTTGCTACCTATTTTGGCATCACCAGTTCGATCTTCACGCTTGACGGGCTGTCCCATCTATTCCTGCCAGCTTTTAATCTCGCCTTATTCAAATTATCGTCGGTCATCAGGCTGGCACGCGCTGGTACGCGCGAAGTGATTTTGCAAGATTACATCAAATTTGCCCGCGCCAAAGGTCTCAACGAAGGCCGGATCATTCGGGTTCACCTTCTTAAAAACATCATGATCCCGATTGTCACTGTCATTGGCTTGGAATTTGGTTCATTGATCGCCTTTTCAACCGTGACCGAAACAGTCTTTGCATGGCCGGGCATGGGCAAATTGATCATCGACGCAATTTATAATCTGGACCGGCCAATTGTCGTTGCCTATCTGATGATCATCGTTTTGATCTTTGTTACCCTGAATCTGATTGTAGATATCATGTATTCATTCCTGGATCCACGGGTTCGCATCAAAGGAGCCAGCTAATGGCAGGCAAAACCGCAACATCCGGTATTGTGCCGGCATCGGGATGGCAAAAATTTTGGTCTGACTTTTCCGAAAGCCCAACCGCTGTTGGTGCCCTTTTCGTGTTTTTAGTGATCCTTTTTATCGCTATTTTTGCTCCGTTTATTTCACCCTACAACCCCTATGATCTGGCAACAGTAGATATTATGAACAGTCGGCTTAAGCCGGGATCACAGGATTTTGAGGACAACACTTTCTGGCTCGGTACAGACGGTGCTGGGCGGGATATGTTGTCGGCAATTTTTTATGGACTTCGGGTTAGTCTTGGCGTTGGAGCTCTATCGGGCTTAGTGGCTTTAATAATTGGTACTGCGGTTGGGCTGTCTGCAGCGTACTTTGGCGGCCGTTTTGAATCATTGGCAATGCGGATTGTCGATATTCAACTTAGCTTTCCATCAATTTTGATGGCACTGGTCATTCTGGCGGTGTTTGGTAAGGGTGTTGAAAAAACCATCATCGCATTGGTGCTGGTGCAATGGGCCTATTATGCCCGCGCTGCACGCGCCAGCGCCCTTGTTGAAAAGAACAAGGAATATGTCGAGGCGGCACAATGTCTCGCCCTTGGCGATAGGCGGATCATTCTTCATCACATCATGCCAAATTGTTTAGCCCCATTGATCGTTGTTGGCACGCTGCAAACCGCCCATGCCATCTCGCTTGAAGCTACCTTGAGCTTTCTTGGGCTTGGGTTGCCAATAACTGAACCGTCACTTGGGTTACTCATCGGTAATGGCTTTGAATATATGTACTCCGGTGATTACTGGATTAGCATTTTCCCGGGCGTTGCACTTCTTATCACCATCGTGTCGATTAATCTTGTTGGTGATCAGCTGCGCGATATTTTTAACCCGCGCTTGCAACGATGAGGTGCGCCGTGGACCCAATCCTTCAAATCAAAGATTTACAGACGCATTTTTTCACCAAGGCCGGTGTTCTAAAAGCGGTTGACGGGGTAAGCCTTGAAATCGGCGCTGGCGAAATTGTCGGGCTTGTTGGCGAGTCCGGTTCGGGAAAATCAATCACTGGCTTTTCGATCATGGGGCTTGTTGATGCGCCTGGGCGTATTGTTGGTGGCCAAATCCTGTTCAAGGGACAGGATCTTGCAAAATTATCACCCACCGAAATGCAGGCCTATCGTGGCAACCGGATTGCGATGATTTTCCAAGATCCGATGATGACGCTGAATCCTGTTTTACGCATTGAAACACAGATGGTTGAAACAATCCTGTCGCATGATAGCAGCGTCAGCAAAATTGATGCCCGCACCCGCGCCCGTGATGCGCTGGGGCTGGTTGGTATTTCATCACCGGATGAACGGCTTCGCGCCTATCCGCACCAATTTTCTGGCGGCATGCGCCAACGCGTTTCGATTGCCATTGCCATGTTGAACCGGCCTGATCTGATTATTGCCGATGAGCCAACAACCGCGCTTGATGTCACGATTCAGGGGCAGGTCATTCACGAAATGCAACGCCTATGTCAGGAAACCAAAACCGCATTGTTATGGATCACGCATGATCTTGCCGTGGTTGCCGGTATCGCCGAACGTATTTGCGTCATGTATGCTGGGCGGGTTGTCGAACAGGGGCCAAATGCCAATGTGATTGCAGCGCCAATGCACCCCTATACAACAGGGCTTCTTGGCAGTGTGCCGGGGCAAAACCGGCGCGGCCAGCCCTTGCAGCAAATCGAAGGCATGGTGCCATCATTGATGAATCTGCCAACGGGTTGTGCGTTCCAGAACCGATGTAATCTGGTTAGCGATATCTGCGCCAGCACCAATCCAGATGCCACAAGCACCAAAGATGGTCGGCTGGTTCGATGCCACAATATCGCTGCAGGAGACAGCGCATGACACCCCTTTTGACCGTATCAAATCTATCACGCGATTTTACCAAATCACTTGATATGGTGGCCAAGCTTCTAAACCGGCTTGGGCAGAATTATCGCGAAGAAGTGGTACATGCTGTTGATGATGTTTCCTTTTCGGTTTTCAAAGGCGAGATTGTTGGCGTTGTTGGCGAATCAGGCTGCGGCAAATCAACCCTTGGGCGCATGATTGCTGGCATTTTACCGCCAACAAACGGGCAGGTTTCCTATGATGTGACTCAGGCGAAAAACACCGATGTTCCCGATGCGTTGCGAACCCAAATGATTTTTCAGGATCCGTTTTCATCACTGAATCCACGAAAACGTGTCATTGACATCATTACCGAAGCGCCAATCCATCACAAATTGATAGCGCCAGCAGAAAAGCGCGCCTTTGCGACTGAAATGCTTCAACGGGTCGGGCTTGATCCAGATACGCTTGAACGATATCCGCATCAATTTTCCGGCGGGCAACGTCAACGTGTTGGCATTGCGCGGGCGCTGGCTGTTTCGCCTGAATTTCTGGTTTGCGATGAATCAATTGCCGCACTTGATGTATCAATTCAGGCGCAGATCATTAATCTTTTTGTTGATTTGAAAGATAGCTTTGATCTGACCTATCTTTTCATCAGCCATGATATCGGCGTGATCGAGCATATCTCGGATCGGGTGATCGTCATGTATCTTGGCCGGATTGTCGAAACGGCGCCGATTGAAACCTTTATCAAACAACCAAACCATCCCTATACGCAAGCGCTTCTTGCAGGGGTGCCGCGGCTTGAGGTTGGCAAACGTCAATATGAACCAATTAGCGGGGAAATCCCATCACCGCTGTCACCGCCAACAGGTTGTCATTTTCATCCAAGATGTAAATTTGCAACGGCGCGCTGCAAAGCCGAAAAACCGGCATTGCGCGAAATTGCACCAGCGCATTTTTCCGCCTGTCATTTGAATGATGAGGCCTAATTCCTATTGCTGAACCACTGCTTGTAATGGCTTTCCAGCAAGCGCCAGAACACAGCTTGTTAGAACCCACGCGCCTTTGGCGATGGCTTCATTGCTGGTAAATTCCTCCGGGCAATGGCTTAGCCCATTGCGGCACGGAATAAAGATTATGGCCGCCGGCGCAAATCGTGACAGGTGCGCCGTGTCGTGACCGGCACCGCTTGCCAGCTTTATTGCGGATAACCCATTGACCGCCGCTGCATCGCTAAGATTTTGTATCAGGCCGCTATTCATTAGCGCAACATCAGCTGCGGCAAGTGGCGTCACATCAACAGCGCAATTGCTGCGCTTCGCGCTATCACGGCAAATAGTTTCAAATGCGGTTAGAAAGGCGCTTTTTGCATGCGCGCTCGCCGAACGCATATCAAGCGTCATTTCAACATGGCCGGGAACAATCGCAGCACCATTTGGAAACACGTCAATCTTGCCAATCGTTGCTACAAAATGTTGGTTTTCATCACGGGCGATATCGCTTGCCAAGCCATTTATCGCCTGAATGATATCCGCCGCCGCGACAAGCGCATCCTGCCGGTCATCCATCGGCGTTGTGCCGCTATGACCAGCTTGACCTTTTACCGAAATTCCATAGCGGTAAATCCCCGGAATCGCGGTGACGATCCCGATATCATGGCCCTGCGTTTCCAATCGTTTTGCCTGTTCGATATGAAGCTCGAGACAGGCCAGAATACGATCAGCATCGGATCGCACTTCATCACAGCCAAGATTGGTGCCGCCAATACGGGTGATCTCGCTTGCAAGATGGCGGCCATCTGCATCAACCCGACCCAAGATTTCAGGCGTTAAAAGCCCCGCCATATGGCGGCTACCAAGACAAGATGTACCCCAGACATTTAATTCCTCACCAAGATAATCGACAATTTCCAGATCAAATGGCAGTTCGATCTGATGCTCATTGAGATAATGCACCACCTCAAGCGCGGCAATAATACCGGCAATGCCATCAAATCGGCCACCGGCAGGCACTGTATCAATATGTGACCCGATCAAAACTTTTGGCCGATTTGCCTTGCCTCCATCCGCCGGTTTCAAATTAGCGGTACGGGTGCCAATCAAATTACCACCTGAATCGATATGACAAACAAGCCCAGCCGCAGCAAAAGCATCGGCAAGCCAGTTTCGAGCCACGTCAAATTCGGGGCTGAAAATAAGCCGCGTATAGGGGCGATCCGCTTCGGTAAAGCTGGCAAGCTTGTCAATGATAGCAGCAATACGCGCTGTTTGTACCTTGGCTGGACTGACTTTCATTGAAACCACCATCTGCTGTTTGACTGCGATCAAAATCAGCGTAGAGTTTAATTTAGGATTTTAAACCAGCCCATGATTATTGGGGCTATGTTTGGCCTTGAGCATCTGCTTTTGGCAAGGATGACATAATTTTCTGACCACGGACAGCATATTTAGGAGCTTAAAAATGCAACTGGTGAAAGCATTGATATCGGCGCATGAAGAACTGGCCTCTTGGCGGCAACATCTTCATCAAAATCCAGAAATTGCCTATGAAGAAAAAGACACATCCAACTTTGTTGCGGCCAAGCTTGAAAGCTTTGGCATTGAAGTTCATCGCGGGTTGGGCGGCACCGGTCTGGTTGGGGTGATCAAAGGCAATCTTGGCGACCCTGAAAGCGGCAAAGCCATTGGCCTTCGCGCCGATATGGACGCCTTGCCAATGTCTGAAGAAACCAATCTAGCCTATGCGTCACAACGCCCCGGTCGCATGCATGCTTGCGGTCATGATGGCCACACAACCATGCTTCTTGCAGCGGCGCGGCATTTTGCCGAAACGCGGGGTTTTCATGGCACCATCTATTGTATTTTTCAACCTGCCGAAGAAGGCGGCAATGCTGGCGCCCGATCAATGATCAAGGATGGTTTATTTGAAAAATTCCATATGGATTCGGTATGGGGCATGCATAATTGGCCCGGGCTAGAGGTTGGCCGTGCGGTTGCCCATTGCGGCGCAGCGATGGCTGGCGCTGATATTTTTGTCCTGACGATTGACGGCAAAGGTGGTCATGCTGCGATGCCACATTTGACGAAAGATCCAGTGGCGGCAGCCGGCATGTGTATTCTGGCACTTCAAACCCTAATTTCACGCCAGCTTGATCCGTTTGATCAGGCGGTGATTTCGCTTACCAAACTTGAAGCCGGAAGTGCCTTTAATGTGATTCCGGCCGAAGCAATCATTGGCGGCACTTTGCGAACGATGAATGCCGAAACCCGCTTGCGGATGATTGCCGAAATTGAAACAACCGCAAAAAATGCCGCAGCAACATTGGGATGCAATGTTTCAATGGAATTGCGTCCGGGCTATCCGCCAACATTAAACCATGAAAGCGATGCGCTATTTGCGCGTGATATCATCACTGACATGCTTGGTGTTGATGGCCTGGAAACCGGCATGACACCGGTCATGGGTGCCGAGGATTTTTCCTTTATGCTGGAGAAAAAACCGGGGGCTTACATCTGGCTTGGGGCGGGATTACAATCCGAAAATCTGCATAGCCCACATTTTGATTTCAATGATGATCTATTGCCAATTGGTGCCAGTTTTTGGGTTCAGCTTGCTCAATCAAAATTGGCCCAATCAACATAAACCCAATCAGCCAATACACTGCCGGACCTAACGACGAGGCCTAACGATTCAATCCAGCGTTTGAGCGCCTAGCGATTGAGCCTGAAGATCAAGACGCCAGCCCTTATGGGGCTGGCGCTACATATTATTTGATTGGCCAATTACTTTTGCCGCCTATTCAGACTTGGCAATAATTGGCGGGGTAACCTCTTTTGGAATGGGGCATTGATACGGCGTTTTCGCCTGCCGGTCATCATGAACAGCGCGCGCCGCCTCAAGCGTTTCTGGCGATTGAATCAAGGCGCTGGCTGTTGCCGCCATCACTTTTGCCGCATGAATCATGCCCTTATGCGCCGCCGGTGCTTTTCCTTGGGCGACGGTTTGCCATGTATGAAATGGCGTGCCAACCGCGCAGGTGGCAACACGCGCCTGAACCGTTGGCACAACCCAGCTCACATCGCCAACATCGGTTGACCCCTCGCCGCCATTGCTTGTCCGGTCAAGTGGCGCAACAAAATCGCAAAGCGGCAGATCAGCAGGCGTTTCCCGACCAACACGTTGAAAACTGGCCGCGATATCATCCTTGGTCAAGGTCTTGCGAATTTCATTGGCAAAACCGGAATCATCAGCATCAAACGGCACCGGCCCAAGCTTGTCAAATTCACGCTGCATCATTTCTTCAAGCGGGCGGTTGCCAACCAAATTGGAAACCCCTGAATAGACTTTTACCTCAACCTCGGTTCCGGTCATCAAGGCTGCGCCATCGGCAATGCTGCGCACGCGTGCAACAAGGTCACGCAAGGTTGGCAGATCAACCGCCCGCACAAGCTGGCGAACTGTTGCCTTAGCCTGAACAACATTTGGCGCAACCCCGCCAGCATCAAGATAGGCATAATGCACCCGCGCTGAATCAGGCATATGCTCACGAAGATAATTCACCCCAATATTCATCAGCTCGCAGGCATCAAGCGCGCTTCGGCCAAGATGCGGGGCAGCGGCCGCATGCGCTGCCTTGCCATGAAAGGTGAAATCAATGCGCGAATTGGCAAGCGAATGGCCATGCTGGACAGCGTTAAAGGTGGAGGGGTGCCAAGAAATCGCTGCATCGACATCATCAAACAATCCATCGCGTGCCATATAGGCTTTGGCCGCGCCGCCTTCTTCGGCAGGACAGCCATAATAACGCACCCGTGCCGCAATGCCGTTTTCGGCAAGCCAGTCCTTAACCGCTGTTGCCGCCAAAAGCGACGCTGCGCCTAACAGATTATGGCCACATCCATGTCCATTACCGCCAGCTTCAATCGGGCTATGTTCGGCAACACCCGGGGCCTGACTAAGCTGGGGAAGCGCATCAAATTCACCAAGAATGGCAATCACCGGCCCTTCGGTTCCAGCTTCGCCCATAACCGCTGTTGGCATGCCGCAAATGCCTTCGGTAACAGTAAACCCCTCGGCTTTGAGCGCCGCCACATGTTCGGCAACCGAAGCAAATTCATTGTAAAGCGTCTCGGGTGTTTCAAAAATCCGATCTGATAACACAATAAATTCAGCTCTTTTGGCATCTACCAATTTCCAAATCTGTTCTTCATTTAACATGTTCAACTCGTTTCTTCTCAAAAAAGGTTCACCCAATGAACTGATGCAGAAACCACCATTCTATAAATGAATGTTAAATCCAAAATGAGGCTTTACACAAATACAAAACAAGCATGATTTGCAGATATTTTTAGCAGTGGCGCGTGATGCAAAAGGGGGGATGGGTTTTGGTAAAGACGGGGGTAATGGCTTTTCAAAAAGGGTATAGTGCCATTCATGCGATCAACTCAATCTTTCATACGCATCACGGCACTACCAATGCGGTTTGCATGCCCACTGTGTTGGCGCTCAACGAACCCGCAATCAGAGACCCGTTTAATGAAGCGTCATCCTATCTTGGCATTGCTGACGTCTTTGAAGGGTTTTGCGCCTGTGTTCAGCGTTTCTATGATCAATTTTCGACCCCACACAATCTAACCAATCTTGGCGCCGAGGCATCACAGATCGATGATTTAATCACCATGGTGTTGGACGACCCATCTTGAGGCGGTAATCCAGTAAAATTAAACCGGCAAAAACTACAATGGCTTTTTGAAAACACTTTTGATCAGTGATCATCCAGCTTGCACATCACCCTAATTATAGATTTCGCTTGAATATTTGGTTGCTAGAAATGCGTCCAGACCTTCAATGCCACCTTCATAGCCATAGCCACTAAATTTCAACCCGCCAAAAGGCGTCTCAACCGAATGAACATGAAGCGAATTAACCGCCAGCATACCGGTTTCAATTTCCGATTTTAAAGTTCGTACTGTTTTTGGGCTGTTGGTAAAGGCATAGGCGGCAAGGCCAAATGGCAGGCTGTTGGCACGCTCAATCACCTCATCAAGACTATAGAAACTTGTCGTTGGCGCGATTGGGCCAAACGGCTCTTCGGTCATGATGCGTGCGGTTTCAGGAACATTGCCAAGAAGCGTTGGCTGATAGAACGACCCCGGGCTTTGGATGCGGCCGCCGCCAACCAATAGCTCGGCACCTTTTGCCACAGCGTCGCTAACAAACCCGTCCATGATGTCGATCCGGCGTTCGGCAACAAGTGGCCCCATGCTGGTGCCAGTGTCAAGCCCATTGCCCGGATTGACCGCCTCGACATGTTTTTTGAACGCCGCCAGAAATTCATCATGTACAGCCGCATCAACAAAAAAGCGGGTTGGTGAAACACATACCTGACCGGCATTACGGAATTTCCCCATCGCACATAGCTGCGCCGCTGCCTCGATATCGGCATCTTTAAACACCATCACCGGCGAATGGCCGCCAAGCTCCATCGTACAACGAATCATATTCTTGGCAGCAAGCTGCTGAAGATGAATGCCAACTGGCACACTGCCGGTAAAGCTGAGCTTACGCGGAATTGTCGAGCCAAGAAGATGCTCGGAGACATCTGATGGCACGCCAAAGACAATATTCAGCACACCCGCTGGCAAGCCTGCATCGACCAAAGCCGTCCCAATCGCAATCGCGGTCGCTGGCGTTTCTTCGCTTGGTTTAATCGTGATCGAACAGCCCGCAGCCAAGGCACCGGCAACTTTGCGCATCACATTTGTTGCCGGAAAATTCCAGGCGACAAAAGCCAAGGCTGGCCCAACCGGCACTTTGCGCGCTTCATGCTGCATGCCCGGAAAGCGTGATGGAATAATCCGCCCATAGATGCGTTTGCCTTCTTCGCCGTACCAGCGCAAAAGATCAATCGCGACCTGCATTTCAACTTTTGACTCGGCAAGCGGCTTGCCCATTTCACGCGTTAGATTGGCGCTATTGACCTCAAACCGGTCTTCGAGAAGACGCGCCGCCTTTTCCAGAATGGCTTGCCGGCTAAGCGGCGTCATTGCTCGCCAATGGTTGAAACCATCGCGGCTACTATCAAGGGCGCGATCAAGATCTGCTGGGCTGGCATGCGGTACCTGCCCTATTTCGCTGCCGTCAGCCGGACAAATAACCGGCTCACTTTTCCCCTTACCGCCAAAAACCCATTCACCAGCGATTAGCATTTTCAATTCTGGGTATGACATCGGCTATTCTCCATCTCGCGTTTCAATAACAAATCTAATATGGATGGCAATTCGTCTTGCTTCAATCACAAAGACGGTGGGGCAGACAACTTTTGGCAAACGAGTTTTATGCGGGCATGAATCTTCTCAACCGGATTATACTGGCATAGATTTTTGTCCGATGCTGCACATGAAACTTGTATTGGTCAATTTTCATCCCGAAGCATCTTTCCGCCCTTAGCTATGCCACATTGATGGTTTTAGCTTACCCAGGATGATCTTCATTTTAATGACGTAGCCCCTCTTCGGCCGCTTTTACAAACATTGATGCCAAGGTTGTTCTTGGCCGATCGGCCGGAAACATAAAGGCAAACTCATAATGAATTGTCGGTTCCAATTGCCGCACAACAGCATTGCAGCCACTATTCGATTTTGCGGTGAAGGGATCAGCGATCGCAATGCCGATTCCATCTTCAACAAATTCATTCACCGCAACAGCCGTTGTTTCAAATTGTGGCTTATAATCAATCCCCGACGTCGCAAAAAGCTGGTCAATCCGCATTCGGCCAATCGTGCCTTGTGGCAACCCAACCAAGGTCTCACCAGCAAGGTCAGACAGGTTTATCTTTTGCTGCTTGGCCAATTTATGCTGCTTATGCAGAACGCAGACACCAGGAAACCGGCCAATGTGAACCATATGTTCGCTTGGATAGGTAAAGGGCAATGCCACCGCGCATAGGTCAAATTGCTGACCCTCGATCCGCCGTTCTAACTCGCCCCGACTGACGACTTCGATATTGACCGAAACACGAGCCGCTTTTTCTTTAAAAATACGCAATGCTTTTGGCATCAGGCCACGCGCAAGTGTCGCCGAGGTCAAGACTTGCAGATGGCCGTCTGAAACCCGCCGAATCTCATTTGCCTTTCGCATAAATCTATTCAGAGCTTCAGCTGCCGAATCCGCCTCGGCTAATAGCAATTTTCCTTCAGCGGTTAATCTTAACCGGCGCTTGCTTCGATCAAACAGATTGATGCCAAGCTGGCTTTCAAGTGATGCTATATGGCGGCTCATCGCTGATTGATCAACGCCAAGAATTTTAGCAGCATCGGTCATGCTGCCAGCACCAGCGATGATGCGGAATGTCTCAATCCAGCGAAAGGGAGGTTGCTTCATCATTCTACCTATGTGTTTGTTGCATAGTTATACGGTTATTTTTCACTTTTTATCATCATTTATTTTGCCTAGTCTATTTTTTTATGGCAACTCAAACGGAGGTAATTATGAACGCGAATGACAGTTTTGACGTAATCCCATCAGGCGCCGCGCTTGGCGCCGATATTGCTGGTTTGGATTTAACACAAGAAATTGATAGTGCCGTTTTTGATCGTGTCATTGACGCATGGGACAAGCATTTGGTTCTGCGCTTTCGCGATCAAGACATAACCGAAGATCAATTTGTGCGGTTCTCACGCTATTTTGGCGGCCTCGACAAGGCGCCGACACGGCCTGTTAACGGAAGCTATCATCCATCACGCGAAGAAATTAACGTGGTTTCGAATATTGTCCAAGGCGGTGTTCCGATTGGCGGGCTTGGCAATTCAGAATTGGTTTGGCATCAGGACATGACTTATAAGGATTTGCCACCCAAGGCCAGCATCCTTTACGGGTTGACAACGCCGGTAACCGGCGGCGATACGCATTTTTACAATCTTAATCGCGCCTATGAAACATTGCCTGATGCTTTGCGTGAAAAAATCAAAGGCCGGTCATGCAAACATGATGCAACGCGCAATTCGGCTGGACAGTTGCGAGCAGGGTTTGACGAGGATTATGACAATGAAAGCCGGCCTGGTGCGATTCACCCGCTCGTGATCAAACATCATGCCACGGGCAAGGAATCGCTTTATGTCGGACGCCGGCCCAATGCGTGGATTGTCGGGCTGTCGGATGAAGAAAGCGACCAGCTTTTAGATGATATTTGGCAGCATATCGAAAATGGACCACATCATTGGGCGCAGCAATGGCAACCAAAGGATATTGTGATTTGGGATAATAGGTACACGCTTCATATGCGTGGCGATCTTGACCCAGCGCAAGACCGGCTTATGCACCGCACACAAATCCAAGATGAAAGCGCCCCTGCCGCTGCATAACCAGATGCAAATGCCACAATGATCAAAACACATTGATACTTGCGGCGCTTGCCATAAACGCCTTTTTAACTTTTTCTTGCTGGTGGATACAATCAGTTCCACCAGCATTCCCGTCGCTATCTTTGCACTAAGGCGTATCTGATTTTGGAACTTATGGATATTCTTCTGGTTTGCCTCATTGCCTTTGTTACCGCGGGCATCACTGGCATTACCGGTGTTGCAGGCGGGCTGCTACCAGCGGTTTTCCTGACGCCGATTATTGGCATCAGCTCGGTCATGCCGGTATTAGCGATTATGCTCTTATTTGGCAGTGTATCCCGGGCCTGGATTAACCGCGCCGCTTTTCATCGCGACGCATTTCGCCGCATTGCGATACCGGCCGTGCCAATGGTTGTGCTAGGTGGTATTTTTTATGCCCAGCTTGAGCCAAAGATGATTGCCTTGATGCTGGGAAGTGTTGTTCTGGCGTCCATTCCCATTCGCCGCATTGCAAAATCATATGAAATCAAAACATCGCGCGGCATGTTAAGCGGGGTTGGCGGCGTTTTTGGATTTCTGGCCGGATCATCAACTGGCCCGGGGCTGCTGCTTGTTCCCTTTATGCTTGGCTATGGATTATCGCGAACCAGCTTTGTTGCCACACTTGCGGTGATTTCCGCGCTGACCCATATTGCACGCGCCGCAACATTCGGCAGCATCGGCCTGATCGGGCAAGAGATTTTGATCCTTGGGCTGATTGGCGGCGCAGCAACAATACCAGGTAATATGCTAGGCAAAATAATACTTAAGAAAATGACAAATAATAACCATGAACTCTTGGTCGATTTGATGGCGTTTGGCGGCGGGGTTAATTTCCTTTATCTGGCCTTGGCCTGATTTCTGGAAAGCCCAAGACTGAAAACCTCCTTAATGTAAAAGAACCTGCTTTAGGAGATTTTAGTTTGGGCATTTTCCTCAATAATCTGGCCCTGATCCATGACGGTCACACAATCGGCAATTTTGCGGAAAAACCCCATCTCATACGTGAGACAAACCGTCATCATTCTGATCCTTGCCTTCTGAATTGGTTCAATCCGATAGTTAGGAACTGGAGGATCGAATATGAAGGTCAAACGACAAACCTACAGAAATTATAACAAAGCCTGAGCAGGTTAAAATTTTGGCTGGACAAGGAGCCGTGCGTATTGATGCTATTCACCAGATCAACATCCCAGATCGGACGTGCTATCGCTAGCGTAAGCAATATGGCGGCAAGGGAAAAGATCAGCTGAAAGATTTGATCCGGCTCCAGAATCACCATCATGATAGACCATCAGCCCATCATGCACTAACGTTCAAAGTGGACTGGTCCAAGGAGGCTTATCAAGGCTCTACTGGAGAAATCTTGGATGAGGTGTACTATTTTAAGTGAGATTAAAAATGGCTGAAGAACATGATGTAAGCATGATGGAAAACCTTTATTGGTGGGGTATCCCTACTCTTTTTAGGTGCCCGCAAGACAAGCTTGAAACTGCCGATATTGCCCTTGTTGGGGTTCCTCATTCGACTGGTAATGGAACAACTGAACGTGATCAACACTTAGGTCCACGTGCCGTGAGGAATGTATCCGCACTCCAGCGTCGGGTGCATGGTGATTTCAAGATTGACCCATGGAATGAAGCAAAAATTATAGATGCCGGTGACGTCCCCTTCCCACGGGCAAATGATAATGAACATTGCATTGAACAAATAACCAATTTTTACAAAGGTATTGATAATTCCAATACTCGCCCTGTTTCAATTGGTGGTGATCATTCGATTACTGGGGGAATTATACAGGGGCTTGCTAATGGAGTTTTGACAAAAGGTGAAAAAATCTGTTTTTTACACCTCGACGCTCACACCGATGTTTTTACTACTGTTGACCATTTTTTGGGTGCACAAAAATCTGCAGCCCATTGGGGTGCGTATTTGCCCGACCAAGGTATGGTTGACCCAAAGAGCTCAATGCAGATTGGTCTCCGGGGGCATCCACGAACCCTAGACTGGCTGCAACCAGCCTATGACTATGGTTATAATATTGTAACTATGAAAGAATATCGCCAGCGGGGCGCTCTTGACGTTATAGAACAGGTAAAAGCAGTACTCGATGGTCGGCCTGTATACATAACATTTGACCTTGATTGCCTCGACCCTTCTGCTGCGCCAGCAGTTTCTAATATTGAGCCCGGTGTCAAAGGCTTTTCTGTTGATGAAGCCATTGAACTCATACATTCAGTCAGAGGAATGAATATAATTGGTGGTGATGTGGTTTGTTTGATGCCCACAAAAGATAGTCCAAATCAGATAACTGCAATGGTTGCAGCCTCTGTTATGTTTGAAATGATTTCCATGATAGCCGAGTCAAAAATGAAGAGGGCTATGGTTTGACACCAACTAAACCTGAGGAATCACCCTGGAAGCGTTTTTTATAATCTTAGTCCTTGCTGCGGCACTTATGCACGCATTTTGGAACCTTATTTTAAAGAAAGCCCAAGATAAGGCTGTTGCTGTGATGTCGATTTTTTTCAGCAGTTTGCCTTTAGCTTTGACTGGCCTTTGGATCGGAGGGCTTCCAAAAGCGTCAGCTCTACCAGTGATTTTGCTGAGTGCAATATTACAAACTGGATATAGTATATCACTTTTTAAAGCATATGATCAGGGTCAATTAAGTAGCGTGTATCCAGTTGCTAGAGGCTCTGCGCCAGTATTTATCTTTATCCTAAGCTATGTCTTTTTTGACCCTGAGATTCCAGTAAAAACTTTTGTTGGAATTTTGTTTATTTGTGCCGGCCTAGTTGCGTATGGGCTAGTTCAGTTATGGCAAAATCAGGAGGAAAGCCGGCAGCTTGCTTTTGCATTAATCACAGGTCTGTTTATCGCTTTGTACTCAATTACGGATGCTTATGGTGTGCGGTTGGTAGGTAGCGCGTTGTCCTTTTTTGGGGCTATGGCCCTGTTAAATCGTCTGTTCCTGTTTTTGTATCTGATTGTGTTGGAAAGGAATTTCTTACCACGCTTTGTCCGTGGTTACCGCCACAGCTTTATTCTTGGAGGCTTGATCTCTTTTGTCTGCTATTTGATCATTCTCGAAGCATACCAGCATTTGCCGGTGGCGTTAGTATCTTCCTTGCGAGAGACTTCTATTATTTTTGCTATTTTACTTAGTGTTCTGTTTTTAAAAGAAAAGATGACCACAGATAAGATTGCTTTGATCCTGGTTTTAGCTCTCGGTATTGTTTTTCTTTATCCAGCATAAAACATACGATAACTGGTGCGCAATTTTTTTGCACACCAGTATACGTTAAGTAGCCCTATTTTTTCGGCTCTGTTTTTCCATCGTAACGCGTTTTCCATTCTTTAACGATACGATCTTTATTGGCAGCCGCCCAAGCAAACTTGTTGTCAATCAACTTAGCGTTCACCTCTTTGAAGAAATTTGGAAGCTTTGGATCTGGTGTAATTTTGGATGTATCGGCGATAATTGATTGACGCTCACCAAAAAGTTCCATCCCTCTGCCAAGTGTCCAATCAATAAGGCGCTTCGAGTCCTTGAGGTTTTTTGTTCCTTTCATGATTGCTACAACCTGCATCTCCCAACCAATTCCTTCTTCAGGAATAATCATTTCCATTGGTGCGCCAGCTTTGATGATTTTGATGGCGCGGCCAGGCCAAGAGATACCGATAGGAAATTCACCGGACCCAGATTGTTTACAAGGCTTTGAGCCTGAATGAGTGTAAATACCAACATTTTTATGAAGGGCGTCCATATATGTCCATGCCGCATCTTCACCCATGACCTGAATCCAACTTGATACATCCAAGAACCCTGTTCCAGATGAGTTTGGATTTGGCATTGAAATCAGTCCTTTATATATAGGATTAGTTAAATCTGCCCAGCTCTTTGGCTTCGGTAAACCAAGCTTTTTTGCTTCAATTGTGTTCCAGCAAATGCAACCAGCCCATCCGTAGTTGCCAACCCAATTCACTTCTCCCTCTTTATCAACATACCGCTGATCAATTTTATCCATTCCTTTTGGGGTATAAGAGTGGAACATGCCTTGGTTTTCCATCTTCAAAGCCACGGTCGCAGCCATTTCAAAAAGGACATCGGCTTGTGGATTGTCTTTTTCTGCCATCATTTTTGCGGCCATTGTGCCAGTGGATTCACGAACCACTTTTACATTGATGTCAGGATTATCTTTCTGAAAATTATCCATGTAATATTTAAGGTTATCAGCATCAGTGCTCGAGTAAACCAAAAGGTCACCTGCATTTGCGGCGCCAGTAAGCATTAGCGATGTAAAAATGCCCACCGCTAATTTTCTATAATTAAATTTCATTTCCATTTCTCCCTATCCAATAATAATCGTTAGGTACCCTAGGTTGTTCAGTACCTGTGTGTAAATCTTGGCTTATAGAAGTTAACATTGATGAAAGCCGAACCATTGCAGAATGTGAAGGCTGTAACCGAGCACAATCTGAGGTTCGCTTCGCCAATATTAACATTCTATTATGAAATCATGCATTTGAAAAATGCTTTAATTTTTTCAGGCAAACTGCTTTTTCAGCGCCGACGGGCGCCAATCATTAATTAAACTTGCTGGCTCGATTGTTTGCCACTTATTCTTGGTGTGGGCTGATCGTCGAACGGCTTTAGCCAAGCTCAGATTGCGCTTGGTTACAGTCGTCACATTCTGCAATGGCTGGGCAACCGCGCAAAAGCCACAAATCATTATTGCTCATGGGGGCAACGGTGTGATTGCAATAGTTTGGCTTTTGTCAATGTTAACTTCTATAAGTCAACATTCACACAACTGAAATTTATGGTAAGTGATTAAAGAAGAGGCTATGTCGTCAAATATTTCCTTGACGATGCACAATTGCCGCGACACAGATTGGATGCTATTTATTCTTTAATGTCACGCTTGAGAGGTTCAAGAAGAGTAATGGAAAATGCAAGTTCTTACCTATCAACCAAAAAACTAAGCAAATTCTTCGGTGAATTTTTAGCGCTTGATAATGTTTCCATAGACATAAACGCTGGTGAGTTTGTCTGTTTCCTCGGCCCATCAGGTTGTGGCAAAACTACGTTACTGCGTTGTATAGCTGGTCTAGAAGTGCAGTCTAGCGGGACAATTATTCAAAACTCAGAAATAATTTCAGGTTTACCAACTTCTCAACGTGATTTTGGTATTGTTTTTCAGTCGTATGCTCTTTTTCCAAACCTTTCATGTTTTCAAAATATTTCTTATGGCCTGGAAAACCTTGGCTGGGCCAAAAAAGATATAACTAAACGGGTGGAAGAATTACTGTCGCTAGTTGGTTTGTTAGACCACACTGGAAAATACCCAAGCCAACTGTCTGGCGGTGAACAACAAAGGATTGCTCTGGCGCGTGCTATCGCTACATCACCAAACCTTTTGTTGTTGGATGAGCCGCTCTCCGCTTTAGATGCCAAGGTTCGGGTTCATCTGCGACAAGAATTAAAGAATTTTCATCGTAGACTTGGTTTGACAACAGTTATGGTAACTCACGATCAAGAGGAAGCTCTAGCTATCGCAGATCGAATTTTCGTAATGGACAGCGGAAAGATAATGCAATTTGGCACGCCGGAAGATATCTACGCCAACTCAAAAAACCCATTTGTTGCGAACTTTATTGGGATGACTAATTTCATTGAAGGAAAAGTCCTAAACAAAAACGTCATAGAAATAGATAATAAGCAGCTAGATTTTATTGGCCATGGTTTTGCAAAAGGTACAAAAGTTTTGGTTGCTGCTCGGCCTGAATGCATTCAACTTTCTGAGAATGGCGGTAAAAATATATTTGATGGAACAGTAGTTGATGTCGAATTTCTAGGGTCATTCCTTAGAATTTACCTGGAAACTTCAATTATGCCAAATCAACGTTTGATAGCAGACAAACCAATGATTGGTGATTTTGACAAATCCATTGCTGTTGGGGATGTTTTAAGTTTTACAATGTCGCCAGCTTACTTAAACGTCTATGAATGTGATAAGTAAAATGTTGGGTCTCAAGTCCAAATCGCTAGCAGCCGATAAATCAGATAAAATTGGCAGAGCGCTTGTTTTGATTTATTTAGCTCTATTCTTTTGCTTTCTGATTTTACCACTCTTTGCTTTAATGTCCAAAAGCATGCAAAATGCGGATGGTGTTTTTATTGGTCTTGAAAATTTTGCGGTCTACTTAAAAGACCCAACTCTGTTCAAATCCTTTTTCCACAGTATTTTTGTTGCTTTTGTATCCACAGTAATAGTTGTTTGTCTGGGTTTTTTGTATGCATTTGCGTTGCAATGCACGTGCATTCCATTCAAGGGATTCTTCAGAGTGGTCTCCTTGATCCCGTTGCTTAGCCCATCTATCCTTGCCGCAATTGCCCTTGTTTATTGGTTTGGCAACCAAGGTGTGTTTAAAGAATTGCTCTTGGGGAACTCAATCTATGGCCCGATAGGCATTATAATGGCCTCGGTTTATTGGACTTTCCCACATGCACTTATGATTTTGTCCACCTCCTTGTCGTTATCTGATGCACGCCTTTATGAAGCCTCTGATGCACTCAAGGCGTCGAAGCTCAGGACATTTTTTACAGTTACTGTACCGGGAGCCAAGTACGGCATTATAAGCACCACCTTTGTTGTTTTTATCCTTGTTTTCACTGACTTTGGTGTTCCTAAAGTTATCGGAGGAAATTATAACGTGCTTGCCACGGACATTTATCGCGAAGTGGTTGGAATGCAAAATTTTCAAATGGGAGCAGTTATATCAATAGTGCTGTTGGTCCCGGCATTACTTGCGTTTGCTCTTGATCGATTTTTCCGAAAAAGGCAGGCGGCCCAATTAACCTCTAGAGCAGTCGTTTATGTGCCAAAGCCACATAAAATGCGTGACAACCTTCTTCTCTGCTATTGTTTTCTTGTTACTGCATTGGTTCTTTTAATGCTGGGAATGGCTCAGTTTGGGGCTCTGGTAAAGTTTTGGCCATATGATCTTTCGTTAACCTTGAAGCATTATAACTTTGAAGTGGCGGGGCTTGGCTGGGACTCGTTCTACAATTCTATTCGTATGTCACTTTGGACAGCGTTTTTTGGAACGGTTATAATTTTTATTGGCAGCTACCTAATCGAGAAAATGCGCTCAGATAAAAGCCTGAGGGATGTCCTTCAGATGATTGCACTTATGCCGATGGCAATACCTGGAATAGTGCTTGGGCTCGCATATATTTTCTTTTTTAACATGAAAGATAACCCACTAAATTTCATTTATGCCACGATGATAATCTTGGTAATAAACACAGTCGTTCATTTTTATACTGTGTCCCACTTGTCGGCTATTACAGCGATAAAGAAATTAGACTCGGAGTTTGAATCAGTTTCACTCTCACTCAAAGTTCCTATTTATAAAATGTTTTTCCGAGTAACTTTGCCGGTGTGCCTCCCAACAGTGTTTGATATTTTCATCTACCTTTTTTGCAATGCAATGACGACTGTTTCCGGTGTTATTTTTCTTTACTCTTACGACACAACATTGGCATCAGTTTCGTCCATACATCTTGATGAGCAGGGTGATGTGGCTGGAGCGGCGGCTATGGCAATGTTAATCGTTTATATCTCATTTCTTGTGCGCGGCATTCACACGATCGTATCAACGTTTCTTCTGAAAAGAGCGCAGGCGTGGAAAAATATTTAGAATTGAATGAAAAGAAACAGACTCTCTCAAGAGTTGAAATACCAGGCCACAAAGCCAGCCTTTTGCTAACAGCTTTTCCGGGTAGAACCTCAGCTAATACATTCTCAACAAAAAAGATGTCATCTGTGTTCAACCTACTAGAGAACGAAGGTTGTTCACATTTTCTCTCTTTAGTAGAGGATGGTGAGTTTGATGATTATTGCGGTAAAGCGGTACTTGAGGCCGAGACAAGAAAAAGATTGATTAATTGGGTTCATCTTCCAATAGCCGATATGGATATACCAAAAAATGATACGTTATATGGGTTAAATAAAATTCGTCCACAACTTTTGGAGGCAATCAAAACAGATCGTTCGATTGCAATCCACTGTATGGGGGGGTTGGGCCGTTCTGGGACTGTTGCTGCAATAATTTTGGCTGACCTTGGCATTCCCTTACAATCGGCGATCGGCGTAGTCCGGCAATTTCGGCCGGGAGCGATTGAAACAAAGGCACAAGAAAATTTTGTATTACATTCATCGCTGAATTGACAGCAACTCTCTTTTGAGGTGCACGCAGACACCAAACGTATTCTAATAAGAATACTGACGTTTGTTCAGTTCAGGTTACAACAAACTCTTCTGCGAAATATCCTTGAAGATAAAGTAAGCCAAGAAGGTTAGTGTAGTTCAGCTGCAGTGGTATTGTATCAAGAAGAAGCCTTTGACCCTGGAAAGCCACCCCCATCCCAGAATGGCTCAGCATTTCAAGGTCGTTAGCGCCATCACCAATTGAAGCCGATGCGGAAATGTCTATGCCCAAATGTGTGCAATACTTTATCAAATATTCTGCTTTTGCTTTGCGATCAAGAATGGGGCGCGATATCTCTCCCTTGATGACGTTCTCATTTATTAACATGTGATTGCCATGATAGCCGTGAAAACCGCAAAGGCTTGAAACATGACCGAGCAGAAAGTCAAATCCGCCAGAAACAAGATAGCATTTTGAATCGTTTGCACGCATGGTTTGCACAAGGCTTACCGCACCATCATTCAAAACAACCTGATCTAGCAGCGCATCCAGAAGTCCAGCAGGCTTGCCAGTGAGCAATTTTACGCGATCAATAAGAGCCTCTGAAAAATCTATTTTGCCGGCAATAGAGCGCTCTGTAATAGCCTCTACGGCACCCCCTACTCCAGCCAATTGTGCCAATTGATCGAGAGACTCGAAGGTAATAATTGTACTATCCATATCAGCAATTAGAAGTTTCTTTCGGCGTTCCTGCACCTCAACAATATTTACATCTATATTCTCCACAGATGCTCTAGTTCTTAAAGCGAGAAAGGAATCTGTATTTAGAGCCTTGCTTACTGTGAAACTTTCATGAGGTTTACATATAATTTCAGCGGCTAGTCCATAATGAAGCCACAGCGCATTACCCTGCGGATAAAATGGTTGGAGTTCGAGCCGAAATCTTTCTAACCAAAAGTTTGCTGTTTCTAAGTTTTTATTTTTGCTTCGTAGCGTGCTTTTGCAGGACACATACTTTTCCGAAGTAGAAAAAACTATGACGTGGCTCATGGTTAGGTTTCTTTCCAAAGGTGTAATTCAGAGACTAAAAACCTCCGCGTGTTTGTGTTTTAGCACTACGGAGTGTCCGTCGTCAGGGGTTTTGGAACCAAAGACAGCCTAAACTAAGAAAGAATTGAGCTCATCTTGTTGGTTACATTATGCGGCGTGTTGTCGATGATGCGGCGTCGTGTTTCAAATGTCTTTTGTTTGATTCTTTCCCTTGCTTTTAGCCTAAGGATTTTTGTTTTTAGGCTTTGAGCCCAGCCTTAGCAAGGCCGCTAGCTCACCGTTGCAACCTCACCTGATCCAAGTTCCAAGGGTTGACCGGAAAAGTCTGCGGTTCGCTGGCTTCTATCTATTTGCCTAAGGCATCCAACCATATTGATTGGAGCCCTTTCATGTTCCCGAATGACGTTGGCGAGGAGGGTCGTACCTCGATTAGGCCTGATCACATAAGCCTCGATTAAAATAAATGATATAATAGGTGTCAGTGTTCACTTTTAATCTTTGTCAACTAACCGCGAATTAAGGAGTTTTCCTTTGCGCGAGAGAATAGGGTAGGCGATGGTAGCGATCTGACTATTGAATTCCTTAAAAGCAAGGCTGGTTTCAAGGTGCAAGTCGCTTGTTTCAAGACTTTCAGTGAGGCCAGCAGCAAGGCGCTTCAGATGGCTTTTTCGGCTCTTTCGCTGACGGTGAGAGAATTCAGATTTTTCTTCTACTAGCTGGCGAGCAATGTCTACATCACGTGAGACAAGCACGTTGCTTGCGAGTGAAATGTTAGCAATGATTCGGTCATGCATGCCTTCTAGCTCACTAAGGCCTTCAGTGGAAAAGTGAAGACCTTCTTTTGAACGGCTTAGGGCCAGTGGCGAAAGGGTTTTGGCAACGATATTTCCTGCGGCTTCAATGGCGATGGCAAATTCTTGGAGATGCCGGAGCTGGCGGCGATGGCTGTTTGAGGTGATGTGCTGTGAAAGTTCGCCAGAATAATGGCGAATGCCGTCAAACGCATCATTGAGACGCTTGTTGTTTTCGATAATTTTTTTGTTTTGTTTTTTATCATATCTTTCAAACAGGTTCATAATCGGGAGCATCATATCCTGTAGAAGTAGAAGCATGCGGTGAATTTCACGCTGAATACATGCCAATGCTGGTGCTGGGGTGCCTAGAGTGTTTTTATCAAGCACAGAGCGATGATGTGCTGGCATGTCCTCGTTTGAGGCATGATGTTCTGGTAACAATCGTGTCGCGCATCTTCCGATCAATCCGCTAAATGGGATAGCCATAAGCAACATTGCGTTAAATATGATGTGAGTGAGTATAATCTGTTGCCCCACATGGATTTCTGGTAAAAGCCCAAGCAACGGTGTGTGGTTAACTATCACCACCATGCTAAGCGCGGCACCGCCTCGGATGAGTAAGTTCATTAACGGGAGTTGACGTGCCTTAGGTGACATCGTGCGGGTCATCCAGATTGGGAGAAGGGACGAGCCGAGATTAGCTCCAAGTACTAACGAGACACCTACGATTAGCGGCAGGGCATCGCTTGCTACAAGCGCTACAAACATCAGCACGGCGGCAACAGAAGAATGCAACAGGAAGGCAAGGAGCGCCCCCAGTAGAAAAGCAGTTAAAAAATCACGTTCAAGAATTAAAGCTAAGTCTGGCAGGAAGCTACTATTGCTGAGTGGTGACACGTTGGTACGGATGAGGTTTAGAGCTATCAGTATCAACGCCACCCCCATTATCACCCGACCAATTTGCCTTAAGAGTGGAGTTTCAGATTTAAGGAGCATCAGACCACCCGCTACGAGCATGAGCGGCGCTAGCCAGGGAATGTCGAGGCTAAGAAACTGTATCACCAGCGCTGAGCCAAGATCAGCCCCAAGTGTAGCCGCCAGGCCTAATTCAAAGGAAAGCACAGATGAACCCAAGAGCCCTGAAACCAGGATCGTAACTGCCATTGAAGACTGCATGATGACAGCAAGTAGAGCGCCACAAAATGTCGCGCCTATCTTTGCCCTGGAGCGCGTCATAACTCGCCGGAATGATGGGCCATAGGCCTGTTCAACCCCTGTCTGCACCATCTTGACTGCAAACAGCAAAAGAACAGTTGCGCCGGCAATGTTGAGCAGAAATTCAATAATCGGCATAAATTTTAGGCCTTAAATTAAAATCATAGATTTGCAGTTTGATAATCGGTTCTTAATGCTGCTTATATACGATTATTAAAAACCGCGTTAAAATTGAGTAAACCTAGAGATGAAAGTTGCAAGACTTACTCCGTTAGAGACGATGATGGGGGTGAAAAGCCAATTTATGCGCTCTTTTCAGTTGCGGTTGCGAGAACGCACAGCAGTTCAAACATGATGGATACCCCAACCCACCCTGTTCCACCTGTTAGATCAAAAGGTGGGGACACTTCGACAAGGTCTGCACCAATTAAATTAAGCCCCGCCAGCTTGCGGACAATGCGTTGGGCTTCATATGAAGTGAACCCACCAATTTCAGGCGTTCCAGTACCTGGCGCATAGGACGGATCAATTGCATCAATGTCAAAGCTGACATAGGTGGGGCTATCACCAACGATTTCACGCGCCTTATGCATGATGGCATCCAGCCCGGTCTCATAGACTTCATCTATGGTAATGATGTGAACGCCATTCTGCCTTCCCCATTCAATATCTTCACCATCATACATGGTCCCGCGAATGCCTATTTGCACAACGCGCGTCGGGTCCAACAGCCCCTCTTCAATGGCGCGGCGAAATGGCGTGCCATGGGTGAATTTTGAACCACCAAAATATTCGTCAAAAAGGTCAGTATGCGCATCAATATGAATCATTGATAGTGGGTCTTTGCGCTTGATCCCCCGTAAAATGGGAAGCGAAACAAGATGATCACCGCCACCAGTCAGGGGAACGATATTCTTGCCATGCATTTCACCGTAAAAATCCGTAATCCGTGTCAGGCAATCTTGAATATCAGCTGGATTGACTGGACAATCGCCTAAATCGGCGCAATTGACCAGCTTGAACGGGTTGACCCCGGTATAGGGATGAACCGCCCGAATCATGGTTGAAAGATCGCGCAATTGTCTTGGCCCGTGTCTAGCACCGGGGCGATTTGTCGTGCCGGCATCCCAAGGCACACCTACCAACCCAATATCGACCTTTGCAATATCTAGGTGACTCAATGCAATATTTGGCAAGCGCATAAAGGTAGGAACCCCTGCAAAACGTGGAGAAACCGCCCCTGAAACAGGTTCAAATGATATGGATGTGTCGCTCATGGTGGCTTTCTTCGCTGATGAAATATGTTGTTTCATTGCCTTGTCTATGATCATTGACCATAAATTTCAGTTGTGTAAATGTTGACTTATAGAAGTTAACATTGATGAAAGCCGAACTATTGACAACCAGATCATTACCCCCGTTGAGCGATATTGATTTGCGGCTTTTACGCGTTTACCGAACCATTGTAGAATGTGGCGGCTTTAGCCAAGCCCAAGCCGAGCTTGGCATCAGCCGTTCGACGATCAGCACGCATATGAGCAATTTGGAGGCCCGTTTAGGGCTGACATTATGTCGACGTGGACGCAGCGGATTTGCTGTTACCGAGCGCGGCAGGCTGGTTTATGAATCAACGTCAAAATTTCTAACCGCGCTTGAAGGATTTCGAAGTGAGCTTGGCGAGTTGCAAGGCCGGATGACCGGCGAAATTAAAATCGGCATGGTTGATAATCTAACGTCAAATTCTTCATGCAAGCTCTATGAGGCGATCAACAAATTTCGCGACCAAACACAAGATGTTCATCTGATCATTCAAGTTGTTGCACCAAACCAAATTGACAATTGGTTGACGCGTGGATTGCTGCATCTGGCGATCGTGACAAATATGCCATCATCTGACGCGATTCATTCAGAAACCATATTCCATGAACGCCAAGAACTTTATTGCAACTCGGCTCATCCCCTATTTGACATGGATTCAAAATTAATCACCAAAGACATCATCAGCCAGCAGGCTTTTGTCAGGCGGGGCTATTCAGTAGCAACGCCATATGATTCATTTTTCAATGAGCCAGCCGCTGCCACCGCCTATCATATGGAAGGTGTCGCACAATTTATTCTTAGTGGAAAATATGTTGGCTTTTTACCTTGTGAATTTGCCCAACAGCAATGGGTCAATAATGCACAAATGAGGTCCCTATCGCCTAATATTTGCGGCTTTGACGTGCCTATTTCGGTCACCTATTCAAACCTTGCTCCCATGTCACTTCCAGCAAGCGTTTTCCGCAAAATGATTTTAGCGGCGCATCAAACTGACAATCAGCGCTAATGCGATGCAAGGGGTTTGCGCCCTATGAAACTGCCGCGTCGCGCATAAAAACCAATTGATTGGCATCAGATTGATCAGGTTGGTAGCAATAGCCACCACCGCCAAATTCCTTTATATCATCTTTGGCTTTCAATCTGTTTTGAACAACAAAACGCGCCATCGCACCCCGCGCTTTTTTGGCATAAAAGCTAACAATTTTTGCTTTGCCATTTCTCTGTTCCAAAAAGACTGGAGTCACAACTGGCAGGGCAAGGCTTGAAAGATCCACCGCGCCAAAATATTCTTTCGACGCGCAATTCAGCAATAGATCGGAACCGGTGGCCGCCGCTTGCGCGCTAAGCGCCTCGGCAATTTTTGCCCCCCAATAATGATAAAGCGATTTGCCGCGCTTGGTGGCAAGCTGGCTTCCCATTTCCAGACGATAGGGCTCAATCGCATCAAGTGGTCGCAACACGCCATAGAGGCCCGACAGCACCCGCAAATGATTTTGCGCCCACGCCATTTCATCTGGCGCGAGGCTTGCCGCCTCCAGCCCCAAATAAGTATCACCAGCAAAAGCAAGCGCCGCCGGTTTTTTATCCTGCGATCCGAAATGGGCAAACCGGTCGGCATTCAGCTTGGCCAGATTTTCACTGATCCCCATCAAGGATTGAAGCTTATCAAGACTAAGATTGTGCATGACATCGGCCAGCTCATTGGCCTCGTCGCCAAAAATAGGCTGAGTTGGCACAATATCCTCAGATGGTTGCATGTTCAATTTTTTGGCAGGCGAAATTACAACCAGCATAGATATGTTCCTTCATCCCAAGGATAATTTACAAAACTTTAATGAACATTCAGCGCGGATGAGCTTTATATCCACACCCATAATAGGAAATTAGCACCAGAAATTCCAGAACGATCTTTGACGCATGTTCTCGCACCGGTAACACAAGCAAGATGCCGCATTACCTATCATAACATTAGGCAAGGCTTTTCAATTTCTGTTCAACCTTTTGAAAGGCTTGTTGGCGATTCCACATTTTCCGATAGAGACCATTTTGTGCCAGCAAATTCTGATGCGTACCACGCTCGGCAATCTGCCCCTTATCCAGAACAATGATTTCATCAGCAGTTACGATTGTTGACAGGCGATGCGCAATGATAACGGCGGTTCGATCCTTCAGAACAAGGTCCAATGCCTGATTAATATCCTGTTCGGTTTTTGTATCAAGCGATGATGTGGCCTCATCCAAAATCAAAATAGGCGGGGCTTTTAAAATGGCTCTTGCAATGGCAACCCGCTGTTTTTCACCGCCAGACAGCTTTAATCCGCGTTCGCCAACTTCGGTTTCAAGCCCGCTTGGCAACGACTGGATAAAGCCATCAATCTTGGCACCCACTGCCGCGTTCCAGACCGCTTCCTTGCCAGCATCTAACTGCCCATAATGAATGTTATAGCCAATCGTATCATTGAACAGAACGGTGTCTTGCGGCACCACGCCAATGGCGGCGCGAAGGCTTGTTGCCTTGACCGACCGGATATCCTGCCCATCAATGGAAATGCCGCCAGCGGTGACATCATAAAACCGGCATAGCAATCGCGAAATGGTCGATTTTCCAGCCCCCGATTGTCCAACAATAGCAACGGTTTTTCCAGCTGGCACATCAAAGCTGATGCCGCTCAAAATTGGCCGGTCATCCGCATAATGAAAATGCACATTATCAAAACGAATCGTCCCTGACGGCATAGTTAAATCACGCGCATTCGGCGAATCAGTGATCTCGGCAGGTGTTTCTAGCAAACCAAACAGAACCTCAATATCGGTTAGCGATTGCCGAATTTCACGATAGACGCCGCCAATAAAGGCAAGCGGCTGCGACAGCTGGATCAAAAACAGATGAATCAGAACAAAATCACCAATTGTCTGTTCACCTCGAACGACCGCATTTGCCGACAACAGCATTGAGGCCATCATGCCAAGCGAGAAAATTGTAGCTTGCCCGAAATTCAGCCAACCAAGCGATGTTGATGTTTTGATTCCAGCTTTTTCATATTGCGCAATAGCATGATCAAACCGTGCTAATTCGATTTTTTCATTGGTGAAATATTTGACCGTTTCATAATTCAGCAGCGAATCAACCGTGCGCGTATTCGCCTCAGTATCGGATCGGTTCATTTCACGGCGAATAATAGTTCGCCAATTGCTGGTTTTCACCGTAAAGACGCTATAGCTAATGACGGTAATCGCAATCACCAACACATAGGCCGCGCCAAAATTATAAAAGAAAATCACCACATAAAGGGCAAATTCAAAAATCACAGGCAAGGTCGATAAAACCGTATAGCGAACAACGCTTTCGATACCCTTAGTGCCGCGTTCGATCACGCGTGACAGGCCACCGGTTCGCCGCTGCAAATGAAACCGCAATGACAATTGATGCATATGGCTAAAGGCACGAAGCGCAAGCTGGCGAACGGCATGCTGGCTGACACGAGCAAATAACGCATCGCGAAGCTGGTTAAAGGCAATGCTTAAAATGCGCGCCGCAACAAAACCCAGAATTAGCATCAGGGGCGTCAGCAAAAACAAGGGTATAAAGGGTAAATCAAGCTCATTGCCAGCAAGGCTGTCAGTAACATATTTGAAAAAGAAAGGTACCGTGGCTGTCACCAATTTGGCGGCAATCAGCAGCAGCACTGCAACAAACACCAGACGTTTGAGGCTTGGTCGGTCATGCGGCCAGATATAGGGCCATAGCTTTACAACAGTCCCAATGACCGATTTTTCCACCATCTGATTTTGGGGTGATGTTGTTTTAAATTTGCTATTCATTAAATTGTATCACATGTAAAATTTGAAAAAGGGGTGACATTTACCATCGGGTTAAAGTGCGTTTAGAGCCTAGCATAGCAATGAATGTCGCAATAACGCCAAAAGCCAAACAAATCAAAGCGGTCGATACCGAATAGCATCCGCATTGGTTATTTTGTTAATTACGAATCAATTTCAACTGGTGTCGTGCCGAATAAAGCAGCATCAAACCGATCAGAAGCGCCGGTAAGGCACAGATGAAAAAGCCAAGCTGATAGCTTTCGGTTACACCCAGCACCAATGAATAGAGTAATGGCAAGACAAGGCCGCCACATTGCCCAAAAGATAATACCCCGCCAGTGACCGCGCCCCGCATCGAAGGTGGCGCAAGCCTTGCAGCTTCGGCAAGCGTCACCCCGTGCCATGAAAACACCGAAGCGCTGACCGCAATGGCCACAAGCGTCACTTGCCAACCCGTCCAGATCGGGCTGAACAAAGCGACGCCAGAAACAGCAAAAAACATCAAAATCGCCAAAAAGCCAAGCATGGCCCGCGGCGAAATATAGCGGCTACTTAACCACCCCCAGAAAATCCGGCCCGGTATAGCAACAGCGGTCGCAATCGAAAATATCGTTCCAGCCACAATCAGGCTGAAACCAATTTCGGTCAGGTAAATAACAAAATAAGCAATAAAGGTAGCTTGCAACCCGACAAAGGCAAAAGAGCCAAATGCGAGTCCTCTGAGATCAGTTTTGCCAATCACAAAACCAATCGTTTGGCGAAAATCTGATAAGTGGAATTGCCGCGTCACATCTTTGTCACTATCAAATTCACGGCGCATGACTTCCAGCATCAAAGGAAAAAGCAAACAACCAATGCCAATCACCACAAGCGCGTGGCGCCAGCCATAAACCTCAGTCAATAGCGGACCAAGTAATCCGGCAATTAATAAAGCAACCGGCACCGCTGTTTGCTTTGCCGAAAAAACTAGCGGCGCATATTTTCCAGGGGCATAACGGCTTAGAAGATGGGAGCTTGCAGGGGTCGAAGCAGCCGAGGCACCAATAGCGATTGCTGACAAAACCATTAAAGCGATGATCCCTGGTGTCGCTAAAATCAACCCAACACCGGTTAGTAAAAGTGAAATCTGGCTCACACGAAGCGCGCCGTAGCGCACAATGATGCTTCCACAACCCGCCTGCACCAAAATTGAAACTGCAGCGATCATAGCAACATAAACACCAAGCCATGACGCCTCGATGTGAAGTTCAGAAATGATAGCAGGGGCTAACACCGAGGGCAAAACCTTACCCAAGGTAACAAAGGTTTGCTGAACAAACATCGAGCCAAGCGCCAGAAAAAGCCATTTCATTGGGATCAGACCTTTATTTGTTTGAAACGATAGGATAGGTAAAAAACATAAACTTAACCTTAACGAAATGTGTCCATCTAATGATCGAAGGCCATTTCAAGACATATCACAGGCCTTGCAGGCCTAGACGACTATATTGTTGATACACAGAAACGGTCAATACGACACCTTGATGCAAGGGTTGTGAGCCTTTTAAAACAAGATTGCAAATGTAACAGCGCGACAAAATTGGCAAAGCTATTGCCAATGACACTGGAAATGGACGATCGACGCAAGGCAATGCTGGCCAAATTTGCCTGCCTCTTGTTCAGGTTTCATCGTTGAGGTAACGCCGAACCTTGACTCTTGGATCGCTAGACCTAATGATTTTCATTCAAAGAAACCAAAAGGGCGCTTTCGCCGTATTAAAAGTGTCCAGATAGGGAGACCTCTAAATGAAAAAAGTACTAGCGTCTATATTGATGGCAGGATCGCTCTTGCTTGGCGGGGCTGCGGCTCACGCCGACAAATCGGGCGGGACACTCTCATTCCTCGTTCAGCCTGAACCACCAACCTTGGCATCATATATATCAACATCGGGGCCAATTGGCCTTGTGATGCCAAAAGTCTATGAAGGGCTTTTCGACTATAATAACGACGGCACAATCGTACCGATTCTAGCTGAAAGCTATTCGGCTAGCGCTGATGGTAAAACCATCACTTTCAACCTTCGCAAAGGGGTGAAATGGCATGATGGCAAGCCTTTCACTTCAGCTGATGTGCAATTTACTGTCATGGAAGTGCTGAAAAAAGTGCACCCCCGTGGGCCAAACTCGTTCCGCGAAGTGACTAGCATTGATACGCCTAATGATCACACCGCTGTTTTTAACTTAAAGAAGCCTGCGCCTTATATGATGCGCTCATTTGCCGCCTATGAGTCTCCAATGGTCCCCAAGCATCTTTTAGAAGGCAAAGACATCAAATCTGCACCATTGGCAAACAACCCTGTAGGTACTGGCCCGTTTAAATTTGTTGAGTGGAAAAAAGGTCAATATATCCGCCTAGATAAGAACAAAGACTATTGGCAAAAGGGTTTACCGCATCTTGACCGGATTGTTGGTCGCTTCATTCCTGATGCGTCAACACGGACGGCTGCGATGGAAAATGGCGAAGTTCTGTATGCTGCATATAACGCTATTCCAAATATTGATGCTATTCGCCTGAAAGAGCGTGATGACATTGACGTAACCACTGAGGGTTATTCAATGATCAATCCGATGGCGCTGATCGAATTCAACACTAAAGAAGGCCCGTTTGTAGATCCAGCCATTCGTCGCGCCATTTCGGTTGCGATTGACCGCCGGTTTATGATCGACACAATTTTCTTTGGCTACGGAAAGCCCGCTACAAGCGCATTGAGCAGTAACTTCAAGGCAACAAACCTGCATGCTAAAATGCCAAATTACCCTGAAAAGGGCGATAAGGCTGCGGCAAACGCAATCCTTGATAAAGCTGGTTACAAGCGTGACGGCGACGGCGTTCGCTTGAAAGCTGTTCTAGACCTGATCCCTTATGGTGAAGACTGGCGCCGTGCTGGTGAATACCTAAAGCAGGCACTTGGTGATATCGGCATCCAGCTAGAGCTGCGTTATGAAGATGTACCAACATGGTTGAAGCGTGTTTATCACCGCTATGACTTCCAGATGAATGTGAACTATTTCTACCAGCTGCCTGATCCGGTTCTGGGTGTTCATCGTCATTATGGCACTGACCAGATCCGTAAGGGCACACATTTTGTGAACTCATCACGCTATAGCAATCCAAAATTGGATGCGTTGCTTGATGCGGGCGCTGGTGAGCCAGATGCTGCAAAGCGGACAGCCGCCTATAAAGAGATCCAGCAGATTCTGGCAGATGACATGCCTGTAGTCAATTTGTTCGAGCTTGAATTCTTGGTCGTTTATAACACCAAGCTGAAAGGCGCTTACGGCTCTGCAATGGGTGCCTATGGCTCATTCAGAGAAGCCTATCTCGACGACTAAAGCTTAACATTTATTGGGCCAGAATTTAGTGTCTGGCCCAATATTATTTATTTATCCTTATATCCAGAGTTCCCGGATAGGCGTCTCAAATGACAAGATCCACGAAAATTTTTAAATATGCTGGCAAACGATTATTGCAAGGAATACCGATTATTCTTGCCATCGTTATTATCAATTTCTTTCTTTTAAATCTGGCTGAAGGCGATGCGGTTGACGTTTTGGCTGGCGAAGCAGGCTCGGCAACCCCCGAATATATGGCGCAGTTGCGCCAGAAATTTGGTTTGGATCAGCCGTTACCTGTCCAGCTGATGGTTTATCTGAAAAATGTTCTAAGCCTTGATCTTGGATATTCTTTTAGACATGACATGCCCGTCAATGAATTGATCTTTGACCGATTTGCCGCCACCGGCTTGCTAATGACCAGCACGATTATTCTGGCTGTTGGCTTTGGCATTCTGCTGGGTCTTTTGGCTGCAATGCGGCTGAACACATGGAAAGATGCCGTTATTACCATATTTGCCCTGATCACATATGCAACGCCACTATTCTGGGTGGGGTTAATGATGATCGTTGTCTTTTCGCTAAATCTTGGATGGTTTCCCACAAGCGGCATGACCAATGTTGCCGCCTTTTATGAAGGCTGGGACTATGTTGTGGATGTGTCTCGCCATCTCGTTCTACCAACAATTACATTGTCGCTTTTCTATCTGGCGTTATATACGCGAATGATGCGGGCCTCGATGCTAGAGCAATATGGGCAGGATTACGTTGTGACGGCACGGGCAAAGGGTCTGACCGAAAGGCGCATCACCTATGTCCATGTTTTGCGTAACGCGCTTTTACCTGTTGTAACGATGGCTGGCGTTCAGGTTGGCGCATTGATTGGTGGGTCGGTGATTGTCGAGTCCGTCTTTGCCTGGCCAGGGTTGGGAATGCTGGCGTTTGAATCGCTATTTGCACGGGATCTAAACCTGCTTCTTGGCATTTTCCTTTTATCATCAATGCTCGTTGTCGTGGTGAATTTGATTGTCGACATCATTTACTGCTTCCTCGATCCACGAATTGAGGTGAACTGATATGGAAAATTTTTGGTCGCGCTACAAGCGAAATCATGCTGCTGTTTTTGGATTATTCGTTGTTGCGTTGATTATTGTGATGGCGATAACGGCAAGTTTTCTTTACCCAGAAGATCCGTTCCGTTTGGTTGGCAAGCCACTGTCAAAGCCACTAACCAACGGCTTTCTACTTGGCAGTGACTCGCTTGGACGTGATGTGGCTTCAGGCATTGTCCATGGTGCCAAAACCTCATTGCTGATCGGATTTGTTGCCACGCTTGTTTCGGTGTTTATTGGAATTTTCTTTGGTGCCTTTGCCGGTTATTTTGGCGGCCTTATTGATGACATTCTAATGCGTGTCACCGAAATTTTTCAGACAATTCCATCCTTTATCTTTGCCATTTTGTTGGTGGCGATTATGAAACCGTCAATGGGCAGTATTGTTATTGCGATTGCGGTTGTGTCATGGCCAGGCGTCGCAAGGCTTGTGAGAGGCGAATTCTTGGCAGTCAAGAATCGTGAATTTGTGCAAGCATGTCACACGCTGGGAATGAGTGACCTTCGCATCATGCTGAGGGAAATTCTACCGAATTGCCTTAGCCCAATTATTGTCGTTGGCTCTTTGATGGTGGCAACCGCCATTCTGATTGAAAGTGGGCTGGCCTTTCTTGGCCTTGGTGATCCAAATATCATGAGCTGGGGCTTCCTGATTGGAGCGGGCCGCACCATGTTGCGATCGGCTTGGTGGGTTTGCACCTTTCCCGGTGTTGCTATCTTAATAACAGTCTTGGCAATTAACCTGATTGGTGAGGGGCTAAATGATGCGCTGAACCCTCGTTTGAAAGAACGTCAATGACAAAAAAACTTCTCTCGATAAATGATCTTTCAATTTTACTGCCAACTGGCGCTGACCGGCAATATGCAGTTCAGGACATTGACCTTGAACTGAATGTGGGTGAGACCGTTTGTGTTGTTGGTGAAAGTGGGTCCGGAAAATCACTAACGGCGCGCGCTGTTATGGGCTTGTTGCCAGCGCCACATGTGCATGTTGGCAAAGGTGAAATCATCTTTGGTGGCGAAGATCTAACCAAAGTCACCTATGAACGCCTTCGTGAATTGCGAGGCAGTGAAATTTCGATGATTTTTCAAGAACCCATGACTGCCTTAAATCCAGTTATGAAAATTGGCGATCAAATTGACGAGATTTTTCGTTATCATGTATCAATGTCAGCCAAGGAACGGGCTGAAAAGGCCCTAAGCCTATTGGTTGATGTTAATTTGCCCGACCCTGAAAAAATCATTGATGCCTATCCGCATGAGCTTTCTGGCGGGCAAAGGCAGCGCTCAATGATCGCAATGGCACTTGCACTTGGCCCAAAGATTCTGATTGCTGATGAGCCAACAACGGCGCTTGACGTGACAACACAAGCGCAAATTCTCGAATTGATTAGTAATATGCAAAAACGGCTTGATACCGGCGTATTATTCATTACCCATGATTTTGGTGTTGTCGCTGATATCGCTGATCGCGTTATTGTAATGCAGCATGGTAAAATTGTTGAAACCGGAACCACCAAACAAGTTCTGCAAAAACCAAAACACCCCTATACCAAATCGTTGATTGCTGCCATCCCGCGGCTAAAGCCACGCAAAGCAAGATCAAGGGCGGCTGAAGTCGTGCTGAAAACCGAAGGGGTTTGCAAAACATTTGGTGGTGGCAAAAGCTTTTTTGGATTTGGAAAGCCAAACCGTGAGGTCAAAGCCGTTCAAAATGTGCAAATCGAATTGCGCCGCGGTGAAACCCTTGGTGTGGTCGGCGAGAGTGGCTCGGGAAAATCCACATTAGCACGTTGTGTAATCCGGCTCATTGATAGTGATGAAGGCCAGATCAAACTTGGCGATGTTGATATTACCAAATTAAGTCGCAACGACTTACGCCCATACAGAAAGCGCATACAGATGGTGTTTCAAGACCCGTTTGCGTCATTGAATCCACGCATCCGGGTTGGCGATATCATTTCGCAAGGCCCTATTCTACAGGGCGAGGATAAGGAAGATGCTTCCAAACGCGCCTATGAACTTCTCGATATTGTTGGTCTTGATCGCCGATCATTTGATCGCTTCCCGCATGAATTTTCCGGTGGACAGCGCCAGCGCATCGGTATTGCAAGAGCGCTATCCCTAAAGCCAGATATCTTGGTTGCCGATGAACCAGTTTCGGCATTGGATGTTTCAATTCAGGCACAGATCCTTGAATTGCTGGATGACATTCGCGAGCAGATGGATTTGTCCATGCTGTTCATCACGCATGATTTGCGTGTAGCAGCGCAGGTTTGTGATTATGTTGCCGTGATGCAATATGGCAAAATTGTTGAAATGGGACCAACGGCTAAATTATTTAAAGATCCAAAAGACGCTTATACGAAATCGCTTCTCGCAGCAATTCCGGGAAAAGACTGGCATTTTGGCAAATTGAAGCCATAACCCTATGCACCAATAGCCTATTCCCCGAAGTTTGATCCTTATTATTATGAATATGAGATATTTGTGATGTCGAACCCCAAAACCCTTGATCCTATGAACACAATTCATGGGCTTTATCGCGGCTACCAGAGTAACAGCACCAAGCCAAGTATTGTTGTTCAGGCCTATCTGGATGAAATAGAACGGCTAAACCCGCGTCTTGGCGCCTATCAAGACACATGGGCTGATACAGCACTGGAAATGGCGGTGGCGGCAGATAAGGCATTGGCTGCGGGATTTGCTGCAGGGCCATTCTTCGGAATACCTTATGCGTTGAAAGATATCTTCCATGTAAAGGGTAAGGTAACAACCTGCGGTTCGGCGGCGATGCTTGATAATATTGCCAGCACCACCGCAACAATGGTTCAGCGGCTAAAAGCTGCTGGCGGAATTATTCTTGGTAAAACCAAAACGGTTGAATGCGCCTTTGGCGGTTGGGGAACCAATCAGAAAATGGGAACCCCAATGAACCCATGGGATATGGAAACGCATAGGATTCCAGGCGGGTCATCATCGGGAACAGCGGTAGCGGTTGCGTCGGGTATGGCGCCATGCGGCATGGGGAGTGATACAGGCGGGTCAATTCGGTTGCCAGCTGCCTATTGTGGACTTGTTGGCCTGAAGGTTACGGCGGGGCGTTTACCCTTGCATGGGATCATGCCACTATCACAATCGCTTGACACGCCCGGGCCAATTGCCCAGACCGTACTTGACTGCCTCATCATGTTTGATGTGTTAGACGGCCGCGAGGGGTGGAAAATCTCACAGGATATGGATAATGGTGATGGTTTATATGCGGCATTGAATAGGGGTGTCTCCGGATTACGCCTTGGCAGCCTTGCTGATAGCGAACGTCAGCAATGTTCAGAAGATATGCTTGCATCCTATGATATGGCTTTAGATCGTCTGCGCGCGATGGGCGCTGAAATTATACCATTTGAAAACCCCGTATCCTACGGCGATATGGCTGATGATAATGGAATGATTACAGCAGTTGAGGCCTTCCATAATCATGGCCGTTTCTACAAAAACCCTGATTTGCCAATGGATGAAGATGTGCGCACCCGAATGCTGTCGGGAGAGCATTATCACGCCCATGATTATTTCCGTGTTTTGCAACAACGCAAAGAAACCATAGCCGCCTTTGGTGATGCGATGCGCCGTTTTGATGCGCTTGTGATGCCAAGTAGCACAAGCACTGCCCCCGCATTGACCAATGTTAATCAGGCGGTATCACCGGGCTATTTCACCCGGCCTTTTAATTTTCTGGAAATGTGCGGCCTGTCGCTGCCAATTAACCTTGCAAGTGACGGCATGCCAACCAGCTTGCAGATTGTTGGCAAAGCGCATGATGAAGCGATTTGTCTTCGTGTCGGCGCTGCGCTTGAACAAAATTTACCGCCAATCGGCCGGCCAGATTTATCCTAAGACCCAACAAATTTGCGAACGACATTTCTAAGTAACTTTGAAACATTGTTATCATAATTGTTCCAAGGCAATGACCCGCAAAAGGTGATTGACCCGACGGCAAATACCTGCCCGCCTGTATGGGTTTTAAAATAGACCATATCAGCGCGCTTCACATCAGCTTCAGGGCCGCCTGAAAGATTTGTTAGATGCGTTAACATTTCTTCTGGAACAAGAATAAATCGGTTATCCTCGTCATAAGATTGTGCCAGAATGGTGATATCCTCGCCATCATCAAGCTTTTCATCACGCCGATCAAGCTCAAACCCGGCCGCGCCATGTCCGCTAAAGCCGAAATCACCAAGCAAATCATCTTTGATGCCGTCAAACACCCACTCCATATTTTTGTCGTAGCAAACGCGTTTATAAGGCATGCCAACAAAATTTCCCTGTGCGGTAAAGCCAATGCCAACAAGCTGCTGCGGCGGGCGTCCATTGCGCCGCCAAAGGCCACCATAACTGCCGTCAAAGGCATTATAATATTCGCCCGGTTCCGATGCCCATGCGCGCAACCCATCTTCAGACCGCCTGATTTCAAGCAAAGCTGAGTCTTCAGGGTGGCGCACAATCCGCCAGTAAAATCCATTGCCGCCAAGATAAACCAGCCCACCGCCGTTATCCCGATAATCTTTCAACGCATCAAGTGTTTCGCTGGTGTGATATTCAGGATGGCTTCCAGTTACAACAGCCTTATAGCCTGAAATTGCGGTCACCCCCTCACGGTCAAGCTCGTCATCGGTGATAATGTCATAGTCAATGTTCTGATTATGCAGCCATGCGATCAAATGACTATCGGCCTGGAAATGGCGAAGGCCAGAACAGGTTGCTTCGCCAAAGGTCAGATAGCCAGGCCTAAGATTAAAAAGAACTCGTTTATGCGATGCATGGCAAATGCCCGACCCATCAGTGTGATTATTGTAGGTCGACAGCCCGTAATGCCGGTATTGGGAGGGGTTATTCGGATAAGCCTTCCAGGCGCTAATCTTTTCAAGCCATGATGGCGCAAAATCGGGACGGGCATGATTGCCATAGATCGTATAGGTAAAAGTTGAAGCCAGAACACATAAATCTGCACGGCGCTTGCCAACTGGCGGGCAAACGAAAAACGGCATTGCATCATAATACCCTTCAGCCTCAATGCGCATGATATATATGCCCGAAGGCATATCGTCGGGAATCACCAATTCAAAATCACTGTCCCACTCGAAATCATAAATATCATCATCGTGAAACGATATTGCAGCATAATGATCTGGCTTGTGTCGCCAGCAAAATTCGGTTGCATCCCACTTGTGACCCCTAACCCCCCTTGTCGGGGCATTCTTCAACAAAAGATCAGGTCCGGCACTGGCCTTTACCGATAGCGACGATATAGCTTGGGCAAAATCCCACTTCGCAATTAAGTTGCCATCAGCCAGAATTTCGGGCGCCTCGATTTTTCCATTAAAGCAACAAGGGGCGTCACCAAAACCGGCCGCAATGCGAACCGGGGCTTTCACTGAACCGGGAAACATCTTCGCAATGTCAAATTCGGTTTGGCCGTCATTGGCAATTTCAATACCAGCTTTTGCCGTCATCATAGATTTTACATCAAGCACCACCACACCCGATGCCTCAACCCTCACCTCAAGGCTATGCCAGTGATTGCACTTTATGGCGACGGATGTTGAAACCGATATGCCATCTGCGAATTTTGCGGTGATCATGCCCTGCGGATCAAGGATGATTGAGACCGCCCCCCAAGCCAATAAAGTTTGATCGGCGGCCACAAGAACCGTTGGCATGAACCATAATTTTATCACAAGATCGGCATTGATATCGGCCTGCAAATCGGCCGTGCTCTGCGCAAATGAACCGGGGGTAAACCCCTGATAGCGCGATGCAAAAGACGATGGTTTGAAATAGGTGCTGGCGTCATCTTCGATAATGCCAGGCCCGTCTGGATTCGGATCTGCCGAAATTGAACGATGCAATGTTGCTTTAAACTCTTCGCGCGCATGGCTGGAGACGAAAAATGTGACCGTTTCACCAGGCCTTGCTGACAATTTATCTGAATATCCCGCTATAAATACATCTTGCATAAACGCTCAATCCTGTTTGTTTGAAAAATACTAAATTTAGCTAAACGGCTGACAGTGCCTGCCTATAATGAAACATGCACAGCGTAAATGATCAAGCCAAGCGACTAGTCAAAATAGACATGATGAATTGCTTGCTAGGTTTATCGCAAGACCGAACGAACTTAACCAACTAGGCCAAAGCAAGAGTGTCAATTTCGCTTTGCACCAACGCTGATAAAGCGGCCAAACAGGACACCAAAGTTTTTAGACCCACCATTGCGGGAGATTGCAGTATCTGCTTTCATAGTATCAATATCCACACCGTCATGTAGCCCTGCTTAAAATCATGGGCGCAGATTGACTGAAATATATAGGTAAGGAACTTTAATTGCCTGAAGGCCATACAATACACAGGGCTGCCAGAGATCATCGCCAAATACTCGTTCGCCAGAAAATTATTGTTACCTCACCACAAGGTCGATTTTCTGACGGGGCATCAACTCTTAACGGAAAAATTTGTTTGGCGGTTGAAGCATTTGGTAAGCATCTTCTTTATAAGTTCAGTAACGGGTATACACTTCATATCCATTTGGGGTTATTTGGTCGTATCAGAAACCAAAAATTGCCAATGCCAGAACCACAAGGCTCTGTGCGTGTTCGCTTAAGAGGCAAAACACACGTTATCGACATAAACGGCCCAACTATTTGCGAGATCTTAGATCAAAACGAGGTGATGACCCTAGTTGGCCGAATAGGACCCGATGTTCTGCGCGCTGATGCAAATCCCGACTTTGCTTATGATAAAATAGCACGAAGCCGGGCATCAGTTGGCCGCCTGATCATGGATCAGTCTGTTATGGCAGGAATAGGTAATATCTATCGCTCAGAAATCCTATGGCGCCAAGCAATCCACCCAGAAACGCCTGGCAAGTCGATTGGTCGGCAAACTTTCGACCGGATTTGGAACGATGCCAGAACCTTACTTGCCATCGGTGTTGAACGGAATGCAATCGTTACGGCGTTTGACGGGCAGTCAGCAAAAAGGGGATATGGCGAAAAATATAATATTTTTGGAAAAACAAACTGCCCAAACTGTAAAGGTGAAATAAGGCGCTTTGAGATTAGCGGCCGTCGAACATTTGTATGTGAGACCTGCCAGCCAATTGCGACATAATAAGACGAGCGATTGATGCAGAAGTTAGAAACACCCATTAATTTCAAGTATAAGTGATAAATATTGCTGTAACAGCCGGACACTCGCTCCCCGGCACGCGGGTTTTGCTACAAAAAAACAAGCTTTGCCTGCTCACAGTTATTGACCCAACGCTATACCTTCGCGTCTGGGATCGGCTCCCCCAGCAAGGCTATCTTTTGCGATTGAAATCGCATGGAGGCCAGAGTTTAGGGCACGCAAGTTGACCTTGTAACCAAGTGCCTCCAACGGTTCTACCATGTTTTCTAGCGAAGTATTCTTTTCAAGATCAAAGGTTCCAAAACGATTAACCGCATGAGGGATAGATACGGCGGCTTGCACATCCATATCCCAGTCTATATGCGCGATAATTGCTTGAACCACATAACCAATTATTCTCGATCCACCCGGCGAACCAATAACCAAATTTGGCAGCCCATCTTTTAGGACAATTGTTGGAGACATCGAAGATCGGGGACGCTTTCCTGGCTCAACTCGATTAGCAATAGGTACCCCACCGATATGGGAACTAAAGGAGAAGTCAGTTAACTCATTGTTCAGCAAAAATCCATTGGTCATCAGACGGGACCCAAACCCATTTTCAATTGTAGTAGTCATCGACAAAGCATTTCCATAACTATCCACAATTGAAATGTGCGAAGTTGAGGTCAGTTCTAAACTCACATCATCCGCCCACAGCGATGCATGCGAATATTCGGGGCTACCGGGCAAGACGTCAGTCAAAGCTTTTGAGCCAATGAGTAACTTGGCACGATCAGATAAATAATCAGCTGAAACAAGACCTTTAGTGGGCATTGGCACAAAATCGCTGTCAGCCATGTAGCGTCCACGATCAGCAAAAGCTAGACGCGAAGCATCACCTATAAGCCTCATGGTTTGCGGATTGTCTCTAGAACCCGCTGGAAACTGGTCTAATAAACCTAAAATTTGGCCAACAGTTAAAGCTCCAGACGACGGTGGTCCCATACCGCAGACTTGATGCCCCCGAAATGGGACACAAATAGCAGGACGTTCTTTCACCTCGTATATATCCAGATCCGTGAAGCTAATCACACCCGGATTACTCTCTGCACCTCGAACAGTATCTACAATTGCTTTGGCGATATCACCTGAGTAAATCACGCGAGCGCCCTCATTGGCCATCTGGCGCATGACATCGGCATATTTCACATTAGTTAGCCTACTTCCTTCCACCAGAGGTTTGCTGTCCCGAAAAAAATAAGCTGCTGTGTCAGGGAACTGCCCCAATCGATCAGCGTCTGCGGCCACCAAAGCGGCAAGTCGCGGAGAAACCGAGAAGCCGCTCTCCGCCAAATCAATAGCTTCTATAAATAAATCGCTCCACGCCTTTTGCCCCCATCTTTTATGTGCAGCTTCCATCAAGGCGGGCGTGCCTGGCACTCCAACTGAGCGACCACCAACGACCGCATCCCAAAATCTTAATCGCTCGCCATTTGCATTTTGAAACAGTCGCGGTGTGGCAGCCATAGGAGCGGTTTCACGTCCATCTAATGTTGTTAGTTTCCCAGTGGTAGCGTCAAACCATACGAGGAAAGCCCCGCCACCAATACCAGAGCTCTGCGGCTCAACCAAACCGAGGACTGCCTGCACAGCCACCATTGCATCAGCTGCTGTACCCCCCTCTTTCAGAACGCGAGCACCTGCAGCTGCAGCGTGA
>CAWUWE010000008.1:0-4350 GCA_963926175.1 uncultured Alphaproteobacteria bacterium | reverse complement strand
ATTGGCGCGGTCGCCGCCGGTTTCTTGGGGCGCTGGATTATCCGGCTTGGCGAATCTTTGCTCAATCGCATGCCAGTGGTTCGCACGATCTATGGCGCCACAAAGCAGATTTTGGAAACCGTGATTTCAGCCCAGTCCGATGCGTTTCGCGAGGTGGTTCTTGTTGAATATCCGCGCCGTGGTTTGTGGGTTATTGGTTTTGTAACCGGCTCGACAAAGGGTGAAGTTGCCCGATTGGTTCCAGGGTCAAATTTAAATGTGTTTATCCCGACAACGCCAAACCCAACATCAGGCTTTTTGCTGTTTTGCCCGGTGAAAGATATCATCCATCTTGATATGACGAATGAAGAAGCGGTGAAGCTGGTTGTCTCGGGCGGTATCGTATCGCCGCCAGATAAAGCAAAAGATGCCGGTAAAGCTGCGCAAAAACCTGCTGCGAAAAAGACCGTTGCAAAAAAGCCTGCTGCGAAAAAAGCCACCAAAAAGGCTGGTTAGGTTCAAATCTAGCCAGACGCCAAAAATTTGACCGCACTATCGCGTTCAAACAGGCTTAGCAGTAAATTCATATGTTTTTGGTCATTCTGCTCTAATGCACGGCCAGCCTCGCTTCGGGCAAGGCCAAGAAGATCGCGATGCGCCGCCAGATCGGCAAGCACAAATTCCGGCATGCCCGATTGACGTTGGCCCAAAAATTCACCCGGCCCGCGAAGTTCCAAATCTTCTTCGGCAATTACAAAACCATCATTCGTGTCGCGCATGACGCCAAGCCGTTTTGCGGCGGTTTCGCTTAACGTGCCATGATAGACCAAAAGACAGCTGCTTTGCTGATCGCTACGGCCAACACGGCCGCGCAGCTGGTGCAATTGCGCAAGGCCAAACCGTTCAGCATGTTCGATAATGATTATACTGGCTTCAGGCACATCAACGCCGACTTCGACAACGGTTGTCGCGACAAGCAATTGCGCTGTGCCATTGCGGAATGCCTGCATCGCGCTATCGCGTTCACCAGCTTTCATTTTGCCATGCGCAAGGGCAACAGTGATATCGGGAAGGGCGCGCGCCAACGCGGCAAACCGGTCTTCAGCCGCGGCAATGTCCAGCTTGTCAGATTCTTCAACAAGCGGGCAAATCCAATAGGCGCGTTTTCCCGCGCCAAGCGCGCGGCCAAGGCTGGAAATGACATCGCCCAAACGGTCACTTGGCAGAACGCGCGTGTCAATTGGCAACCGGCCAACCGGTTTTTCGTCAAGGCGGGAATGATCAAGATCGCCATAGGCGGTCATGGCGAGGCTTCGTGGAATCGGCGTTGCGGTCATCACCATTACATCAACATGCGCACCTTTTTCACCAAGCAGAATCCGCTGACGCACGCCAAACCGGTGCTGTTCGTCAACAACCGCCAAACCAAGATCGTGAAACGCAACGGTTTCCGATAATAGCGCATGCGTGCCAACCACGAGTGACAGGCTGCCATCTGCCAGTTTTTCAAGCGTTGCTTTACGGCTTAGAACGGGCATATTGGCGGTGCCGGTTTTTGCGCTTGCCGTGCCGCGCCCCTGGCCGAGCAATAGGCCAATTTCGATATCAAGCGGGGCGAGCATCGCTTGAATGCTGGCATGATGTTGGCGGGCCAAAACTTCGGTTGGTGCCAAAAGCGCAGCCTGCGCCCCTGTTTCCATTGCCGTTAGCATCGCCCATAAGGCGACAAGCGTTTTTCCCGAGCCAACGTCACCTTGCAACATACGAAGCATGCGCTTTGGTTTGGCTTGATCGCTGGTGATTTCGTCAATCGCGCGGTTTTGAGCGCCGGTCATTGTATAGGGAAGGCTGGCGCGAAGCTTGCTGGTGATATGGCCATCGCCGCAATAGGGGCGGCCTGGCGTTGTCTCGGCGGCACTATGGCGCACCATTCGCATCGCCAGCTGATTTGCCAGCAATTCGTCAAAGGCAAGACGCGCCCGCACCGGACTGGTTGGCAATAGGTCAGTTGCATTTTGCGGGGCATGAACGGCGCGCATCGCTGTGGCAAAGTCGGGCCAGCCATGCTGTTGCATGATGGTGGGGGGGATCCATTCGGGTAAATCGGGAATGCGAGTCAAGGCATCGGCAATGGTGCGGCGTAGAATTTTTGGCGTTAAACCGGCCGTCAATGGATAGATTGGTTCAAAAATCGGCATTTTACTGGCTTGTGATGGCGGCAAAATATGATCGGGATGTGCCATTTGCACACGGCCTTGAAACAGCTCGACACGGCCACTGATAAGCCGGCGTTCGCCAATTGGCAGTTGTTTGGCCACATAGTCATCATGCGCATGGAAAAAAACCAGCTCCAGCGCGCCGGTTTCATTTTCGCAAAATACCCGGTATGGGCGACGAACACCGCGCGGAGGGCGGTCATGTTTGATGACAAGCAAATCAAAAGTGGCAATAGCGCCATCATCCACATTGGCAAGCGATGGGCGCTGGCTGCGGTCAATCAGACCAATCGGCAAATGCCGCAAAACATCAATAACATGCTGTCCAACACGCTTTTCCAGCACCGATGCCAGCTTGGCGCCAACACCGGCAAGGCTGGTGGTCGAAGCAAAAAGCTGAAATATCTCGGCGGGGCGCTTTGGATGCACGATGCTTGTCTCCCTATTTGGCGGCGGCCGATCAGTGCCCATCACCGACGAAATGATCGGGCACAGGCACGCTTGTGTCTAGGCATTATCGCCCATATCTGTTATCTCATGCCAGCCATTTGTTACTGTCATTTGCCAGCCAGCTGGTTTTTAACGGGCCACGCTATGCGTTTTCGAAAAACCGGTTTTAAAAAGGAAGTTGTTTATGTCGTCGCCAGCTGCACCGCCTGCTATGCCTGAATTGTCAAACCGTGTTCGCCGTTTGATTTATCAAGCCAGCTATACCGGCATGAAAGAAACCGACCTTTTGCTTGGGCATTTTGCCAAAATGCATTTACCGCATCTCAATGATACAGATCTAACTGATTTTGAAAATTTGCTCGAGGCGGGTGATCCTGCGATCTATGCTTGGGTGATGGGCAATGCGCTGCTGCCCGAGGCTTATGACACGCCTGTTTTTCATTTAATTAAAGAGTTCAAAAAAGAACATTAATTACATGAAAAACATCAATAAAATTAATATATCAAAAGATATTTGGGGAGCGCCTGATGGGGTAGCTTCGCTGGCGCTTTTGCAGATCGCTTTGACCGGTAAATCCTTTGTTTATGTGGCGCGGGACGATGCCCGTATGACGGCAATGGCCGATAGTCTGGCGCGATTATCGCCCGATCTGCGCCGTCTCGCGTTTCCGGCTTGGGATTGTTTGCCGTTTGACCGACTGTCGCCGCAAGGTGGGCTAGTCGGGCGCCGGATTGAAACGCTTGCCCAGCTTGCCAGTGATACGGGAACGCGGCCAACCATCTTGCTGACCACCATTAATGCGGTTTTGCAGCGCGTGCCCCCAAAGACCTATTTTACCGATAGCAGTCTGGTGATCACCGCGGGTCGGGCAACCAGGGATTTGACAAATGGGCAAACGCTTGGGCCTGCCGCCTTGGCTGATTATCTAGCTGGCCAGGCTTATTTGCGAACTGATACGGTGCGGGAAACGGGTGAATTTGCCGTTCGAGGCGGCATTCTTGATGTGTTTCCACCCGGACAAACAACACCAGCGCGGCTTGATTTTTTTGGTGATGATGTTGAAACGATCCGCAGCTTTGATCCGGCCACCCAGCGCAGCATCGGCAAGCTTGAAAGCCTGATTTTACGCCCAGTCGCCGAATTTATGATAAATGAGGCGACAATTGCGCAATTCCGCACCAGCTATCTGTCGCTATTTGGCGCAAAGGCCAGCCGTGATGCGCTTTATGAGTCAGTGTCGTCAGGGCGAAGCCATCCGGGAATTGAACATTGGTTACCGTTGTTTCACAACAATCTGGCCTGTTTGACTCATTATTGTTCGGGGTGGCCAATTGTGCTGGATCACGAGGGCGATGCCGCCATTGCTGCACGTTATGCGCAGATTCACGAATTCCATGAGGCGCGTCTGGCGCATGGAAGTGATGATACGGCAAGCCCTTACCGGCCATTGGTACCGGAAAAGCTGTATTTATCGCAAGCTGAAACTGATCAATTATTCGAACAGGGCAGGGCTTGTCGCCTATTTGCCTTTGCCCCCATGCAAGATGGCCGGCAGGATGGCACGCAAGATGGCGGGCAATACGAAGGGCAAGATTCAGCCAAGCCCAATCAAACTGTGGCGCAAGATGCTGGCGGGCGGGCGGCAATCCGGCTGATCAAAGTTGAAGGCAATAGTGCGGTTCCTGAATTAGCTGCCTTTGTCAC
>CAWUWE010000007.1:0-3922 GCA_963926175.1 uncultured Alphaproteobacteria bacterium | reverse complement strand
GAAGAAGCCTATGAGGTGGCTGACGCCATTCAAATTGGCGACCGCACCGCTATTCGTGATGAGCTTGGCGATCTTTTGCTGCAAGTTGTCTTTCACGCGCGCATTGCCGAAGAAGAAGGCAGTTTTGCGCTTGAAGATGTGGCCAAAAGCATTGCCGACAAAATGGTAGCACGCCATCCGCATGTGTTTGGCGATGATGATCGGCCATCGGTTGAATCGCAAAACGGACTTTGGGAAGATATCAAGGCGCGCGAACGCGCTCAAAAAGGCGAAACCAAACTTCTTGACGGCATTGCCCGCGGCCTGCCGCCAATGCTGCGCGCGTTGAAATTGCAAAAAAGAGCCGCATGGGTTGGGTTTGACTGGCCTGAAATTGATCAGGTTCTGGATAAAATGAAAGAAGAAGCCGAAGAATTAGCAGTTGAACTTACCAGTGAACATAAAGACCAAACACGCATCCAAGATGAGGTTGGTGATCTTCTTTTTGTTGCTGTTAACTTGGCAAGAAAGGCTGGTGTTGATCCAGAAACCGCCCTTCAGAACTGCAATCTAAAGTTTGAAAACAGATTTAACTATGTTGAAGAACAAGTGGTATCAAAACATAAAAACTTTACTGAAGTTTCACTTGATGTGATGGAAGGCTATTGGCAGGATGCCAAGGTCTATGATCGCAAACTTACATCTGACTAATCCCGCCAAACCGCGTCACGCAAACGGTTCCAGCCAGCTTGGCTCGACACGGCCATAAAGGGCGCTTTCATAGCGACATGGAACCGGCTTCCATCGCGAAGCATCGCCGCATAGCCGCCCGCCTCATGGCATAGTAAATCAACGGGCGCATGATCCCATGGCGTTGAATTCCCGTGAATCAGGAAATCTTCATCACCGCTGGCGATCAAACAGGCCTGAATGCCGGCACTGCCGGTAAAGCGACGCCCCACCAGCAATCGCAACCGCGCTTGAAAGGCGCTTTTTTGCGGCTCGATCAATCCAAGACTATTGCCCGAACCAAACATCAGATCAACATCATCTGATCGGTCTTCAAGGCGAAGGCTAGACTCACCGTTTTTATCAATGCGAACCGCACCTTGCCCCTCGGCAGCATAAAACAGCGTTTGGGTCAGCGGCTGCCAGATCCAGCTTTGCACCGGCTGGCCATTCCACAGCAATGCCACCATGCTGCAAAAGGCCTGTTTGCCTTTGACAAAATTCTTGGTGCCGTCAAGCGGGTCAATCGTCCAACCATAACCATGCGGAATGTGATCACGAATGGCCGGTGTCAGCGATGCGGCTTCTTCGCCAATCACAAATCCAGGTTGCAAAACCGATAATTTGGGCGCAAGCCATGCTTCGGCCTGTTGGTCAGCGATGGTAACAAAATCCGTGTCGCTGGTTTTGGTGGCGATGTCTTGCGATTGCAAATTTTGAAAGCGCGGTACGATGAACCGATCAGCAGCTTCGCGCAACAGATCCGCAATAGTGGCTTTTAGCGTTGGATTGGCTGATGGTCTTTGAAGCGCCGGCTCAATCGCAGCATCATTCACCTTCGATATCCATGTCCTTGTCATCAAAATCTTGCAGCTGAACCGGCGCCACAGGCATGATTGTCGAAATTGCATGTTTATAGACAAGCTGCACATGCTGATCGCGCTTCAAGAGAATCGAAAAATTATCAAACCAAGTGATAATGCCCTGCAGCTTGACACCGTTTACGAGAAACACCGTAACAGCGGCATGGGACTTACGAACATTATTTAGGAAAACCTCTTGCAAATTGCGGCTCTTTTCACTGGCCATCTTATTATCCCCCCTAAGAGAGACAAATCTTAACGGTAAAAATGAAAATAAACAATGCCTCGTCACCGGCTTTTTCCGCCGCCGTCACGGCCGGCCATTTGAAATCAAATGAGCGCGCGGTTTTTGAATGTGAATTTTCGGCATGAGCCTTGTTGGACAAGTTTGCGCCTAGAAAAAATCCAGCCGAACCGATAACAGCTTTTCCACCTGCGCAATCTTGCCGCGCACAACAAAGATGATAACTGTATCGCCAGCTTCGATGACGGTATCCCCACGAACCGCAATCGCCTTGCCATCGCGGTAAACACCGCCAATCGCCAAGCCTTTTGGAATTTTGGCCGCCCGCAGCGGTTTGCCAACAAGCAAGGAAGATGGCAGGGCTTCGGCTTCAAGAACCTCGCCAAGATCTTCAACAATGGGATGAACATCACGAATACGGCCACGGCGCACATGTTCCAGAATTGAAGAAACGGTGATCTGTGACGGGTTAATCACCGCATCGACACCAAGCGTGCTGACAAGCGGGATAAAGCCTGGAATATTCACCAAGGCCACCGCATGTTTGGCGCCAGTTCGTTTGGCAAGCAAGGCCGACAGGATATTCACCTCGTCATCTTCGGTTACCGCAACAAAGGTTTCGGTCTTGTGAACGCCGGCCTCGCGAAGAATGGCGCTATCCAGCGCATCACCATTGATAATGCCAGTTCCCTGCAATTTCTCGGCAAGCGATTTTGCCCGACCAGCATCAAGTTCGATGATCTGGTTATTAGTATTATGGAAATTGGCTTCAATTTCCCGTGACAACATCAGCCCGATACTACCCCCGCCAGCAATGACCACCGACCGCGCCTCGCCTTCTTCATGGCCAAAACTGGCCATGGCGCGATCAAGATGCGTGCTATCACAGACAAAGTAAACGCGGTCGCCAGTCTCCATTGACTCAACACCTGACCGCGGCAAGATCACCTTGCCATCCCGGATAATCGCTAAAACAGTGAGGCTAAGATCAGGGAACAAGCTTGTTAGATGGCGAAGTGACGTTCCCAAAATAGGACTGTTTTCGGTACATAGGACGCCAACAAGATTCATTTTGCCGTCACAGAGATTCTGCACATCAAATGCCCCCGGCACGCGAAGCTGGTTGCTAATCGCCGCCGACACTTCCGCCTCGGGCGAGATGATATGATCAATGGGCAGATTTTCCGGGCTGTAAAGGCTGGCAAAGGCTGGATCAAGGTAGGCAGTGCTACGAATACGGGCGATTTTTACTGGCGTATTGAAAATCGTATGGCTGATCTGACAGGCAACCATATTCACCTCGTCAGACTCGGTAACCGCAATCAATAATTCGGCATCACGAACGCCAGCTTCGGCAAGCCGGTCAGGATGCGATGCAACCCCAACAACACCATGCACATCATATTGATCGGTAATACGCTGAATATTCTCAGCCAAAGCATCAATCACCGTTACGTCATTTTGTTCCTCGCAAAGATGGCTTGCGATGGCGCTGCCAACAAGTCCGGCGCCGCAGATGACAATTTTCATGTCTTTTTACCCTCTTCTTGAAGATCCGTTGCTATATCAAGCGATTTCATTTTGCGATGCAAGGCAGACCGTTCCATTCCGATAAACGCCGCCATGAGCGAGATATTTCCATTGAATCTATGTAATTGTGTTTTCAAATATTCGCGTTCAAATTCTTCACGCGCGCCGCGCAATGGCAAGGCCATTAACTGTTCTGTACCAGAATTGGCACCTTGACGCGATATATTCTGAATTTCAGCCGGAAGCAAATCAAGCCCCACAGGCTGGTTGCGGTCATCAGGTGCCATGATCAGCAAGGTTTCGATCACATTATGCATTTGCCGCACATTGCCCGGCCAGTTATAGCCCTGCATCGCGGCAAAAATCTCGTCACTAAGACGAATGGGCTTTACCCCGACATGTTTGGCAATGCGATTGGTGAAATATTTTGCCAGAACCGGAATATCCTCGCGCCGATGGGCAAGTGACGGCATTGATAATGGCACCACGCCAAACCGGTAATATAAATCTTCGCGAAGACGGCCAGCGCTAATCTCCGACGACAGATCACGGCTTGATGCCGAAATAACCCGCACAT
>CAWUWE010000006.1:0-23087 GCA_963926175.1 uncultured Alphaproteobacteria bacterium | reverse complement strand
CGCAAATCGGCCCATGACATTGAGGTTGGCACCAAGAGCGTATTGCATAAAAAAGCCAGTTGCCAAAAGTTGCCAAGTTTGCCAGCGCCAGTATCCACCATCACAATGCCATCATTCTGAGCAAGCAAGCGACGAATCACGCCATCGAGCGTGGTCATATTCACCCCATCATAACGGTCACCAATCGGCAAAAATCGTGCGTCACCATTTCTGCTTTTTGGTTCAATCAATTCAAATGATGTGCCTTGTGGGTCAGTATCAAGGAGCACCACCGATTGGCGTTTGAACCGACGCCGCAAATAGTCGGTCAGATACACAGTAAGTGTGCTTTTTCCAACCCCACCCTTGATGTTGCCAACAAAGATTGCTTTTGTGATTTTTGGTGCCATTTCACTCATTTCGATCTTACGGTCTTGTCTTAACTAATTTCTAGGCACGTTGCAAAACGCTGTAATAATTAACTGAGGTATGCAAAGAATTTATGATTTGAAAATATTTTCGTATATCTTTTGAGTAAGCAAGCTTGATGCCAGTTATCCAAGATTACGAATTGCTAGCTAATTTCCACTCTTTTCAAACCAAGTAATGGGCTGGTTTGGACCTGATGGCTAAAATTATTTAGGGCAAATAAACCAGCATCGCTGAGCACCCTAGCCAACTCCTGCCAATTGACATTGCCGATCTTTCACCACTAGCTATCTTTAATAATCTTATCAAAATTAATACAGTAATAATTTGGCAAGCAATAAACCGTGCCCAAGCACAAAAAATTAGCCCACCAAACACACGGCTTTTGGATGGCAGTGATGCAATCAAAAACGCTAACCAAAAAACATTATCTCTTTGGAACCAACGATGACTGACAAAAGAGCATTAAAACAACCTTTTTCGACCTCTCAGCAAAAGCCAGGCCGCAAATAAAACGTCCTGTTCATTATAGCTAAGGCAGATCCAAAAGTGGGCTCAGCGATGCTTAAGAAGCCCAAAATAGCTTCAAGGTCTAAGGGCTTTTGCCTTGACGTAAAGACGACGCGTTTCGGACACGTAGACATCTTTTAAAATATGACCATCAGCAAAAAGCTGTTTAATGGCAAGCATCTCCTGCTCAATTGCTGCCAATGCCTGGTCGTCATCACTTTGATCTATTTCTGCGTCTTTGCGTTTTAAAAACCGAAATTCGTCTGTAGACAAGGCCTCTGACAAATTAGTGGCATCAGGTTTGGCTGAACAACCACTTAAGTCAGTGCCAGGCTTTGTTTGTTTGCCAAACAAAACCTGGGCAATACGGAGACAAACCCAAAGGCCAATAAAAATGACAACAATAATTAGGCCAGCGATAACATAGCGGCCATTTGGGTTTGCTAGCAAGACGCTAAGAAAAGGGAGATCGACAAAGATTGACGCTGGCAACCTCAGCAAAAGCTGGTCAATAAGTGTTTCAATCAATTGTTGAAATTCTATCATAGTAGTTTTTTTGCTCAACGAAAAGGTTAACGCCATAAAGAATATACAATTAAAGTAAATACAATCTTAACTAAGGTTTGGAAATATCTAACGGCCTAGATAATTAACAAACGTGCAAAATTCTTGCGGTCGATCGGCAATCTTGTTGACGGTATTGTTGCAATCAAGCGTGACTAAAGAAACAAAAACATTGCCAAAATTGAGATTAAATCCAAACTTATTTATTTGGAAAACCTACAAGGCCACCTGCTTGGGCTTATTGAATAACAATAGCTTGCGCATCACCAAGACATGATTTGAGACATTTTGCAAAGTTTGCGTGATCAAGAACTATTTGTAACAAGAAATGCCACCATCACCATCCCAGCCTATCTTTTCCAAAGTCATGCAATCTGCGAACTATAAAAGGTTGATTAAAATAGACAAAAAAACCTATGATCATGCCGTAATATCAATCAAATTGAGAGAGTAAAAACCATGCAGCATGTCAGCTTTATCCGCATGGACGAAGGCACCGCGGAAGATTATTCCTTTTTAAATGCACTTGAGGATGAATTTGTTGTGGCTTTGCCCGATCGTTTGATTGCTGCCCTTGCCAGCCTTAAGGACTCGCTTGCCGGCTATCAGATCAACCGGCTTGAACATTCATTGCAATCTGCCACGCGTGCCGAGGCTGATGGAGCTGATATCGAGCTGATTGTTGGCGCATTGATCCATGATCTTGGTGATGATTTGGCACCGCTAAACCATTCCCAGCTCGCCGCCGCAATCATTCGCCCCTATGTCCGCGCCGAAGTCGCATGGATTATCGAACATCATGGCGTTTTCCAGATGTATTATTATGGCGATGCGATGGGGGTTGATAAAAACGCCCGTGATATTTACCGCGACCATGCTTGGTTTGATAGCTGCGAGAAATTTTGCTGTAATTGGGATCAGATGGCCTTTGATCCCGATTATCCAACAAAGCCATTGGCTCATTTTGAACCAATGCTTCGCGAAATCTTTACACGTCCGCCTTTTGATCCGGCGATTATCAATCCAGCCGGCTAGCCGGTCACCTGCAAAAAGTAATTCATCTTTTTACCATTCACCTATAAGGGCAGAACCCATGTCAAAAACCCTGTTGATCACTGGTGCCAATCGCGGCATCGGCTTTGAAATGACAAAACAGGCGGCCGAACGCGGCGATCAGGTTATTGCCTGCGCCCGCAATGTTATGGAAGCCCCTGATCTGGTTGCGCTTGCCCGTGACAATCCAGCAATCAGCCTTCTTGGGCTCGATGTAACCGCCGAGGCTGACATGAAACAAATTGCCGCTGGTATGACCCGCAAAATCGACGTTCTGGTTTGCAATGCAGGGGTATTGAATGGCTATGGCGGCCTTGGAGACGCTGCCCATCACAGCCGCGCCATTGAATCGGTTCTGATGACCAACATTGCCGGCGTCTTTTTCACCGCACGATCATTTTTACCGCATTTGCTGGAACCCGCAGATGGCGAGCGCCGCCCATCTGGCATGACCGGTAAAATTGCCGTCATTTCATCGATTATGGGCAGTCAGGAACTTGCCAGCAGCAATGCGCCGATCTATCGTGCCTCCAAAGCTGGCGCAACCAATATTGCCCGAACGCTTGCTGTCGAACTGGCGCCGCGCGGGATTGCCGTTGGTGCCTATCACCCAGGATGGGTGCGAACCGATATGGGCGGGGGTGCCGCTGATGTTGCACCGGCTGATAGCGCGGCCGGACTTTTGGCGCGTTTCGATGCGCTTGATCTTGCAACAACAGGCGTTTACGAAAGCTATCTAAGCGAGCTATTGCCATTCTAATCTCCTTGGCAGTCGCTAGATAAGCTGAATCGCCAGCGCGAAGGCGTTAATGCCGCAAAGCAGCGAAAAGATCAGGCGCTTGCTGATAAACATTGCCAATAATCCGACGCCAAGCCCGATCAAGCGATGATGAAGGCCGGTGGTTGCCAATACGCCAGTTGGATGAACCAATATCAGCAATAGAACGGCCGAAACCATGGCATAGGCCATTGTGTTGACCCACCCCATCACCGGCCCGTCAGCCGGAATGCGCGATGCCAGAACAACACCGGCAATCCGCCAGATGATAGTTCCGATAATCGCGCAAAATACTGCTGCCCATGATTGGAACAAACCGTAATCTTCCATTATGTCACCTGCCGCATCACCATCGCCCTATTGCACCGGTTCGAGATGCCATTTGGCAATGAATCGGCTGTAAAGGCTGGCCAAACTGCCGCCAAGAATACCAGCAATCAGAATGGCCCATTCACCGGCAAATGGAAAAAACACTGGGCTAAGAACACCACCAATCAATACGGCAAGCCGGTTGGCCTTTTGCCGCGCATTGATGATCAAAAGCAAAATATAAATTGGGGTGATAAAGATCACTACGCGCAAAATATCCGGCGGCAATAGATCACTTAAAAAGAACCCAAAGATCGTGCCAAGAATGCCAAAGGCAAAGATCGTCAGGGCAAAACCCTGATAATATGGCAATAACAGATGCGGAGGGTATTTCTGCTGCGCCAGTCCTAAATTCGCCCATGCCGTAATTGCCAGAAACTGCATCCAGAAGATACGTTTCCATAAGGGCAGATTATGCGACTTCAGATGCATCATATCAGCCGCCGAAATAACCATCAGCAACATCCGCATATTCGCCAGTGATACCGCGACAAAAATGATAAATAAAGACGCACCTGCCGAATAAAGGCTAGCAAAAGCCACCTGCCCGGGCATCCCCCAAACGCCAAGCGAGGTCACAAGCGCCATCCAGAAATCAAACCCAGATTCGCGGGCAATTGTGGAAAATCCGGCCATCGTAATGCCAAGCGCGTAACAAGGCGCGCGCAACGCATCAATCGCTGCGTTACGGCGGGTCTGGCTGGGATTTAGCGTGTAAAATTCAGGATTGGTCATGTGGTCTCATGATGGGGCGAGTGCCGAATAATCGTCGGTCAAATGATTGGATCAAAAATCACAGGGTCAAAAATTATGTCTTTTGTGACCGATCAGCAAACCAGCCAGCCACCATCGGTGTAAGGTAAAGCGGTAATTGATAGGCTGCAACAAAAAGTGCAAATAACGGATCGGCGGGTAGCGCGGCGAAATATAGCCCAAGGTTACGGTTGCCAGCGACAACCGCAACCGACCGCGTGCCTTCGGGAAACGGCACGGCTTTACCAGATGCGAGGCGGCCAAACTGGCCAAAACGGCCAAGCAACCGGCCACCGGCAAAAACCAATGCCTGCGAGCCGAAATTCAGCCCACAAACAAGCCCAAGACAGGACAGCGCTAAAATTGGTACGGCCATGACCATCACGCCAGTACCGTCAAAAACCGGAAGAAGAAAAGCAAGCATTGACAAGGTTGATACCCCATCAAGCCGGTGCCGGTTGGTCTCGATCCGGTCTTCACCAAGAATTTTTTTGGCAAGTAACGCCAATAATAGCCCACCACCAAGAATGACACCCAGCCGTAAACAAAGCATTGCCGATGATATCGGCACCGCGGCGCCAAGAAGATATTCACCAAGATAAGGGCCGGTAAAAGGTGCCAGCAAATTTGTCAAAATAACAATTTCCATCGCAATCGGCGCGGTAAATCCCAAAAAGATGCACATCCAGATCGTCGTACCAATTGGCGGTGCCACCGCATACCATGTAACCAATGGCAAGAAATGAGCGGGAAGGCCAAACCATTTTGCCACGGTGAAAAAAACCACTGGCACAATGATTAAAAGACCAAACGAAATGGCAAAATTGCGGATTAATCTTTGCGGTTGAAGCGCGGCTCTTAAAACCGCGCCAATATCAAGCCGCACCAGTGCCGCGCCAATCAGAACCGCAAGGATATAGGGAGCAGCCGGTTTGAAAAAGGCACCGCTGCTTGGCAATAGCAAGGCAAGCACCACCCCAAGTGGCAACAGAATACGGGCATGCCGCCCGCTTGCCGCGAGAAGCCAAAGAAACAGATGAAAGTTCATCCGGCTATTGTTTACCGCCCGGAACGATCCGGTCAAGGATCAATGCACAAAACAAGATGGCAAAGCCTGCCAGAATACCCTGACCAACAGTGGCATATTGACGCGCTTCAAGGACATCTTCACCAAGCCCTTTCGCCCCAATCAACGATGCCACAACAACCATGGCAAGGCTTAACATAATCGTCTGATTGACACCTGCACGAATTGACGGGCTGGCAAGCGGCAGATCATAATGACCTGCCATCTACCACCATGAACGATGGGTTTAGTCTAAACGCATTATCCATTTGGCGAATTTTATGCCAATTGGTTGCCATAGGCAAATAATGCCGCTGCGCCACCAGTATGCAAGAAAATCACATCTTTGTCGGACTCAAAAAAATTCTGACCAGCAAGCCCAATCATGCCTGCAAGCCCTTTGCCCGAGTAAACCGGATCAAAAAGCAGCCCCTCACGCCGTGCGATCAGGTTAATTGCGTCAAGCGTGCCTTGGGTTGGTTGGCCATAACCAGCGCCAACATAACCATCATCGACAATCACTTTTTCAACACCAAGCGGCGTATCGGTCAATTGTGCAGCGGTTAAAACTGCCAGTTTGTGAACCGCGGCAATTTGCTTGTCCTCAGGCTGACGAACGCTAATTCCCATAACTGGAATTGTTGATCCGGCTGCATGCAGACCAGCCAGCATACCAGCATGCGTTCCCGCACTTCCCGTTGCCAGAACAATCCAGCCAACATCAAGATTATTAGCTTTGATTTGGTCAAGCAATTCATAGGCGCAGGAAACATATCCAAGCGCGCCAATTTCATTCGAACCACCGCCTGGAATAAAATAGGGTTTACGGCCAGCCGCAGCCAGCTTTTCAGTCACCGCCATCGCTTCGGCATTCATATCCAGACCCGCTGGCCGAAATTCGAGGCTTGTGCCAAACATCTTATCGAAAAGAACATTGCCTGTGGTTTCGTAATCATCTGCCCGATCCGGTACACGCCGTTCCAAAAGCGCATGGCAATCAAGGCCAAATTTGCAGGCGGCGGCGGCTGTCTGACGAACATGATTTGACTGAACTGCACCTTGTGTCACCACCATGTCAGCGCCTTTTTTAATCGCATCAGCAATCAAAAATTCCAGCTTGCGCGTCTTGTTGCCGCCGGTGGCAAGGCCGGTACAATCATCGCGTTTGATCCATAGCCTTGGTCCGCCAAGCGACTCACTCATCCGCGGCATAAATTCCAGCGGTGTTGGCTGATGACAAAGGGGAACTGAAGGAAATTCGTTTAGCTTTTTAGCCATTCTATGGCATCCGTTCTATTGTTACAGTTAAGCCAAATACGCCATTTGCAGCGCGACATATTATGGAAAAACTTGACGCGCTCTTATCAGAAATGCAAATGTTTATTTTGTATTCACATGATGCATTTTTGCATGGGGTAATCATAATCATGGATTTTCAATGGTTTGATGACCGAGCAGCCGTTCAGGCAACTGGCCATTTCTCATTGGTCGCGCAAAAATCACATATAAGCCAGCCCGCCTCGAGCCGACGCATAAAGGCTTTGGAAGATTGGGCTGGATTTTCGTTTGTAGATCGCCGCGCGCGCCCTGTCAGCCTAACACCCGGCCGGCGAGTAGATCCTTGATGTGGCTTTATCATCTTTTAAACGGCTTGCTGATGAACGGAATATTTTGCAACAAAGCAACCTTATGGCCGATCACTATGTTGTTCGTTTTGCAGCCCAGCATTCGGTGGCTTGGCGATTTTTTCCCGATTGGCTGCAAGGCTTTGAAAATAGCTTTGGGCCAATTATGTCACGCCTTCGCGTTGATGATCTTCCCGATTGCATAAGCAGTTTTCTGGCTGGCGATGTTGATTTTCTGATTGCCTACAATAATCCATTTATTGATGGGCGCGCGAGCGGTGCCATTAGCGAGGCCATCGAAATCGGAACCGACAGGCTGGTACCGGTTTGCAAACCCGATGAAAATGGCCACCCCTTATTTTCATTGGATGATGAAACCAGCACCTCGCTTCCCCATATCGGCTTTTCACCCGGATCATCACTTGGCAAGCTGTTTTCGCGCCATATGGCTGGCCGCATTGATCGCGACCGGTTAAAGCCGGTTTATCAAAATTCGATGGTTGGCGCGCTTCGGGTTCGTGCTTGGAACGGTTCGGGGGTGTCGTGGCTTCCCCAAAGCCTGATTGCCGCTGACATTCAGACCGGCGTTCTGTGCCGGGCTGGTGCCGATCAATGGGATATTGGCCTCACCATCAATCTTATGCGCCTACGCCGCAAACAAGACAGCCAGCTTGACCATATCTGGCAGCATGTAAAAACAGCCGCATCAGCCAAACAATAGCCCTAACGTAACGGCCACAATCTAAGGACAGCCATAAATGGATTTCACCACTGACTTTATCAGCAGCACAAATATCCATGACGGGGTTGGTATCCATTTTCGTATGGCCGGAACGGGGCCGCCGCTATTACTGCTTCATGGTTATCCGCAGACCGGTTATATGTGGCATAAGATTGCCCCTGCCCTTACCAGCCAGTTCAGCGTCGTGATCCCCGACCTTCGCGGCTATGGCGACAGTGACAAACCAGAAACCGACGCCAATCACGGCCCCTATTCAAAACGCGCCATGGCGGCAGATATGATGGCGTTGATGGCAGCATTGGGACATAATCATTTCGCCGTTGCTGGCCATGATCGCGGCGGGCGCGTTGCCCATCGTTTGGCGCGTGATTACCCTGATGCGGTGACCCATCTTGCCGTGCTTGATATCGCGCCAACCGAGGCGATGTATGGCGCAACCGACAAGGCGTTTGCCACCGCTTATTACCATTGGTTCTTTTTGATTCAGCCAGCCCCCTTTCCCGAAACATTAATCGGCCATGATCCAGAATTTTTTCTGCATCATAAAACCGGTCATTGGGGTCGCACCAAAGGCGCCATTACCGATCAGGCCTTTGCCGAATATTTGCGCTGTTTTAAAAATCCAGCCACCATTCACGCCAGTTGCGAGGATTATCGTGCCGCAGCCAGCATCGATCTAGACCATGACGCTGCAGATAGTGGTAAAAAACTGAAAATGCCAGTTTTGGCGCTATGGGGCGATATCGGATTTGTTGGCAAACATTATGATGTGATTGGCGAATGGCAAAACTATGCCAGCCATGTTGAGGGTCAGGCGATCAATAGCGGGCATTTTCTGGCCGAAGAAGCACCCGATCAAACCTTAGCCGCCCTTACCCGTTTTTTCACCAAAACAGACCTGTCATGCCAATGACCAACAAGCCCCCGTTATCGCCGCCATCTTATTGGATTATGCAGCAGGCGCAAAACTGGCCCAATGGTGCCAGAATTCTTGATTTTGCGGCTGGCGGCGGGCGGCATTGTTGCGCGCTGGATCATGCTTTTCCCGGCCGGTTCTCATTCTTGGCAATTGATCGCGATCATACTGCATTGGCGGCGTTAAACGCCAGATGTCCGCAGATCAGAATTTGCCAATTTGATCTGGAAGATGCAAATCTCTGGGGCTTTACTGATGATGGATTCGATATTGTGATTGTCGCCAATTACCTTTACCGGCCAAGGCTTGACGATTTATTCGGGCTTGTGCGGCAGGGCGGCTATCTTGCCTATGAAACCTTTGCCATTGGCAATGAAGCCTTTGGCCGCCCAAGCAATCCTGACTTTCTGTTACAGGACGGCGAGCTGGCCGCAAGACTGCCTGATGATTTCACCATTCTTGATTATTTTCACGGCAGAATTGACCGGCCAAAACCCGCCATCATCCAGCGGATGGCGGCAAAACGCCAAGCCAAAAACTCTTCGGCCAGCGACTGTTAGGCCAGCCAACGTTAAGCCAGCACAGGATTAGCCCATGATAATTATCAGCGCATAATAAAGGGGTTTGCGGCTGTGGTTTGCTGAGCAATCCAGACCGATTTAACCTGCAAAAATTCCTTGATTGACTCCTTGCCACTTTCACGGCCTTCACCGCTGCGCTTATAGCCACCAAATGGCGATGTAAAGCTAACTGCGCGATAGGTATTCACCCAGACTGTTCCCGCCTTTAGTTTTTCCGACATGCGTAAAGCACGGCCAATATCGCTTGTCCAGACCCCAGCAGCCAGCCCGTAAACAATGTCATTGCCAATGGCAATTGCCTCATCTTCAGTATCAAACGGGATCACTGACAGAACCGGCCCAAACACTTCTTCTTGGGCGATGCGCATTTGGTTATGAACGCCGGTAAAGATGGTTGGCTGGACAAATTGTTTGCCTTTTGCCCCCGCACCGCGATAAGCATTGCCGCCAAGAACACAAACAGCCCCTTCGGATTTCGCAATATTGATATAATCCATGATTTTTTCATATTGCGGCATGGTTGTGACCGGCCCAACATGCGTTTCGGTTGACATTGGATCACCAATTTTCGCCGCACCCGCAACCTCGACAAGCCGTTTTACAAATTTATCATGGATCGAACGCTGCACAAGAAGCCGTGATCCGGCGATGCAGGTTTGTCCTGTTGCTGCAAAAATTCCTGAAATCGCGCCCATGACAGCAGCTTCAAAATCGGCATCTTCAAAAACGATATTGGGAGATTTTCCACCAAGTTCCAGCGTGACCGGCATGATTTTCTTGGCTGCTGCTTCATAGATTTTCTGCCCCGACACATCCGAGCCGGTAAAGGCAATCTTATCAACATGGGGGTGATCGACCAAAGGCGCTCCAACCTCCATACCAAAACCGGTAATTGCATTCACCACACCCGCAGGAAAGCCTGCTTCTTCGATAAGTGCCATAAATTCCAATGTTGATGCTGACGTATATTCGGATGGTTTTACCACGGCGGTATTTCCCGCGGCCAAAGCCGGTGCCAATTTCCATGCCAGCAACAGCAAAGGCGAATTCCACGCCGTAATCATGCCGATAACGCCAAGCGGCTCATAACGGGTGAAATTGAAAATGCCCGGCTTGTCAGAGGGGATGACCGCGCCTTCAATCTTGTCGGCAAGCCCACCAAAATAACGATACCATTCAGCCATATATTTGGTTTGCGCGCCCATTTCGGCAATCAGCTTGCCATTATCACGAACTTCGATTTCGCCAAGCCGTACTGCCTCGCGCTCGATAATTTCGGCCAGCTTGACCATCAGCTTGCCGCGAGCGGTTGGGCCAGTTGCACCCCATTCACCGTCAAAGGCGGCTTTTGCCGCTGTCACCGCCCGATCCACATCTTCGGCATTGCCACGGGCTATTTTGGCCCATACTTCACCCGTATAGGGATTTTCACTATCAAACCATTCGCCCGAAGCCGAATCACATAACGCCCCATTAATATAATGTTGATAGGTCTTCATCACGCATATCTCCTTGCAAAAAGGGCTTGGCCTTCGGTTATTTCAAATCATTTCCCAACGGCCAAACGGCCAGCAATCACAACAGTGCCAGCAAAAAACGCCGCTGCCAATGCTGATCCAAATGCGCGGTCGGAAATATTTTAACGCCCACCAGCATTTGCCAGTTGCCTTGGCCGCGCATTCTTATCTATCGTGGTTCACCGAAGCGGCCATTTTCTTGGTCTGCGCAAATCTGTACAGCATCGCAATCGTCTGCGGCATTCAAATGAAACGTGATAATTGAGAGAAAGAAAATGGCTGTTTCCACACCCAATATTTGGGAAGATGATATTTATAACGCTTTCAAAAAAGCTGGCATCAGCCAGGTTCCCTATGTTCCCGATGCCGGTCATGCGCATTTAATCCGGCGGGTTCATGATGATCCCGAAATGACGCCAATTGTGCTGACCACCGAAGAAGAAGGCATTGCATCATCTTGCGGTGCATGGCTTGGCGGCAAGAAATCGGTGCTTTTGATGCAATCAAGCGGCGTTGGTAATTGCGTCAACATGCTTAGCCTTGTCACCAATTGCAATTTTCCTTTTGTGACGATTGTCAGCATGCGCGGCGAATATGGCGAGTTTAATTCATGGCAGGTGCCAATGGCGCGCGCCACCCCAACCAGCTTTGAAATGATGGGGATCGAAGTGATGCGTTGTAACAGCCCTGAAGAAGTTGGGCCGACGGTTGACGCCGCACTTTACGCCGCTTTTGCCAGTGAACAGAAAATTGCAATTCTATTGTCGCAGCGCCTTATTGGCCGCAAGGAGTGGTAGAGATGTCAGAAATGGTAACAATTGAACGGCGTGCGGCGGTAGAACATTTGCTGCAAAATCGTGACGATATGCTTGTGGTTTGCGGCCTTGGCTCGTCAACCTATGATGTCTATGCCGCTGGCGACCATCATGCCAATTTCTATTTATGGGGTGCGATGGGCGGCGCTGTTATGATCGGTCTTGGCCTTGCCATTGCCGAACCTGACCGGCAAGTGATGGTCATCACCGGCGATGGAGAAGCCTTAATGGGGATCGGAGCACTTGCCACGGTTGCGGCGCAAAAGCCAAACAACCTTAGCATTGTTGTTCTGGATAACGGGCATTTTGGCGAAACCGGCATGCAGAAAAGCCATACCTCACATGGTGTCGACCTTGCCGAGATTGCCACTGGCTGTGGGTTTGTTGGTTGTCAGACCATCTATGATTATGATGTTCTTGATGCCTTTACCAATAAACCGAATGACCCAACTGGCCCGCGTTTGGCCGTGGTGAAGATCACCACCGACAATCCGCCGCGTGCTTTGCCAAATGTAGATGGAATCTATGTCAAGACCCGGCTTAGGCAATGGCTTGGCCACCAGCCCTGCTAGGCGGAAACAAACCTGATTTCCGGCATGGTCTGATCAGATCAAATTTGCTATCGCTACTGCCCTGGTTTGTAAATATGCCATCTAAGCTGCTGTTTGTGATTGGCTATGCTGTTGCTGGCATGCCATTATGAAACTGACAATGTCTTCAAGGTTACGGTGCAAGGCGCGATCATGAAAAAGAACCAGCTAAAGCAATCCAATCGCTATATCAATGATTTGCGCCGGATGAATTATCAACAAGGCCAAGTCAAAAATGCCCGATCAGGACTTTTGCCTTTTGTGATTGCGGCCATCTTTTTAATTATTGCTGGCATTTATGGCAGCCTAAGCCTTGATGTCGCCAGTGAAGATATCGTCATGCTGGTTGCCGCGGCGATTATCGGCGGCTATATGGCGCTGAATATTGGTGCAAATGATGTTGCCAATAATATGGGCCCGGCAGTTGGCGGCAAGGTGTTGACCGTTACCGCTGCCGTTTTAATTGCCGCGGTTTGTGAAAGCGCAGGTGCTATTCTGGCTGGCGGCGATGTTGTGCAGACGGTTGCCAAAGGCATTATCAACCCCGGCGATGGCGTGACGGCGACTGATTTTCGAAATCTGATGCTAAGCGCCCTATTTGCCGCCGCGCTATGGATTAATCTGGCAACCTTTTTAAATGCGCCAGTTTCAACCACCCATTCGATTGTTGGCGGGGTTATGGGGGCGGGAATCGCCGGGGCTGGCTTTGGCTTGGTCAATTGGATAACCATGTCAAAAATCGCCGCAAGCTGGGTTATTTCGCCTGTTTTTGGCGGCATTGTCGCCGCGGCCCTGTTGCTATTGATCAAGGTCAAGATTTTGAATGTCGAAGACCGCAAACAGGCGGCGCGCCGATGGGTGCCGGTTTTGATCGGTTTGATGGCAAGCGCCTTTGTGGCCTATATGGCAATGAAGGGGCTAAAAAAAATCTGGAAGCCATCGACGATCGAGATTTACGCCTATTCAATTGCCGCATTTTTTATCGCATGGCTTTTGTCGGTTCCCTATATCGCCAAACGCGCTGAATCAATCACCAACCGCAAAAAGCAAATCTATACGCTATTTAACCTGCCATTGGTGATTGGTGTTTCGCTGTTATGTTTTGCCCATGGCGCGAATGATGTGGCGAATGCCGTTGGCCCTTTAGCCGCGATTGTGTCGACCTTTAGTTCGGGTGGTGTTGCCGCAAAAGTGTCCATTCCGCTTTGGGTGATGATCATTGGCGCGGCTGGTCTGGCCCTTGGCTTGTTATTATTCGGGCCGAAATTGATCAATACCGTTGGGGAAAAAATCACCCGCTTGAACGCGCCGCGTGCCTATTGCGTTGCGCTGGCCTCGGCTGTGACTGTGCTGATTGCCACGACATTGGGTTTGCCGGTCAGTTCAACCCATATTGCGATTGGTGCCATTTTCGGCGTTGGGTTTCTTCGTGAATTTATTGAAAACCCTGACAAAAAACGACTAAAGCCAAGTCACAAGCTGAACGCCACCGCGCTTGACGCGTTCCAAAACGTTAATATCAGATTGCGGCGCAAGCTGGTAAGGCGGCAATTTGTGCTGTCGATTGGGGCGGCATGGGTTATCACCGTGCCAGCATCGGCCACGCTAGCCGCTATGCTTTTTTATGTTTTGCAGTTTTTAGTATCAGCGGTTTAATCGCGGCAAATTGGTTAATCACCAGTCGGAAATCTTCACGATCAGTTACCCGTGGCGCATCGTCTAGCAACGCCCAATGGCGCTCGCGTTTTGGCTGTTCGGGCCAGTCGTCAAATTGTTTTGACACCAGCATCGGATAATAGGTCACAGCAACCTGATTAACGGCGCCATTATCGGATTTGGTCACCACATGGGTCATCGGAAAATCGGTCAGGATACGACCTTTGATTCCCGCCTCTTCAAAGGCTTCACGCTTACAACCCTTTTTATGGCTTTCACCAGACTTTAGATTGCCCTTTGGCAAAATCCAACGCCCACGCCGCTGTGATGTAACAAACATGATGGCAATGTTATCGCCGCTAATATCAAACGGTATGACACCAATTTTATGATCCATAGACGGTTTCCCTGTTTCGGTAATGTAACGGCGCGCAATTGAACTGCATCATGGCGCATTTGCCTGACATTAATTAGCTGGATATTCTAATCATAAAACAAATTGCCAAAACTAAACAATGTTAGTTTTCATCATGGCGCGCATTGAGCCACCAATCAGGATCGTATAAACACATCATAACGAACCGATTTACCAATGATCTGATGTGATGCTGGCGAGATATCGGCCATTGGTGCGGCCTTAGCTGGCCATTTCAACACAACCCGCCGCAACGCATGCGCCAGCGCGGTTTGCATCAGGCGAGTCTGATCATTATCAATGCCGACAATCGCCCGAATTTGGCGCATCTCGGCCTTGACCAAAGCCGATTTATTGCGCGGCGGGTGCATAGGGTCAACAAGCACAATTTCCGGTGACAAGCTGGGTAAAAGCTGGATAGCATCGCCATGGATCAGCGTCATCCGGCTAATGATTTCGGCAGTCACACCGCCCGCATCAAGCGCCCGCGCCATGCCATCATGCAATAATGCATGCATATCTGCTGATCGTTCGATCATCGTAACCGTGGCACCAAGCGAGGCCAGCAGAAACGCATCGCGGCCAAGCCCCGCCGTCGCATCGATAATATGCGGATTAATACCCGGCTTGAAACCGGCCGCCTTTGGCAAATCCTGCCCGCGCCCGCCACCAAAGCGCAAACGGTACTGAACCGCACCGCCCACAAAATCACAACGAAGCGCCCTGCCCATTGACAAGCCATCATCATGTGCCGGATCGGCTGGCAAGTTATTTTTGTCTTTATCGCGCATATGACATGCGATTCCTCATTGGTCTTTTGGCCTTGCTCGCCTTATCAGCTTTTTGTCAAGCTCATTTTCGGCATGTTTTTGAACAATGTCTTGCCGTCGTAGCGTGGCAGCAAGCGTGGCGGCGGCGAAGATAATCCTATCGCGGCAAAGCCGGTTCGGGCAATGGGTTTGCCAGCATTTTTACCGCCTGTTTTCATGCCGCGCTGGTGTTTTGCGTTATGCAGCCCCGCCGGTGCCGTTAGGGCTGGTGGACGCGCGAAAATACACGCATAATATTTTGGGATTTCAATCAAAATAACATCATTGAGTGCAAAAGGGACATTGGCGCATGGAACAACGGAAATTTGGCAATACCGGCCTTGCGGTGTCACGGCTGACCTTTGGGTGTGGTGCCGTTGGCGGGCTGATGACCAAAGGCGATGCGCGCGATCAGGATCGCGCCATTGGCTGGGCGCGTGATCATGGCATTAATTTTTTTGATACGGCGGCAAGCTATGGCAATGGCGTTTCCGAAGAAAATCTTGGCCGCGCGCTGAATGGCAATAGCGACGGTTTGGTGATCAGCACCAAAGTCGGGCTAAGCAATGATGATTTATCCGATGTTTATGGTGCCATCACCCGTTCGCTTGATGCCAGCCTCGCCCGGCTAAGGCTTGATCATGTCGATATTTTCCAGCTTCACAACACGTTAGGCCGAACCGATTTTCGCGGCACATTGACGATTGATCAGATTATGGATGCGGTTGTGCCCGCCTTTGACAAGCTTCGCGACACCGGCAAGGTTCGGTTTCTTGGCTTTACGGCAAAAGGTGCTGCCGATGATGTTCACAAGCTGGTTTCCTGCGGTGTGTTTCACAGCGCGCAGGTGTTTTATAATTTGCTTGTCCCTTCGGCGGGCGAGCCCATTGCCGCCACTTATCCGTCAGATGATTATAAATTGCTTCTTGAAGCCGCCAAGGATCATGGCGTTGGGGCGATTGGAGTTCGCGTTCTGGCTGGCGGTGCCTTGTCTGGCAGCGCGGCGCGTCACCCGCTTGGCATGCGCGATGTTACACCAATCGGATCTGAAACCGATTATGTAACCGATGTGAAACGCGGGCTTGCATTCATGCCGCTGGTCGAGGCTGGCCATGCTGGATCATTGATCGAATTGGCAATCCGTTATGTGATTTCGAATCCGGCCTTGCCAACAACCGAAATTGGCCTTGCAACACTTGACGAGCTGCAACAGGCAACGGCCGCGGTGAATAAAGGGCTGCTTTCTGCCGATGCCTTGGCCGCGATCAAACAGGTGCAAGCCGGATTTGTCATCTAGCCTTTTGGCAAACCGCTAGCCAAGATAGCGGGCAAGCAGCAGGATATTGATGAAAACCAACAGCCATAGCGAGATTTAAGTGCCGTTTCATTTTTTCTTTTTCCTTGGCGCGAATGCGATCAATTATCTGGTGATTGCGATGCTATCGGTCGCGCTTGGCTGGCATATTTATCAAAATACCGGAAATCCGTTTCATCTGGCGCTTGTCGGTTTGATGCAAGTATCGCCGGTGTTTGTTTTCTTTTTTGCGACAGGATGGATTGTCGACACTTTTGCCCGCAAAAAGATTTTAACCTGCTGTGCGATTGCCGATGCCATTATCTTGCTGGCTCTGACCATGGTGATGCTTGCCAACAGTTTGAATTTGGCGATGCTTTTCGGGCTTTTATTTGCTCATGGCAGTGTGATGGCGCTGTATTTTCCGGCAAGCCAGGCGATTATTCCCAATATTGTTCCACAAGCGCAAATTCGCCGCGCCATTGCCTTTAGCTCGACGGTGAATAATATCGCCCAAACCGGCGGGCCATTGATTGCCGGCCTGCTGATTGCGGCAATCAATTTCCATATTTATGCGATAATGACCTGTTTGATGGTGACGTCGGCGCTTAGCTATCAGCTTTTGCCGAATTTGCCGCGTATAAAACCAACCCCGCGATCATGGGAACATATTATTGGCGGGCTGAAATTTGTCCGCTCAAATTCGATTGTTTTTGGCGCCATCGCGCTTGATCTATTTATCGTCTTGCTTGGCAGTGTGGTGACATTGTTGCCGATCTATGCTGCCGATATTTTGATGATTGGCCCAGAACAGCTCGGCCTGCTTCGCGGCATGCCAGCATTTGGCGCGGTGTTTGTCGGGGTGCTGTTGGCAAGCCTTCCCGAAATGCGCGGATGCGGCTGGAAGCTGTTTTTCGCCCTGTTCATTTTTGGCGTTTCGATTGTGGTGTTTGGGCTGTCGACCAATTTCTGGATCAGCATGGCGGCGCTGTTTGTTTATGGCGCGGCCGATATGGTTAGCGTGAATATCAGGCTTAGTCTTATTCAAATTGCCACGCCTGACCTTCTTCGCGGGCGGGTTAGCGCGGTGAATGGAATTTTCATTTCATCATCAAACGAGATGGGCGATGTTCGCGCTGGCAGTGCGGCGGCGCTGTTCGGGCCGGTAACGGCGGTGGTCATGGGCGGGGTGATGGCGATTGGCGTTGCGCTTGGCGGCGCGATGGTTTTTGCCAAACTTCGCGGGCTGAACAAGGTGAATGATGCCGCCTCGATCACGTCTAACCAACAATGATATTTTTTTTGGCGGGGAGTGGGCACTCTAGACCTAAAATTAACCTAAATGATTTGACCTCCGGCTTTGTCTTCATGAAAATAGGGGGAGTAGCATGGAGAAGGATGAAGTATTTGGGAATTTTGAAAGTCTGAAACTGACAATGAAAAAACAATTTCCAGCAGGGAAATGGCAAACATCAGGCAACTAAATCGTAATAGAAATTTTTGAAGTTAAATTAGCTGGTGATAAAAAACCGGAAAAAATGACTGTCCATCACTCCGTTAAATCAAATTTTCAAGGGGTCCTCAAAACGGCGCGCGGCTAGAAAATTATTATGAAACACTCTTTGTACAAGATTTATTAAGCCCGCAAGAAGGTCACTTTGGAACCAATACCAGAACTGACAAGTTGGATCACGAATTGCAACAATGTTATGATCAAAATTTGCCGAGAGCAACTGTACTTTTGATGACAGATATCCTTAAATATCTTTGGAAGCAGGCATTTGGCGATGCTGGATTTTCAAAAGATAAAATGAATCAAGCCGCGGAAGACAGCTATTATATAAAAAACCGTCACATTGCCAATTTCGTGAAAATTCGTAGATACGGGAACGGTGCCACTCATGAAACCGCCTGGGATGCAGGCATGAGCGGCATAATCGAAATCAAGGACAAACACGAACGCCTTGTAGACGCTCCTTTAGCGGGGGAAAAACGCCAGAACTGACGCTCTGCTTCAAAAATATATTGGAGGAAATGGTGGGAGTGACAGGGATTGAACCTGTGACCCCTTTGATGTCAACGAAGTGCTCTCCCGCTGAGCTACACCATTTTCTATGATTATTTCAATAATTTAGCCCTTCATTTAATTTTTGTATTATAGTATAAAAAACACCTGTTTTACAAGGTTTTCGGGGAGTTTTTTGGAACTTAATCCTCATACAATCACATCAGTGTTTCCCTAGGTCACAATAATTGTTGGACAACTTATTATCGTGGATTGATTTTTTGCCAAGGTAGGATGAACATCTTTTTTTAACTACAGGTATTTTGATAGGGTTTTCTTTGGATGAACAATTCAACAAAAAAGTCAAACTGGAAATATAGCAATTTCCAAACGGAAAATGTTGGGCCGCTAAAGGACATCAAGGTTATAGATCTATCACGTGTTGTTGCAGGCAATATGACCTCGTTGCAACTGGCTGATTTTGGTGCAGAGGTGATCAAAGTAGAGCCACTTCCTGATGGCGACCCACTCCGAACATGGAAACAGGGCGGGGAGTCTACTTTCTGGAAGGTTTACTCGAGAAACAAGAAAAGCATTGGGCTGGACTTCAGGTCGCCAGATTTTAAAGAAATCATCCGCCACCTCATTGAGAGCGCAGATGTAATGATCGAAAACTTTCGGCCGGGAACACTCGAAAAAATGGGGTTTGGCTTCGACAGACTAAAGCAAATTAACCCAAAACTTATTCTTCTTAGAATCTCGGGCTTTGGCCAGACAGGACCATATACATCAAGGCCAGGGTTTGGCACTCTTGTTGAGTCTATGTCCGGTTTTGCTCATAAGAACGGTGAGTTAAATGGAGGTCCCCTGCTACCACCACTTGCGCTTGCAGACATGATATCCGGTCTTTACGGGTCAAACGCAATTTTGATGGCTTTAAGAGCACGAGATAAGAGTGGCGAAGGACAAATGATTGACCTTGCTCTCCTTGACGCGATGGTTTCTGTTCTTGGCCCAGAAGCCTTAGATTACAAACTTGTTGGAGAGCCAAAGGAACGAATTGGCAATCAATCAAGCACGTCTGCACCGCGCAATGTTTATGAAACAAAAGATGGTCACTTTTTGTCAATTTCAGCATCAACTCCCAAAATAGCTACCAGACTTTTTGAGTCCATTGGTCATGGGGAGATGAATGAGGACCAACGCTTTAATAACAATGAAGGGCGACTGAAACACCGAGATATTGTTGATCAAACCGTTGCCAAATGGATTGCAGAACGAAACAAAAATGAGGTTTTAAAAACATTGCTGAAAGCAGATGTAACCGTAGCTCCACTATATTCCATAGCAGACATTACATCAGATTCGCACTTTGTTGAACGCAAAATTTATTCAGAAATCCCTGATGACGATCTTGACACAATACCAGTCCACAAGCCCGTTCCTGACCTCTCAGACACTCCAGCAACTTTTCGCAACGCCGCGCCAAAAATTGGACAAAACACAACTGAAATCCTTTTGAAAGCGGGTTTTAAAGAAGCGCAAATACAGCAGTTTTTTGAGAGAAAAAGTATAAAATGAAAAAACAACGATATAAGATTAATAAAAACCGATTAAAAAGCAAAGCGCCACTTTGGCGTTCCCTTCTTTACATGCCTGCAAACAACGAAAATTTCCTTGCCAAAGCCCAAAACCGCGGTGCTGATGCAATTATCCTAGACTTAGAGGATAGCGTTGCACCGAACGACAAAGTAAGAGCTCGGGAAATTTGTAAAAGCGCAATCCAAGGGTTGTCACAGGGCCCCTCAGACATACTCGTCAGAATTAATGCACCTTTAAGGCTCGCAGTCAGGGATATCGAAGCCGTCGTTCAACAAGGGTTAAAAGGGTTATTCTTCCCCAAAGTAGAGAGCGCCGGTATTTTAAGCGCAATGGACGAATTACTAACGTCTCTTGAACAGGAACGTGGAATGGATATTGGACAAATAAAGATAGTCCCAATGCTAGAAACACCAAAAGCTCTGCTCTCTGCAGAGAGGATAGCGTGCTCAATAGATCGCAATATCGGTCTTATTCTCGGTGGTGAGGACTTTGCGACATCTGCTGGACTTTACCCAAGCGCGGAGACTTTAACTTATCCTAAAATTCAAATGGCACTTGCTGCCAAAGCTGCAGGGTTAATGCCCCTTGGTATTTTAGATACAGTTGCCGACTTCTCCGATGCAGATTACATGTTTGAGGTGGCCAAAAAATCCGCAAAATTTGGTTTTGAAGGAGCTACTTGCATTCATCCAACAATGGTTGACGCTTTGAACCGGGGTTTTAGCCCCACGCAAGAGGAAGTCAAAGAAGCCGCATTGATCATGGAAGTTATGGAAGATGCTTGGCAAAACAATCATGGAGCAGCACAAATAAACGGAAAAATGATTGATATGCCTGTTTATAACCGCGCCAAAGCTGTTGTAGAACGCGCAGAACTAATAAAAGAGAAACAAAATTATTAGTTTCAAATCAGCTGGCTTAAGCAAACCCTGCTTAGGTTCATTACTCTGGTCAACGACTAAATGGCGCTGACGTTGCGGCTTTTGCAAGTAGTAAAAGTTTCTCTTATTCAATGAATAAGGATTTTTTACCAAAACTACAGGTATTTGGCGCCACGCTTCAAAAATATGTCTAAGAAAATGGTGGGAGTGACAGGGATTGAACCTGTGACCCCTTCGATGTCAACGAAGTGCTCTAATACCGAATTATATATTTAAATTTCTGTTTTTATTATTGTATTTATATGGCGTTGTGAGTGTATCAGTCGGTGTGTCTACACTATGTCTACACCGTCCAGCAAAAACCCTGCTTTGAGGGCGCTTCTGTTAAACCTTGTTCAGCCGCCTTGCGATACCATTTTGCTGCTTGCTTGCCGTCCTGAACTACGCCTTGTCCGTTTGCGTACATCAAACCAAGATTGTACTGCGCAACAGCATTGCCTCGTTCAGCAAGAGGTACCCATTCTTTCAGTGCAGTCGCAAAGTCGCCAGACTGATAAGCCTCTGCCCCTTTTTGAAAGTCCTGCGCAGAACTAGTCATCCCACTGCTGAAAATCAGTGAAATGCTCAATAACAATGCTGTGAGAATGCTTTTCATTATTCATTCCTCTATGCGGGAAAACCCTGAAACAAACAGAGCATTCTTGTTCCTCTTAAAAACCCAATCAGACTTTATATTTGGTACGTTTTATTCTCTGCCCTAATTGCTTCAGCTGCCGCCTGCAGAGCCTCGATATACGTCTGTCCGCCGCTTGTGGCCACTTCTACCTTAGCCTTGCCCCAGCCTCTGTCTAAAAGTGCCTGAGAGGCTGTTCCACGAACTCTATCGGCCTTGATGTTCCGAATAAAAGCGCATTGCTTCAACTGTTCATCAGAATGCGGTCACTCAGTAAGTGTTGCTAGCCTGTCCATAATTTTGCCAGCATCACCGAGAATTTGATAATTTCCATAATTTCCATTTAGTGAGAGTAACAACATTACTGTGTTCCGTTCTTTGTCGAGTACCATAATGTTACCAAAGTGACCGTGAAAAGCCAGCATTGGCCCAATACTTGATGTGTACACCCAAGATTGATAACCATATTTTTTATAGTCGGATTCTGTAGTTACTGCAGTTTTCATCCCTTCATCAAAGAACTTGCCGAGACATGTCTCCGCTATCATTTCTTGCATCACATAGCTGCCAAGTTTGAGCCAATCTCTGGCCGGCATGACAAGGTCACCAAAACCAACAGTAGTGCCATTTCTGTCAGTTACCCATATCATGTAAGGCTTTTCCGAAGCTATTTTCATAATGTTATTATAAAAAAAACTACCAAGAGATTCGCCAGCAACTTCCTCAACTAATAACGATAGGGCAAGAGTGTCTGACACGTGATAACTGAAGCGTTTACCTTGCTCCGCGTAGGGCTTTTTGTAGGTGGCCAGAGCCTGTTTGGCTGTGCCGAAATCTTGCTGGTCTAAAATTCCTTTAGCCTTGTTTGCAATGGTGTTTTCATCATCTCTATTTTCAGATACCCCACTACGCATTTGAAGCGCATTCCTGATGGTGACGTTAGCGTAAACTGTATCAGCTAATAACGAGGAATATTTACCCAATTCATCATCAATAGATTGAATTTTACCTGTGCATAAGAGTTTTCCAACTGCAGTTGCGGTGGCTGTCTTGGCCATCGAGGTAGCCCAAATTGGCTGATTTGAATTTATGTACGGGTGATACCGCTCAAAAATTAAATTACCGTTTTTCTGGACAAGCGCCGCAATATTTGATGCCTTTCCAAGCATTTTTTCTAGAACAGGGTTGTCAACTTTGGTTGGTAGCTCTGCTGGCCGCACACCATACTCCTCAAAATTGACGGTGCCCGCTTTTTGGAAGGTGTTTTTTGTGGGTAGGTTGGCGTAGACCTTCTGAGTAGCAATAACTCTTTTTTCTGGCCAGTGGTCTGCATAAACTGTCGATGCAGCAAAACATAAAGACGCTATCGCAAACGCTCGAGCAATTGTGGTGCTTTTAATGAACATTAGTGTGTACCCTCATACAGAACATTACTTAATAAGACTGTCTTGATTTTTTGCCCTAA
>CAWUWE010000005.1:0-2682 GCA_963926175.1 uncultured Alphaproteobacteria bacterium | reverse complement strand
AGCATTTGCCGCTTGCAGGGTGGCATATCCTTCATCCTCAAGCGTCATGCTTAACAGCGAGCGAATGTCTTTTTCATCATCAACAATCAGAATATCATCAGCCATTATATGATTTTTCCATTACGCGTTGTTGTGTGGATTGGAAATTTCAAACAAACCAATGCTCCGCCGCCATCAGCCTTGCCAAGATGCATGTTACCGCCGTGATCCTCCATAATTTTACTGACAATGGCAAGGCCAAGTCCGGTGCCTTTTTGCCGCGTTGTTACATAGGGTTCAAGCAATTTGCCAAGATCCATTTCGGGGAATCCCGGGCCATTATCGGTTAGGGTGATGGCAATCATATCATCTTCGCTTGCCATTGAAATGCGAATGGCTGGCGCGGCAACACGATGCTCTTGCAAACTATCTTTGGCATTTTGCAGCAGATTGGTTAGCGCTTGGCGAACCAACCCAGCATCACAAATGGTAATATAATCCTGCTTGGCATCATCAATTCCAACATCAAACGACAAATCCTTGCTGGCAAAAAGTGAAATCTGCCCATTCACAATTTCCAGCAAAGAATGGCGATCCATTTTGGGTTGCGGCATGCGGGCAAAGGCCGAAAATTCATCAACCATGCGGCCGATATCATCGACCTGACGCATAATGATGCGAACATATTCCTCGAATTGATCAGCCGCCTTTTGATCATCTGGACGGTATTTTTTCAGCAAACGGTCGGAGGCAAGCTGGATTGGCGTTAATGGATTCTTGATTTCATGGGCAATACGCCGCGCAATATCAGACCAAGCTGCCTTGCGCTGCGCGCTTAGCAGGCTGGTGACATCGTCAAAAGTCACAACATAACCAATGACCCGTCCTTCAATCACCTCGCTGACGATACGCGCCCGTAGGATCAAATGGCTGTTTTGCCGCTGAAGAATAATCTGTTCTTCGCCAAAGCGACGTTTTTTCTGATTGGTGATCGCCAGCAAGCCTTTGAATTCAGGGATAACATCAGCTATTTTCCAGCCAATCAGATCAGTATCTTTTTTGCCCAGCAATTCGCGCGCGGTTGCATTTGGCAAGGTAACCTTGCCATCCCGATCAAGACCAACAACACCTGATGACACGCCGCCAAGAACCGCCTCGGTAAATTCACGGCGCTGATCAATCTGGGTGTTGGCCTGCACAAGCTGTTCACGGCTTCGCGCCAGTTCATCAAGCATGCGGTTAAAGGCCGACCCAAGACGCGAAATTTCTTCAAGCTGCAAATCTTCGGGCACGCGCTGCGACAAATTACCGGCACGAACCTGTTCGGCAACATGGATAACCGAGCCAAGCGGCCCAACAATCGACGTTGCCAGATTCAAGCCAATCCAAAGGGACGCAATCAGGATCAACAAAAGAATAATCCCAAACAACACCGCAAAGCTGATTTGAAGATCAAGCTGCTGGAACCCCAATTGCTGGTAATCCGATGCTGCAAGGCGCGTCTGATCCATCGCCAGCAGAACCTTTGAATCGATAAAACGGCCAACAAGAAGATACGCATCGACATAGCTGTTTAATTTCACCACGGCGCGCAATTTATTGGTTTCATCGGCGCGAAGCACAACCACCTCGCCTTTTCGGGCCTTCTCGACCCAGCTTGCCTCAAGATTGGTAAAGGTAATCGCAAAGGCAAATTGCGATTTCGCCAAAACCTGCCCCGTACCATCAAAAATAATCGCATCCGACAAATTGCGAAGTGCGGCCTGATCGCTAAGATAGCGCCCCATCAAATTACCCTTGCCGACCAGCCGGTAGGCCTCACGATTGACATCATTGGCCATTGTTAGCACGTCGCCCGAAATCGAACGCGAATGTTCATCAAAATAAGATTCGGCAACCCGAACAGATCCATTTACCGCAGTTGAAATGCGCTCGGCAAACCAGCCCCGCAGAGAATAATCTACAACAAAAAGCGCAAATAGCGTCACAATAACGGCTGGAAACGTAGTCACCCCACCAAACAGAACCGCCATACGCCAATGCAGTTGATGACCGGCAAGCCGTTGGCGGCGTTCCGACCATAAGCGCCAGATCTGGCGCCCCACAAGCGTGCCAAGCACAAGCAATGCCAGCGCATCAATAATGATCAGCCACATCACGAAATCGGTATCGTTTGACAGATAATCAACGCGGGTCAAAGCATAGGCCGTGGCCACCCCCATACCAAGGGTGAATAAGATCGAAATATAGGCTAGCCGATCTTCGCTAAACCAGTTTTTTTTATCAGTCATGGATGTGTTTTGATCGTTTGATTTCAACATTTTAGCGGCCTGCCTTTATGTTCAGATCCTTGATCTTTTTGCGCAAGGTATTCCGGTTCAGCCCCAAAATATCGGCGGCTCGAACCTGATTACCACGGGTTACCTCTAACGTGGCGAGAATAAGCGGATGCTCGACCTCACGCAAAATACGGCCGTAAAGCCCCGGGGCGGGCATGCCGCCTTTTAAGGCCTCAAAATAGCGCCGGATATGCGCATCGACTGACTCGGACAGGCTTTTGGTATCTTTATTCAAATCGGTTTGGCTGGCTGGAAATTCATGTTCAACCGCCGCCGCATCAATGCTGTTATCGGCATGAAGCACCAGCATGCGCCTGACCAGATTTTCCAATTCGCGCACATTGCCCGGCCAATGCCAAGATTT
>CAWUWE010000004.1:0-12533 GCA_963926175.1 uncultured Alphaproteobacteria bacterium | reverse complement strand
TATGTGAAACAAATGTGTAAGTTATTAATCTAATTAAATCAATGACCTACACTAGAATAACTACTCCCACTCAATAGTTTTACGCTATAAAACCAATTAAAATCAATAACATAGTTTTTTGTATGTAACTTTTATGTAACTTTTACAGAGTGTTGTCTGGCTGCGTGACTTACGCAAAACCCACGTTTTCTGCGGATATTGTGAATTATGGTTACACAGTTAGTAACCAAAAATCACAAAACGTAAACTATACAATTTGGTTATTTTACAAGCCTGTTCGGTACGCAGCTTCACAAGTTGTTTTTTTGCTAGTATGAAAGGTTGCACCTTTTTACAAATTACATCCTACCACAAAATTACGAGTGCTGAGTAACGCTTTGAACCCGTTAATCTATATCAAACCATTCACAACCAGTTGGCAATTAGCGAGCAACGTGCGCCAAACCTTCTACATACTCTAATCAACCAAATTTCCTTCGCGCAAAGCGTCAGGCTTTAAAAATCGGTTTTTACCATCGAAAATATGTATATAGCCACCGCTGGAAATATTTTCCAACAATGTGATGCATTCCTTACCACTCCAGAGGCTTTGAGTGTAGCAAAACTGGCTTTTGTTATTAGCGCTCCATTTGCCCTTACCCTTTTTACCTTTCCATCTAATCAACAACTCAGTGTCTGAAGCAAAATAAAGAGCTCCTTTCGAGTTATCCAACGACGTGCCGCCAAGTGGGTAGCTATTTCCAACGAGCAACTCTGTTAGTTCACTTGAGTTAAACTTCTTAATCTTAACATTTATTTTCATTTCATCAGAAATAGCATTTGTGACAGGTGCCAAAATAATGAATATCGAAGATAGAAGTGCCCCAAGAAATCTAATTTTATTTGTCATATTTTACTCCATGAAAATATCGAATTCAGATTCGATACTAAGAATGATACATTATCTCACAGCCATTATGGAAGCAAGTTAGTCGAATACGAGGACTTGCTGAGCACGTCTAATAACCGCGCCATACAGCGCTTCTAATTGAAAATAGTCGTAATGCTATACAGTTGGTGTATTCGACGCTTTGTAGCGCATTTTGATTTGGCTTACTGCGTTATCTTCCATTGTCACTTGTTTGCTTGCTCGCAAAGCAAGTTCACTTCAGGCTGTTGCTACAATTACGAAACCCGCCTGTGTACTATTACTCGTAATAGTACCTGAGTTAAGTAACTATCTGTGTGTTTCTTAAAAATAACTTAATATTTTCAATGGGTTAATTTTAAAGAATCACGATTATCATAATTTTTTATCGTTTATTTTCAATGACTTGCGTGAAGTCTGTCATTCCCACTCAATCGTTCCTGGGGGTTTTGATGTCACGTCATAAACAACGCGGTTCACCCCACGCACTTCGTTAACAATGCGGGTTGCCGCGCGGCTCAAAAACGCATGGCTAAACGCATAGCTATCAGCGGTCATCCCGTCGCTGGAGGTCACCGCCCGAAGCGCACAAACATATTCATATGAACGCGCATCGCCCATCACGCCAACGGTTTTGACTGGCAATAAAACGGCAAAGGCCTGCCAAATATCATCATAAAGACCTGCTTTACGAATTTCATCAAGATAAACCGCATCAGCCGCCCGCAGAATATCCAGCTTTTCAACCGTGATATCACCCGGAATGCGAATGGCAAGCCCCGGTCCCGGAAATGGGTGGCGTCCAACAAGGCTTTCGGGAAGGCCAAGTTCGCGACCAAGTTCGCGCACCTCATCCTTAAATAGCTCGCGAAGCGGTTCGACAAGATCAAGCGCCATATCATCAGGCAACCCACCAACATTATGATGCGATTTAATGGTCACGGCGCTGCCACCAGCGGCTGAAATGCTTTCGATCACATCCGGATAGAGCGTGCCTTGCGCCAAAAACCTTACATCTTTGATTTTGCTGGCTTCGCCTTCAAAAACTTCGATAAAGCTGGCACCAATGATTTTGCGCTTTTCTTCGGGATCGCTGACCCCTTGCAAACGACCCAAAAACAAATTTGAGGCGTCTTTATGGATAAGGGGAATATTGTAATGATCGCCAAACAGGCGAACCACCTCTTCGGCCTCACCGGCACGAAGCAAGCCATGATCGACAAAAACACAGGTCAATTGCGCGCCAATCGCCTCATGGATCAACACCGCCGCAACCGATGAATCAACCCCGCCAGACAGGCCACAAATCACCTGCGCATCGCCAACCTGCTGCCGGATTGCGGCAATGGCGCGGCTGCGATAGGCCGCCATTGACCAGCTGCCAGTACAGCCGCAAATGCCAAGCGCAAATCGTGCCAATAAATCGGCACCATTCTGGGTATGCACAACCTCGGGATGAAACTGCACGCCGTAATAATGCCGTGATTCATCTGCCACGGCGGCAAAAGGCGCGCCAGCTGATGTGGCAACAACACTAAATCCATCAGGCAATTTGGCAACATGATCACCATGGCTCATCCAGACCGTATGCTGGCCGCCAAACTGCCAAAACCCTTCAAACAACGAACAGGGCGCGGCGATATCAAGTGCCGCCCGCCCAAATTCGCGGCTTGTTCCCGGTTCAACCCGGCCCCCAAGCTGGGCACACATGGTTTGCTGGCCATAGCAAATGCCAAGAACCGGTACGCCAAGATCAAAAACAATTTGCGGCGCGCGTGGTGTATCGGCAAGCGCAACGGAATTTGGCCCACCCGATAAAATGATGCCATTTGGTGCGGCGGCGCTGATTTTTTCAACATCGGTGGTGCAAGGCAGAATTTCGGTATAGACACCAGCTTCACGAAGGCGGCGCGCAATCAATTGCGTAACCTGCGAGCCAAAATCAATAATTAGAATTGAATCGGACATTCTTTATTCCTTTACCACCAGCCGCATGATGCGACCCTATTCGATCATTATAATAGATTGCTGTTAACGCAATCTTGCCTGAAGAACTGCAATGAAAAATCCGTCTGTGCCATCACGCCCGGGCAAAAGCTGCAACAGCCCATCATTGGTTGGCGGGCAAGCCCCACCGCCAATTTTGCCAATTGTATCACCCCAGATATCGGTGATATCGGCAAGTTCAATTTCTGGTGCATTGGCCAAAAACTGTTTGATCAGTTCAGCGCCTTCACTGGCAAGAACCGAACAGGTGATATAGATAATGCGCCCGCCTGGAACCACCATCGCCCGCGCCTTTTCCAGCAAAATTGCCTGTGTGTCTTTGATCTTGTCCAGCTTTTCCGGCGTAAGCTGCCATCTGGCGTCAACCTGACGGCGCCATGTGCCCGACCCCGAGCAGGGAGCATCAATCACAACACGGTCAAATTTACCGCGCCATGAGCGGTTTGACCATTTTTCGGCAACCAGCTTGCGCTCGACATTATGAATGGCAGCGCGGCGCAGTCTTTCGCCACTTTTTTCCAGCCGTTCAGCATCTGGATCAAGCGCCAGAATCCGGCCCTTATTTTCCATTTTTGCAGCCATCACAAGCGATTTACCACCAGCACCAGCGCAGATATCGGCAACCTGCATCCCCGGCCGCGCATCGCAAAGCAGCGCCGCAAGCTGTGAGCCTTCATCCTGAACATCAAAAAGACCGGCTTTCCATTCCTGCAAATCTTCAAGCCTTGTGCGCTTTTCCAGCCGAACACCAAGCGGCGACAGGCGCGTTGGATGCCCTTTGATACCACGACCGGCAAGTTGGTCACGAAGGCGGCGGCGATCAGGCTGTTTTAGCGGGTTAATCCGCACATCGGTTGGTGCCTCGGTCATCAATGCCGCCAATTCACGCGCCAGCCCATCACCAAGTCCAGCCTTGGCATCAGCCATCAACCATTCAGGCCATTCAAGCGCAATATGCTCAGGCATAGCAGGATCGGTAAAATCGCGCGTTTCAAGCATGGCAACGAGCGCCGCTTCGCGATCATTAAGCGGTGCTGGTGCATACGCAATTTCGGCAGAAAATAATTCGGGCAAAACAGCCGATTTCTGCTCTATTAACACCAATGCTGTAAGCATGATATTACGCGGATTTGCTGGCGCATCAATAGATGCCAAATGCCATCCAAGCCGCGCCCGTCCACGTTGAATTTTCCAGAACAGATCACCAACCGCCGCGCGGTCGCCTGATCCAGCGTAACGACGACGCTGCAATCCAACCCGAAGCCATTGTCCGGCCTGCCTGCCAAGCAAGGTTCCGGCCTCGCTGGCCGCCTGCATATCGGCAAGGATTTCAATCACGGCAGCAATTCTAGCGGCTGGCGTCATGATGAATTTTTCCACATCTGGCCCATTGCAGGCCGCAAACAAGATAACAAAACAAACCAGCCACCCCGATAAGGCAAGGCCATATTGCGCCTACATGCCAGGTCGGTAATTCGGCGCCTCACGCGTAATCGTGACATCATGCACATGCGATTCCGCCAATCCGGCACCGGTAATCCGCAAGAATTTCGCATTAGCCTGTAATTTGGCAATTGATTCATTGCCAGTATAGCCCATTGCCGCCCGCAAACCGCCAAGCAGTTGATGCAAAACATTTTCCACTGGCCCCTTATAGGGGACCTGACCTTCAATACCCTCGGGAACAAGCTTTAGCGGCTGCGAAATTTCAGCCTGAAAATAGCGGTCAGCCGACCCGCGTGCCATTGCACCAGTTGATCCCATACCACGATAGGCCTTATATGAACGTCCCTGATAAAGATACACCTCACCCGGGGTTTCATCAGTTCCGGCAAGCAATGAACCAATCATCGCCACATCCCCACCAGCGGCAATCGCCTTGGCAAGGTCGCCTGAATATTTGATGCCGCCATCAGCAATAACTGGAATATTTTGTTTGTGACACACATCAGCCGCATCCATGATCGCGGTCAATTGCGGCACACCAACACCGGCAACCATGCGCGTGGTGCAGATTGAACCGGGTCCAATCCCCACTTTGACAGCATCAGCACCAGAATCGATCAATGCCTTGGCACCGTCCGCCGTGGCAACGTTACCACCAATGATCTGTACATGATTGGCAAGCTTGCGAACCGCGGTGACTGACTCTAAAACACCTTCGGAATGGCCATGCGCCGTATCAACAACAATCACATCAGCACCCGCCGCGATCAAAGCTTCGGCGCGGCGAATGCCGTCTGGCCCTGCCCCGGTTGCTGCCGCCACCAAAAGCCGCCCACGATCGTCTTTTGAGGCCAGCGGGTGATTTTGCGCCTTTTCCATATCCTTGACCGTAATCAATCCGATACAGGCACCAGCATCATCAACAACGACCAGCTTTTCAATGCGGTGTTCATGCAGCAACCGCCGCGCCTCATCAGGCGCGGTGCCATCACGAACCGTTACAACATTGCGAGTCATCAGATCGGCAACACTTTGGCCCGGATCAGTCGCAAACCGCACATCGCGATTGGTTAAAATGCCAACAAGCCGCTGATTGTCCTCAACCACAGGAATACCGCTAATGCGGTTCTGTTCCATCATTTCAAGCGCTTCGCGAAGCGGCTGATTTGGTGCGATGGTTAGCGGATTAACGATCATACCAGCTTCAAATTTTTTCACCATGGCAATTTCAAGTGCCTGTTCTTCGATGGTGAAATTCTTATGCACAACACCAATACCGCCAGCCTGCGCCATGGCAATGGCCAGCCTATGCTCAGTAACCGTATCCATTGCCGCCGAAATAAGCGGAACATGAAGATTGATTTTCTGGGTCAAGCGCGTGCTGATATCTGTATTGGTTGGCAATACGGCCGAGCGCGCAGGCTCTAAAAGCACATCGTCAAAGGTAAAAGCGTCACGAATTTTCATAGGGTGCCTTCCGTTCATCCGGTGGCACCGGACTATACGCAAGGCGACTGCATATTGATAGTGCAAAACCGTACATGATTACATGATTAATGCACCGTCAGCATCACGTCTTCCGGCTGCGATATCGGCGGCAATATCCTCGGCGTGCCCGCTGCCGTGAAAGCCCGTGGCAAGAACATAGCTTTCGACCGATTCAGCGCGGCTGGCCGCTGGCTTGACATGCCGAACCGCCTTGAAATTACGCTGCATCAAATCAAGTAAGCTTCTTTCTGCACCGCCGCGAAAACATTTCGCCAGAAAAAACCCATCTTTATTCAACACATCAATGGCAAAATCCAACGCCGCCTCAAGCAAAGCCGTTGTTCGCAAATGGTCGGTTGCGCGATGACCGGTTGTGTCTGCCGCCATATCGCTCAAAACACCATCAGCCGCCCCGCCAGTGGCAAGCCGCACTTTTTCCAACATTTCGGGATCGGTCATATCGCCGGTAAAAATATCGGCACCAACAACGCCTTCGGTATCCAGCAGATCAATTCCGACAAGCCGCGCCTTGCCATAGCCAAGCTTAGTGCGGATTGACGACACCTGCAACCAGCCACCAGGCGCACAACCAAGATCAACAATGGCCATGCCCGGCTGCAAAAGATGATAGCGATCATCCATCTGCTCCAGCTTTAACGCTGCACGCGACCGAAAGCCGCGCGATCTGGCCTCGGCCACAAAGGGATCATTCAGTTGGCGCGTCAACCAACGCTGCGAAGAGACTTTTCGTCCGCGCATCTTTTTGGGCTGGCGCGTCAAGCCTGTCGCATTGCGATAGCTGCGCCCCGATGGGCCTTTTTTGCCCGCTTTACCGTTACCTGATTGATCTGCCATGTCTGCTTATCGCCAAACTTGCTGAATTTTACAACTGCCAATTCACAAAGCTGGATTTCTGCCGCTTGTGACAATGGTCAAAACCGCGCCAATTTGACATTGCAAAAAGGGGTTTTTTTACCGTGATGATTTGGACTAGCCGTGCTGACCATTTCGGATAGACTAACGCTCATGACAAACCCGATTTCTTTTGACCAAATCTGCCCGAATTTGCCGATCTCTGATCCAACCAATCAGGCGGTTCGTAATGATTTTGCCGCGACATTCACGCAGAAATGGCCAGAAAACAAGCTTTCCCAAAGCGGCTATGGAGCAGATGATCTGGCGGCAATGGTGGTGACAAGTCAATATCTCCAAAGGCTTACTTTGCGCCATGGCGAAGATGTCGGCCCCTGCCTGAACGGCCAAGCGGCAAGCCAGATCACTATTGCAAAAACCCATTTTATCGCGTCAATGCAATCGGCTGGTGACGAAAAAACCGCGTTACGGGCAATCCGCATCTGGCGTGAAAAAACCGCGCTTATGGTGGCGCTATCCGATCTTGCTGGACACGAAGACATGCCACAGCAAATGCAATGGCTAAGCGAGGCGGCACAAACCGCCTTGTCGGCAACGATCCAATATCTTTTCCGCCAAGCCGCCCAACGCGGCAAAATCAAGAATTTTGATGCCGATTTATCCGGATGTGGCTGGACCGTTCTGGCACTTGGCAAATTAGGCGCTGGCGAACTTAATTTCTCATCCGATATTGATTTGATCATGCTTCATGACACGCATCACGCCCCTTTTGACAATCTGGATGCTGTTCAGCCCTTTTTTGTCGCCATGACGCGTGATCTGATCCGCCTTCTTAGCAGCGCCACAAGTGACGGCATTGGCTGGCGTGTTGATTTGCGGCTTCGGCCCGACCCGGGCGCAACCGCGGTAAGCATCGATCTGACAGCAGCAATCAGCTATTATGAATCAATTGCCCGCACATGGGAACGCGCCGCTTTTATCCGGGCGCAACCCGTGGCAGGCGATCTTGCGCTTGGAAACAGATTTCTTAAACAAATACAGTCTTTTATTTGGCGCAAAACGCTTGATTACACGGTTATGGAAGACATGAAAACCATGCTTCGCCGCCCACCACAGGGCAACGGCTGGCGTGGTTATAACCTGAAGACTGGCAAAAATGGCATTCGGCAAATCGAGTTTTTTACGCATGTGTTGCAGCTTGTGGCTGGTGGACGCCATAAAAAGCTACGGCATCGCAACAGCCTTGCCGCGCTTGATGCGCTTGCCGCTGCCAAATGGATTACCAATGAACAAGCAGCCGCGCTTGGCACCGCCTATCACCAGCTACGCCGGATCGAACATAGGCTGCAAATGATTGCCGATAATCAGACCCATAGCCTGCCGCGCAGCGAAGAAGATTTGGAAAAATTCGCGCATTTCATGGGACATCGCACCGCCACTGATTTCTGCAATAGGTTAGACAATTTGCTTAATCAGGTTGGCACAAACGCCAAGCATGATTTGCTAAACCCCACCGATAGCGCCATGTCGCCAGCAGATGGTATGAAAGATATTCTGCTTGATGATTATGATGCGCTTATTGGATGGCTAGGCAATCATGGTTTTGAACGGCCAAAAATCATTGCTGATACGCTATCTGGCTGGATGGCAGGGCGCATTTCGGCAACGCGCAGTGAACGGGCGCGCGCCCTGTTGAACCGGTTAATGCCTGAAATTTTAATGTCCTTTACCGCCGCGGATGCGCCTGATGACAAATTTGCCGCGCTTGCGCAATTTATTGAAGGCCTGCCAGCAGGCGTGCAGATTTTCTCACTTCTTGATTATAATCGGCATCTGACCCGCCTTTTATGCGATATTTTATTGCTATCGCCGCAGCTTGGCAATCATTTACGCCAATATCCAACTTTGTTTGATCTATTGCTAGATCAAAGCTTTTTCAAACCATTGCCCGATGCAAATATGATGACCGCGCAATTGCAACAAATTTGTGATGGATGCAATATTGAAGTCGCGCTTGACCAGATTAAGATCAAGGCACACGAATGGAAATTTCAGGTTGAAATCCAATCCCTTAGCCAAACAATTGACAGCACGACCCTTGCAACCGGCCTTAGCGCAATTGCCACAGCGACGGTTAGGCTGATCCTTGATCTGGCGCGCGCCGATATGACCCGCCGCTATGGCCAGATTGACGGCAGCGTGACGATCCTTGCGCTTGGCAGACTTGGCACTGGGCAAATGACGGTCAGTTCCGATCTTGATCTTTTGTTTGTTTATGACGCGCCTGAGACAGCGCTATCTGACGGCAAACGCCCCATCAATGCGCCAACCTATTTTGTCCGCCTTGCCCAGACGATGGTCAGCTGGCTTAGCACTGCAACCGGAGAAGGCATGCTTTATCCAGTCGATCTGCGGTTGCGTCCCGAAGGTGAAGCTGGTGCCATCGCCACATCACTTAATCGGCTGGAAACCTATTTTGCGGCTGATGCATGGATTTGGGAAAAGCTGGCGCTTACCAAAGCGCGGCCAATTGCCGGTGACGCTAATTTAACCGAAAAACTGCATCTGGCGATACACGCGATTGTTAATCAGCCGCATGATCATAGCCTAATCGGGCCAGCCATTGACAACATGTTGGTGCGGATCCGGAAAGTCCGCAAAGGCAAATCAAAATGGCATTTGCGTGCGCGTGACGGTGGCCTTGTCGAGCTTGATCTTTTGATCCAGGGCATGCGCCTTCAACATGGCGATCTGTTTGACCAGACCGGACAATCAATAGCGGCCATTCTGGCACAATTGAAAACCAGCGGTAACATCAATGCCAACCACGCCGAAGCGCTGCAAAATGCTGACCGGCTGTTCAGTGAAATTCATCAATGTTTGCGCCTGACCTTTGGCAATGCCGCTTCAGTTCCTGATCAACTGCCACCGCCATTGCAACAATTCATGCTTACCCGTATGGATATTGCAGATGAACAGCAACTCACCCTGTTATTGGAAACAACATTAGAAACGGTTTTTGCGATTTTGACTCAATATCTGGAAAATGATCTGGCCATTTCGGCATGACGCATCAACAATGTTGTTAAAACGACCGTCAAACAACGCTTTTGGAACAGACTTTAGGTACTTTCAAGACTTATCAAACCCCATGCAGTAGCGCGTTATGTGACGCCGTGCCCTGCTAATGAGAGCAGGGCTTTGCCATGCGTTCAATTACAGTGAAGCAACGTCATATTACGTTTGAAAGGCGTGCCTCATGCTAAAGGCCATCATATCAACATGGACTTTGTTTTTTGGACTTTTGCTCATTTCTGCGGGCAATGGCCTGCAGGTGGTTTTGCTTGGCACGCGCGCGCCCGAAGCCGGGTTCAGTAATATTGCGACCGGTATTGTTATGTCGGGCTATTTTGCCGGTATTTTTGTCGGTTCAATCATTGTTCCCCATATTTTGGCGCGCGTTGGCCATGTTCGGGTTTTTGGCGCCATGTCTGCCATTGCGTCAGCAGCAGTCTTGTTACATGTGGTGTTTCTTGATCCGTTTGTTTGGACTGGCATGCGCTTTGCCAGCGGGTTGAGTTTTGCTGGCATGTATATCGTTTGCGAAAGCTGGCTGAATGAAAAAGCCACAAATGAAACCCGCGGCCAGCTTTTATCACTTTATATGATCACCAATATGGCTGGTATGGCCGCCGGACAATTGATGATTTCACTTGGCGAGGGTAGCAGCGCCGGATTGTTTCTATTGGCATCAGTTATGGTGTCAATTGCCGTTGTGCCAATTTTGATTACCGCCAGCGCGGCACCAAGCTTTGAAGCCCCCGAGCGCATTAGTTTTCGTCGGTTGGTTCAGGTTTCGCCCTTGGCCGTTGTCGGCATGGTATTTGTTGGGATCGTGATCTCGATGATGTTTGGTATGGGCGCAGTTTATGGACGCAATATCGGACTGAACAATACCCAAGTCGGCTATTTCATGACCTCGATCACGCTTGGCACCTTGGCGCTTCAATATCCGGTTGGCCGCCTTTCCGATAAATTTGACCGACGGGTTGTTATTTTCGGCGCGACAATCACTAGCGGCATTGCGATTAGCATCGCCAGCCTTTTCGGCGCGGATCAATTTGGTTTGCTTTTGATCATGACGTTGATTTTTGGCGGTCTTGTCTTTTCGCTTTATTCGCTGTTCATCGCGCATGCCAATGACTATTTGGCACCAAGCCAAATGGTGGCCATGTCATCAGGCCTATTGATGGTCAATGGCGCCGGTGCGGTTATCGGATCACCGCTTGCCGCATTGGTTATCGAAATTGTTGGCACCCGCGGATTCATGCCAACAATTGCTGGCTTTTTATTCTTATTGGCGGGGTTTGTCCTGTACCGGATGACAATGCGCAGCGCGGTTCCCGCCGAAGCGCAAGGTGTGTTTGTTGCCATTCCTGAAGTATCATCCGGCGTTGCAGTGAATTTGAGCCCTGAGGTGGAATGGGTGATGGATCAGGACGAAGATGATAACGAAAATGATCCGTTCAAAAACAACCCTTATGTCAATTAGGGTTGACCTTTTTTATCAACCCCGACCAATCCGAAACATCTGGCATAGATAATGATTGGGCTTTGGCGTTTTGCGCGGTCTTTTCATCACCAGCAGTTTTGTCAGCCTGTTCCAAGGTCTTCGCCTGCCTCGTCCCACAGCCTTTGCGCGCCAAACCGGTCAATCACGGTTCTTCTTTGTTTTAAATATAAATAATATTATTATATTTAATGAAATTTTTACTAAAGTTTTTCCATTGCGCTATTTTTCTGTCCATTCTTGGATTTGGCAGCATACACGCCCCAAAAGCCAACGCAAATGACAGCCAGTTGTCAGAAAATTTTGCCATTTCGGGAAGCGTTACCATCACCCGCATTAGCGATGGTGACTCGCTTCGAAGTGGCAAATTGCGGATCCGGCTTTTTGGCATTGATGCTCCTGAAAAGACACAACAATGCACAGATGCTGATGGCGCGAAATGGGATTGCGGCACAGCAGCGCAAAAGGCGCTTACTGCTTTAGTGGCAAGCGCGCCTCAATTGCAATGTGATTTGGTTGATGTTGATCGTTATGGCCGCGTTGTGATGCGGTGTTTTGCAGGAAAAACCGATCTAGGCGCGACGCTTGTTCGGGCTGGGCTGGCGCTGGCTTATCGGCAATATTCGTCCATCTATAGCGCCGATGAAGATAGTGCCAAAACCGCCAAATTGGGAATGTGGGCAGGCGCCTTTACCGCGCCGTGGGCATGGCGCCGATCACAATAGCCCCGAAACGCAAGAACCCCTAAAACATAAGAACGCCCAAAAGCCGATAAACCAATAACATAAGCACCGTCACCCACCATGATAACCGAAAAATCAACCACACCACATGGTATAAATTGGGGTTGGCAAGGATTGGGTTTTAGAAAATACCTAGATCGCGCAATTCGGCGGCCAGTTCGGCAGGCATATCACCAGCATCATCCACACCAATATCAGGCGGCGCATCTTTTGCTTCAAGATAACGCCAGCCCTGAAAAATACGCATTTTGGTTGGGGCAACTTGAATGATTTCAGGTGACAGCACAATGCCGCAGGCCGGTGTTCCATCGGCGCGTTGCGCCTCGGCAAAGTCAATAATGGCCTGACGCGCGGTGACCACCCCCTTGATGATCCAATAGATTGATCCCCCATCGAGCAATTCTTCGTCACGGCGCGGCCGATTGCGCGTGACATGAACCAATCTGCCGCCTTGCGCCAGACGAAGCGCCTGCCAATCACGAAGATTATCAAGCGATTG
>CAWUWE010000003.1:0-9636 GCA_963926175.1 uncultured Alphaproteobacteria bacterium | reverse complement strand
CATTCAGCGTCGTCTACAACGGCAAGCAGCGCAGCCTTGGCAAGACCTGGCCCGATATCAGCAGCAATTGTTGCTGGTGTTACCGGCTGGTCATATAATCGCTGCGATCCATCTGGAAGCGTGATATTTGGCATTATTGTGAAAAACCTCTTACTATCAATGGGGCCCGCGACCGGTTGGCCGCTTCGCCACAAACTTGGCAGACCATAGCCGCACCCTTGCTGAAACTCAAGTACACTGGTGGTTCAGCATGCAAATCTATGGCCAAATTGCCCGCCGCATATCCGGCCATCAAGGCAGGCGCATAGCATCACTGGCGTCACTGTCGCAAAAAATCAACACTCCCACTCCATCAATTTATGATTTTGCGTTCCGGTTCGCCGCCACCCGATCCAGCACCCGCCGATAGATTTTTATCGTTTGCCGACACATGGTCTCGGTCGAAAAATTGGCTTCGATATGCTGCCTTGCCATGGTGGAAAGCGTTTTGCGTTTGCGTGGGCCTAGATCAAGCGCGGCCTGCAATGCCACCGCAAGGCTGTCGGCATCACCTGGAACCGCCAGCCAGCCAGTTTCACCATGCCGAATGGACTCGGTTGCCCCACCATGATCAAAGGCGACAACGGGGCGACCCATTGCCTGTGCTTCGAGCGCAACACGGCCAAACGGCTCTGGCGTGATTGACGGCATTGCAACCACATCGGCAACCATCAAGGCTGCTGGCATATCATCAACAAGCGGGGTCAGCCGAAACCGACCTTCAAGCCCCAATTGCTGGCCATAACGCACCAATGCAGACACGAAAGCAGGCTTGCCATCACCAGCACCAATCATCAAACAGATGAAAGGTCGGTCTTTGATCTTGGCTAGAGCCTGCAATAAGATCCGGTGCCCTTTCCACATCGTGGCGCGCGCTGGAAGCATAATCACCGGCACATCTTCGGGGATGGCCAAGCCTTCAACAAAATTAACAATTCGGGTTTGATTCACATTATCGGGATTGAATAAATCAATGTCGGCACCCCGATGCACCACCGTCAGCCGGTCTTTGACATCGACATATTGGCTGATGATCAAATCTTTCACATAGTTCGAAATCGCAATCACATGATCGGTTTTCAACAATTTGCGATTATAAATCCGCTTTAATGCCGATAGGGCGATAAATCGCCCATGAACCGTGCTTACCGTCGCAATACCAAGCGCCGCCGCGGCTGGCAGCGCAATCCACGCTGGCACACGCGAGCGAACATGCACAAGATCAGCATTTTCACGGCTCAGAATTGCTTTTAACCGGCGACGAACTTGCGGCCAGCGAAACGGGTTTTTGGTATGAACATCAAGCTGATAATGCTTTGCCCCAAGACGATCGAGATGCCGTACCATTGGCCCACCATGCGAAATAACAATCGCGCGGCCACCATGTTTTTGAATTGCATCGGCCATTTCAACCGTGCCGCGTTCAACACCGCCGCGAACCATCGCTGGCAGAATTTGCACAATCGTTGGCGCGTCGCCTTGACGTTGTTTCAACAATTTCGATTTTGGTGCTACTATCATCGGCCTTATAAATGGCTATCATTTGCTAGTTTGGTCAAGATTTAGTGAGACGGAAACCGGCGAATGCCAGATCATGAAAGTGAAAAAATGCAATCTCTTGCGTGGCACAGTATAAACCAATCAGGCAAAATCGCCTATAACAGACTTGCCGGCAAAACGCCCGGGATCATCTTTTTATGCGGACATGGCTCTGACATGGATGGCAGCAAGGCATTGTTCCTTGAAAGCTGGGCACAACAGCAGGGACGTGCCTTTTTGCGGTTTGACTATAGCGGGCATGGCCAGTCAGATGGTGCCTTTCTTGAAACCAATATTTCCAATTGGACGCGTGACGCGATTGCCGTTCTTGACGATCTAACCACGGGCCCTCAAATCCTTGTTGGCTCATCACTTGGGGGCTGGATCATGCTGAATGTCGCGCTGGCACGGCCCGACCGGATTGCGGGGCTGATCGGCATTGCAGCCGCCCCCGATTTTACCGAAGATTTGATCTGGCAACCGCTTGATGATGATCAACGCAACAAGATGAAAAATGATGGTCAGATCGCGATGGAAAATCCCTATGCCGATGATCCGGTCATCTATCCCTATCATTTGATCGAAGATGGCCGCCAGCATCTGCGGCTTCGCGCGCCTTTGGTGATCACCGCGCCGGTTCGCCTTTTGCAGGGCATGAATGATGCCGAAGTGCCATGGCAAACCGCAACAAGGCTTGCCGATTGTTTGCAATCTGATGATGTTGTTTTGCATTTCGACAAAACCGCAACGCACCGGTTTTCCGAACCAGCACAATTACGCCTTCTTGGAACGGTTTTGGTGACGCTGCTTGATCAGCTTGACCCGAAATAGCCGCGCTAAATCTCTAAAAATCGAGGTCACAATAATGGTCAGGCGGGGTCAAACCAACAACCTGATCGGCAAGAAGATCGCGGAATGACGGGCGTGATTTCATTTTGGCGTACCAGCTTTTGGCTTCGGGGTGGCGGCTCCAATCAATATCACCGAGGAAATCGAGAACTGACAAATGCGCAGCGGCGGCCAGATCGGCAAGCGATAGTTGCCTGCCGGTTAGCCAGTTCCCCTGTTCGGCCAGCCAGTCAATATAATCAAGATGGATTTGCAGATTGCTCATCGCCGCCCGCATCACCACCGATGATGTTGTGCCTTCACCAGAAAACCGTTTGATAACGCGCTCAGACAATAGCGGTGTTCCGACTTCGCGGCTAAATTTATATTCAAACCAATGCACAAGACGGCGAATTTCGGCACGCGCTGGTGCTTCACCCCATAACAAATTATACTGGCTCGAATCTTCGGTTTCTTCGATAAATTCAGCGATCACCATTCCGCCACTGATGGCAAGCCCATCTTCAGTGACCAGAACTGGTACATCACCCGCCGGATTGAGCGTCAGGAAATCTTCGCTACGCTGCCACGGAATTTCCAGCTTTGGCAAAACCATCAGACCACGTTCCGCAAGCACAAGCCGGATAAAACGCGACGATGCTGACAATTGATAGTGATGCAAAACCCGCATGAACCCGAAAACCCCTTACCATCAATTGCGGCCAAGACCGGCCGTCATTCACATAGCATATTATACTGGTAACATATTATGCTGGCGGCATAATACCCCGAACAACAAGCCCGCTTGACGGCAAGCTTGCCAATGCGCCCGGCACCAGCTCGCAAAATTGCAACCGTTCCGGCTCGACAAAGCCGGGCCAGTCAAGACCATAGCCAGCCGCAGGCACAAATCCAAGTTTCGGATAATAATCAGGTTCGCCTGACACCAGAACAATCCGCCATTGCCCTAGCCGTGCAAGCCGCATTCCCTCTTGAACCAATTGTCGGCCAAAGCCTTTGCCGCGAACATGAGGCTGCACCGCAAGCGGGCCAAGCAGCAAAATGGGTTCATCATTCAGCATGACTTCCCAGAACCGCAATGATCCAACGGCTTGATCATCGTCATAGCAAACAAGACATAACGCTGCAACCGGCGCCCCCGGGCGCAACGCCCAGACCGACCGATCATACTTATTTGGCCCAAACGCCTCGGTCATCAATGCTTCGATGACCTGACTATCTGCCTGTGTTTGCTGCGTAATCTTGAACATTATTATGCTTTATAGAAAAGTAGCAGCAGACACAATCGGCTTTTGCATGGCCATTGAAATCAATGATTACGCCGTTTCAGACAGATTCTCCTCAAGCGTAAGCGGCACATCCAAAATCGGAATGATTTCGGTTGGAACGACCTGCCAGAAATTCTGCAAAGCCTTTTCCCACTGGTTCAAGATGCGTGTGGCAAGGGCACTTTCGGTTTCGCGTGCATGTTCGGCGACAAGATCGCGAAGCTTGTTTTCCCAATGCGGATGCGCAATCCGGAGAAGCTGCAGGCTTTCCCGATTGACCTGTGATTCAAAATTACCAGCCTCGTCATAGACAAAAGCCATGCCGCCAGTCATGCCAGCGCCGAAATTGTCACCAACCTCACCAAGGATCACAACATTGCCACCGGTCATATATTCACAAGCGTTCGACCCGCTTCCTTCGACAACTGCCGTTGCGCCCGAATTACGAACACATAAGCGCTCGCCAGCCTGACCCGCCGCAAACATCTTGCCCGAAGTCGCGCCATAAAGAACCGTATTGCCGATGATGGTGTTGGCACTAGCAACAAACCCAACTGCCGCTGATGGCCGAACGACAATCATGCCGCCTGACAAGCCTTTGCCAACATAGTCATTGGCATCACCAATCACATCAAGGCGAAGACCTTGCGTTGCAAAAGCACCCAAAGACTGGCCTGCCGAGCCGCGAAGCCGGACAAGAATATGCCCTTCACGAAGACCGGTCATGCCAAACCGCCGTACAATATGCGACGACAGCCTTGTACCAATGGCCCGCTGGGTGTTTTCAACATTGTACGACAATTGCATCTTGGATCCGTTTTCAAGTGCAAGCTTGGCATCAACAACCATTTGCGCATCCAGCGTATCCGGCACTTCGGTACGGGCACCGCCACGGCTGCTGACCAATTCATCTTCGCTGTCAGCACGAACCAGAATGGGGTTAAGATCAAGGTCATCAAGCGCGGCATCACCACGGCTTACCTGCGTCAGCAAATCGGTACGGCCGATCACTTGCTGCAATGTGGTAAAGCCAAGGCTCGCCAGAATTTCACGAACCTCTTCGGCAAGATGGGTGAATAGCTGAACCACTTTTTCCGGCGTGCCTTCAAATTTCGCCCGCAGATCATCACGCTGCGTGCAAACACCAACCGGGCAGGTATTGGAATGGCATTGCCGGACCATGATACAGCCCATTGCAATCAATGAAGAGGTGCCAATGCCATATTCATCAGCGCCAAGCATCGCTGCCATCACGACATCACGGCCTGTTTTCAATCCACCATCGGTACGAAGCACAACCTTGTTGCGAAGGTCATTCATCGACAGTACCTGATGCACTTCAGATAGACCCATTTCCCAGGGTAAACCGGCATATTTGATTGATGATTGCGGGCTGGCACCAGTGCCGCCACCATGGCCTGAAACCAAAATCGAATCCGCCTTGGCCTTGGCAACACCGGCGGCAATTGTGCCGATACCGGTCGAAGCCACCAGCTTGACGCAAACCTTTGCGTCTGGGTTGATCTGTTTTAGATCATAGATCAGCTGCGCTAAATCCTCGATTGAATAGATATCGTGATGCGGTGGCGGTGAAATCAATGTCACACCCGGGGTTGAATGGCGCAACCTTGCGATCAGGCTATCAACCTTGATTCCAGGCAATTGGCCGCCCTCGCCAGGCTTGGCGCCTTGCGCGACCTTGATTTCGATTTCTTCACAATTATTCAGATATTCGGCCGTGACACCAAACCGGCCCGATGCAATTTGCTTGATCGCGCTTGACGGATTATCGCCATTTTCGCGAAGCTCAAAACGCGCCGGATCTTCGCCGCCCTCGCCCGAGTCCGATTTGGCTCCGATACGATTCATCGCAATCGACAGGGTTTCATGCGCCTCGGGGCTTAGCGCGCCAAGCGAAATGCCCGGCGAGACCAGCCGTTTGCGGATGTTGGTAATTGATTCGACACGGTCGATCTCAACTGCCTCACCAGCCGCCTTGAACGCCATCAAATCACGGAGATTGATTGGCCCCTGATCATTGACCAGCGATGAATATTTTTTCCAGCTTTCAAAAGATCCGGTATCGCAAGCATGCTGCATTGCATGGATCAATTGCCCGTCAAAGGCATGACGTTCGCCAGATTTGCGATAGCGGAAAAATCCACCAACCGGCAAATGCACATCATCATTGGCAAAGGCCTTGTTATGCATTTCAATGACCCGCGTTGCGATGCCTTTCAGACCAAGACCCGAAATACGCGACGACATTGGTGGAAAATAATCAGCAACCAATGACCGTGACAGGCCAAGCGCCTCAAAATTATAACCACCACGATAAGAGGCAATCACTGAAATGCCCATTTTCGACATGATTTTCAGCAAGCCTTCTTCGACTGCCTTGACGAAATTACCAACCGCATCACGAAGTTCCATGCCAACAAGCAAGCCCCGCTCATGCCGCTCGGCAATCGCCGCTTCGGCAACATAGGCATTTACCGTGGTTGCACCGACCCCGATCAGAACGGCAAAATGATGGACATCAAGACATTCACCGCTAGCCACATTGACCGATGTAAATGTGCGCAATTGCTGTCTGACAAGGTGCGAGTGAACCGCGCCTGTTGCCAAAATCATTGGCATTGGGACTCGGCTTTCCGACACATTTCGGTCGGTCAGCATCACATGCTCACAACCTGACCGAACGGCTTCTTCGGCCTCGGCCTGAATTCGCTCTAGCGCATCGGTAAAGGCAGTCTCAGACCCGTCATTGTCAAAACTACAATCAATTTCGGCCGCCTTTTTGCCAACATAGCGGCATAACGCGTCCCATTCCGTCACCGTCAAAACAGGTGAATTCAATACCAGATGATCGCATTGCTCGGGCGCTTCATCCAGAATATTGCCAAGATTACCAAGCCGTGTCCGCAACGTCATCACGTGACGTTCACGAAGCGAGTCGATTGGCGGGTTGGTCACTTGCGAGAAATTCTGCCGGAAGAAATGATGCAGGCCACGATAGCGGTTTGACAAAACGGCAAGCGGCGTATCATCACCCATTGATCCAATGGCTTCTTTGCCGGTTTGCGCCATTGGCTGCAGAACCAGTTCCATATCTTCCATTGTCCAGCCAGCCATCATCTGACGGCGGCGGGTTTCGGTCTTGGTGGGAGGCTGGCTGGTTTTACCGGTTGAATTCGCCAATAGCGAATCCATCTGCTTGGCGCGGCCAATCCATTTGCTCCAGTCGCATTTCTTGGTCAAAGCGTCTTTCAACTCGCCATCTTTATAAAGACGGCCCTCGGCAAGGTTAATACCGATCATCTGCCCCGGTCCAAGCCGCCCACGTTCGGCAATTTTGGTATCGGGAACAACAACCATTCCGGTTTCCGAACCCGCAATGACGAGCCCATCATGCGTTACTACATAACGAAGCGGGCGCAATCCATTCCGGTCAAGACCCGCAACAACCCAATCACCAGCATAGGCCGCAATCGCCGCAGGGCCATCCCATGGTTCCATAACCGAATTGCAATAGGCATAAAGCTTGGCACGCGGGTGATCGCTGCCAACATCAATGGCCTCGGGGATCATCATGGTTTTCACCATTGGCAATTGCCGCCCACCGTGAACCAGCAATTCAAAAACTGCGTCAAGTGCCGCCGAATCTGAGCTGCCATTCGCTACAACCGGCTTTAGATCGTCAATCGCATCGCCAAACAAAGCCGATTCCATGCGGTCTTCATGACAGCTCATCCAATTTTGATTGCCCCGGATGGTATTGATCTCACCATTATGCGCCAAAACGCGGAATGGCTGAGCCAATTTCCAAGTTGGCATGGTGTTGGTCGAATACCGCTGATGATAGATTGCAAAAGACGACACAAAGCGCTGATCGAGCAAATCTGGGAAAAAGGCCGTTACCTGCTCGGCAAGGAACATGCCTTTATAGATAATCGACCGGCTGGACAGTGAACAAAGATAAAAATCATTGATCATATGCTTGATAACGGCCTTTTCGATCCGGCGGCGCACCAGATAAAGCTGGCGTTCGGCTTCGGTGACATCCATTTCAACCGGCATCGAAAACATGATCTGTTCAATTTCCGGACGCGTCGCAATGGCCTTTGTGCCAAGCGCCTTGATATCTACCGGCACCTGTCGCCAGCCATAGATGCTGTGCCCGACAGCCAGAATTTCCTGCTCAACAATACAGCGGCAGCGTTCCTGCGCGCCTAAATCGGTGCGCGGCAAAAACACCATGCCAACCGCCAACCTGCCGCCATCATCATCATGGCCGGTGCGCGCAATATGTTCGATAAAAAAGTCGCGTGGAATTTCAATATGGATACCAGCACCATCGCCAGTCATGCCATCAGCATCGACCGCACCGCGATGCCAGATCGCTTGCAACGCCTCGATAGCTGATTCGACAACAGCGCGTTTAGGCTTGCCGTCTTGTGCCGCCACAAAACCAACACCACAAGCGTCATGTTCCATTTGCGGGCCATAAACACCAGCTTCGGTTAATTTGGCTTCATTCGCAGCGCGGCGCTGAAGATAGGCAGCTTCATCAAAATTCTTTGTCATTTTACTCTCCGTATATGTAGCAGTCTAGCGACCAGCAACAGCGGCCCGCGGCGCATCAGCGGCCGCCATAATCCATTGATCAATCGCCTCGGACGCGTCACGGCCGTCACGAACACCCCAAACAACAAGCGAAGCGCCACGAACAATATCGCCAGCCGCAAACACGCCATCCAGATTTGTCATCATTGTCCGCCAATCAATTTTTAGCGTTCCCCAGCGGGTGACTTCCAACCCGTCCTGACCAAACATTGCTGGCAAATCTTCAGGATCAAAACCAAGCGCCTTGATCACCATATCGGCTGGCAATTCATGCGCTGATCCATCAATCACTTCTGGCACTTGGCGGCCGGTTGCATCTGGCTGGCCAAGATGAATGCGCTGAGCCTGAACTGCGCACACCTTGTTATCACCAAGAAACGCCTGCGGCGCAGACAGCCATTTGAAAACAACACCTTCTTCTTCGGCATTTTGAACTTCGCGCTGTGAACCCGGCATATTCGCCCGATCGCGGCGGTAAAGACAGCTAACGGATTTGGCCTTTTGACGGATCGCCGTGCGAACGCAATCCATCGCGGTGTCGCCGCCACCAATCACAACAACATCTTTGCCCTCGGCATTCAGCGCTCCCGAATCAAATGCCGCAACGTCATCACCAAGGCTTTTGCGGTTTGATACGGTTAGATATTCAAGCGCCGGAACGATGCCATCAAGCCCGCTTCCAGGGGCGGCGATGTCGCGTGCCTTGTAGACACCCGTCGCCACCAGAATTGCATCATGCTTGGCCCGAATATGAGCAAAGCTGGTCTCGCCGCCGATATCAACGCCAAGATGGAAATGAACACCGCCATCAATCAGCAATTGGCCACGACGCTCGACAATTGATTTTTCCAGCTTGAACCCAGGAATGCCATACATCAACAAGCCGCCGATCCGGTCATAGCGGTCATAGACATGCACCTGATAGCCGCGATGGCGAAGCATCTCGGCAGCGGCTAATCCGGCTGGCCCTGCGCCAATGATGCCAATCGATTCCGCCCGCTCAACACGTGGCGCGGCTGGCTTAACCCACCCCTCGGCAAAGGCGGTTTCGGTGATATGTTTTTCAACCGCACCAATCGTGACCGACTCAAACCCTTTTTCGATCACGCAGCTGCCTTCGCAAAGCCGGTCTTGCGGGCAAATACGGCCACAGATTTCTGGAAAATTATTGGTCTGTGATGACAGCTCATAGGCCTCTTGCATCCGGCCTTCGGCAGTCAGCATCAACCAATCGGGAATATTGTTATGAAGCGGACAATTCACCTGACAGAACGGCACTCCGCATTGCGAGCAGCGCGATGATTGGGTTTCAGCC
>CAWUWE010000002.1:0-11901 GCA_963926175.1 uncultured Alphaproteobacteria bacterium | reverse complement strand
CAGGATGGTCGTGATGATTTATGTTTTCATTTTGAAGATTTAACCATTGATTGTACGCGCCAGCCCCTGACCCAAGATATTTTGCAACGGCTTTTGACGCTTGCCAAGACGAAATCACTAGCTGATTTTATCAGGGCAATGTTTGCTGGCAAAGCAATTAATCTAAGCGAAGATCTGCCGGTTTCGCATTGCCGTCTTCGCACGCCAGATTACCGGCAAAGCAAGACCTATCAGAAACTGACCCATTTTGCCGATAATGTCCGCGCCAATCAGAATATCAAATCAATCGTCAATCTTGGCATTGGCGGGTCTGATCTTGGCCCGGCAATGGTAACAGCAGGTCTTGCCGGGTTCCATGATGGGCCGCCGGTGCATTATGTTGGCAATGTTGACCCGCATGCGTTGTATGACATTTTGGCGCAATGCGATCCGCGTTCGACGCTTTTTATCATGACTTCAAAAACATTCACCACAAACGAAACACTTGCGAATGCGGGTTTGGCAAAAGGCTGGCTAGAGCAAAACGGGGTCGCGCCTGATGCGGCGATGGTGGCGGTGACAGCCTATCAAAAGCGGGCTGTTGATTGGGGCATTGATCCGGCGCGTATTTTCGATTTTGATGAAGCTGTTGGCGGGCGCTATTCGCTGTGGTCGGCGGTTGGCCTATCGGTGATGATTGCCGTTGGCAGCACGGCGTTTGACCAGCTTTTAGATGGCGCGCATGCGATGGATAAGCATTTCGAAACAGCGCCCTTTGCCAGCAATATTCCGGTGATAATGGGGCTGCTTCGTGTTTGGCATCGAAGCTATCTTGGCCGTATGGCCTATGGGATCATGCCCTATGATCAGCGTCTGGCCAGATTGCCAGCCTGGGCGCAGCAGCTGGAAATGGAAAGCAATGGAAAATCGGTAACGCGGCATGGCAAGCCGCTTGACCAGCCTGCTGGCCCGCTGATTTGGGGCGAGGTGGGCGTGAATGGCCAGCATAGTTTTTTCCAATGGCTTCACCAGTCAGTTGATATTATTCCGATTGATATTCTGATTGCGCGCAAACCGGTCAATCTGTTGGATGATGCCGCTTGGCGGGCAAGCCACCGAACGCTGGCAATCAATGCGGTGGCGCAGGCTGAAGCATTGGCTGTTGGCGTTGAACAAGCCGATGCGCCGCACCGCCATTCTCCGGGGAACCGGCCATCCTTGATGGTTAGCTGGGAAGCAACGACGCCTTATGCACTTGGCAGGCTATTGGCACTTTATGAACATATCACCATTGTTTCGGGCTTTGTCTGGGATGTGAACAGCTTTGATCAATGGGGTGTCGAGCTTGGCAAGAAAATGGCACATGATCTTGCCAGCAAAAGCGATCTTGATGGTTTCAGTCTGGCTGCCAAGGCGTTTCTAAACCGTTTGAACGACTAGCCGATATGATGTGATATTTGCCAGAATTGAGCGTTTGCCAGAATTGGGCATTTATCAGAGGTGATAGCGGATGATCAATAATGCGGCGGCGGCACATCGTCATTTGGCGACAGAATACCACTATCGGGCTGCACATTTTCAAGTCGCGATTTCAGCTTTTCAATTTCGAGCATTAATTGTGCAACCTCCTTTTGCTGCGCATAGACCTCATGGCTCATCTGCGCTAATTCATGCTGCATAATCGCCATTTTTTCTTCAAGATAATTGATCTTCTGTTCCATGATTGCCTTTTAGCATTCGCTGGCTGGTTCGGCAAAGGCCGAAATGATCTGACGTGTAAAATATAACTGTTAAAAATGACTGGCACTATCGCACTGAAGCGATTTGATCTGTTGGCCTTTCTCATTAAACTCATGGCTGGCGGAACGCATTGCCCCGCCATGGTAAATCTTTTAACAATGAGGAATGGCAGTTGACTAAAAAAGCCCTGAAAATTTGCTTTGCCTGTTTTGTCAGTTTTTTGATTTTGGTTTTTGTTTTTGGTCAGCGTGAGCCGGTTCGGCTTAGCATCGGCCATGACAAAATCGTGATTGGTGATGATATTGACGCCTATCTTGCCATGCGCGAAGGGCAATTTGATGACATTATTGACGGGGTTGAAAAACAGGTCATCTGGGCTGGTGAGGCCAATGTAAAAACGCCGCTATCGATTATTTATCTTCATGGCTTTACCGCCAGTTCAAAAGAAATCCGGCCAGTGCCGGATTGGGTGGCCGCCGCTTTGGGCGCCAATCTCTATTTTACTCGTTTTACCGGCCATGGCCGCCAGCCTTCGGCAATGGCAGATGCCACTGTCGGGCGCTGGATGGATGATGTTGGCGAAGCCATTAAAATTGGCAAGCAGATTGGCGAGACGGTCATAATCGTGGCAACATCAACTGGCGGCACTTTGGCGGCGGCGGCAGCGCTTGATAAAGCGGCTATGGAAAATATTGGCGGGATCATTTTCGTTTCTCCAAATTTTGCCATTAACAGCCGCGCTGCCAATTTGCTGACCTGGCCATTTGCGCGGCAATGGGTGCCGCTGGTGATCGGCACAGAACAAAAGGGTAATCCGCGAAATGATCTTCATGCCCGTTATTGGATGATGACTTATCCGACAACGGCGTTAATGCCGATGGCCGCGATTGTTGCAGCGGTTGATCGGGAATCATATGACGATGTCGATATACCGGCCTTGTTTTATTACAGTCGCCAAGATCAGGTTGTTGCGCCTGAAAAAACAGCCGCATTTGCCCTATCATGGGGTGGGGAATCTAAAACCGTCATTGCCAGCCTGACCGTGGATGATGATAAATTTTCACATATTATCGCTGGGGATATTGTGTCGCCAAACCAGACAGCAAGAGCGGTTGATCATATGCTTGCTTGGATCACTGGGCTAAAAAACCACTAAAAGATCGCGTTATTGATTGCGTTTTTTCTGGCGGATCAGGCTTTGGCAAGGGGGGTGATTAGGCGAGAGGCATGGCTGCGTCAAAGGCAATGGCCAATTTGTCAGTAATCTCGCCAATATGGGAATCTTCCAGAATAAAGGGCGGTGCTAAAAGCAGATGATCGCCATTTTTGCCATCAATCGTGCCACCCATCGGATAGCATAATAATCCAGCTTCAAATGCCGCAGCCTTGATTTTGCGGTGCAGGCCATATGCCGGATCAAAGGGCTTTTTCTGGGTTCGGTCGGCAACAAATTCCATACCGATGAAAAGCCCCCGCCCGCGAATATCACCGATAAAAGGGTGCTGGCCAAAGGCTAATTGCAATGCCTGTATAAGCCTGTCGCCCATCATGGCGGCACGGCTTGGCAGGCCAGTTTTGATGATTTTGCTGAGAACAGCATGGGCGGCAGCACAGGCAACAGGATGGGCAAGATAGGTATGTCCATGCTGAAAAAAGCCGCTTCCGGCGGCAATCGCATCATAGATGTCCTTGCTGCATAACATGGCGCCAACCGGCTGATATCCGGCGCCAAGCCCTTTGGCGATGGCGATAATATCAGGCCGAACTTGATCATGGTCACAGGCAAACAAAGATCCAGTTCGACCCATACCGCACATCACCTCATCAAGAATCAGCAGCACGCCATAGCGATCGCAAATTTCCCGAATGCGGGTGAAATATCCCGCTTCGGCAGCAACCGCGCCAAGCGTTGCACCAACCACTGGCTCGGCGAGAAACGCCATGACGTTATCTGCGCCAAGCCGCAGGATTTCGGTCTCAAGCGCATTGGCCATGCGTTGCCCATAGGCATGATTACTTTCATCATCGGCCTTTCCGCGATAGCGATAACAAGGCTCGATATGGCTGGCAGTGAATAAAAGTGGGGCAAATTGTTCGCGTCGCCATGCATTGCCACCAGCGGCAAGCGCGCCAAGCGTATTGCCGTGATAGCTTTGCTTGCGAGCGATGATATGGGTTCTTTGCGGCGAATCGGTTTCAACAAAATATTGCCGCGCCAGTTTCAGCGATGCTTCAATCGCTTCTGATCCACCCGATACAAAATAAACACGGTTAATGCCAGATGGTGCATTGGCAATCAAAAGATCGGCTAATGCTTCGGCAGGTGGCGAGGTGAAAAAGCTGGTATGGGCAAAAGATAATTTATCAATCTGATATTTCATTGCAGCCGCGATATCAGCGTCACCATGACCAAGACAGGACACCGCCGCACCGCCCGAACCGTCAAAATATTGTTTCCCCGTTGAATCGGTAATATAGCAACCAGTGCCGGCAATGGCGACGGGCGTGCTAATCTTGCTGTGGCGCGGAAAATTATGTGTCATCTGGATTGGCCACCAATTATGGCCATGATTGGCCATCTGAACGAATATGCCAGAACGGTATTTTAATCTTTACTGCCGAACCGGCCAAGATCAATCAAAAATCATCGACAGCCGCAGAAATTTATAAATATTTTGCCATTGAATGATGGATTATTGTAAAAATCGTATCATATAAACATATGATTTTTAGATTATTTCTCAGGTGGTGATTGTCTGATGCTTGATTTTATGGCTCAACATGGCAAGCATGGGGGATGGCATATTAAATTAAGCCTATTACCAATTTGGCGCTAAAATCATTGGCGTCGTAAATAATGGTTTTGTTAAGAAGTGACCGGGTCAATCATTGGTCAAGTCAAGTATTGATCTGGTTAACCATTGGTCTGATCGATGATTGTTACCACAAATAAAGGGCGAAGATATGCTACAACCTGATGACCACGCAAACAGCCAAGATATTGCCTATCGATCATTGGTTGGATCGCCCGTTGTTGATTTTGCGGCGCGTTCAACGATGGGTGAGGTGCGTTTGTCGGCCTTTGCCGGACGTTGGATTTTGCTATTCTGTCATCCAGCAGATTTTACCCCAGTTTGTACGTCTGAATTTGTTGCATTGGCGCAAGAACAAGATAAATTTGCCGAAATGGATGTCCAGCTTTTGGGGCTGTCGGTTGACAGTGTTTATAGCCATATGGGCTGGATTGAATGGATCGAGACGAAATTTAACCTATCGGTCAATTTTCCGGTGATCGAAGATGTGTCTATGGATATTGCGCGCGCCTATGGCATGATCGACGCCTATAGCGACACAACATCAACGGTTCGCGCGTGTCTGTTCATTGATCCGGCGCAAAAAGTGCAGGCGTTGATCCATTATCCAATGCATATCGGCCGGTCGATTGATGAATTGCTTCGTGTTCAGCGCGCCCTGATCGATACTTATCAGACAGCGAAAGTTGCTCCGGCGAATTGGGGTCCGGGAGATGATTTCATGCATTCGGCTGCGGATTCGGTTTCGGGCGGCACCAAGGGCTGGCTTCAGCGGGTGATGCTCCCTATCGATCAATCATAACAGGCGCGCAGCTTGCATACATAGAAAACAAACTATATGATTAGATAAATACAGGCAGGCTATTTGAGTCCGTGCTTGAAACCCTATCGAAATATGATTGGCAATTGCCGGGGCAAGCCCATATTTCGACAAGTAAAATGAGTGATCAATGAGCGCGCACGAAAAGAGTAAATCCAGTTTTGATCTTTTGATAAATCGCGCCTCTGACGTCTTTCAGGCGTTGTCTCATCCATTGCGCCTGTCAATTTGTTTTGAACTTAGCACGGCCGAACAATCGGTAAGCCAGCTATGCGACACGCTTTGCCAGCCACAACATAGCATTTCGCAGCATCTGGCCTTGCTACGCAAACAGAATGTTGTCAGCGCGCGCAAGCAATCGCGGCAGGTTTTCTATGAGATTAGCGACCCGCATGTGCAAAAAGTGCTGAATTGTATCAAAAGTGAGATTTTAGCCGCTGAGCTGAATGGTGCCACCGCGCCATTACAGGCGGTGGCTGATGTGCCACAGGTTGCTTTGGCTGGTGAGGCTGGCAGGTTTTCAAAAGTTTTTAAGCCCTCATTTGATCAGTGGCAACGGCATGAAAAGGGCTAGAGTGACTGGCGCCGTTTTGCGGCTTGGCGCCATAAAGATTTTTATGACCCGCCGAATCACGGTGTTTTCATCTTTGTTTTTGTTGCTGATGGTATCTATTGGCGGTGTTGGTATAGGGCCAGCAAGAGCAGCTGACAGCCCTGGCCAGCTTGTTATGATCACCTCTAGCCATTGCCCTTGGTGTGAAGCCTTTGAAGATGATGTTGGCAAGGGTTATGACCGCACCGAAGAAGCGCTGATCTATCCACTTCGCCGGCATGATTTTTACCAGGCAATGCCGGATGATTTGGCGCATCTGACGCCAGCAACGATGACACCTACCTTTATTGTTATGCGTGATGGGGTGGAGGTTGGCCGGATCGTAGGCTATCCGGGCGCCGAGTTATTTTGGTGGCAGATTTTCGAATTTACCGCGCAATGATGATTTTATAACTAGATGAAAATATAAAAAATTCTGACGTGATGCGTTTGCGTGCTGTTGGCTTCGGGTTTTATCAATTAACGCTGTGTTAGAAAAGTTTTATCAATTAACGCTATTTTAGAGAAAAGTTAGTTTTGAAGCTTGAACCGGTTTTACAAACGGATTTTTTTATGCTTTGCTATTTCATAGATAAAAAAATGCATGTGTTAAATGCATCGAGTCAAACTTAAAAGGTGGGGAAACGATGAGAACTTTTTTCTATTCCATTGTCGGCGTTGTTGCGCTTGGCGTTACCGCTGCGCACTCAGCCTCAGTGGTGGTTCGAGATCCAGGGTTGGTTCCATATGAAATTGTTGATGGTAACTCTATACCAAAATCATTAACAGGGGTTGCGGGAGATCCGGCCAAAGGGAAAAAGATTGCAATAGGCCGCAAGGCAGGCAATTGCTTAGCTTGCCACGCCATGCCAATTCCTGAGCAGCAATTTCATGGTGAAACTGCTCCATCGCTTTACGGTGTTGGAAATCGTCTCAGCGAAAGTGAGCTGAGGTTACAGCTGGTAAACTCTAAGGTAACAAATGAGGATACAATGATGCCATCATATTACCGCACTTTTGGGTTTGAGCGGCCACTGAAGAAATTTGTGGGTAAGTCCATTATTTCTGCACAAGACGTCGAGGATGTTGTTGCATACCTCCAAACTTTAAAAACTGATCAGTAGTACGGAGTATTGACCAAGATGAAACAGACAACACAATTCTCAACAATTTCGCGCAGGCATGCACTCGCTATGCTTGGTGCAACCGGTGCGGCTGTTCTTGTTGGCGTTCCTGCCTATGCGGATGGTGCAGCTGTCGCTGCTAAAATCAAAGGCTTGACCGGCGGTAAATCTGTTGGCGAAGGCGCAATCGAACTTGATCTGCCCGAAATCGCCGAAAACGGAAATGCGGTCAAGGTTGCATTCTCAATCGACAGCCCGATGACAGCCGATAATTATGTCAAAGCGGTTCATGTCATGGCCGATGGCAACCCAACGCCTGAAGTGGCTTCGTTCACCTTCACGCCAGCAATGGGCGCTTGTAGTGCATCGACACGGATGCGTTTGGCAAAAACTCAGAACATCGTTGTTCTTGCTGAAATGAACGATGGCAGCTTCAAGCAGGCACAAGCCACTGTCAAGGTCACCATTGGTGGTTGTGGCGGTTGATCAGATAGCGAACGGAGAACAAAATAATGGCAAAAATTAAACCTCGCGTAAAAGTTCCAAAGTCAGCCGCTGCTGGTGAAATTGTTGAAATCAAGGCTTTGATTTCGCATCCTATGCATACCGGTCGTGCCAAGGATAAAAAGGGAAATAAAATTCCGCGCAAGATCATCAATAAATTCGTTGCAAGCTTCGAAGGCCAAGATGTATTCACGGCTAACTTCGAGCCTGCTGTATCTGCCAACCCTTATATAGCCTTTCCTTTTAAGGCTAGAAAATCAGGGGCATTCACCTTTACATGGGTTGAGGATGGCGGCGCAGAATATACTGCCAGCAAAAAGATGACCGTAGCCTAATCTTCGGATTCGGGTCGCAGGTCAATAGGGAGGATTTTATAATGCGACTAGCAGTAATGATAACAATGGCGCTCAGCTTGGCAGCCGGAGCCGCTTTTGCGAAAACCCCATATCATGACGGTACGGCTGAAGTGATCAAGCCAACTGATAAAGATCACCCGCTTGGTGAAATCGTGTCTGGTTATGATTTTCGTAAGGCAATGATCCGTGATGTGCAGGACGATGATTTTGCAAATCCGGCGATGCTTGTTGCCGATCATGGCGAAGAGCTGTGGGATACGGTTGACGGTAGCGCTGGCAAATCACTGTCGCAGGTTTTTGAAGGCTGCGCTGAAGTGCCGCTAAATGTGGTGGGATCGGTTTATCCACGCTATCACAATGCTGCCGGCAAGGTGATTTCACTTGAGCAGGTCATCAATATGTGTCGTGAAACCGCAATGGGCGCAAAGCCTTATAAGTGGGAATCACGCGACATGCTTGGCATCACTGCCTATATCCGGATGCAATCACGCGGATCACGCGTGAATGTGGTGGTTGATGGGCTGGCTGCTGCAGCATTTGAGCGCGGTAAAAAGCTTTATTATCAACGTGTTGGTCAGCTAGATATGTCATGTGCACATTGCCACGAAGATAATTATGGCAATTATATCCGTGCCGATATGTTGTCTCAGGGCAATATTAATGGCTTTCCGACTTACCGCCTGAAATGGAACGGCGTTGGGTCAACCCATCGCCGGTTTAGAGGCTGCATGAAAAATATTCGTGCGAAACCTCTCCCTTATGGTCACGAAGATTATGTGGCGCTTGAGCTTTACACGGCTTGGCGGGGTAATGGCCTTAAGGTGGAGACTCCAGCCTACCGGAACTAAAACGAGTAGCGCTTTTTTTAAAAAGTGCCGAATAATTTTACCCCATACTGCCGTGCAGTATGGGGTATTTCATTTGAAATAATCAAAAACCCATATATGATAATTTACATATAGAGTATATTTTATATATATTTTACGACTTATACTGATGATGAAGACGGGAGCGTTTCAGTGACAGTTAGTTTTGGTGCAGCATTATTGGCGGGATTGCTCAGCTTTCTGTCGCCTTGCGTTTTGCCGCTTGTGCCAGGCTATATTGGGTTTCTGAGCGGGCTTGGTAATCGCCCCAGTGATGCGTCTGGTCGGGCGAAATCAATCGCTTCGCGACTTCAGCTTGTTGTGGCCTCGATTCTTTTTGTTGCTGGGTTTTTGACTGTTTTTGTTGCGCTTGGCGCATCATCCAGTATGGCTGGCAGCTTTGTGGCTCGGCACATGAATTTTTTCCAAATGATTGGCGGTGGCATCATCACTGTTCTGGGGCTGCATTTTCTTGGCGCTTTTAGCATTGGAGTTCTAAACCGCGATGTGCGGTTCATGCCATCGCCTAAACGTTTTGGCACGGTTGGCGCTTATGTCGTTGGCCTGGCCTTTGGTTTTGGCTGGACGCCATGCGTTGGACCAGTTCTGGCAACGATATTGATGCTCTCAGCAGGCTCTGGTGGTGAAAGTGATGGTGCAGGCTTATTGTTTGCCTACGGCCTTGGGATTGGGCTCCCTTTTATTCTAGTAGCTGTTTTTGCTGATTTGTTTATGGAGAAATTTAGGCTTTTCTCGGCACAAATGCGATATGTTAAATGGATACTTGGTGGGTTCTTGGTGGTTACCGGACTGGCCGTAATGACTGGAACATTGTCTCAAGTAGGTTTTTGGCTACTGCGCAATGTTTCCTTTTTTCAAGGGGTAGGATGATGTCTGTGACAATACGTTTTCTTGTTTTATGTTTTTCTATCGTTCTTGGATTTACTGGTCCAAGTCTCGCTGGTGATGAAAGGCCAACATTAGGCGATGATGGTCTCTATCATTATAACTGGTACCACCAGTCATTTTTTGAACTTGCCGATGATATTGATGAAGCTCTTGCAAATGGTAAAGTTTTGATGGTCAAATTTGACCAAAAAGGCTGCATTTATTGTGAAAAAGTTGCCACTGAAATATTGAGTGAACCAGCAATCAATAAATATGTGCGTGAAAACTTTTTAGTTGTTCAAATGGATATTTTTGGGTCTCGTGATGTGACAGATCTTGACGGGACTGTGTTACCTGAAAATGAGATGGCAGCTCGCTGGGGTGTTGTTTTTACCCCTTCAATTTACTTTATAACCGAGAAAAAAGATGTCGGTAAGTTAACAGAAGCGGCCGCTGCAGTGATGCCTGGAGCTTTCATGAAAGGAACTTTCATGGGGATGCTAGAATGGGTCAAAACTGGAGCATATAAAACAGAAACTCGTTTTCAAAAATATTTCAACGATAATTACCAACGAATACGTGAAGAAATGAAGGCGGCCCGCCCTGCCACCTAGTTTTGCTCGAAAACTCCGGTGTTTGATGTCAAAATGCTTCGGCTTGATTAAGGAAGTGACAATGGATCAGGAAAAAACTAAGAACACTTTATCGCGCCGCCAAGTTCTTGGCGGGACTGCTGCTGCACTTGGCAGCGTTACCGCAATTCCATTTGCCTCAGCAGCAGAATCAAACCCTGCAAATTTGCCACCAAATGTGCCTGAATGGACACCCTATCTTGGCGCTGGTGTTGACGTTAATCCCTATGGCATGCCGTCTGAACATGAATCGCATGTGATTCGTCGCAATGTTGAATGGCTGACTGCCAGCACCGAATCATCAATTAATTTTACACCATTGCAGGATCTTGACGGGATTGTCACGCCAAATGGCCTGTGTTTCGAGCGCCATCATGGCGGTGTTCCCGAGGTGGTGCCTGCCGATTATCGCCTGATGATCAATGGTCTTGTTGATCGTGAATTGATCTTCACTATCGATGATTTAAAACGATTTCCACAGGTAAACCGGTTCCATTTTCTGGAATGTGCAGCCAATGGTGGCATGGAATGGCGCGGTGCACAGTTGAATGGATGCCAATATACGTTTGGCATGGTGCATAATGTCCAATATAGCGGCGTTCGCTTGTCCGATATTTGTCGTGAAGTTGGGGTAAAACCATCGGCCAAATGGGTTCTTGCCGAGGGTGGTGATTCGGCTGGTATGAACCGGTCAGTTCCAATCGAAAAAATTCTTGATGATTGCATGATCGCCTATTCAATGAATGGCGAGGCCTTGCGGCCTGAACAAGGTTATCCGGCGCGATTGGTTGTGCCGGGCTGGGAAGGCAATATGTGGGTGAAATGGATTCGCCGGTTAGAATTTGGTGACGCCCCTTATATGGCACGCGAAGAAACCTCGAAATATACCGACCTTATGGAAAGCGGCAAAGCGCGCATGTTTACATGGGTGATGGATGCCAAATCGGTCGTTACTTCCCCTTGTCCGGAAAAGCCGATGATGGCAAAGGGCCAAAATCTGCTAAAGGGTCTGGCGTGGTCGGGTCGTGGCAAAATCACCCGTGTTGATGTGTCGCTTGATGGTGGGGCGAATTGGAAAACGGCCGAATTGCATGGTCCGATTCTAAGCAAAAGCCTAACCCGCTTTACCATGCCGTTTGAATGGAATGGCGAAGAAATGAAAGTCCAGTCACGCGCCATGGATGAAACTGGCTATGTCCAGCCAACCATTCAGGCATTGCAAAAAGAACGCGGCGTCAATTCGATCTATCACAATAATTCAATTGCAACCTGGTTGGTAAAGTCAAACGGGGAGGTCGAAAATGTACGACTTGGTTAAGATGTGGAATTTTGCAAAGGTCACTGTTGTTACTGGTGTTTTTGCAGGATTTGCGATGGTGTTATCCGGTACGGCAATTGCGGCTGAACGGCCATTTGGTCTCGGTACATTAGCAACAGCCGAACAGGTTGCCGGTTGGGATATTGACGTTCGTCCTGATGGAAAAGGCGCGCCAATCGGCAGCGGCACTGCGGCCGATGGCGAAGAAGTTTATGCCGAACGTTGTGCTGGTTGTCATGGTGATTTCGGCGAAGGCGTCGACCGCTGGC
>CAWUWE010000001.1:0-7009 GCA_963926175.1 uncultured Alphaproteobacteria bacterium | reverse complement strand
AAGACCGGCCCAACCTCGAACATCGCAATATCAGCTTCGCCACGGTCTTGATTGCGGGCAGCAGCCAACAAAAGATTTGGCAAGGCCGATGGACGCATGATTGACAGATCAGCACTAATCGGATTGACCAAGCACAGACTGACATCACCGCCACCAAACATCACCGCTTCTTTTTGAGCAAGGAAAGAGAATGTTACCGCTTCGGTCAAACCACGTTCGGCCATCGCACGGCGCAGCCGCAATGGACGCGCCTGTGCCATATTCACCGCTGGCTGGGCAACAACATGTTCACGCGGCAAATGCACCATCGGCAAATGATCAAATCCATAAATCCGGCTGATCTCTTCAACAAGATCGGCAGCGCCGTCAATATCACCGCGCCATGGTGGCGGGCTCACCTGCAAGCCAGCCGCATCTTCGCGAACCGTAAAGCCAAGGTTTTCCAGAATTTCAATCTGGCGCGCCTTTGACACAATCATGCCGGTCAGCCGTTCAAACTTGTCGCTTGCCAGAAAAATTTCGCGCTTCCAGTCGGCACCGTCACCAGCGACCACCATATGGCTTGCCTGTCCTCCGCAAATATCCATCACCAATCGTGCCACATAGCCCGACGCCCATTCAGGAGAGGTCACATCAAGGCCGCGCTCAAAGCGAAAGCGGGCATCCGAATGGATATTTAGCTTGCGGCCCGCCGTGGCAACGGCAATCTGATCAAAAATCGCAATTTCCAGAAACATCTTATCGGTGGCATCACTCACGCCAGACCGCTCACCACCCATGATACCGGCAAGATCAACGGGGCCATTCGCATCGCCAATCACCAGCATATCTTCGTCAAGATCATAGGTTTTTTCATTAAGTGCCGTCATGGTTTGGCCGGCTTTTGCCCGACCAATGATCAATTTACCACCGTCGATTTTATCAATGTCATAGGCATGAAGCGGGCGGCCAAGATCGACCATCACATAATTGGTGATATCAACCAAGGCGCTGATTGGTCGTTGGCCAATGGCTGTTAGGCGGTTTGCCATCCATGCCGGGCTGCTGCCATTTTTCAATCCGGTAAAGGCGCGGCCTGATACCAACGGGCATAGATGGGCCTCATCCGGCGCCAGATTCAGATCCCACGATATAGGGCTGTTAAAACTGCCCTCAAGCGGGATTGTATCAATTGGTTTTAAATGGCCATAACCCGCCGCAGCCAGATCACGCGCAACACCGCGAACGCCAAGACAATCGGCCCGATTGGGCGTAATTGCAATTTCGATAATCGGGTCATCAAGCCCCGCATAGGCTGCAAATGACGCGCCAATAGGCGCATCTGCCGCCAGATCAATAATGCCGTCATGTTCATCAGATAGCTGCATTTCGCGTTCTGAACATAGCATGCCATTTGACAGCTCGCCACGAATCTCACCGGTTTTCAGCGTCAGATCAATCCCCGGAACATAGGCACCAACCGGCGCAAAAACACCTTTTATGCCAGCGCGTGCATTTGGCGCGCCACATACCACCTGAACAGGATCGCCAGTACCAATATTGACCATACAGACGCGCAATTTATCAGCATTGGGATGCTGTTCTGCCGAAATCACTTCGGCAATCACAAATGGTGCCAAGGCAGCCGCACGATCGACAACTGATTCAACCTCAAGCCCAAGCATGGGCAGAATGTCCAAGATATCAGCCAGCGGCCGATCAGTTTCAAGATGGCTAAAAAGCCAGTCGCGGGTGAATTTCATCAAACAGCCCCCCCAGCAAGACCGGCATGAATTGACGGCGCATCAAATGGCAAAAAGCCGTAATGGCGCATCCAGCGCAAGTCGCTATCGTAAAATGTACGAAGATCAGGGATGCCATATTTCAGCATCGCAATTCGCTCGATGCCCATACCAAAGGCAAATCCTTGATATTTTTCGGGATCATAACCGCAATTTTCGAGAACGCGTGGATTGACCATGCCCGACCCGAGGATTTCCAGCCAATCATCACCAGCGCCAATTTTCAGCGCACCATTATCGCGGGTACAGCCAATGTCGACCTCGGCTGATGGCTCGGTAAACGGAAAATAGCTTGGCCGAAACCGCACCGGCAAATCATCAACGCCAAAAAAGGCACGACAGAAATCAATCAGGCACCCTTTAAGATGCCCCATATGAATGCCGTCTCCAATGACCAGCCCTTCACATTGATGAAACATCGGTGAATGTGTGGCGTCATGGTCAGACCGATAGGTGCGCCCGGGAACAATGATGCGGATCGGCGGCTCATTGGCCTCCATTGTCCGAATTTGCACCGGCGAGGTGTGCGTGCGAAGCACCTTGCGTTTGCCATTGGCATCGGCTGGCAGGTAGAATGTGTCATGCTCCTGACGGGCGGGGTGTTCAGGCGGAATATTCAGCGCGGTAAAATTATAATAGTCGGATTCGATATCTGGGCCTTCGGCAACCTGAAATCCCATTTCGGCAAAAATAGCGATCACTTCTTCAATGGTGCGTGACAATGGGTGAAGCCGTGCATCAATTTCGGGCCGGCTTGGCAAGCTTACATCCAACCGTTCGGCAGATAATCTTGCATTCAGCACCCTTGATGTCAGCAGCGTCTGTTTGGTCTCAATTGCCGCGGCGATCTCGCCCTTGACCTTATTCAGCGCCTGGCCTGCCTGTTTGCGCGCTTCAGCATCCATACCGCCAAGATCTCGCATCATCAATGAAATGCGGCCTTTTTTCCCAAGCGCGTCAATGCGGATTGCCTCAAGCGCGTCAAGGCTATCTGCGGCACCAATGGCGTCAATGATTTCTGAAGATACGGCATCAAGGCTTTGCATTATATTTCACCATCGGTCGTCATATGATTCAAAAGAAGCGGGCTTGAAAAAAAACGAGCCGCCGTGATCGCAGTAGCCAGATCAATCATGGTCAAAACCAATCATTTTTTCTAGCACCGGTCAACACAACGGCTCGTCTGTCGTCTCGTATTTTGGGATGATCCCTAGCTTGCCGCTTTTGACCGCTCTACCAGGGCCTCAAATGCGCGTGGCTCATTCACCGCCAGATCAGCAAGCATCTTGCGATCGACTTCAATTCCGGCTTTGATAAGGCCACCCATCATCTGTGAATAGGTTACACCATATAGGCGTGCAGCAGCATTGATCCGCTGGATCCATAAAGCGCGAAACTCCCGCTTACGCACACGCCGGTCACGATAGGCATATTGACGTGCCTTATCGACGGCTTGGGTAGCGGTTCTGAATGTGTTTTTACGACGTCCGTAATAGCCTTTAGCCGCCTTGATTACCTTGGCGTGCCGGGCGTGAGTCGTGGTACCTCTTTTAACGCGTGCCATTTACCAGCCTCCGTTAAGCGTATGGAAGGAAACGTTTAACGATGCGCGCATCCGCATCACACAAGATCATGGTGCCACGAGCTTGACGTTTCATTTTCTGGGAACGGCGACGTAGGTTATGGCTTAGGAAGGCAGCAGAGCCGCGAACCTTGCCATTTGCGGTCAGGCGAAATCTCTTTTTCGCACCGCTTTTGGTCTTCATCTTGGGCATTTTGACCTCTTTCTTCGTAAAAGGAAGCTTGTACCGCGTTCAATCCAAAGATTTCGGCGGAAAAGCGATAAACCGGCCAGGCATGCCCTGATTTTTCAGGCCCGGACGCGATATTGAACCCTAAGTGAGCGGGTTATATAGGCAAAGACTTGCGGAATCAAGCCCCTGATCCTATTGATCGTCAAATTCTCAACAGCGGGCAATATTCTGGCTGTGGCATCATTTTGGTGCTAAAACCATAATCATCTGGCGACCTTCCATTTTTGGCAGCGCCTCGACCTTGGCAAATTCGTCAGTTTCGTTGCGAACCCGTGTCAAAACGATGGCACCAAGATCCTGATGCGCCATTTCACGGCCACGGAAACGAAGTGTTACTTTCACCTTATCGCCGCCACTCAGGAATTTCTGCACACTGCGCATTTTGACCTGATAATCATGCTCGTCAATATTCGGACGAAGCTTGATTTCTTTGACCTCGATAATCTTTTGCTTCTTACGCGTTTCATTAGCGCGTTTCTGCGCTTCATATTTATATTTTCCGTAATCAAGAATTTTGCACACTGGTGGGTCAACATTGGGTTGCACTTCAACCAGATCAAGGCCGAATTCTTCGGCCTGACGTATTGCTTCTGATGTATCTAGAACCCCAAGCTGGGCACCTTCTGGATCAATGCAGCGTACTTTTGGCGCACGGATGGCGCCATTCACGCGGGGGCCGTCCAAAACGGGCGGCGTATTACTATGTGGACGTGCTATTTAACTCTCCTGTGGCGGTCAAAAACATTCAAATTTGATCAAACTGATATCAACAAGGCGTGATCGGGTTATTTATTACCAAAAACAGCGGATTAATACCAGTTTTTTCGATTTATCCAACAGACGACCATCCAAGATGCATTTTTTCAGCGTCTGCCTAGGGCTTTACAACAATATCCGGGGCAAGACTCTCGCCTTTCAATGTCGCCAAAGCTTCGGCCATATCAATGACCTGCTGCTCATTTGATCCAAGGCGGCGAAGCGCTACAGTTCCGGCTTCGGCTTCGCGCCCACCAACCGCCAAAATAAATGGCACTTTCATCACGCTATGTTCACGCACCTTATAGCTGATCTTTTCATTGCGAAGATCGGTTTCAACACGCAAGCCAAGATCGGCAGCGGCAGCAGCGACCTCGCGGGCATAGTCATTGGCCTGATCGGTAATCGACGCCACCACAATCTGCACCGGTGCCAACCATGCGGGCATACGACCCGCATATTGTTCAATCAAAATGCCAATCCAGCGTTCCATTGATCCTAGAATCGCACGATGCAACATCACCGGACGATGCCGATTGCCATCTTCGCCAACATATTCGGCGTCTAACCGGTCAGGCAGCACAAAATCGACCTGCAAGGTTCCGCATTGCCAATCACGACCAATCGCATCCCGAAGCACAAATTCAAGCTTTGGCCCGTAAAAAGCCCCCTCACCCGGATTTAAAATCGTATCCAGCTTTGCCGCCTTTGTCGCATCGGTCAGCGCCGCTTCGGCACGATCCCATGTGGCATCATCACCAGCGCGCACTTCTGGCCGGTCAGAAAATTTCACCCGAACCTCATGAAAGCCAAAATCGGCATAGACTGATTGTAACAGCGAACAGAATTTCACCGATTCAGCCGTAATCTGATCTTCGGTACAAAAGATATGCGCATCATCCTGCGTAAAAGCGCGAACCCGCATGATGCCGTGCAAGGCACCTGATGGCTCATTGCGATGGCAGGATCCAAATTCGGCCATCCGCAATGGCAGGTCGCGGTAGGATTTAATACCCTGCCGGAAAATCTGCACATGGCAGGGACAATTCATCGGCTTCAGCGCCAAAGTGCGCTCATCTTCGGATTGGGCGGTGAACATATTCACACCGAATTTTTCCCAATGGCCAGATGCTTCCCACAGGCTGCGATCAACAAGCTGCGGAGTTTTTACTTCGCTATAGCCAGCCGCATCAAGACGGCGGCGAACATAAGCTTCTATTTCACGATACAGCACCCACCCCTTGGCGTGCCAGAAAACCGAACCAGCCGCTTCTTCTTGCAAATGAAACAGGCCAAGCTGACGCCCCAATTTGCGATGGTCGCGTTTCTCGGCCTCCTCCAGCATATGAAGATAGGCTGCCAAATCTTTTTCAGTAACCCATGCCGTGCCGTAAATCCGTTGCAGCATCGGCCGGGTTGAGTCGCCACGCCAATAGGCACCGGCAACTTTCATCAATTTGAAAGCATGACCCAGCTTGCCAGTTGATGGCAAATGTGGGCCACGACAAAGATCAATAAAATCACCCTGCTGATAGAAAGTGACGGTCTGATCAGCAGGAATCGCCTCAACCAGTTCTATCTTGAAAGGCTCATTATTCTTCTTATAGAAAGCCACCGCTTCATCGCGCATCCAGACATTGCGGATGATTGGTTCGTCACGGTCAACAATCTCATGCATCCGCTTTTCAATGGTGGCAAGATCATCTTCACTAAAGGCCGTTTCTCGATGGAAATCATAATAGAATCCATTTTCGATTGCCGGACCAATTGTGACCTGTGTTTCAGGAAATAATTCCAGCACCGCTTCGGCCATGACATGCGCGCAATCATGGCGCAATAAAGCCAGCGCCTGTTCGTCTTTGGCAGTGATCAGTGACAGCCGCGCATCATTTTCGATTGGACGGGTCAAATCCCATTCAGCGTCGTCTACAACGGCAAGCAGCGCAGCCTTGGCAAGACCTGGCCCGATATCAGCAGCAATTGTTGCTGGTGTTACCGGCTGGTCATATAATCGCTGCGATCCATCTGGAAGCGTGATATTTGGCATTATTGTAAAAAACCTCTTACTATCAATGGGGCCAGCGACCGGTTGGCCGCTTCGCCACAAACTTGGCAGACCATAGCCGCACCCTTGCTGAAACTCAAGTACACTGGTGGTTCAGCATGCAAATCTATGGCCAAATTGCCCGCCGCCTATCCGGCCATCAAGGCAGGCGCATAGCATCACCGGCGTCACTGCCGCAAAAAATCAACATTCCCACTCCATCAATTTATGATTTTGCGTTCCGTTTCGCCGCAGCGCGATCCAGCACCCGCCGATAGATTTTTATCGTTTGCCGACACATGGTCTCGGTCGAAAAATTGGCTTCGATATGCTGCCTTGCCGTGGTGGAAAGCGTTTTGCGTTTGCGTGGGCCTAGATCAAGCGCGGCCTGCAATGCCACCGCAAGGCTGTCAGCATCAACCGGAACCGCCAGCCAGCCAGTTTCACAATGCCTGATCGATTCGGTTGCTCCACCATGATCAAAAGCCACGACGGGGCGACCCATTGCCTGCGCTTCGAGCGCAACACGGCCGAACGGCTCGGGCGTGATTGACGGCATTGCAACCACATCGGCAACCATCAACGCTGCTGGCATATCATCAACAAGCGGGGTC